>CAWHNC010000067.1:0-142239 GCA_963830245.1 Nitrospirota bacterium
TCCGCCCGGTCTTCGTTTAGCCAAAATACTATTTAACAAAATATCATAAACAGGCTTGCCTTTCAACACATCGCTGGCAATATAGGCGGACATGCAAACGGTAACTAAAGGCAAAAGCTGCTCCATGTTGCCGGTCATCTCCATAATTAAAATGCTGCCTGTAATGGGCGCCTTGACAATGGCGCTAAAGTATGCGGCCATCGCAAGGATTATAAAGTTGTTAACATAAACAGGGTCAACATGAAGATATTGGGCCACAATGCTGCCGTACATATTGCCGCTCAAAGCGCCTATGGCTAAAAGGGGCATAAAAATGCCACCCGGTACGCCCGCTCCATAGCTCAGCATGGTAAATAAAAATTTGCCCACAAGAATAACAAACAGTAGAGTTAGACCGTAATTCATTTGAGGTAACGAATTGATTAACCTGGCGCCGCCACCCAGCACCTGGGGAAGGACAAATCCGAGGAAACCGGCCGCTACCAAAGGGACGGCCGGCTTTAATTGTGCCGGCAAGTGTAGTTTCTCGTAAAAAACCTGAAATTTAACCAGGCTCGAGTTGAATAACACCCCAAAAGCTCCGACTAAAAGACCCAAGACAACAACATACAGGTAATACTGAAACGGCAGCAAGGGAATATTGTGAAAATCAAACACCGGACCCTGCCCGAAAACATAGCGAGTGACGACATCCGCTGTAACCGAAGCGGCCACAGCAGAGGCCAGCACCACCGGGGAAAAGTTTTTATGCAATTCCTCCAGGGCAAACACCACCCCGGCCAGGGGGGCGTTAAATGCTGCGGACAGCCCTGCGCTTGCTCCGCTAGTGAGTAAATACTTTTCCTCCATGCTGGTGCGTCTCAAAAGCCGGCTAATCCCCTGACCAGCCGCCGCCCCCAATTGCACCGAAGGACCTTCCCGACCTAAGGAAAGGCCTGCCCCAATTCCCAATAGACCACCAATAAACTTCACCGCGATTACTTTTGGCCAGCCCATCCGTAAATGTCCCGCCAGAATGCCCTTCACCTGGGGGATGCCGCTGCCGGTAGACATGGGCACCATCTTGATCAGCCAGGACAAAATCAAGCCTATAATAATAAGGCAAACAAACCATAACGCGGTCCACTCAAAGGCACTTGACCCTAAAATAGCAAACAGCTTAGGTCTTGCCGTGCTAGTCCAGGCCAGCATAAGTCTAAAACAGACCACGACAACACCGGCAAAGGCCCCGGTTAATATACCTTCAAAGAAGAGCTTCAGGCGGAAATCATGCCAGTGCTCCAGCAAGTTTTTTATATAACTGTCAGGTTTTGCCACATCCAGTCTCTTCGCGAACCTTATTCATATAGCTCTTGAGGAACTAAACCATACTTATGGCTGTGCGAACCGCCAGCATCAGGATCATAGCGGCAAAGCTCTTGCGCAAAACGGTTGTAGACATCCGATGGCTGGTATAGGCCCCCAACAAACTGCCCGGCAGTATGCCAAGCAATAGAGGTATGCCTAAAATCCAGTGGACAGAGGATGCATGCTCCAGCCTGCCGATCAAGCCAAAAAAGCCCGCCAGCATCACCAGGGCCAGACCGGTAGTGATGGCCAGCCTGGTAGGAATTTTAAGAAAGCGGATCATAAAGGGCACAAGTATAGTGCCTCCCCCTATTCCCACAATGCCCGCCAGAAAGCCTCCTATCAGACAACCAGCAACTGTTTTACTTATCGGATATTCAGGCATCTCTTTATGCTCAACTTTAAGGGGCCAAATCATTAAAATACCAATTAGGAACAGCAGGGCAACAAATGTTGTTAAAATCACATTATGCGGCAGATAGAATTGCACAATCCCTCCTGCCAGCGCCCCAATGGATGCACTACTGCCGGTTACCACCACCAACCGCTTCTCTATCTTCCCGTGCCGGCCATGGGCCCAAAAACCGACGACGCCCGCCGCAAATACGAAAAGGGTGCAAAGAGCACTAATTTGATGCAGCCCCAGATTCAAATGTACACCACTTTGAAAATACAAAATAATAGGAATTATGAATATGGCGCCACCTATTCCCAGAAGACTGGATAAAAATGAGCCGCTTAAACTGCAGCCCAGTAAAAACAGCCAGCCTGCCGCCATCGAAATTCCCAACGTATTTTTGAGATTAAGCATGGCTGCATTGACAACGCTTACGTTCAACACCAACATTGCGGTTCCAAGCAGAACAGTGGAAATGATCAACCACTTCCATCTGGGATGCGAGAAAAGACTGGAATAGGAAAACTGTAATCTGCCCATTTCTAATAACTCCCTTTTAAAAATTTAATTTTAGGAATCTGAAAGATCCTGTTTCCTTAATTAATCATGCATAGCAGGTCCAAGGCCCAGTCATTAGAATCGGTCCCGTGCACAGTGACAGTACCGTTTTTGATGGCAGGCTTTTTGGCCTCTGAGTCGGTTTGTCCTTGCCCGGTCAAGCAATAGCCTGAATCCGCGGGCAAGCTTTGCACTGTCTCCGGAGGAATAAAGCTCGCGCTGCTCAACTCGGAAAAGGCAATCATCCCCGTTGCCCCTGTAGCTCCAAGCAGAACAGTGGTAATGATGAACCACTTCCAGCCAGGACGCGAGAAAACTTTTGTTAGCAGAAATTGGATTTTGCCGTTCATGCTTGGTTCACCTCATATAGAGATTTAGTATTCAAGGTTAAAGCAAGTATGGTGCCATTTTATTCGCTGTTAATAAGAGCTTGATAAATAGCAATAAATAGAATGGAAAAAGATATATTCGGTGGTTCGAGGGCAAAAAAAATATTGCAGTGCATCATTTTTTTTGCAGAGCGAGCATAGATCGCCGGCAGAAAAAGATGATGATATTTTTCAAACAAGATGCAGAATTATGTAGTATATTCTTTACATGTGTGCACTTAGGTTTCGCGAATAAATAATTTGTCAGAATCTTCCCGAGTGTCGTCCTCTACGCTGTCGACAACGCAATTGCTTCCGCTCCTCGACTTTGCGCACTCTTTTAATTCCGCCGATAATTCACCGATCTGAAGGGGGTCTGTGAGCCGGCGATGGCGGTTTGTGACTACCCCTATCGAAATGGTCATAATCGGAAAGTCCGCTTCTTCGCCCTGGCGGGTCTTCCCTACAATGAAACCGCGGTCGCGATCCTCGGGACTGTAAAAATTCGGGGCAGTTCTGTCAAAGGTCTCTATAACAGCGCGGCATATCTCCTCATACCTGTCCGGACTGGTTATAACCACAAAGTCGTCCCCTCCTATATGCCCCACAAAATCATCCTTTGTACCGTATGAGGCAACACTTGTGGCTATGATCCCGGCGGTCGCCTTTATGACCTCGCTCCCCATCGCATACCCGTATTTGTCGCCAAAGGCTTTGAAATTGTCGAGGTCGAAGTGGCAGAAAGCGAACTGTAAGCCGTCGCCAAGTCTTTCCTTCAGGGTCTTCTCTATCGCAATGTTGCCCGGCAATCTTGTCAGAGGACTCATATCGATAAGTATCTTTTCGAGCTGTTTGAGCCTCCTCGCCATTTCGGAGATGGAGATCGAAAGCTCCTCAAGCTCATCATTGCTCTTAACCATGGGAAGGTTTTCAAATTCTCCTTTGGCTATAAGCCTTGTGGCCTTTTTCAACTTTCTTATCGACACAACGATATTACCGGTAATAACAATAGTGATAACTACCGCGAGCACAATAAGGACAATGCTATAAATTATTATCTCCCGGCGGGCCCTCGAGCCGATCTCAGCTGAAATATGCCTCTTCCTGTTCTGGCTCCATATTCCATGACTGGACATCTTCTTGATATAACGGCTCAGCTCATTCCTCCTTTCTCGTATTGACATGTCGAAGTCACCGGAGAGCAACGGGCTTATACTGCCTTTATATTCAAGCATCTTCTGAAAAACGGCATTGTATTCCTGATGAAGCAGCTCAAGCCTGTCTATTGAAAAAACTCTCTGTCAGGCACAGACCTGAGTTGACGGATGCAGTCGCCGAAGGCCTCCACTTCTTTATGATATTGGTCTAATAGTTCGGGACTTCTCTGCTGAAGATAGCTCCGGCCATATAATTCTTCGGCAAAAATAATATCATCCATTTTAGATGCTATCTCGACAACCGGAGCATCGACTGTAATGACATTGTTATTGATCTCAATAAGATGTTTAATGCTTGAACTGGCCAGACCGGCGATTATGATAATTATCACCGAGAGCCCGAGATAGCCTATGAGCATCTTTGTTGCAATCGTGAAGCGGAAGAAAGGTCGCGAATAGTTCATAACAGAATCTTGCCTTCCATGATAAATTTAACCCTTATTCATTCATAAAGCAGAAGGGCAGGTGACAGTGACCCGCCCTTCATTGACATGCGGTTATTGAGCTTCCCTGCGGCGAAATCGCAGGGAAGCTGATGCAAGAGATTTTATTTTTCCTGTAAGCTCGCCATCTATTTACTGAGCTGAGAGCGTAAGATAAAGCACGGAGCCTCCCCGGTATACCAGCAGCAGGACGTTCTGCTCCGGTTTGATATGATCAGCTATTTTTTCGTAATCCTGTACAGTGCTGATTTTGTTCCTGTTGATCTCGATTATTACATCGTTTCGCATAAGAACACGTTCCGCAGGAGTTCCCTCTTCCGTGTCGGTAACTATGACACCTTTCACACGCTCCGGGATTGCCAGGCCCCTCCTGATTTCAGGGGTCATGTTCTGTACATGAATTCCCTTCAGATGATTGTTGAACGAGCCTTGTACTGTTTGTCCTGTCGCGGGCAGCTCAGTAATGTCGACTTTGACCGGTTTAGCTTTACCGTCACGGACAATGTAGAGCAGGACCTCTTTGCCCACAGGAGTGCCCGCAGTCATATTTTTCAACTGGGACGGATCATTCACCGGGTTGCCGTCATATTTAATAATCACATCGCCCCGTTTCAGTCCCGCTTTTTCCGCCGGGCTGCCTTCCACAACATCTCCGACCAGTGCGCCGCCTTGTTCCTTTAACCCGAACTGTTTTGCGATGTCAGGCGTTACCGGCTGTATTGAAACCCCCAGCCACCCTCTCACCACTTTGCCGTTCTTTATAAGTGACTCCATAACCGTCTTTGCCATATTGCTCGGTATGGCAAAGCCGATCCCCTGATCGCCCCCCGATGTGCTGAATATAGCGGTGTTGATGCCTATAAGTTCACCCCGGATGTTTATCAGGGCCCCTCCGGAGTTACCGGGATTGATCGGCGCATCGGTCTGTATAAAATCCTCGTAATCCGCAATACCCATGTTCGCTCTGCCGGTGGCGCTTACAATTCCCGATGTCACCGTCTGGTTAAGGCCAAAAGGGTTGCCTATTGCTAACACCCGCACTCCAACCTTAAGCCTGTCAGAGTCTCCTATCTTTAACACCGGCAGATGATCGGAATTGATCTTGATCACCGCAAGGTCAGTCTTCTGGTCAGTACCGATCACCCGGCCTTTGAACTCCCTGCCGTCAGACAGTTTGATCTTGATCTCATCGGCGTCTTTCACCACATGGTTGTTCGTCAGTATGTAGCCTGCTCTATCGATGATGACTCCCGAACCGAGGCTCGCCTGCTTGTGCTCTCTGGGACCGGTTGCATTTCCAAAGGCGTTGCCAAAGAATTGCCTGAAGAAAGGATCGTTGAAAAAAGGATTTGTTATCCCTGGTGTCTTTATTGTTCTGGTGGTCGATACGTTTACGACTGCGGGCTTTGCAGCAGCTGCCACCTCTGCCATAGCCTCGTCAGTCTTTGAGAGGAGATCGATCGCCTCTTTGGATATCCCGGGTTCTTCCGAATATGCCTTCGTGTTAATTCCGAGACTTGACGAAACAGCGAGTCCCATTAACAAGCCTGCGATTGTGAACAGCACAGCAATAGCATATGCTTTCTTATTGATTAGTCTGCTCATTTTTTAAACTCCTTTATACGTGTATGAGATTCATTGAGCGGTTGTGTTTATTTCTCCAGTTTTCCAGCCATAACTCTACATCAGTCAATGAGGCAAGCCGTTTTTCATTAGAGAGGTCTTTCATCAACTTTTCCCTGAACAATATTCCATATCCATACTCCTCGTAAGTTTTCAGCTCCACAAAAGGGCAATTGACCTCGAGCTTCTCGATCCATTCGCAAATGGTTTTTGGTATGTCGCTGTTGTCATTGAACGCAAAAAGATACTTTGGTATGCCTCTTTGCAGAAAAAGACTGAACAACTCGTCAATTACATTTTGCGCGCTTATATGGTGTGCAGCGAGACAACGCAAATATTCCTGTGTATGCTCGTCAATGACAGAAAATATACAGATTGGCTGCCCATGTTTTGCCATCATATTTATTAAGTGGTAACTCCATACGCAATTTCTTGAATGAGGATAGCGTTGCGGGCTCTCGCTCTTATGGTCAGAAACGTTGCCGTAAGGCATTATTTTATGCCTGTCGTAAATACCGGGCGTTTTTTGTGCTTTCAGATTCAATACCTTGTCAGTTTCCATATATTCACAGTTTGCTCCATTTTTTTTCATGATATCTCCTTCGTCTAAAACATATTGATATTCAAAAACAGCGCCGTAAGCCGGAAGTAAGATACTCCGCTCTCTTCGCCTGACTTCAGGTTAAATCACTGTTTCCGGACAGAAGTGCTATACAGAAGGTGGGGAACGCCTTGAAAAAGCGAGCAGGAAGTCTTGCGGACATGCCGGCACCGGAAGAATTAACCGGGACCAACGGCTGTATAAAGTGAAGTTGTGCTCTGGAAACGTTGCTGCATTGCGCAAGTGTATTATTTTTGTGACCCTGTCTTCTTCAGGGATCATACGCCGCACGCAAACAACTCTTCCAAAAAGAGTGTGGGCGGACTTACCGCTCTTTTTCAGGCATTTTGAACTAATATACCTGTCAATGAAACCGGGTTGCCCCCCTGATGACAGAGTAAGAGCAGCTACCCTGTGCAGATGGAGATTTTGATCCGGATCTTTTTTATTGCAGGCAACTGAAACCGGCAAAAGCATGCCGACAGCCAAACAGACCAAAAACAGCACGCCAATGTTATATTTTCCGCGCAAGCGCATATAAACTAAACCTCACAGTTGTTTGCACAAATGGTTTGGCTCAGGAACTTTCAGCTCTCCGGTTCCTGATTTGAGACTGCAATCATTATATGGAACCAAAGATTACGGGAAGATGAATGCGGACTTCGTACAGTTACAAAAATATATTCTGCCGCAGTGGGGAGCAACTTTTTTATTCTCACTGCCTACTGTTTATTCTCTGTTTCTTCACCCCTGTCAACAGCAAGAACAACGGCCCTCGCCACCTTGCCATTTGAATCACGCACCGGGCAGAACCAGGATTCGTACACTCTGCCCGAAGACTTAATAAATGTATTAAACGGTTCTCCGGCAAGCGCCATTTTAAAATTTTGCAGAATCTGCGGCCCATCCTTATAAACATCAAACACGCATTTCCCCACAACCTCACCATGCTTGAGCCCTAAATCCGAGAGACCCTTTCCCTCGGAAAGCAGAACCACTCCATTGCCGTCAGTTGCCAATAGCGCCATGGGGGCAACGGAAACAGCGGACCGCAGCAGTTCTCCCTGCCGGATAAGCCGTTCCTCGGACTTCATCCTTTCTGCTATTTCATATTGCAGGTCCTCGTTCACTTTCCTGATTGCTGCAGTCCGGTCCAGCACCTGAGCGTCGAAGGCCTTTCTGGATTTTTCGATTTGAGCGTATGTTTTGTTCAACTCGCAGTGAAGTCGATTATGTCTGCGGGATAGCATGACCAGATTCACCATCAGGAAAATAATCAGGACCGCGATGAGAAATCCCAGCATAATCGTCATGACGCCAACCTCCCCTGAGGCGAGTCAATAAAAAAACGTTCTGAATAACTGGAAAATTACCTTAATAATGGAATAAGCTGTTCATCTTGTCAAGTTAAGAAATAGTGACAAATAGTTTGAAAAAGATGGGGGCTCCAGTCACAGACCACAG
The DNA here is from genome assembly GCA_963830245.1 of Nitrospirota bacterium. GTDB lineage: Bacteria > Nitrospirota > Thermodesulfovibrionia > Thermodesulfovibrionales > Dissulfurispiraceae > JADFXI01. The sequence continues at coordinate 8,019 of CAWHNC010000067.1, forward strand.
CCCCATCTTATTGCATTTTGACTATTTCGGTTGATGGTATTTTTCTAAGGCAGCCTGTGCTGCCGCAAACCTCGCTATCGGCACTCTGTATGGAGAGCAGCTGACATAATTAAGCCCGAGTTCATGGCAGAATGCAATAGACTTCGGTTCCCCGCCATGCTCGCCGCATATTCCTATTTTAAGATCTTTCTTGACCTTTCTTCCTTTCTCAACAGCCATACGCATAAAAACGCCCATGCCTTGCTGGTCAATCGTAATAAAAGGATCGTCCTGCAATACGCCGCTCTCAATATAAAACGGCAGGAACCCTCCTGCATCATCTCTGGACAATCCGGAAACTGTTTGAGTAAGATCGTTCGTTCCAAAAGAAAAGAAATCGGCGTATTCCGCAATCATGTCGGCTTTTACGCAGGCACGCGGCAATTCTATCATTGTCCCCACTGAATACGGGACTTTCACCTTATATTCTTCCTGCACACGATCTGCAGTAGAAACAGTCAGTTCCCTGAGCCGTGAAAGTTCATGGACATAGCTGACAAGAGGGATCATGATCTCGATTCTTTTGAGCATCACCTTTTTCTTCTCTCTGGCAAGTTCGCAGGCGGCTTCCATAATGGCCTGCACCTGCATCTCGTATATTTCAGGATAAGTGAGGCCGAGCCGGCAGCCGCGGTGCCCGAGCATCGGATTAACTTCATGTAAAAACTTGTTCTTTACATTCAGCCGGTCAAATGTGACCCCCATTTCCACTGAAAGCTCCCGAAGTTCAGAGTCGGTATTGGGAAGGAACTCGTGAAGCGGTGGATCAAGCAGCCTGATAGTGACCGGCAGGCCTTCCATCGCCTTGAATATGCCGATAAAATCAGCCTTCTGGAATGGCAGAAGTTTTGCCAATGCCCTTTTTCTCCCTTCGAGACTATCCGAAAGAATCATCTCCCTGACTGCCTTTATGCGGTCCGGGCCAAAGAACATGTGCTCTGTTCTGCACAGGCCTATTCCCTGAGCACCGAATTTCCTCGAAACAACGGCATCTTCCGGCATGTCGGCATTAGTCCGCACTTTTAAAGTTCTGAACTGGTCTGCCCACTTCATCAGTTCGTTGTACCAGGGGTTGCTTTCGGGGTCGGCAGGCAGCAACGGTATCTTCCCTTCGTAGACACGGCCTTTGGTACCGTCAAGCGTTATCCATTCCCCTTCCTTGTAGATTTTACCGTTTACACACATCTCTTTCTTATGTGCATCGATTTCAAGCGCTGATGCACCGACAATACAGCACTTGCCCCATCCCCTCGCAACAAGTGCTGCGTGGCTGGTCATTCCGCCCCTTGCTGTCAGAATAGCCTGCGCTGCGTGCATGCCGTGGACATCTTCAGGCGATGTTTCGTTTCTCACCAATATGACATCCTCTCCCCTCTTGGCCCATGCGGCCGCATCATCGGCAGTGAAAACTATTTTTCCCTCGGCGCCGCCCGGACCTGCAGGAAGACCCTTTGCTATTTCCACAGCATTCCTCTCTGCTGCAGTATCAACGCTCGGGTGCAAAAGCTCATCAAGCTGCTCCGGTTTTACACGCAACAGAGCGGTCTCCTTTGTTATAAGCTTTTGCTTTACCATTTCAACAGCCATGCGTATGGCAGCCTGCCCTGTCCGCTTGCCGATTCTTGTCTGAAGCATCCAGAGTCTTCCTTCCTGAATTGTAAATTCGATGTCCTGCATGTCCCTGTAATGTTTTTCGAGCTTCTTTTGAATGACAAATAATTCCTTGTAGAGTTTCGGCATACTCTCTTCAAGAGATTGAAGGTGTCTGGTATCTTCAGTTTTCCCTGCCTTATTCACAGGGTTGGGTGTCCTGATACCGGCCACGACGTCTTCACCCTGCGCATTAGGCAGCCATTCTCCGAAGAAAATGTCCTCTCCAGTTGCCGGATTTCTTGTAAAGGCGACGCCTGTAGCGGAATTGTCGCCGGTATTCCCGAAAACCATTGACTGGACACTTACTGCGGTCCCCCAATCTTCCGGTATTTTCTCAATCCTCCTGTACGCGATGGCCCGCTTCCCCATCCATGATTGGAAAACGCCGCCGATACCGCCCCAGAGCTGCTCCCTGGGGTCATCAGGGAAATCTTTCTTAAGCGTGTCCCTGACAATAACCTTGAACTTATCACAAAGCTTTTTCAGGTCATCAACCGTAAGATCGGTATCGCTTTTGTATCCCTTCTCTTTTTTCACCAATTCAAGTGCATGGTCCAGTTTATAACGAACTGTCTGTTCCTCGGCAGGCTCTAACCCGGCTGCTTTCTCCATCACAACATCGGAATACATCATAATCAGGCGGCGGTATGCATCAAAGACAAAGCGTTCGTTACCAGTCTTTTTTATCAACCCCGGGATTGTCTTTGTCGTCAAGCCGACATTCAAAACCGTATCCATCATGCCCGGCATCGACCTGCGCGCCCCCGAACGTACCGATACGAGGAGAGGGTCTTCCACATCCCCGAATTTTTTTCCGATTATTTTTTCGACCTTTGCCAGAGCGGCATCTACCTGGGGCACTAACTCAGAGGGATATTTTCTGTTGTTTTTGTAATAGAGCGTACATACTTCCGTGGTAAGAGTGAAACCTGGCGGTACAGGCATGCCGAGGTTGACCATCTCTGCAACGTTGGCGCCCTTGCCGCCCAGCAGGTTATTCATCTCAGCCTTCCCATCAGCCTTACCAGATCCGAAAAAATAAACGTACTTGTTCCCCTTTACTTTTTTTGCGGTCTTAACAGCCAGCACACTCTTTTTTGATTTCTTTGAAACTGTTGCCATCCGGTTCCTCCCAAAACGTGATATTTATCATTCCAAAAAAATATAGGTGGGATTTCTACATATATGGCTATAGTACAGTGACAGAAAAAAAAATTCAACAAAAACGATGAAGGGGATCGGCAGTGCCGCATTTCGGGACAGATAACGTCCCGACAGTCGTGGACAGGCCGGCGCGGTCACTGGCCGGCTATCTTCAGCCCGCTCTGCCTGATCAACTCCAGGTCATCACCAAAAGTTCTGCCTGTTGTGGTCAGATAATTTCCAGTAAGAACAGCATCGGCGCCCGCCATAAATACCATACAGTTGAACTCATGGAGTGCCTGAACCCTGCCGCCGCATACGCGTATCTGTTTGCCGGGCAGAATGAAACGGTAGAGGCTGATAATCTTAAGTGCCTCGAAGGGGGTAAGTACCTCACGTTCACCCAGCAGAGTGCCTTTGACCGGTATAAGAAAATTGACGGGCACAGAGTCGACATCAAGCGCTCTCAGCGCGAATGCCATCTCCACTCTGTCCTGCCACGTTTCTCCGATGCCGAAAATGCCTCCCGAGCATACGGAAAGTCCCGCGGACAGGGCCGCCTCAATGGTTTTCAGCTTGTCATGGTATGTATGGGTGCTGCAAATTTCCGGGAAAAAACTTTCGGATGTTTCAAGATTATGATGATACCGCACAAGGCCGCATTCCCTGAGATATGATAGTTCCTCCTTATTAAGAAGCCCCAGAGTTGCACATGGCAATAGGCCGGTCCGCCTTACCGCCCTGACCATACCACCCATTTTGCTCAGTTCATTATTGCTGACCTTCCTGCCGCTCGTGACAATGCAGAACCTCCTTACCCCGGCGTTTTTTGCTTCCAGTGCCTTTTCAATGATTTTACTTTCTTCAAGGAGCGGATAAACCGCGACACCTGTCTCGACCTTCGATGATTGGGAGCAATACGAGCAGTCCTCGGAACAAGCGCCTGATTTAGCATTGACGATGGCGCACAAATCAATGCTGTCGCCCCGGAAGTGCTGCCGTATGCCGGTTGCAGCAGCAAAAAGACCCATAATAGCAGAATCATCAAGCCCGCTAATCCAGAGGGCCTCTGAAGGAGTAATGACACCCCCGGCTATCACCTTATCTCTCAGGGCTTCAATCATGAACATTTCAAAAAATTAACCACAGATAACACAGAGACAACCTGAAACAACGAGAACACCGAGAAATACTCAGTGCACTCTGAAAGACTTTTCTTGTCATCAATAAAGCTTACTCTGCGTCCTCCGTGGTTTCCTTGGGGGTTCATTAATCTTATCCTCTTTTTTCATAAAACTTTTGATATTATCGCTTTTTAATGCCTGATCTCAAAATCAGCGAGACCCTCAATTCCATTTTCCCAGGTCACGTCTATATCGGAAACCCTTGATGCAGGAGGGCCCTGCCTGCATTGCAGAATGGCCTTTTCAATTTCTTCACGGTTTCCCTCAAAAACAGCCTCGACTCTGGTGTCCGGGAGATTCCTTACCCATCCTGCAAGATTCAATGTATTGGCAGTATCAAGGACAAACCACCTGTAGCTCACACCCTGCACTCTTCCCGAGACAAATAGATGCACCCGCGCCTTCATCCGTTATTCACCGCCCCATGCGTTAAATCTCATAAAATAGAATTGTAACAAAAAAACTCTGAGCATTTCCATTGCAGCTAAAGGTAAAAGGCTGTACAATTAAACAATGAAATCACTATCTGCAAGGTCATTTTTCTGTTTCATCCTTGTTGTCTCCATTCTGGCCGGCTTCACCGGCGCTTATGCCTTACCCGATTCAACCCTCCACATTAAAATTCTTGCCATTAACGATTTTCATGGCCGCCTGCCTGCGGGACGCATGGTCGGCAACCGCCCGGCAGGCGGTGCGGCGGTTCTGGCGTCATACCTCAAAGCTGCTGAACGGGGCATAGAGCGCAATACCCTTATCGTACATGCGGGTGATGAAGTGGGGGCATCGTCTCCGGTATCAGCACTGCTTAAAGATGAGCCTTCAATCATGTTTATGAACATGCTGGCAAATAAGTATTGCCGATATGAGGAGGGTCCGGACATAATGCCTGCATCAAAAAGTCCTGGTCTTTTCGCGGACCCCAGGTGCAACATGGCAGCCACCATCGGCAACCACGAATTTGACAAAGGGGTGGACGAAATGATGCGGCTGATATTTGGCGGTAATCATCCCGATGGTCCTTTTCTTGAAGATCCGTGGCGCGGCGCGTTATTTCCCTATGTAGTATCAAATGTTGTCGATACGAAAACAGGAAAGCATATCCTGCCTCCTTATGTAATCAGGCAGGTAAATGGCTTCCAGATTGCTTTTATAGGCGCCGTACTCAAAGGCACACCCGGCATCGTTACACCATCTGCCGTAAAAGGCCTTACCTTTCTTGATGAAGCGGAATCTATCAACAAGTGTATCCCCGAACTCAGGGCCAAACACGTGAGTGCTGTAATTGTGCTCATACATCAGGGAGGGCACCAGGAAGCCTATAGCGGCCCAACGCTTCCGGAAGAAACTGTCGATGGCCCCATTGCTGATATCGTTTCACGCCTGGATGATGAAGTCGACGTTGTCATATCAGGTCATACCCACCAATTCAGCAACGCTTTTTTGAAAAATAAGCACGGCAAGAAGGTGCTCCTTACCCAGGCTTATGCTTATGGCACCGCATATGCCGACATCGATCTGGAAATAGACCGCGCCACCAGGAAGATTGTCAGGAAATCGGCGTCCATTGTCACCACTTATGCCGATGCCGGCCCCGGACTGACCCCTGATCCGGCGGTTTCAAAACTGGTAGCAGCGGCTGAAGCAAAAGTCGGACCGCTGATCCACCAGGTCGTCGGCCGGGCCGCAGAGGACATAACAGGCGAGCAAAACAGCTCGGGCGAATCCGCTCTCGGCGATCTGATTGCTGATGCCCAGAGGTCGGCAGTCGGCGCCGACTTTGCCTTTACGAACCCCGGCGGGATACGTAACGACATCCGGGCCGGCGCTGTCACATGGGGCGCCCTCTTCGATGTGCAGCCCTTCAATAATTATCTGGTAAAAATGAATCTGACCGGAAGGCAAATATATGATCTGCTTAATCAGCAGTGGCAGCAGGGGTCTGATGGGTCGCACCCTCGAATGCTCCAGATTTCCGGCCTTGCTTATACCTGGGACAGCACCCGTCCTGCAGGCAGCCGCATAGTCAAGATATTCCGGAACGGCATACCGATTAGTCCAGCTGGCGAGTATAAGATCGTGGTAAACAGCTTTCTTGCCGGCGGCGGTGACGGTTTCAAATTACTCGGCAACAGGACCGGCCACGCAGCAGGCACTGTTGACCTCGATGCGCTCACAGACTATATCCGGAATTTGCCTCAGCCTTTTTCAGCACACATAAACGGAAGGATCACAAGGGTTAAATAGCCTAAGGGTCTAAATCAAGCCATGGGAAAGCCTCTTGACAAGCCCCCCCAAATATGATAATTTTTTATATTAGCACTCTATAGCTGTGAGTGCTAATAGCATAACTCATTGTTATGAGCCATTAAAACAGAGGAGGTGACTGCTATGTTATGGTCTGACCGGGTTTTTGACACATTGAACGAGTTCGAGGTAATAAGACGCGCACTCAGACGTGTTGATTTACCATCAACTTTTGAATTTCCTGCAACTAACGTGTGGGTATCTGTTGATAACGCCGTGGTTACTACCGAAATACCTGGGATTGATCCCAGCGCCATTGAAATTTCTGTTATTAAGGATTCCCTTACATTGCGCGGTTCGCGTCAGGCAGAAAAGCTGAAAGAAGGCGAGTCTTATCACCGGCGGGAACGGTGGAACGGACAATTTACAAAGACCCTTCAGCTGCCTTTTACTGTTGAGTCCGCCAAGGTTGAAGCGCGGTTTTCAAAGGGTGTCTTGTCAATTTTCCTTCCGCGTGCAGAAGCGGAAAAGCCGAGGAAGATTGCAATCAAGTCGGAATAGTTTCAGGAAGGAGGTGCATTAACTATGGCTGAAACGGAGAAGGAAATACAGAAGAAAGAGGCTGAAACTCCGGAGACAGGTGAGCGCACAAGAGCGACCAGGATATATTTGCCTCAAGTGGATATCATCGAGCACCGGGATGACATAGTTGTTATTGCCGACATGCCTGGTGTGGATGAGAAATCCGTTGACCTGACACTTGAGAAGAATGTCCTGACCATCTATGGGAAAGTTAGCACCGATATACCCAAAGACCACCGGCTCTCCATGTCAGAATATGGCATAGGTGATTACCAGAGAGTTTTTACCCTGTCTGATGAGGTTGACAGGGACAAGATTCAGGCAACAGTAAAGAACGGAGTTTTAAAACTTGTCATGCCCAAGGCTGCGTCGGCTAAGACAACGAAGATACCGGTTAAGGCCGAAGGCATAGGCGGGCTTATCAATATCAGTTGAAGTCATGCATCACTATGAAAAGGAGGTAATTGCCATGGCGATCAGTAATCTTATTCCGTTTGGAAAGAAGAGTGTTCCTGTAAAGCGGGAAGAGGAGAACCCTTTTGCCCTTCTGAGACGGGAGATGGATTCTCTGTTTGACAACTTCTTCCGTGGTTTTGATATGGAACCATTTGAAGGCCGTTTAGGCGCCTTCAGTCCCAGGATCGATGTGACCGAGAATGACAAAGAGATCAAGATCTCTGCTGAACTCCCCGGCATGGATGAAAAGGATATTGATGTGTCGCTCCAGAACGACTTGCTAACGATCAGGGGGGAGAAGAAGGAAGAGAAAGAGGAGAAAAAGAAAGACTACTACAGTATGGAGCGCTCTTACGGTTCTTTCTGCAGGACCATTCCGCTTCCCATAGAAGTTGAAACCGACAAGATCGATGCAAAGTTCAAAAAGGGAGTGCTCAGCATAACGCTGCCCAAGACAGCAAAGGCCCTTGCTGAAACCAAGAAGATAGCGGTGAAGGTTGAATAAGTGTTATGGACAAATGGAACGGCGACTATTTTTGCGTCACCGGAAATGGTCGCTTTCCCTATTTTCTAATGCAGTGACAGACTTGTGGATCAATCCTTTTCAGCACAGATAAACGGCAGGAGCACAAGCGTTAAATAGCAAGATACTTTTCGGGGTTTTGTGTTATACACTTCTTCACGATGCCCTTGTCGAACCCCATTTCAATCAGTCTGGAAGCTGCCTCCGTTATGCTCATGCTGCCGCCCATAAGAGTGCCCCTGCCGTCGGTAACGCCCCGGGCCTGCATGGATTTTTTTGACTCCAGCACCGAATCCGAGACTATGATTATTCTTGCAGGATTCTTTACTTTAAATATCATCTCCATAGTTGCCCGATGGAGATGGAAGGGATCAGCAATGACTTCAATATAAATCTCCCGGTTAATAAGCCCGAATCCCGCTATCCCAGGCTCCCGGTGGTGAAAACAACGCATTGCATTAAAAATATGGGTAAGGCCCCGTGCACCTGCATTAAATCCGTTTTCAGCTTCACTATATGTCGCTGCAGAATGTCCCATGCTGGGAACAATTCCCCTGTCGGCCATTTTTCTTATTGTCCCCGCTGCGCCCTTCAGCTCCGGAGCAATGGTGATGATTTTTACGATATCCTCAAATCCCTCGATCAGCTTTTGCAAATGGTATTCAGTCGGTTCAAGGAAGGTAGTTGCATCCAGAGCACCGCATTGCAAAGGATTTAGAAATGGGCCTTCAAGGTGGACCCCTATAATCTTTGCCGGTTCCTGACGCCCTTCGACTGACGCCTGAAGTCCGTGGCCTGAAGCAACCTGCCGTTCCATGGCCTTTCTGACTGCATTCATATGCTTTCTCATGACCTTTATCGCTGCAGGGTAGATTGCAGGGACGATTTCTGCAACACCAAGAGAGCCATGTGTCGCTGCAATTGCAAGGATCTCTTTCTCGTCAGGCGTCCTTGTGTCGTACCCGTCTATGCCATGGGTATGCACGTCAATAACTTTATTTTTGTATTCCATCATAGCTTCACCCCTGACTATAAAAGAAAACGGAGCATTGACTTAAGCGCTCCCTCGTCGGGAAGCGGAACCGGGGCCTTAACTATTTGCCACTGTCTCAAATTCCAATGTTATACAATTTAGAATACATAACCTCTACAGTATTATGTTTTACGCGAACAACCGCATCCATAAATTCCAGAAGATCCTGCGCGTTCATTGTCGTTTGCGTTATCACAAGTATGGACCTGCCGTCGACCCTTTCCTTGACCATCTCCGTCAAAACAGCACGCGCCTCGTCTCCCATCCGGTTCAGGTCGTCGAAAATAACAAACTGCAACTTGCCGGGAGAGAGCCCACGCAGCGCCTGCGGGGTTTCCAGGACAGTTATCTCATCCAAGTCCGGGCTTATGCCTTGCACCTGCGGAACACCATTCCTGCTCTCATCAAAATAATAAACCTCACCCATCCCTTTGACAGCCTTCAGCGCGGTAACAGTCCTCCCTGTACCTTCCCATCCTTCGATCAGAACCACCGCATGGGTCTTGGCAACATTCCGGAGTATCTCCTCTTTTACAGCAAAAACCATTTGACGGTCTAAGGCTTCCATCCGGCTAAGACCAACGTTTCTGTCTGATTGCTACAATTGTCTGGTCCCGCAAGATCCTCAGGTAGTTCAGTTGGCTGGCGGAAATCTTCTGCAAACCCTTCTTGTCACCCTCCACATAGATCATCCCCACGGGTTTCTTCTCAATAATGATCGGCAAAAGAACGACGAATATTCCAGAAGACACCTTACTTTTGTACCAATCCGGCAGTAGCTTACTGATGTCAGCAGCATCCATGTCTTTAATGACAAGATCGGTCTGCTTCGTTATCGCAACATTGAAAATGTCATCCGGAGCGTCAAGTGCAATGTTGAACCACTTTTTCAATTCCTCAATCCCGCTCCCGAACCCGTATCTGATTTTCATGACGAGCTGCTTCAGGTCCTTTACCAGAAGGAAAGCCCTCGCCTCCCCTGACAACTGCATACCTCTGTACATGGTTTCCAGGGCGATACTAACAATATCGTTCAGAGCGAAGTTGCCTAATATGGCGCTGTTGATATCCTGGACGCCTTTTGTAAAGATGCTGTCCGGAGTGTCCTGTTTTTCGGACTCGAATATTATGTCAATACTTTCCAACACTTCGTCTGAGAAGTCCTCCAGCACTGTCCCACGGGATGCAGCGGCAGGCTTCTCCGTCTTCCCCGCCCAGGCCAGCATATGCTGCTTGAAAGGGACCATGTCGAGGTTGATCTTGAAGATACCGGAAAACTCATTCAGGTTCTCGAGGCTTGCAGTGATTATAGCCTCTATCTCACCGTCCAGCATGCTGAAATAGTCCCTGAACGTCACTGTAAGATTCCTGATCTTTTCGACCATCTCCTCTCTTTCTGTGCACGTCGAAAGTATGTCGGAAAGCTCATTGGCGAAAGAGGAAATGCAGTTGAGTTTATAGAGCTTGTCAGTATCACCGGCTGCCACCATGCCCTGCATGCCCATACCGCGCAGCTTGTGCATACTGTAGATTATCTTGTTCGGAAAGTTAAAGTTTTTAGCCATCGCCATGCCAATCTCCTCATAGCGACCGCCAATAACAGAGATTGCAGCGGCATCTTCCGTGATGCCCCTTTCGCGCCTCACACACTTTATCGCCTCTATTTTCTCCGGCAGGGCAAAGGACACCAGCATCTTGCCAAAAGTGTGAAAAAGCGAGCAGATGAAAGCTTCCTCCTTGTCTACGAAGCTTATCTCGTTAGCTATGTTCTGGGCGAGTATCCCGCTGTAAAGGGACTTGACCATCGTGTCAATGTGCTCTACGTTAGAGTTGTTCTTCTGGAAATAATCGAAAAACATGAGCGTCAGCGCGAGGTTTTTTATATTTTCCATGCCGAGAAGGATGGTTGCGCGGGAGATGGTAGTAACCTCCCCGAACTGGGCGTAGTTCACACTGTTCACAAGCTTCAGTACCTTCGACGTCAAGGCATAATCCTTAAGGACAATATTGGCGAATTCAGAAACAGGGGTGTCTTCCGCCATCTTGAATTCGTTGATGATTTTGATAGTGTTCGACATGGCCGGAAAATCTTTGCGTTGGTGCAGCTTTGCCAGTATCTGTTCTTTTGTGCTCGATCTGTCCTCTTCAATCACAATAATACCCTCAACGATCTACAGCTATAGGTTTTGATATTGACCTGCGCCTCATTATTGTACCACACTCAGAGTAGTACTGAGCGTTCGATGTTCCGGTTTGATGTTCGGGTAATTTAACCCCGGTAGGTGGTAGAATGAAAACATCAATTATATCGGGGAAACAATGCTACTTTTAGGAAAATGGACGCGTGACTCACTGGAGGATACGCTGCGGAAATCATCTTCATACCGTACACCCGGAGAACGCATATATTACATTTCATCCCTTTTTCTTGGCACTGCTTATGAAGAATCGACCATGCTCGGAGACGCAGCTACCCCGGAGGTCTTTGTAATAAATCTTCAGAAAGTAGACTGTTTTACATTCATTGAGTATATCGAAGCTATGCGGCTGTCGGGCTCGTTCCATGAGTTTGAAAAGAATCTGGAGAAAATAAGATACCGCTCCGGGAAAGTGGCCTTTACAGCAAGAAAGCACTTTTTTACCGACTGGATTGAATTCAACAAAGATTTTGTTGACGATGTCACCAAACAGATTGGAGAGAGGGAGGCAATGCCGGTCCGCAAACAATTGAACCTCAGGGAAGATGGAACATCCTTTCTCTGCGGTATTCAGCCGTTCAGCCGTGACATTGAATATATTCCTTCCAGTGATCTGGCCGGCAAGCTTGTTGACAGTCTGGAAACCGGTGACTATATCGGTATATACTCGGACACACCGGGTCTTGATGTTTCACATGTCGGTATTTTTGTCAAAACCGGAGGCAAAGCGTATCTTAGGCATGCCTCATCCTCAAAAGAGCGCCGGAAAGTGGTCGACCAGGATTTTGACAACTACATTAAAACCAAACCGGGTATTATTGTACTGAGACCGAAGAAAATGAGTCAGGATAATGGCTGAACCGCTCCTTCTTCAGCGGAACCGGGACGTTAGGTGATTATGCCGTCGCTATGAAATTAATAACCAAATTAACACTAAGCGTACCGATCTTTATTACTGTTATATTCGCATTAGCTGCATTATTCGCGTTTTCACAGTACAAACAAACCATTAAAGAAACCATTGCCCAGCAGCAATTCCTAATGGTCTCCATACTTGCAGATGAAATTGACACTAAACTTTTGACCGCTCAACAGCATCTTATTGCGTTTGCAAAGACTGCTCCGCCGGACATAATGCAACATCCTGAAAAAGCGCAGGCATACCTTGACAGCAGGTCAAGTTTGCATATGACGGTTGACAATCATCTTTTTTTATTTACGCCGACAGGTAAATTATTCGTTGAATCGCCATATGCTCCCGGCAGAAGGGGATTGGACCTTTCCTTCTGTGATTACATAATAAATACCCTTAAAACAAACAAACCCTGTATCTCTGATCCGTATGTGTCCTCCCAGCCCAATAAACATCCGGTCATCATACTCGCAGTGCCTCTTTTTGACCGCAAAGGCAAAATAACAGGCATATTAGCCGACAGCGCCGACCTCATGGAAGATGACTGCATGGGCAGGTTAAGTACCGTAAAAATAGGGAAGACGGGTTATCTCTATCTGACCGCCACGGACAGGACCTTGATTATGCATCCTGACAAGAAGCGGGTCCTGACAAAACAGGCTCCCGGCCTTAACAGGCTTTATGATAAGGCCATAGAGGGATTTGAGGGCACCGACGATACCATAACATCCCGCGGGATAAAGATGGTTTCTTCTTTCAAGCGGCTGAAAACGAAGAACTGGATACTTGCCGCAAACTATCCGTCAGTTGAAGCATATCGTCCCATCCAGGTTGCTGAGCGTTACTTTATAATGGCTGCTGTCATACGCATCGCTGCGATCTTTCTTATTTGTTCTCTAATCATAAAATATTTTATAAGTCCTCTTGAACTTTTCACCCGTCATGTTGAGGATCTTCCACAAAAAACAGGGGAAGACAGATTCCTGAACATAAAAACAAAAGATGAGATCGGAACGCTTTCCCGGACATTTAACAAGATGGTTGCGGAGATTGACAAAAGGTCGGCACTGGAGCGGAGTGCCGCAAAGTCCTTGCGAGAGAGCGAGGAACGCCTTACTTTGGCATTGAAAGCAGCGGGACAGGGTATTTATGATTTGGATTTAAGAACAGGCGAAGCTATAGTAAGCCCCGAGTATGCCATTATGCTTGGCTATGATCCCGCTGAATTTCAGGAAACCTATGCAAAATGGATTGAAAGACTGCATCCTGATGAGAAGGAAGCGGTATCTGCAGTTTACAGAGGGTATGTTAAGGGTGAAATACCGGAATACAAGGTCGAGTTCAGGCAGCATACAAAGGACGGGAGTTGGAAATGGATACTGTCTCTCGGCAAAATCATTGAGCGCGACGCAGACGGCAATCCGCTGCGCATGATCGGCACTAATACTGACATAACCGACCGTAAGAAGGCGGAGCAGCAGATAAAGCAATCACTGAAAGAAAAAGAGGCACTCCTGAGGGAAATACATCACCGGGTAAAGAACAACATGGCGGTAGTATCAGGTCTCCTTTCTTTAGAAGCGAGAAAAATAAAGGATGCCGATGTGAGGGACCTCTTTGAAAAAAACCAGCAGAGGGTCAGGTCGATGGCCCTTGTTCATGAAAAGCTCTATCAGACAAAGGATTTATCATCCATTAATTTAGAAGATTACATAAAGTCAATAATTTCAGATATAATCAGCCTGTACCGGATAGATACGAGTGCAATCTCCACTGAGATCAACATTGAGGGAATAGAACTTGATCTGGAATCAGCGGTACCGTGCGGCCTCATAATCAACGAACTCCTCACAAATGCCTTCAAACACGGGTTTCCTGACAATAGGAGCGGGGTGTTAAGCGTTGATTTTAGAAAGACTGACGATACCTACACACTGATAATCAAAGACAATGGTGTTGGCCTGCCGGAAGGTTTTGATTATAACGAGGAAAGCACCCTGGGCCTTCGGCTTGTCAAAGTTTTAACAGGACAGCTCGGGGGGACCCTCCAGATCAAATCTGATAAAGGAACGGAAGCTATGGTTATATTTAAAACCGGGAAGGATTAAACATGGGAAAGAACAAAAACATACTCATAGTTGAAGATGAAGCAATACTGGCCCTCCAGATAAAAGATGAACTTTTGGAGATGGGGCATTCCATCACCGGGATATACGCCTCCGGGGAGAAGGCCCTTGAAGGCATAGAAGCGGCCCGGCCCGATTTGGTGCTGATGGACATAAAGCTTAAAGGAGAGATGGACGGGATAGAGACGGCTGACCGCATAAGAAAGCAATATGACATACCGATAATATATATGACGGCACACTCCGAGGAAAGCACAATTGAAAGGGCGAAGGTGACAGAGCCTTATGGATATTTGCTGAAGCCGGTGAGTGTCAAAGAACTCCGGATAGCAGTGGAAGTGGCCCTGTACAAATTCAAAATAGACAAGGAAAAGGCACAGCTGACAGAACACCTGGAGTATCGGGTTGTTGAGCGGACTAAAGAGCTCGATATAGTTAACAAAGAGCTTAAAGCAAAAATCATCGAAATCATGCAGACCCAGGAAGAGCGCAAACTGGCGGAACAGGAAGCCGAAAACATGAGGCAGGCATTGGCCCATATGTCCCGGGTCAGCACACTCAGCGAGTTGGCGACCTCTCTGGCCCATGAACTGAACCAGCCTTTGGCAGCGATCATGATAAACTCCAGTGCCGCTCTTCGCATGATGAGCGGGAAGTTCGATGCTGAAGAGATCCGCGAAATCCTGAAGGACATTGTTGCCGATGACGAGCGAGCAGCACAAATAATACGTCGCATGCGGGCGCCTCTGAAAAAAGACAAGCTGGTAATGCGGTCCCTTGCAGTAAATGATTTAGTAAGGGATATCCATGGATTGGTGCGCAACGACGCTCTGCTGGCCCATGTCTCAATTGAACTGAAGCTGTCAGACAGGTTGCCGTCGATTAGCGGTGACCGCATACAGTTGGAACAGGTAATCCTTAATTTGGTGATGAACGCACTGGATGCTGTCAAGGGATCAGCTTCACGCCGCCGGCGGATCGAAATAAGCACGGCCTTCGGCATAGATGGTTCCGTTGCCGTAGAAGTGAGCGATTCAGGTCCGGGCATTCCTGAAGCCGGCCTGTGCAGGATCTTCGAACCTTTTTACACGACAAAGGTTGAAGGGTTGGGCCTTGGGCTGTCCATATGCAAGACGATCATCGAAGAACACCGGGGGAAAATCCTGATCGAGAACGCGCCTGGGGGCGGAACCAGGGTTGTCATTCTGCTCCCTGTGGAAAATTCATGAGTGAAGCTCAACCTGTGGTATTTGTGGTGGACGATGACCTGTCGGTGCTGAAGAGTCTTCGTGTCCTGCTGGCGGCCTGCGGGTTTAGGGTCGAGGCTTTCAGCTCGGCCCAGGAATTCCTCGGGAGCTACCGGGACTATGTGCCAGGCTGTATCGTCCTGGATATTTGTCTGCCCGGGCTGAACGGTATCGAACTGCAGCGCACTTTGAGTGAACAGGGTCTTTCGCTGCCTATCATCTTCATCACCGGGCACGGCGATATCCCTATGGGCGTTCAGGCCATGAAGTCAGGAGCAGTGGATTTCCTGCCAAAGCCCTTCACCGACCGAGCCCTCCTGGAGGCCATAGATCGAGCTATGGAAAAAAGCCGCAGCGACAATGCCGTGAGATCAGAGCTTGCCGGAATCAGGAAAAGGCTTGCAACATTGACACCGCGGGAAACTGAGGTGCTTGAACACGTTGTAGCCGGCAAACTGAATAAACAGATCGCCGCCGATCTCGGCATCGCCGAAAAAACGGTGAAGGTACATCGTGGACGCGTCATGCAGAAACTGCAGGCCCGGTCGGTTGCAGAACTGGTGCGTATAGCTGAAAAGGCGCGCAACCTTTCGATATAAGACTAAAGTCCAATTGTTTATTATCCGCCGGTAATTCATAATTATCCACAATGGAAACGCACGGCGGATATATTGCGGTTATCGATGACGATAAGTCTGTGGGAAAATCACTATGCCGTCTGCTGTGGTCCTCCGGCTTTGAAGCCGTCTCTTTCACCGATGGAGAGCAGTTTATCCGGTCCGCTATGTATCAAAAGTTTGATGGTCTGATCCTTGATATCCATATGCCGGGGCTCGATGGTTTTCAGGTTCAGGACAGGTTGGAATCGATAGGAATCAAGGTCCCCATTGTGTTCATTACAGCTTTGGGTGATCCCGAGGTTCAGGTTAAAGCAATGGCCAAAGGGGCAGCAGGCTATTTTCAAAAACCCTTCAACGATAAAGCGTTGCTTGATCTTATCTCAGATGCGGTAAAGATCAATGGAAGCAAATGCTCATCAGGGGCGCAATGAGATATCAGAGACTGGAAGACTATATTTCAGCACCGCCCGGGACCGAAAAGGAACAATATAACTGTCTTCTTAAAACATATAGGTTGAAAAACTATTGAGGGGAATGTCTATGAAATTTATCGGTGCAGTTGCAGGATTTTTCTTGTGTCTTATTGTCAGCATAACACCCGTGCCTGCCCATGCAGGAGAGGGTCATGGAGAAGGTGAGGGGAAGAAGGACGCCTCCCAGGTCCAACTGGAACCTTTCATTCTAAATATCGGTGACACAGCGGGGTCAAGGTATGCAAAGCTGGGTATATCCATAGATCTTTCAGCCCCCACCCTGGCGGAGCTGGTAAAAGCAAGGACTGCGCCGATAAGGGATGCTGTGATCATGATAGTCACCGGAAAGACGGCGCAGGATATCATGTCTGCCGAAGGAAGGCTGCAGCTCAAGGATGAACTTTTGGATAGAATCAACGGTGTATTGGGATATAAGGCAGTGAAGGCCCTCTATTTTACTGATTTCGTAGTGCAGTAATAAATGGACAGAGAACGAAGATAATGGGAGAGATTCCCTGCGGTTTTGCCCGGGGAGTCTCCAGTTTGACTTTAGAAATCATTCGACATAAGGGTTAATAGTTGAAAAATCCTAATTCTGATTGGCATAACGAATGGGGGCAGGTCCCAAATATGAATTTAGCATTTGTGAATCCCTTTTTGATCAGTACGATCAATGTGATAAAGACAATGGCCCGGACGGACGCAAAACCCGGTAAACCTTTCGTGAAAAATGACAAATCCTCAAAAGGTGATGTTACCGGGATTGTCGGGCTGACGGGGTTGGAGGCCAAGGGAAGCATGGCAGTGACATTTACCGAGTCTGCCATATTGCATATATACTCTCAAATGCTCGGATGAAAAAGCAGATAAAATCAGCGATGAAATTGTAGATTGTGTCGGTGAGATTACCAATATGATTTGTGGAGGCGCCAAGGCGATACTTTCAGGAAAAGGGTATAAATTCGACATGGCTATTCCTTCCATGATAGCAGGGAAAAATCACACGATATTTCACAAAACTAACGGAAAGATCATATGCATACCATTTGATACCATTGCTGGAAGTTTCTTTCTCGAAATCTGTTTCGAAGAATAGATTCCTGCCTGAGACAACGATTCGCGTTCGAATAAATTTCAGGTGATGCAATTCGCAACATTGATAATTTGTTTTGAGGATAGTATCATGTAATTGGTTACGTTGGGTGCAATAAGTTTTCTGGAGAGCAGTGGGGGGATACTTTTTATGCCGCCTTCAAGCCTGACATTGGAATCATTGCAACGACGATCTCCTGTTTTAGACCTGTCTGCCGATTCTATTATCATTCACGATCTCGCCGGCAATATAATCTTTGCCAACAAGTCTGCCGTTGAATCCCGGGGATATCTGAAAGAAGAAATGTCCGGGATGAAATTGTCCCATATCCTGGCTCCGGAGCAGACCGAGCTTACCACTCAAGAAATTGCCGAGATATTGGAAAAAGGGGAACTGCGTTTTGAATCCGCTCACATATGCAAAGACGGTTCTGTTTTCCCTGTGGAGACACATGTTAAATTGATAGAAATTGAGGGCGCCAAATACTGCTGCAGCGTTATCCGTGATATCAGCAAGCGCAAGGAGGCGGAAGAGGCGCTGCTGCAAAGTGAATCCCGCTACCGGCGTATCGCCGAGGGTCTCACGGATTACCAGTATACGGTGCGTATTGAAAACGGTCGCGCTGTGGAGACGAAACATAGTCCGGCCTGTGCAGCCGTGACCGGGTACACGGCAGAGGAGTTTGCTGCTGACCCGTATCTCTGGTTTACCATGGTAGCGCCTGAGGACCGAGAACTGATAAGCAGGCGCGTGGAGCAGATCCTGGAGGGGAATGATATCCTGCCTATCGAGCATCGGATCATACGTAAAGACGGAATGCAGCGTTGGGTAAGCGACAATATTATCCTATACAGGAACCCCTCCGGGATTCTGCTGTCATACGACGGCGTTGTCAAGGATATCACCGAGCGCAAGCGGGCGGAGGAGGAGCGGGACAAACTTATCGTTGAGCTTCAGGAGGCACTCGCCAAAGTCAAGCAGTTGTCCGGACTATTACCGATATGCGCCTCCTGCAAAAAAATTCGCGATGATAAAGGGTATTGGAACCAAATAGAGACCTATATCAGCGAGCATTCCGAGGCCCTGTTCAGCCATGCAATCTGTCCCGACTGCGGAAAAAAACTTTATCCTGAATACTATGATGCGATTTGGGGGGAAGAAAACAAATAACGGAGCAAGGCAGGGAATATTTTTATTCTTATTCGCCCGCTACCCATTTAATGCTATTATGTCACCGCGCACCCACCGCAAGAGCAGCAGTCCCGGAATCGCCGATATCGTTGCAAGAAGAAAAAAGTGGGGCCAGCCCAACAGTTCAACAACATATCCGGATGAGGGCGCTATAAATATCCTCCCTAACGCGGCGAGAGAGGATAGCAGGGCATATTGGGTTGCGCTATACCGTTGGTTGCACAATGCCATTAGAAGAGAGACAAACGCCGCCGTCCCCATGCCGCCGCACAGGTTCTCAAAGGCAACAGCGGTAATCATCATGAGATAGCTCTTGCCTGCCAAGGCAAGCGCCATAAACAACAGGATGGATGCCGCTTGCAGAATGCCGAACAGCATCAGCGCCCTGTAGAGTCCGAGCCGTACCATGAGCGTTCCGCCGAACAAGGCGCCGATTATCATCGAAACGAGACCCAGACTTTTATTGATCGTACCCACATCCGTCAGCGTAAATCCCAATCCCCTTATCAGAAACGCTGTCGTAAGGGTCCCGGCATATGCATCACCGAGTTTATACAACACAATTACCACAACCAGCGTAAAAGCCGATTTGCGGGAGAAGAAATCCTTAAGCGGTCCCCATGCCGCCTCGCGAATGCTCCTGGGGGGAGCTATTTTACCCTCAGGCTCCGGACCCATTGCAGTTGCAGCCATGCCGGCAATCATTATAAATGACATAATAAGATATGTATCGCGCCATCCTATTCTGTCGGCAAGGATCAGCGCCGTCGCACTCGAAACAATCATTGCGATGCGGTAGCCCATAACAGAAACCGCAGCGCCTGCGCCGCGCTCCTTCTCATGCAGAACATCGGTCCGATAGGCGTCAACAACGATGTCCTGTGAGGCAGACGCAAAAGCGACGAGCATAGCGAGTGCCCCCATGACAAAGAGGGTGCTGCCGTGGAGAACCGAATGCCATCGCAGTTATGCCCGCGCCAAGGCAGATCTGTGCTATAAGTATCCACCCTCTTCTTCTGCCAAGCCACGGCGGTATGAAACGGTCCATAAGAGGCGACCAGATAAACTTTAATGTGTACGGCAGACCGGCAAGCGCGAACACGCCGATAGTGCGCAGGTCCACTCCCTCAACCGCCATCCAGGCCTGCAGTGTTCCACCGGTCAGTGCGAGCGGCAGGCCTGAAGAAAATCCGAGCAACATGACCGTTGCAATGCGGCGGCTGCGGAATACCTGAAGATATTTATGAAACATGGTTATAGGTAATAGGTCATAGGTTATGGGATATAGGTTTAGAGTCTTTTTCTTTTACTTTCAATTTCCTATAACCTATCACCCATAACCCATTACCTATCACCAGTAGCTATTACCTATGACCTATTATTATTGCCTACTCTTGGCTTATCTCTTTAAACAGCTCTTTTAAAACCAATTCTATTTCCTGATAGGTCATCCATCCTCTATCAAAAAATATGCTCCCTATGACCCTGTGAGGATTTTTGAGCTGGTCGTCATCGATCTGTTCAGACAACGCCAATTTCAGTTGTTCAGGAGTGATAAAGCCCCTGGCAGCAGCTATCCTGCCGAACCGGGGAGAATATTTTTTTGTGATCCCCTTATCAAAACGCTCAGTCACCGTCGTCCCTCAAAAAAGCATATGAGTGTATGGGTAGATGAGTATATGCATAAAATATCTTTCTTAATCTTTTACCGATAAACTCATATGCTTGTTTAGTTGCCATACGCCGCGCTTAGTATATCAGCTTCTCCAAAATAGCGCAAAACGTATGGACTGCCGAAAGAGCTTAACAGATTCAGCCCGTTATATGCCGCCTTCATCCCGACCGGACACCTCTGCCCCAAGGCTTCTGTCATAGAGTTCATTCTTGCTGAGGCTGTAGTCCTCTGAAACAATCCTGACCGCCTCTTTTCGGCCTCTGCCCTTTTTCATCAGCGATTTGATTTCGCTCAAGGCCTCTTCCATTCGCTCTCCAAAAAGTCTTTGACTTTCCGGGGACCCCGTCTTTGTCACGTCCTCTTTCCGGGCCCCATCCAAAAGCACAATATATTCACCTGCTATTGTAAGGTGCTCAAGTGCTTCTCGTACCGCAGGTAGAGTACCCCTCACTATCCCCTCATGAATTTTTGTAATTTCCTTTATGACTACTGCCTCACGAGGCCCGAAAATCGCTTCCATGTCCAGAAGCGCGGCACGCAGACGGTGAGGGGCCTCATAAAAAAGCAGCGTCCGTGGTTCATGCCTGAGTTCAACCAGCTTTTTTTGCCGCTGGACCTCCTTTGACGGGAGGAACCCTATAAAAATAAATTCTTCGTGAGGCAGACCGCATATGGAGAGAGCGGCAATGAGTGCAGACGGCCCTGGGATAGGAACGACAGCAAACCCTTCCTCAATGGCCCGCTTTATGGCAACAGCGCCGGGATCTGAAATACCGGGAGTTCCTGCATCTGAGATAACAGCAACAGAAAGACCTTCGCGCAGCTTTGCGACGATTTCTTCAGCCTTGACCTTTTCCCGCTCGGACCAGTAGCTTATCAGCGGTTTAGTTATACCGTAATAATTGAGGAGTTTCAGCGAATGCCTGGTGTCCTCGGCAGCTATATAATCAACCTCTTTAAGTATCCTCAAGGCCCGGAGCGTTATATCCTCAAGATTGCCTATAGGCGTAGCAACAATATATAGCGTTCCAGCCGTCAATGGAATCTTATGGCTTCACAAGAACATTTTTAAAGGCATGGAGCCACATGATGTGGCTCTTCTCTTCATTTATAATCTCATCCACGAGCTCTTTTTGACGCACCGCCTCCCTTAAGCCGTAAAAGTACAGGAGCGTCTCTTTCTCAAACTCAAAGGCATAATCAACTGCATCGCTTACAGTCTTTATCCCGTCCATTGAGGGGAGTGATTTGTTCTTACCCATGAAGAATTCTGATTCCACAATCGCCCTCAGGTACTGCGACATTTCCTCCCATCCGTTGGGCTCCTCATCTCCAACCATGTCCCTCATCTCGGTATATGTCTTTTCATGTCTCAATTCCTTTTCGGCAAGCGTGCCGAAAAGCTTCACCAATTTCTCATTCTCCTTAAAACGGGCTACCATGGCAGTATAGAATTGATAGCCCAATTTTTCGGTTTGGACAGCCTGCTCAAGGACCTCGCGAATACTATATTTCTCCATCTTATTCCTCCTCTTCAAATCAATTTTGAATTTTTAATTTTGAATTTTAAATTGTTGCGTTCAATAAAAAAATGTTACTTCCGGAATTTAACATTCAAAATTCAACATTCAAAATTTTATTCCACCTCCAGTAATTTTCTCAACCGCCTGTCCGCCCTGACTATTTCATCTGCGTTGTCCCCGGAGATGTCCCACTGGTATTCTCCTTTGGCGCTGCGATGCAGTTTTATTCTTACCGGCTTCCGGGGCTTTACCTGTGATATATCCTGGTTCCTGCTGAATTGCAGGGGCTGGGTAGCCGTATGCGACATCTGGTTTTTGTCGGCGCAAAAAACATAGTCCGAGTCAAAAACCGGGAGCACCATAAGAGTCAGACTAAAAACTGCCGCAATTTTTATAGAAGATTTTATTATCATTTCCATGCCGGCTTTTCACGTCTTTTGTAACATTTCACGATTCACGTTTCACAACCTTAAAACTGTCTGTACTTGTTAGTTATCGGAAATCTCCTGTCCCTGCCAAAGGCCCTGGGGGTAATCTTTATTCCGGGAGGAGACTGTCTCCTCTTATACTCGCTGAAATCAACCATGCGTATGATCCTTTTCGTGTTCTCCACCCGGCAATCCGGGTTGAGAGCCGCAATTTCGTCAAAGCTTTTGTCTTCCTCGATGTACTGCTTAAGGATAGGGTCCAGCACTTCATAAGGAGGCAGTGTATCCGTATCTTTCTGGTCCGGCTTCAATTCCGCGGTAGGGGGCTTGGTCAGTACCCTTTCAGGGATAACCATTCGTCCTTCTTTGAGATTCTTCCATCTGCACAGGCGGTAGACCAGCGTTTTAGACACATCCTTTATTATTGCAAACCCTCCCGCCATATCCCCGTATAGTGTGGCATATCCAACGCTCATCTCAGACTTGTTTCCCGTAGTAAGCACAAGCCATCCGAACTTATTTGACAAGGCCATAAGCAGGTTCCCCCTGATTCTCGCCTGCAGGTTCTCTTCGGTAATGTCGGCAGGCATTTTTTCAAAAGACTGCGCGAGGGTCTCCGTGTATGCTTCAAATATCGAGGCTATCGGGATTTCAATCAACCTTATGCCGAGGTTCCGGACCAGTTCCTGCATATCCTCCCTGCTTTCCGGCGAGGTGTACTGTGACGGCATGAATACGCCCGTCACATTATGAGCGCCCACAGCATCGACTGCGACAGTGGCGACAAGAGCGGAATCGATTCCACCGCTCAGGCCGATACAAACATTGACAAATCCATTCTTATGAACATAGTCCCTTGTTCCGAGGACAAGCGCATTGTATACTTCCTCTTCCACGGCAGGGACACCGGGACACGGGGAAGACGCGGAGACGTGTTCTTTCCCTTCCGCGCTTACGCGCTTTCGTGCTATGGTTATCTTCTCCACTCCCTGCAATGGCAAATCAAAGACCTGCTGCCTTCTTCTCGGGTCATGAAGGCGCTTAATGAAAACCGCATCCAGGTCCAGGTCCGCAATTATCACGTCCTCTTCAAACTGTTTGCCTTGCGCGATGATTTCTCCGTTCTGGTCCACAATGAAGCTCTGCCCATCGAACACCAGTTCATCCTGGCCTCCCACAGTATTGAGATAGGCAATAATAACGCTGTTGTCGTAGGCCCGGGTAGCAAGCATTTTCTTTCGGAATCCCGTCTTGCCGATATTATAGGGGGAGGCATTGATATTGACAATCAATTCCGCGCCCCCGAGCGCCTGGACCGAGCTTGGGCCGCCCTCATACCATATGTCCTCGCAGATTGTAACACCGAACAGAAAATCTTCCATTTCATATACCGTATATCTGCTCCCGGCCTGAAAATATCTGAACTCGTCAAAAACGCTGTAATTCGGCAGATACATCTTCTGATAAACATCAATAAGCTGCCCGTTATTCAGAACCGCAGCGGCGTTGTATATGTCATCCGTCCTGTCCACAAATCCGGTTATCACTACGGCATCACCGGTGCTTGCCTGAATTTCCTTAAGAGCGGCAAGCGTATCCTTGATGAACTGGGGGTTTAAGAGAAGGTCTTCAGGCGGATAGCCTGTGACAGCCAGTTCAGGAAAGGCAATGATATCCGGGTAATATTCCCCGGCCTTTTCAATAAAGCCGATAATTTTCTTTACATTGCCGTCCAGATCACCCACCGAGGGGTTGATCTGGCATAATGCAATCCGGACCGTTTTCATAGTACTGTTTTTTAACATTTATACAAAGCAAAACACAACCCCGGAAGATAATATGCCGAAGGTGAGAACTTGTGAAGTTGAGAAGATGTGCAATCCCAAACTTTTCCCTCTTCACACCTTCTCATCTTCGCACCTGCCGGCCTTAGAGGCATATATTGCAATATGCCTCTTTATGATACAATTCATGAATGTGGAATGTGCGCGTAAGGGCTTCCAAAAAGAAAGGCGGCAGTGGTATCCATATTTCAGGGGCTGAAGGACTTTACAACAGCACGGAACTGGCCGGAGCAGTGAACGCCTGTATCAAAAGGGTGCTTGATCATCCCAGGGGAGCCCCTGACACAATTGTCCTTACAATCGAAGCGATAATGCAGAAACCTGCCGACGCTCCCTTGCTGCGCATAAAAACGCTCCGTTGCGTCTCACCTGAAAGGGCAAAGAATATTATTTCAGAAATTCTGGCAAGTTCTGGTATTGCCCGACGGGCAGTCGCTGCTGCCTTAAAAGTTTTGACATCGCTGCGGGTGATGCGCGGGGCGTCCCTGATAACAGCCGGGACAGGCCGTCGTATCGAGCCCGACAAAAAACGCGGCATAAGGGTGTCAAGATTGGGCATGGAGAAGGCGGAGATAAAAAAACTGGAGCTAAAGCTTTCAGGAATGCGGATCAATACGGAAACGGTGAGAGAGGCTCTTATTCTGGCATCAAAGACAGCCTCATGCCAGGACATCCTTGCGGAGGTTTGCATTTCTGATGATCCCGATTATACAACAGGATATGTAGCAGGAAGAGAAATAGGATATGTTCGCATACCTAATATTAAAAAACCGGGCGACATGCATGGGGGAAGGGTGTTCTTTGTCAGAGAAAATGCAAAGATAAACACGGTAATAAACTATCTGGAAAAAGAGCCGATATTGCTAAAGCAATACGACAGGTAGAGGCAAAGGTATAGGTATATTAAATACCGGACTGTTTCAGTTTCTGTTTTAGCATTCGCTATGCCTCTACCTTTACCTGTCTCTTGGGAGAACAATGGCTGAGAGAATCGTTCTTATCGGCAACCCCGTTGCAGGGGGCGGGGCTGCATTCAAAATTAAAAAGGCCTCCGACTTCCTGATAAACAAGGGCTATGACGTCAAGCTTATGTTCACCGGCAGGAAAGGTGATGCCGAAGCTTTTGCCGGAGAAGCTGCAATCCACCCTGCGCGGCTGGTCATAGCAGCAGGCGGCGACGGCACATATAACGAAGTTGCCAATGGCCTGGCCCGCTCAAACATCCCCATGGCGATACTGCCCCTCGGCACTACCTCTGTGCTCGCGCGAGAGCTTCAGATCCCCATGGCATTAAAAAAAGCGCTGGCTATCGCCCTGGACGGCACTATTCAGCCGGTGCATCTAGGCAAGATCACTTTTACCAGGGCTGATCCATGGTCCCATCAAAAATCACTCGTGACACGCTATTTTCTCCTGATGGCAGGTATCGGTTTCGACGCGGAAGCGACGCTGAACGTTAATGAATTGATAAAGAAATTTACCGGTAAGGGGGCCTACTTCTTTAGCGGCCTTAAAGCACTTATGCATTACAACCCGGGACCTATCACTCTTTCCATAAGGCAGGGACCCGCTGAATCTGCTCCTGCCGGCAATGTAAAAGGGTACGGCGCTATTATAGGTAAGGCGTCCTACTACGGAGGCAGGTTCAAGGCAACACCCGATGCCAGGCTTACAGAGCCTTATTTTTATGCTTTTGTTACACATAAAAAAAACAGAGGGTCCCTTTTTCGTTACATCATTGGGGTCATAACCGGAAAGCATATCACTTTCAGGGACATCAGCTATTTCAAAGCCGGGGAAATCATCGTTGACGGGGAATCGCCTGTGCAGCTTGACGGCGATTACGAAGGGACCACTCCTGCAAAAATTGAAATCGAGAGAGACGCGCTCAAGTTGGTGACCCCCAAAGAGAGGTAACGGAGCGGCAATTCGAAAATACCATGAAATCCCATCCCCAGGAAGAAAAATCCATCAATTTTGTAAAGTTTCCATTTTCCTCAATAATACTCGCATGCACCGGATTACGGTAAATAATCAAAATCCCCCTGTTTCGCCTCTGGAGAGATGCCGTAATATTCTTTAAAGCCTGCTTTAATACATACTCATCAAACGGGTTGAACAGATAAAAAACATCTTCATCGTCATTAAGGGCGTGATCACTGACATCAGACCTGAGGATTATAAATTCGGTCCCTGCTTTTGTTTTTTCTTTATAACGATAACAGTTCTTGACAGCGATATCACACAATACAGGCGAAATCTCGATCCCCCTTGCTTCTTTAAAGCCGAATTCGGAAGCTACCAACAGGACTATCCCTTTGCCGCATCCCAGGTCAACAAAAACCTTGCCCCGCGGAATATTTAATTCCTTTAACAGCTTCCTCAATGGAAGTGTGCAGGTCGGCTGATACATTTTCGCTCTTTTTTTCTTACTTTGAGCGATCTTCAATTCATCCACTTCTACCCACGAAAATGTATCCGTACAGTACCTAAGATCAAAGAAATAATCGGAAAAAGAAGACAGGATACGTTTGGTTGTGCTCCTTATATCACCTGTCTGCAATATACTGAAACGTCTCATCAATAAGGCACCCCTGTTATTACCGGAATATATTTTTTATAAGCAACAGAAAAAACGCTTTGCCGTTATTTAGAACCTTGATTACATACTGTCCCGCAACTGCATGGCTTACCTTTCGCTTTATTAAACGCCTCGCGTCCTTCCCTGAAACAGAAAATTGCTATGCCGACGGCGCCAAGGGAATCTACCAGGCCGATGCCCGTCGCTTCATATCCTACGCTTGCAATTAGAAGAACGATGGAGAGATACAAACAACTTTTGGAGCAGGCCGCATCGGCAAGCAGCGCCCTGGAGTTGAAACGCCTGCCGATCTTTAATTTGTAATGAATCAGCACCCACATCGTCAAAATAGAAACGGCTGCTACAATAATACCCCACAAGGTAGTCTTTGGTTTATACCCGTTAAGGTAATTTAACAAGGAAGTAATTATCAGTCCTGCAGTGAGAATGTAGAAAGCTGCCCCGGTCACCTTAAGTGAGGTTCTTTCAAATGAGTCATGACTTTCCGCCGCGTTTTTTTTCATCCGGTTTATCATATGCCAGATCCCGACGCCTGAAATCACCTCTACGAAAGAATCGAGTCCGAAACCGAAAAGGGAGACAGTTTGGTCTTCGAGACCAAATAAAACAGAAACCGCGCCCTCAATGAAGTTGTAGAAAATGGTAATGAGAGCAAGGGATGTTGCCCATTTGTAAAAAATATGCTTCTCTTTAGTCGGACTAAATAAAATATTTTTCATTTACTTTATTGATGAGTATAATTCAGAAATCATCATCGTCTTGTATTATTATATTGCTTTCAGTATGATAACAAAACACCGGTTGATAATACAGCTGGAGCGGAGACCATGAGCGATATTAATTTCAAACCCATTGCTGAACGTATTGACTGGCTGTTCGAACTCGCCCGCCGTCACGGTGAGACCTTTCGTAGTCCGGAAGCGTGGCTTGCGCGGGAACGGTATCTCTCAGAACACCCTACCGCCATTGTGGTGTTGAAGTGTATGGACGGCCGCATTAACATTCCGGTCGCAACCAAAACTCCAACCGGCATTCTCATGCCTTTCCGCAATCTTGGCGGCGTGTTTGATCTGGGCTGGCCGCACCTTGGCGAAGTGCTGGCCCATTACGTCATGCGCATGACGGGCTCCGGGCGGCGTGTGCTTTTCCTTATTACCTACCACTGGTCTAAAGGGAACCCTTTACGCGGATGTGCAGGCTTCCATTACGATACTGCGGCGGCAATTGCCCATACAGGCGAAATTCGCCGCCAGATCGAACACATTTTCGGCAGTGGTCACGGCACGGTTTATCCGTTGGTGTGCGGGTTCGAAACCGACGACGACTCATTGGTGGTCCACGGCAGCAATAACACAGTGCTCGATCTCGCCGGTTTTTCCGCAACTGATGCAACTACGCTGGATC
Source organism: Nitrospirota bacterium (assembly GCA_963830245.1). Classification (GTDB taxonomy): domain Bacteria; phylum Nitrospirota; class Thermodesulfovibrionia; order Thermodesulfovibrionales; family Dissulfurispiraceae; genus JADFXI01. The sequence continues at coordinate 36,213 of CAWHNC010000067.1, forward strand.
AGCGCCTGTCCACTCTGCTTCCCGACATGCCTGCACAGATGCGCGCCGACCTCCTGCCGTTGCTGTACGGTAATCTTGAACACATCTCGCAGGTGCGTGAACAGGCGCGGCAGCATGAACGAATGCTCGATGTCGAGCACCGCGAATGGATGATTTGTCTGGGGCGTGGGTTCGACTTTCTCCATACCCCCGATATTGCCCTCATCATTGGCCCCTATAGCCCGGACCTTGCTGATCCGCTGCGCAAAGCTGCAGGGATTATCGAGAGCAACATGAAAGCCGGTCGCGTCCCGGACGATGGCTTTCTGCTGCTGGCCTCCGTACCTTACGATGAGATCGGTGTCGACCGGGCGCGGGCCGAATTGAAGTCGCGTTTTCTTTCTCACTTCGCAGCCGGAGTGTTACGAGACGAATTCGGCGCACTTGCCGAAAAAATGTATCAGCGTACCGCAGTGCTCGATTGGCGCTCCCGCAGCCTCGAACTGCTCGATTACTGAGAGAGGGTCAGGCTCACGGGAATGCAACTGTAAGGCAAAGATAGCGAACCAGAAAGTTGTAAAAAGTTTCTTAATTGCGGAGGAACAAAAGGCCGATGAAAATAGGTGTTTATAAATTAGGTTATTTAGATACGCTTTTGGTGTTTATCCCTATTAGTTTTATCCTTGAGTTTTTGCATGTTAACGATACATGGATCTTTTTTACCTCGGCGGCTGCAATAATTCCGCTGGCCGCTATCATGGGAACGGCCACCGAGCATCTGGCGGCAAAGCTTGGCCCGGGTCTGGGCGGATTTCTTAATGCAACGTTTGGAAATGCTGCAGAGCTGATCATTGCGATAATTGCTATCAGAAAAGGCTTGTCCGAAGTAGTCAAGGCTTCCCTTACCGGCTCTATCATAGGCAATCTCCTTCTGGTTTTAGGGCTGAGCTTCATTGCAGGGGGTGTAAAGGTAAAAAAACTTAAGTTTAATCCAACGGCAGCCGGCCTTAACTCCACGATGCTGGTACTTTGTACGTCCGCCCTTATCGTGCCTGCGGTTATCAGCTCGTTATTGGGGGGCAGCCCTAATTTAGATAAAGTTAAAATCCATGCCCTCAGCTTAGAAATCAGCCTCGCAATTGCGATCGTGCTTTTCGCTACATATATTCTCAGCCTGGTGTTTTCTTTAAAGAGCCATAAACACCTCTACGGCACGGCCGACGAAGAAGGCGCAGGGCACGGTGAAACGGCTCCGTGGAAGACCCAAACCGCCCTGTTCGTTTTGCTGCTTGCCACTGTGGGTATCAGCTTTATGAGCGAGATTATGGTTGCATCCATAGAGGCGGCCACGAAAACATTGGGTATGAACGAGGTGTTTGTCGGGGTCATAGTGGTGGCAATCGTTGGAAATGCCGCCGAACATAGCACGGCAATACTTATGGCATTAAGAAATGAACTTGATGTATCAGTTTCCATAGCCATAGGGTCGAGTTCCCAGGTAGCCATGTTTTTAGCGCCTCTCTTACTCTTTATCAGTTACTTTCTGGGACCTGCACCCCTCGACCTGGCCTTTAAGCCTCTTGAAACTATCTCCCTGGTGCTTTCAGTGGTGCTGGTCAATTTTATCTCACTCGATGGCGAATCTCATTGGATGGAGGGTGTTCAACTCCTTGCGCTTTACATAATTCTAGGCATAGCATATTTCTTTTTACCGTTATAACTACCCTGCGGCAAAAGCCCCATTGCCCGCCAGGGAAAACGCATTATGCATTTTTCAGGTAAACAAGAACTGCAAAATTAATATAAAATCAAAAAAAACTGCTTCAAAGACGTCATTCCCGCGCTTAAGGCGCCTACTGTTGGCAGTATTTTAGCGGGAATCCAGGTCTTTCTTTTCTGGATGCCCGATTAATACCTTCGGGCATGACGAAAATTCCGGCTTGCGGCATATAGCATTGCCCGTCTATCTGCCGCTCTGTTTTACGGTTGAGTGTGGTACAATAGGAGGCCTTACGGAAGCTGGGACTGCTGTGATATCGCGATAGTTTTCAGGGTTTGCAGTAAAAGAATTTTACTATAGACCCATAAAGGTAAATTCAGGAATCGGCATGATGGCATTGGCGCAATGTTGCTTGTCATTCAGGGAGAGAGTATGACTACAATCATCTCAATGGAAAAGATTCAGGCAAAAAATATTTATCGTTCTATTTTGGATAACCTGGAAAGGTATCTGCCGTTTCTGACGATACTTTCCTTTATTTCCGGAATATTATCGGCTAGGTATTTCCCAGGTGTGGGCAATAACGTAACAAGCGGTATGTCCGATTTAATAGATCTTTATGAGTATATAGCGCCTTTTATTATTTACTTTGTATTAGCGCCTTCTATCGCACGTATAATAGAGCTCGGCAGGGGGTATTTCGCAAGTTACGCAGTGTTATGGCTCATAAGGCTGCGCCTTTATGCCTGCTTATGGTCTATAGCTTTCACCGCTTTTGTATTTAGACTGCCCCTTTATACGAATTCCGGAGGCAGCTTTGGGAAATCGATCGCACAGTCCCTTTCCGCCTTCGTTACGACTATGACGCACAGCACGTATTTTTATGCCATATATGCGGCTTTTATAACAGCTGTATTTTTGAAAAGATATAAGATTGTAGGGAATGTGCTGGGTAAAATCTATGCCCTGATAGAAAAGCTTGGTGAATTATTTCTGCCCCTTGTTCCTGTCTTTATGTTTGCTATAGGGGCATTTATCTATACCCTTCCTCATGAGCTTAACGACCATCTTGCAATGAAGGAATTAACCGGGGCCAGGCTGGCAGACTTAAATTTAATTTTTGGAAGACTGCCGGTAAATACGCCTATCGGTATAATTCTGGTCTATGTATCCACAGCTCTTTTAGTAGGACTTGCATGTATTACGTGGCATATGGCACTTCTTGTCATTTTAAAGAATACTTTAAAGGACTTTTCAATTAAACATTACTTCAGTAAATATTGGGTACGCATCTATCCCCTTTTATGGTCTACGGCGTCCGAGTCCCTGTCTACACCTTTAAACCTGCATCTGGTCAAGAAACATTATCCCGGCATAGGCGCCGAAGTAAGACGGTTTATCATTGGAGCCGGGAGCTATCTCGGCATAAACGGCACGACCATATGCGTGTTTATAATGGCTGCTGCGGTTGCACAGCTTTTAGGCATTGAACTGTCTGTCGTGAAACTGATTATGAGCATCCCGCTCGTGATCTTAATCGGCTTCGGGGTTCCGGGAATACCGGGCGAACTCCTGCTTTTTGCCGGACCTTTAGCCATATACCTGAATATCTCCCCAAACCTGGCGCCTGCCTTTACAGCCCTGTATATCGGGCTGCAGTTCGGCCTTCCTGACTCATTCAGAACCGGAAACAACACGACCGACATCTGCGTTTCAAGCCTTTACCTCAATAAAGACTTTGATAGAAAATTCACGAGAAGCCTCCGGAAAGCCGTTTAGAGAAAGTTAAACAGTACTTTATGCAGTTATTTGCGGCGGGTTTGCAGTATGGTTTGCCCTGGCTTTTCGATAAAAATAAGCCGACAACACTAAAAGCGGAGCGCCGGGTATTCCCGGCAGTATGAACAGGGCAACACCGGCGACTGCAAGGAGGCGGCTGAGCAGCGCATAAAATTTATTATGTCTTATGTCGTTATCGCCGGATATAACTGCCGGCAAGTTTTCAAGAACGACTTCGTTTATATTAACGGTGATCAGGTTATGCAATATTTTATCTGCATCTGTTGAACTGGCGTCGTAGTGTATCGTGATGCTGCCGCACAAGGAGTTTGTAACGACTTTTTTAATGCCCTCCATGCCTCGCATTTTAGCGTTTAGCGCTTTAATTATAGACTTTTCGCCCCTCAATGCTACTGATGACACTCTGAGTCTTCCCTGGATGGAGTGTCTAATTTCAATAAGATTGAATGTCCCGACTTCCTCATCGTTCAATTCTCTTCCGGAGAGCGGCAGCGCATTAAAGGCAGGCAACTTTGAGTTCATATACTATTGCTGTTTGTCCCTGGCTTTTTTTTCGTTTATCTTTTCAAGCTCATATTCCGCTTTGCTTTCGGCTGCAATGTCTTTAAGCTTCTCGTATGATTCACCCGCTAAAGGCTGCACCGTATCTTTTGCAGCATAAAACAATTTCATAAGGTATTTTAAAAATGTTCCGTTTCCCATATTATTTATTTTTCACCTGAACTTTAGAGCGTTTTTTTGCCGGAGCTTTCCCGCTCGACATTCCAGCTTTCACCTTCCCGGCCTGTTTTTCGGTGGTCCCGGTATTGGTATCCGTTATAACCGGTGTTTTCTCCGGAGTTTTTTCACAGCCTGAAGCGATTAAATCGCATATTTCTTCTACTGAAATATCCATAGGCTTATAGATGAGGGTAACACTGGAGCATGCCTTATTAAAGGAAGCACCGCTTATTCTCTTATCATTCGATAAAAGATGGCCCAGTTGTTCCAGGCAGCGCTCATCCCCTATAGCGGGCACTCTCAGCCTTACCCTTCCCCGTATATGGTGTACTACTTCACACTTTGCCATGTAAGTCAGAATCTCCTTATGTCTTCTTAAGCCTTGCTCTGGACCTTTGCTTCAGCTTTAGCAGCCTTTTCCGCCTCGTATTCCGATTTGCTTTCGGCTAACATGTCTTTTACGGATTCCGCGGTTTCACCGCCGCACGATGTTACCTTATCGGACACGGCGTAACCCATTTTCATAAGCCCTTTTAACGCGCCCCTAAAAAAATCCGATTTGCCGGCAACAAATACTACTGCACCGCCTAAAACTCCAGCCAATAATTCTTCCATTATAAATTCCTCCTTTTATTGAACCCGAAAACGATAGGTTATTATACTCGCTGTTATTATTTAAGGCAACCTGATCCGCATTTTCCTATAATCGTTTCACCGGTAAGAGGCAGCATGCCGCTATTTTTTACCGTCCGCGACCCTCCATCTTCATTTTAATAACCGGTTTCATACCGTTAACACATGCCACAATGGCAGAGCCGTTACTTATTAAAGTGCTCATAACGGGGCTTACTAAGCCTACGGCCGCCAGCATATACGCAAAGACGTTGAGCCCTCCGGTTATCGCATAATTTTCCTTGATGAGTTTCATGGTCTCTTTGCTTATTTCAAAGGCCTTGGGTATCTTGTTGAGGTTATCGTCCAGAAGGATTACCCCTGCCGTCTCCTTCGTTATATCGGCCCCGCCCTTTACGGAAATTCCTATCTCTGCATAAGAAAGCGCAACCGAGTCGTTTATACCGTCACCGACGAAGGCCACCAAATGACCCTTGTTCTTCAGATCGATAATTACCTCAGCCTTTTGCTCGGGAAGCACCTCGGCTATACATTGGTCTATACCAAGGGCCGTTGCTACAGGCAAGGCCACCTTCCTGACATCCCCGGTAAGCATAATCACCTGTTTTATGCCAAGCTTGTGAAGGGCGTCTATCATCTCCTTTGCTTCTTTTCTAATCTGGTCCCTGAAAGAAATAATTCCCGAAAGCTGTCCGTCAATACTTACGTAAAGGGCCGCCTTACCTTCCTCTACAAGTCTGTCCGTGATGCTTATAACCTCGTCGTCCACTGTAATCGATTGTTCCCTGAGCAACCTCAAACTTCCCACCAGCACGCACCTGCCATCGATTGCGGCATCTACGCCGCGTCCTACGCAGTACTGGACGGCGTCCCTCTTTTTCAGGTGGATATCGTTGCTTTCGGCATATTTTACAACGGCCTCAGCTATAGGGTGAGTCATTTGAAACTCTGCAGTAGCGGCATATGAGATTATATCGTCGTGAGAAAACCCGTTAAAGCCGATAACGTCTTCCACCTTAATCACTCCGGTGGTGAGGGTCCCTGTTTTATCGAATACTATGGTATCGACATGATAGAGTTTTTCGAGGTAGCTGCCGCCTTTTATAAGAATGCCGTGAGAGGCCGCAGAGATCATCGAAGCAAGGACAGAAGTAGGCGCGGAGACCCTGACTCCGGTACCGAAATCAACAGTAAGAAGCGCTGCCAGGTGGGCAAGATTCAATGTAGTGGCAAAGAGCAGACTCGTGGTGATAAGGGAAGGCAGGACGATTTTATCTGCAAATTTCTCTGCGTGATTCTGGATTTTCGTCTCGTAAATAGGCGCCTCTTCGACCATCTTTACTATTTGCGCCACTTTGGTATTGTCGCCGGTTTTAAGCACCCTGACGTATGCCTTACCGTCTTTGATGACCGTTGAAGCTAAGACAGTATCGCCCTTTTCCTTATGTACCGGAAACGATTCGCCTGTCAGGACCTGCTGGTCGACGATTATTTCACCGTCGATTACTTCGCCGTCCACGGGGATAAGGTTACCTACGTTTAAGGATACCACGTCGCCGGGGACGAGGTCCTTTACCCTGATTTTTACCTCGACCTCACCCCTCACAACCCATGCGTGGTTTTCCTGGAAATCAAGGAGTTTTCTTATGGTTCTATGTGAACTGGCAGCCGTCAAGTCCCGTATGTAATCGCCGAGATGGATTAACCACACCATAGCCGATGCATTTATGACGTCCCCTGTGAGAACTCCGACTGAAAAAGCCGCGGCATCGAGGAAATCCACGTTCAGACGACGCTCTTTTCTAATACACCTGTATGCCCTTTTATAGACGGGTGCACTTATATAAAACAATAGCGGATAAACGACTATGTAGCCGACGGCAGGAATACCGCCTAAGAGTAAACTTAACCCGGCAGCCGTCGATGCCCACTTAACGTACGAAAGCGATATGTCTTTATCTTCGGTTTTTTTCCGGACAGTTTCTTTACCAAGTAATATTACCTCTCCCAGAGTCAGTTTTGTGACGGAGAAAACGATAGCGTCCTGCTGTACGACCTCCTTATCGTAATGAATCGTAAAGCTTCCGCAGTAGTAATTAGTATCCACCCTGACCACGCCTGCCTGGTTTTTGATATAGTCTCCAAGGGCAATACTCAAGTCTTTATATGCAGCCAAAAGGGAGACCTTTACTCGAAACCTTCCGCTTATGGAGTGTTTTATTTCACAATTCAGCCGTGCATCGGTAAGGCCGCCGTGAAGCTCTAAAAAAGCAGAGGGTTTTTTAAAGGCTTTTTTATAGTCTTCAAGGTTTAATATTTTCGCCCTTTTAAAGGTTGTGCTGCCTGAGTCTTTATAACTAGTTGAATCATATTCATGATAATCGTCCAAAGTGTCGTACAGCGTTTCCATCATTCTCCTTAAATGTCACCTTATTGATCTTCACTGCGGCAAGACCGCAGGGAATCTAATGCATGGGATTTTATTATCTTATTCGTTCGCTATACCCCGTGGCATGAACACTGGGAATACGCTCGCTATCCATTTAAACAGTATTACTATAACATGCCACCTGCGGTCATTTGCCTAAGGGTATTCATAATGGCAAAAAGAAATATGCTATGCCTAGAATTATGTAAAGCGCAAGGAGCTGAACACCCTCCATCCAGTGAGATTCGCCATCGAGTGAGATAAAATTGACCAGCACGACTGAAGACACTATGGAGAAAATTTCAAGAGGCTTAAAGGCCAGGTCGAGGGGTGCAGGTCCCAGAAAGTAACTGATAAAAAGTAAAAGAGGCGCTAAAAACATGGCAACCTGGGAACTCGACCCTATGGCTATGGAAACGGACACGTCCATTTTATTTTTTAACGCCATAAGTATTGCCGTGCTATTTTCGGCGGCATTTCCAACGATTGCCACCACTATGACCCCGACAAAGATCTCGTTCATACCCAATGTTTTCGTAGCCGCCTCTATGGATGCAACCATAATCTCGCTCATAAAGCTGATACCCACAGTGGCAAGCAGCAAAACGAACAGGGCCGTTTGGGTCTTCCACGGAGCCGTTTCCCCGTGCCCTGCGCTTTCTTCATCGGCCGTGCCGTAGATGTGTTTATGGCTCTTTAAAGAAAACACCAGGCTGAGAATATATGTAGCGAAAAGCACTATGGCAATTGCGAGGCTGATTTTTAAGTCGAGGGCATGGATTTTAACTTTATCTAAATTAGGGCTGCCCCCCAATAACGAGCTGATAACCGCAGGCACGATAAGGGCGGACGTACAAAGTATCAGCATAGTGGAGTTAAGGCCGGCTGCCGTTGGATTAAACTTAAGTTTTTTTACCTTTACACCCCCTGCAATGAAGCTCAGCCCTAAAACCAGCAGGATATTGCCTATGATAGAGCCGGTAAGGGAAGCCTTGACTACTTCGTACAAGCCGTTTTTGATGGCAAACACCGCAATGATCAGCTCTGCAGCATTTCCAAACGTTGAGGTAAGCAATCCGCCCAGACCCGGGCCAAGCTTTGCCGCCAGATGCTCGGTGGCCGTTCCCATGATAGCGGCCAGCGGAATTATTGCAGCCGCCGAGGTAAAAAAGATCCATGTATCGTTAACATGCAAAAACTCAAGGATAAAACTAATGGGGATAAACACCAAAAGCGTATCTAAATAACCTAATTTATAAACACCTATTTTCATCGGCCTTTTGTTCCTCCGCAATTAAGAAACTTTTTGCAACTTTCTGTTCACTATCTCCGCCCTAAATACGAATGTATCATAACAGTGCAAGCAGGAATTTCCCATATTTGAAGGCAAGGGCTACGCCTTCCTCCAGTTGGTGAGCAGTCTTAAGCAAGTCGAAAGACTGCTCCATGGTTTGCATGCCCAGTGCCCCTCCCTTACCTACTTCCCTGTTTATTTTATCGAGTTGATTCGTTCTGATTAATTCCGAGATTTTCTTCGTGTTATGGAGGATTTCCATAGCCGGCACAGTGCCCTCGTAATTTTTAAGAGGAAGCAGGTGCTGCCATATGATAGACCTCAGGACCCTCGATAACTGATAACGGGCATATTTCTGATACTCATCGGTGTAAAAATTAAGCATTCTGTAAATCGCCTCGCCCGACCCGCCAAACGTCCGCATGACTCCTATCACGAGTGTGCCGCTTTCTGCGGCATTCATTGCCAAATCGAGAGCTTCTCTGTTTCTTATATCGGTCAGCACTATAACGTCGGCCTTGCTCCGTATGGCGGCATTTATAGCCGAAGCAAAATCTTTCGTGTGAATGCCCACCTGCCGTTGATCTATCAGCGAGGATTGATTGTTGTGGTGGAATTCTATAATGTCCTCTATGGAAATTATGAATTTCTTTTTATTTATGTTTATGTGCTCGATTATGGAAGCAAGTGTCGTGGATTTCCCGGATCTTGCCTCACCGGTAATGATAACGAACCCATCGTTGAGAGAGGCAATTTTTTCGAGAGAACCTGCCGGGCCAAGGTCCTTAAAGGTCGGAATCTCGCGCGGAATCAACCGGCAGGCGGCGCCTATACCCTCCTGGCCGTGGTATAGGTTTATTCTGATACTCCCCGTAAGGTCGCTTACGTAAACGAGTTCGAGGTCGAGGTCTTTTTCCGAATTTCTTGATCTCATCTTTTTTGAGTATGTCGTAGATAAGGCGCTTGACCTCTTCCGCCCTGTAAAAGGGGCTTTCCAGAAGTTTATGAAACTTGCTGTTGCGTTTCAGTACCGGGCACTCATCCACAGAAAAATAAATGTCCGAGGCATTAATCTCACGTGCGGCAATAAGGTAATTTATTATCTCCGGTACGTCTTCCTTAGGTTTTTTCAGGGCTTCGATTTTATAGATGAATTCGTCCTGCTGTTCTTCGGCGGATTTACTCAAGTCGCCATCCATGCGTTAACCCCTTAATTTGTTTAATTGACTGTTAATAATAAGCCTCTTTAGCAGGGGGGATGCAGCGTGAGTAAGTTTCTTCCCTGAATGATGAGGCCGTATCTTCGGCAATAGCCCCTGATGCAATCATTTCGTTTAGCGCCTGGTTTATAGTTCTCATTCCCCGTACCGCGCCTGCAGCTATAGTCGGTCTAAGGAGGTGAAGGGCATCGTTTCGTATAATACCTGCAATTACGGGATCGTTAAGCAGTATCTCAAAGACAGGCACGAGGCCGTCTCCGCGAGCATTGGGTAAAAGCTCCTGCCAGAAGGCGCCTGCGAGTGCCCTGGAAAGTGAAAATCTCGCTTCTTTTCTTTCATTTTCAGGAAAGCTTTCTACTATTAATCTAAGCACCTCCGGCACCCCGCCGTTGGCATTAACCGCGGCTATTACGAACATCCCCTTATTTACGGCATGCAAGGCTATTTTCATTGTTTCATACATGGGGAACCCGTCTACAGCCAAAACGCTGGCGTCGCCTATTGCCCTTTCAATTGACTCCACGGATTTAAATAAGTCCGAATATCTCTTATAGGGCTGATTAACTATCGAGAGCCAATCGTCGTGGTAGTAATTGGGAGATTCTTCTACTACAGTTATTTTCCTGGTAAAATTACGGTTTATAAAACTGATTATAGAAGCCGTAGTGGTACTTTTACCGGAGGAGCGTTTTCCTATGACTATTACGAGCCCTCTTTGCATATAAACGAGCTTTTTGATGGATTCGGGCAACCCCAGAGAATCTAAATCCGGGATTTCCCGGGACAGAGGATTTATCATAATAGTGTAACCCTTTTGACCAAGCGTTATCGCTGCTTTGAAACTTCCCACACCTTTTGCCTCGTAATTGAGTCCTAATTCCGTGAGGGTTTTTTCAGCTTTTATGTGTAAACGCTCAAACAAATAATCTACGATATCACTGATTTCTTTTTCGCCGATAGGCGCCATCTCGTCGCACTCGATAAGTTTATTCCCAACTCTTATAAAAGGGCTATTTCCGGGAGACAGGTACAGCGACGAAGCGGCTTTGCCTGCTCCGCTCTGTTGTTTCAGGAACATACAGTAACCGTCAAATACTTCATTTGCTCCCCGCATAGATTTACAGACCCCCTTAATACCTTTCCAGGTAAGAACATTCAACCTGCTATTTTATTGATTTATTGAGGACAAGTCAAACGACCCATTCGCATGTGCCATTTCGTACGGACGTTTATGAGGCGATTCGCGTCATTTCTGATACTTATTGCTTATGAAATGGAAATAACGAACCTCAGTATATTTTTTGTATCCATGCGAGTGTAATTCAAATCCTCGGTAAGACTTTTCATAAATAATATGCCGAGACCTCCTATCGGCCGGGATTCTATGTCGGCATCGATATCGGGCGCCTGCGTTAATGACGAGTCAAAACCAACCCCTGTGTCTTCTATCTCTACAATAAGCCTTCCACTGTCGTCAGTCTTACAGATTATTTCTATATCGCCCTGCTCGAATTTATATGCATGCTTGATTATATTTACCACAGCCTCTTCCGTAACCAATTCTGCGTCGTTCACCTTTTCATCGCCAAACCCGCATTCCCTGGCCGCACCCGATACTGCAAGGACAAACTGTCCCAGGTTATCTAAAGAGGCCGGCAGTCTTGTTTTAGATATGGTTTTCATCAGGCATTCATAAACTCAGTTGCTTCTTCCCTTGAGTTGAATAACTTGAAAATCTTATTAAACCCGGACATCTGGAATACTTTATTGACCGATTCCTGCAACGAAAAAAAAGCCATACGGCCGTTACCGGCTTTCAACGACTTGGCAGTTCCCAAAAAGCTTCTCAACCCTGCGCTGCTTACGTATTGCAGTTGCCCCATGTCGAAAATCAATTTATTCCCACCCCCCGAAATTAATCCGTTTATCGTGGCCTCAAACTCGGCAGATGTGACGGCATCGAGCCTGCCGATTATTCTTATAACGCATATATCAAGCTCTTTGTTCACTTCTATTTCCATACTACCTCCATAACCATAATTTTAGCTGTATAAAACCCCGGACCTGTCCGCGGTTTTATACACCAGGTTTTTATTATTATCAGACAAATGTCTTTTCCCCAAAAAATCTGACAGCCAGCATGGTAATATCGTCGGACTGGGGGGCGCCTCCAGTGAAAAATACGATCCTATCCATGATCCCGCCGATTAATTCCTGTATGTCGACCACATTCAGCGAGGCAAGCTCCCTCTCCAGGCGTTCATCTGAGAACTGCTCGTCCTTTTCATTCATGGCCTCTGTCACGCCATCGGTGTACATGAAAAGCGTATCGCCCGGTCCGAGCACAAGCTTTTCGAGCGTGTATGGCATGCCTTCAAAAGCCCCTATGACAAGCCCGCCCGTTTCCCCGAGGAAGGAAATATCGCCGTTCTTTCTTATTGCCAGCGGCGGGTTATGCCCCCCGTTAGCATAACAAATTTCTCCGGTAGAGGTGTCCAGAATGCCGCAGAATATGGTTACGAACATATTCACATCGTTGTCGCGACTCAATTCATCGTTCACTTTCATAAGTATGCGGTCAGCCGTTATTCCCTCTTTGGCTATTGACATAATCAGAGTTTTCGTCACGGCCATATATAGCGCCGCCGGGACGCCTTTGCCCGATACATCTGCGATGATGAAACAAAGATGGGCATCGTCGATCTGGAAAAAGTCGTAGAAATCCCCTCCCACTTCTTTTGCCGGTACTATTAGCGCAAAGATATCAAATTCCTTCCTGTCGGGAAAAGCCGGGAAGATCCTGGGCAGGATGCTCATCTGTATGTCGCTGGCGATCTTCAGCTCGCTTTCTATTTTCTCCTTGGCAGCAGTAGTTTCTGTGAGTTGCCTGATGTAGTCTTTCAGGGAATCCCTCATCGAATGGAATGCTTCCGAAAGCCTTCCCACCTCGTCGCGCGAACGCACCGACGGCAGTTGGATATCGAGGTTACCCGAGCCCATTTTGGTTGCCGCATTGGTGATTTCGGTCAGCGGGCGTGTGATGGAATTGGCTATAAACACCACTGCCAGGGAAAGGAGGACAATGCCTGCAGCGCCTCCAAAGAGCATGGTGCTGTTCAGTTTCACCAAATCGGCCAACATCTCATCTTCAGGGAAGAGCAGGGTAAGCGACCAGCCGCTCGAAGGGATAGGTGCATAGTACATCCAGCACTGCTTGCCACGTATATTTTTGTACGGGATACGGCCTGTTTCGCCCCGGGCCATCCGTTTCCCCGCCTCTCTCAGGCCCTTATCTCCACGGGCCTCCGCAATGTCGAACACGGTATCGTTCATTATGAGATCCTTTGACGGGTGAGTTATAAAAGTCCCGTTTTTCGACAGCAGTGCGCCGTATCCTGTCTCAAGTATCTTTATGGACGACACTATGTCTCTCAGCCATTCGAGAGATATATCTGAAGTGACAATGCCCATCAAACGCCGCCTGCCCTTAATCGTCCTGTAAAAAGGAACAGAGTAAGTCGCCATCAGTATATTACCGGCGCCCTCGTCGAAATACGGCTCGGACCACTGGGGCTGCCTCAACTCCTTAGGTATCTGGTACCAATCCAGGTCGAAATAATTATACGCTTTACTTCCAAGATACATGAATTCGGTCTTGCCGTTCCTCTTATAAAAATACGGGGCGAAATAGAGCGCAGTCCTGTCAAAGGCATGGGGCTCAAAGGCGATTGTGGCGCCGTATAGCTCAGGATTGGTTTCGACTACTGCGCGGAGCACGCGGACAAGTTCATCTTTATTATAGGAAGCGTTCTCCAGGTAGCAAGCCAGGTTTTCGGGGACCTTCTGAACTGACCTGAGCGCAGTCTCGATCCTGTTCACAGTCGCGCGTGAGAGGTTCCGCGCATTCTGCCCTGCGTTCTCTTCTATCATTTTTTTTGAAGATTGATAATTATATGCGAGGATCAACAGAAAAATCAGCGCGCTGCTTGTGCTTACCAGGAGTATCAGTTTGAATGCTATTCCTCTATTTTTGAACATAGCCTGAACACTGCCTGTAAAATGACTGGAATCCCGGAATACTCTTAATCAGCCCTTCTTTTCTGAGCTCATTTGCAACCAGTTCGTAATCCTGCTGTTTCAGCAAGCCGATTTTGTCGGTCGCGCCCTGTTGCGTTATCAGGTCTTTCATCCTTTCGAGCATCCATTTCTGGTGCATCCTGTTTGCCGGGATATTTTCCCGGACCATATATTTCAGGACTATATCGACCGCTTCCTCAGGGTGCGCAAAGGCATAGACCCAGCCCTCGACCGAGGCTTTGACAAACGCGCACGACAGGCCGGGGTCCTTCATGAATGTCTCTTCCAGAGTGTAAATACCGTCTTCGGGAAAATTCAGCCCCTGCTCCTGAAAGAAAAAGGTTGTAAGCTCGTCGGGGTCCAGCCCCGAGTTGAGTATCGTATGGTATTCGTTATACCACATGGCTGACGCAACGTCGGTCCCTCCCCTCAGGAATAAATTAATTGAAGTGGATTGAGGGATAATTTTGACTTTGAGATTGTGTTCCCGGAAAAACATCCGGGGCTGGATTGCCAAATCCCCTCCCCACAAACTGACTTTTTTATTGTTCATATCCTCAGAGGTCTTTATACCGCTGGATTTTTTTGCAACCAGCATGATCGCCGATTTCTGGACAATCTGGCCTATATTGACGAGTTTCAGCCCATGGGCCCGCCTTTGGATAGCGGTCGAGAGCCAGAGTACGGTAAAATCCACTTTTTTGTTCATAAGGGAATCTGCAGCCGGGCGATCAGGTCCGCCCGATATTATGGAAAGATCGAGGCCGTATTTTTTATAGATCCCTTTATCAAGGGCTACATAATAACCTGCAAACTGCGTTTGGGTGCTCCACAGCGGCATAAAGGACGCTCTTTTGAGGGGCACTCCGGCTGCGGCAACTGAAGAAAAAATCAGCAGGAACAAAACAACGACTATGCGCATATCATTTTTCGTTAAACCCGGCCGAGAGATCCGGCATATTCGTTTTTCCTTTCCGTTCCATATGGACGCAATTCGCCATTTTCCCAACAAAAAAAATCATGTATAAAATAAATGATTGTTGCATGCTTTAAAACCTGCAACCTTTATTTTACATTAAATTATCTTTTTTAGGATGTCGTGTCAAGGTAGTTTTGGCGTTGCAGGTAGTTTTGACGCTGTGTATCGCAAATTGGACGACGATGGCGGGTCACCCTTTGAGCGCCGGTTAACAAGTTCATACTCAGTTGCTTGTACGAACGGAGGACTAAGTGCTATATTTCGTGAACCAGTCCATTCAAAGAGGTGAGATAAATGCAAACTGCACGAAAGTTTTTTTATGCATCACTCCTGCTTTTCCTTCTTATCGGAACCGAAGCTTCTGACTTGTTCGGGGCGGAATATGATGGGGTCGTCAAAGTCACGCCTCTCATTAAAACCACTACTTCAGCAGACGGACAGAAGCTTTCCTATCCCAAAATAGACAATCCTGAGGTCACAGCAGTGATTGTTGAGATTCCCCCCGGGGGTCAGACCGGCTGGCATCTTCATCCTGTTGCAGTCTATGCTTATGTGCTCTCAGGCACTCTGACCATTGAAATGGAAACCGGAAAGCGGTACATTTTCAAAGAAGGAGATGCGATCATTGAGGTAGTCAACACTGCCCACAACGGCATGAACACAGGTCAGGCGCCTGTAAAGCTTGTGGTTTTCTATACAGGGGAGAAGGAAAAACCGACAACAGTAAAAGTGAATAGAAAATAGTATAAGCAGCACTGCGTTGGCACATCGGACCATTCGCTCGCAAAGGAAAACAGCCCGGTGCGGCCTGAAATGCAAAAAGGCCTTACTCCACTTCCGCCGGGGTTTCCTTATCTTCAAGAGGTTCCTTATTCACCACTTCGAGAGAATATTGACCCCCGGAAAGCTTTATGTCGGCAAATACGCTTATTGTTATATGAAAAGACTTCTCAAGGTCGAAAATGGTCTTGCGTTTAGTATTCATAAGGTAATTTAAACTCTCAACAGGAAGGCGGCAGCTTATACTCTTTACACTCCCGGATGATGCCCTGGTGTGCATCTCTCTGAGGGCCGCAATCGCGACAGCCATGTCCGACCTTACCATGCCCGCACCGGAGCATAGCTCGCAGCATGTATGCATGGTGTCGAGGTATGCGGAACGAAGCCGTTCCCGTGTCATTTCCACAATGCCGAAGCGTGATATTCCAGTTATATCAAAATGAGCCTTGTCGGAGTTTAAGGCGTCCTGTAAATTCTGCTCCACCTCCCGCCTGTTTTTAGCTGATGCCATATCAATAAAATCTATAACAACAAGACCCCCAATATCACGCAGGCGAAGCTGCCGGGCAATTTCATTTGCGGCTTCGACGTTCGTCTTCACTGCCGTTGCTTCTATATTGTCCTCTTTCCTGCTTCTGCCTGAATTGACGTCGATCGCTGTTAGAGCCTCGGTTTTATCAAATACGATGTATCCATGCGAAGGGAGCTTTACATACCGGTCATTTATTTTGGCGATCTGCTCCTCGATCATGTGATTGGCAAAAATAGGCCGTTTTTCCCTGTAGAATTTAATATTGATTTTACGCCACGGCACTGTCCTTCTCAAAAAATCTTTTGTCTTCCGGTGTGCCTCTGCATCATCGATAAGCACCTCGGCAACATCGGAAGTCAAATAGTCCCTGACCGTCCGCACCGCGATGTCCTGCTCTTTATATATCAGGGCAGGCGCAGAAGCCTGTTCTGATTCGGTCTTGATCCTGTCCCACAGCCTGGTAAGGTATTTCAGATCATTGGAAAGCTCATCGCTTGATATGTCACTGCATGCGGTCCTCAGTATAAAACCCATGTCAGCGGGAAGCTTAAGCGAACTGAACATTTCCTTAAGGCGGTCCCTGTCCTCTCTGTCTTCTATCTTTCTCGATATGCCTACCCTTTTCTGCCCCGGCATCATAACAATGTACCTGCCTGGAATTGATATATAGGTAGTCAAACTCGCCCCTTTAGTGTCCCGTTCGTCTTTCTCTACCTGTACCACAACTTCCTGACCTTTTGTTAAAACGTCCTGCACGCGCATCCGCTTGCCTTCTTTTTTGTTCTGGAAGTATTGAGGCTGTATCTCCCGCAGTTGAAGGAAGCCCTGTTTTTTGGACCCAAAGTCCACAAAAGCCGCTTGAAGGCCGGGTTCTATGCGGGCGATAACCCCCTTATAGATATTGCCCTTAAGATGCTCCTTGGAAGAAAACTCAACATAAAAATCCACAAGGGTATCGCCTTCGACAATTGCAACTCTTTTCTCTTCAGGATGCAGTGCGTTTATCAATATTTTCTTTTTCATCATTGTTCGGAGATCTCCTTTTTTTCATTATCTGCCGGTTCATGCTCATGAACGCCGCGTTCGTTATATACCAGTCGCAGCGCTTCGCTCAAGAGGATCTCAGGGAATCTTACGGTAGCCTCTATGACATCCTCCAGCGGGTAATCAACATAATGCCTGTCAGGATACACAATCCTGATAAACGGCCGTTTCAGAATATAGCAGCGTTTAACACGGCCGTTTTGATCGGAAAAAGGAACAATTATGTTTTCGGCATCCTCCTCGATACCATAACGGACGATAAGCTCTTTAATCGCTCCCAACCACTCGGGATTAATACCAGTTGATAGCATCGATAAACTTTCTAAGCCTGCCAAAATCTTTCCGGTTAAAATCAACAACAAGCCTCGGCAGATCAGCGATCTGCTTCTCTTCAGCCTCCTCAGGGAGAGGGCATGAGACGCATATATCGCCCCCCTCTGTCAATATATCGGAGAAACGCTCCTTTAGTTCTTCAACCGCCTGAGGACCGAGTTCCGAGTTCATCCTGATCACCAATTTTTTGTCCACATACCGCTGGCTATGGTATCGGCGGTAAAACCTGTTAATGCATTCAACCGCAGCCCCGACGGAATTTACCCGTTCAAAAAGATAAAAATCAGACGGGCTCAGATATCCTTGCGCCAGCAATTCATCTTCAAGAAGCTTCTGCCACTGCGACCAATACGTGCCGTCAGGCCGATCAATCAGAACAAGCGGCATGGGATTACGCTTTCCAGTCTGAATAAGGGTAAGCGTTTCCATTGCCTCATCGAGGGTCCCGAATCCGCCCGGGAAAGAGCGCCACAGCGTCAGCCTCCTTCAGGAATGCCACCTTCCGGTTAAAAAAATACTTATACGTAATAAGCCGTGGGTTGCCATCAAGTGTAGGGTTGGCTCTCTGTTCGAAAGGAAGGCGTATATTTACGCCGAACGAATTTTCAGGACCGGCACCCTCGTTGACTGCCTGCATTATGCCGCCACCCCCGCCGGTGATGGCCATATATCCGCCTTCGGCGAGCTTTTTCCCGAAATGCTGCGCCATGCGGTATAACTCCTCAGTCGGCCTGGTCCTCGCCGACCCAAATACCGTCACCTTCCTCACACCGCGATAAGGGAAGAACACCTTTGAGGTAAAGCGCATCTCTTTGAGCGTGGAATTCATCAGTTTGAGGTCCGCCCTTGTATCGTCTTCCTGGCCAGCTTTGAGTGCAGCGATGATCATCTCCCTCACCAGCCCGGGATGGCTCACAGGCACCATCTCCAGCAGTTGGCATATGGCGGCGTCTACAGGACCGTTGCTCATCGTAAAATGAAGACCCATGCCCTCTATAAATGCCTCCGGTAAAAGATATTGATCTTCCCTGCGGCAAGACCACCGGGAATACGCTCGCTATCCATTTAAGCTGTACCGTTATACTAACAAAACGAGGCCGCGGCTATCTACTTGCTGTCATACGGTTAAAATGCCAGTTGCCCTGAAGCGGCCCGCAACATGAAGCATTAGATCATTGTTCAAAATATCACGATGCGTCTTCAGGGCCAGGTGAGGATTATTGTTATGCTCCGAAAGATGGGCCAGACACGCCCATTTCAACCGCCCGCCCGATGTGAGCAGGTGAGCGGCATCATGGTTTGACAGGTGCCCTCCGGGGCCCAGTATCCGGCGCTTTAAAAATTCGGGATACGGACCGTGGGCAAGCATATGGGGATCATAATTACTTTCGATAAACACAGCATCAAGAGATGAGATAACGTCAGAAAGTCCTTCAAAGGCATACCCGAGATCGGTCAGTATACCCAGACGTGTCTGGCCGCAAGTCACCACAAAGGCAGAACCATCCGCGCCGTCATGGGGGGTAGGGATTGTCTGGATGGATACTCCGCCGAATTTGAGGGCGCCGCCTGAAAGAAAAAGATTCACATTGTCGAGGCGTCCGAGCCTGTGCCTCTCCACCGACACCTCCAGCGTCCGCGGGGTCATATAAACAGGCAGCTTGTATTTTCTCTGATATACTCCGGCAAAACGGACATGGTCGGCGTGGTCGTGTGAGATTATTACCGCATCGATTCCCCTTATATCGCAGCCGTACAGCGCGAGTCTGCTTTCCGCATCACCGCCGCATATACCGGCATCAAACAAAAGCCTCACGCCGCCGGCCTCCACATAAATGCAATTGCCGCTACTGCCTGATTGAAGAGAAATTGCGATCATAATAAAAACCAACCACAGAGATCACAGAGAAATATTTTCATACTAAACAAAATTCCTCAAAAAAAATAAAACGGTGAGTGCACAGAGAACACCTCTGCATTTCCCAAAAAAATTTTCTTTACTGTTTAAATATTTTCTCTGCGTTCTCAGTGGTTCCTGATGTTTCATTTGTTTACCTGAAACTTGAAGAGGTGAACTGTCTTAGCCTTGTCCACTCTTTTCAACTTGATCCCGTCCTCTTTGATTTCTATAAGCTCTTTTTTGTAAAGACCGCCCACGGCTTTTTTAAATGTTTTTTTGCTCATGTGCAGGATCTCACGTATATGTTCCGGCGCAGAATTGTCTCCCAACTGAAGGAAGCCCTTGTGTTCCTTCAGTGCCTGTAAAATTGCAATTTTGGCCTCCTCAATGTCTGCAGGCCCGGCTTTGCCGAGCATGAGATCTATTTTACCATCCGTCCGTATCCTCTTTACATAGGCTTCAGCTTTATCGCCTATATGCAGCTTTTCAAATACTTCGTTTTTATAAAGCATGCCGAAGTATAGGTTGTTGACAATTACCTTTATTCCCAGGTCGGTCATCCTGTATACAAGAACTGAAACGTTTTCACCTTCATGAAGGTCAACATTTTCATTTTCAATAAATCTGCCGATCTTTGCCGTTGCTGTTATCCTCTGGGTCCGGTCATCGAGGAAGATCCTGACAATATATTTTCCCCCCACTTCCATTTTCCCGGATTGCTCACTGTAGGGCACGAGCAGATCTTTTTGGACCCCCCAATCCAGAAACGCCCCGGCCCTGGTTATTGCGACCACCTTCAGACAGGCGAATTCTCCAACAACGGCGGACGGCGTCAGTGTTGTTGCAATCAGCCTCTCTTCGGAATCCCTGTAAACAAATACCCGTATGTTATCGCCGGCATGGGCATCAAGGGGAACATACTTTCGGGGCATAAGAATCTCGCCGGCATCGGAATCGAGATAGACACCTATAGTTGTCTCTTTTTTTATTTTCAGCTCATTGAATCTGCCTATCTCCAGATGGTTCTCCATGTCTTCTATACTCACATACCGAAAAAGATATTACAAGTCCTATAACTTCTCCGGCGAAAGCGTTCCTCGAAAAAGCTTCCCGAACGTTGCAATGCAAGGAATAATTATGATAATTTTGAACAGCAGGATTCTTGTGCGGCATTTGAACGCTGTTGTTAGTCAATCCTGGTCCTTAACAAAAAACAAGATGGAGGCAGAAAGTATGCGGGCGCCTGTTTTTCAGGGTTTCCTACCCATTAAAGGACCCCGGGTGCCGTCAGATATCATAGCCGGCCTCACGCTGGCTGCCCTTGCCATTCCTGAGGTTATGGGCTACACGAAGATAGCAGGCACCCCGGTGATCACCGGACTTTACACTATCCTCATTCCGATGACTCTTTTCGCGTTGTTCGGGTCATCCCGGCACCTGGTGGTGGGCGCAGACTCTGCCACAGCAGCCATTCTCGCAGGCACTCTGGCCGGTATGGCTGCGTACGGATCGCCTGAGTGGCTCGCACTGGCAGAAGTCCTCGCGTTGCTGTCAGCGGTTTTGCTGTTCATCGCTTGTATTGTTCGACTGGGGTTTCTCGCGGATTTCCTGTCGCACACCGTGCTCGTCGGCTTCCTGACAGGCGTCGGAGTTCAGGTAGCCCTCGGTGAGATCTCAGGGATGCTCGGTCTTCCGGCTGTCGGACAGGACCTCACCTGCAAGATCATAAATGATCTGCATCAGATCGGGCAGACTAATTTTTATGCACTCGCCATATCCATCACCGTGCTCGTGCTCATCATCGGGTCAAAGAAGATCTCGGATAAGATACCTGGCGCCCTGCTGGCTGTAATTGGCGCTATCGTTGCCGGCTCCGTATTCAAACTTGAGGCTCACGGCGTACATTTGCTTGGCAGGATTCCGAGCGGACTGCCAAAGATTATAATGCCCAACATCCACTGGGACAAGGGTCTCGTCCTGAAGTTGCTTCCCACCGCCTTTTCGATATTTATAGTCATTCTGGCCCAGAGCGCAGCTACCTCACGGGCTTATGCTGCCCGCTTCAACGAGCGCTTTAGTGAAAGCGTAGATCTGATAGGTTTGAGCCTGGCCAACGTCGGCGCCGCATTATCCGGCACATTCGTCGTGAACGGAAGCCCTACCAAGACACAGATGGTCGTAAGCGCCGGAGGACGCAGCCAGTTGGCGCAGATCACCGCAAGCCTCATTGTCCTCCTCGTGCTGCTGTTCCTTACAGGCCCGCTCGCTTACATGCCTGATGCCGCCCTCTCTGCAGTGGTCTTCCTGATTGGTGTGGAATTGATTGACATCAAAGGGATGCTTAACATCCTGGTCCAGCGCCCGCCTGAATTTCTGGTAGCGCTGATTACTGCCGTTGTCGTGATCTTCGTAGGCGTCGAGGAGGGAATTATTCTTGCCATGGTCCTGTCACTTATAGAGCATGTCAGGAGAAGCTACCGGTCAAAAAATGTCATTGTCGTGCCTGACAAAACCGGCGGACTGAGGGTGCTGCCGGTAACCGCTCCGGAGCAGGTGCGGCCCGGGCTTCTCGTGTATCGCTTTGCCCACACGATGTACTATGCCAATGCGCAACAACTCTCCGAACAGGTTATCAAACTCGCTATAGGAGCACACCCACCCCTGATCTGGTTCTGTATCGATGCGTCAGCGGTAGCGGATGTGGACTTCACTGCGGCATCAACGCTTCGCGATCTCCACGGCATTTTAAAAAAGCAGGGAATCCGGCTTGTGCTTTGCGAGGTGGTCGACCCCGTCAAGGCTGAGTTGGACAGGTATGAGCTTACCGGTCTGTTTGGTAAAGACGCTTTCTATTCGACCATCAATGCAGTAATAAGCGCATATGACAAAAGGTAGCCGGCCCGCAGCGTCAGCCGCATCGATATCGTTATGCCCGGGAAATAACAATACGATTGCTTGATAACTCAATGCCCGAGTTGTAAAATTGA
This sequence comes from Nitrospirota bacterium, assembly GCA_963830245.1. Lineage (GTDB taxonomy): Bacteria > Nitrospirota > Thermodesulfovibrionia > Thermodesulfovibrionales > Dissulfurispiraceae > JADFXI01. Next base: position 58,639 of record CAWHNC010000067.1, read on the forward strand.
ATTATGGATTTTTCGATCAATATCCGCATTAAGATCGGGATCAGTGCGTGCCTGTTAGGCGAAAAGGTGCGCTATGACGGGGGTCACAAACTGGACCGCTTACTGACCGATACCTTCGGACAATTCGTAGAATGGGTGCCGGTCTGCCCTGAAGTAGAAAGCGGCCTGCCTGTCCCCAGGGAGGCTATGCAGCTCGTTGGTGAACCAGATGCTCCGCGTCTTGTTACATCCCTTACCGGGATAGATCACACGGAGCGCATGGTCAAATGGGCGCAGGAAAAAATAGAATGCCTGAAGGGCGCCGGGCTATGCGGGTTCATTTTCAAAAGCAAATCCCCGAGTTCCGGCATGCAGGGTGTCGATGTTTATACACCTTCCGGAGAGCCGGCCGGCCGCGGCGCAGGTATATTTGCACGAATCTTCATCAACTCTTTTCCCCTTTTGCCGGTAGAAGATGATGTCCGGCTCCGTGACCCGGTTCTCAGGAAGAGTTTTATCAACAGAGCATTTGCTGCCGGCTCCCTCCTATATCCAAAAACAGACACTGAATAAGGTATTATAGTGTGAAGATATTTTTATTGGGGGAGGTATAAGCATGAGAGCAACCATCGGAGCCCTGGCAGTGATTTTATTTATAGCCTCCGGAGTAGAGGTCTTCGCGGACACGGATTCTAATCAAGCCTGCACTCAAAGCTCAGATTATCTGGCAGATGGGCTTATGTACCGCGGGGCGGGAAATTGCAGTGAGTCTGTAAAAAGCTACCAAATGGCCAGGAAGCTCAAGCAGTTTAAAGAGGCATGGAACTATGATCTCGCTGTCGCCGATTGTTTCGTTGCACTGAGGCGGTTTGACGATGCGATAGATTCATACTCAAAAGTCATTGAGGGGACCACCAACCGGACCTTGCAGGCTGAGATGTACAAGGGAAGAGCAAGGGCCTATTATTTAAAGTCCGAGAAACCTGACAGCATAGACCTGGCAATGGTGGACCTTGCAAAAAAAGACATTGAAAGTGCTACGGATCTCGGCGCCAATGTTTCAGACCTGAAAACAATCATAAGAGACGATTTAGAGACGAAAACTGCCGGGATGTCGACAAAGGGAAAAGATAATATGGTCATCACTGCCCAACCTGTAACTGTCCTTGAAAGTCCGGGCAAAATAATTATCGGCAACGGCGAATATGCACTCTACCCTTCCGCGGACACAATAATAAAAGATCAGCAGGGAATGTCCATTTCAGCCTCTGATATCAAACCAGGCGACATCATTGATTTTTCATACACAATGTCTTACCTGAACAAAGCCGATGGGATGCTTCACATTTCAGCGAAAACGATTACCCTGCACCGTGATGTAGAACACAAGTTGGCGGCCGTCACTGAAAAAAACCCGGACCCTATCGAGATGCTCCTTTTATCCAAGTTGAACATGCTGGCCGGCGACATAAGGGACCTGAACGAGAAAATGCGGCCGGCCGCAAAAGAACCAAAAAAAACAAAGGTTAAAAAGAAGGCGCGCAGAAATAGTATTGCAACAGAAAAAAAACCACCGAAGACAAGCCAACTACAAGGAGAGATTAAATAATTATGTCCGCTCAGAAGATGGAATTTAAAACAGAAGTCAAGCAACTCCTCGATTTGATGATTCATTCGTTGTACTCCCACAAAGAAATATTCATGAGAGAGCTTATTTCCAATGCGTCTGATGCCATAGACAAGGCGCGGTATGAGTCCCTCACCAACAGCGCCGTCCTTGAGGGCTCCGGGGATTGGAAAATCAAGATCACCGCCGACAAAAATGCCGGGACTTTAACGATAAGCGATAATGGCATCGGCATGACAAAGGAGGAGGCGGTCAAGGCCCTGGGGACCATTGCCCATTCAGGGACAAAAGAATTTCTCAACATCCTGCAACAGAAAGAAATTAAGGACAATCCCGAACTCATCGGCCAATTCGGAGTCGGCTTTTATTCCTCGTTCATGGTCGCAGATAAGGTGGTCCTTATCACCCGAAAGGCCGGAGAAAAAGGCGGCATGGGTGTAAGGTGGGAATCGGCGGCTGACGGCACTTTCAGCATAGACGATATTGAAAAAGAGCAAAAGGGCACCGATGTTATTCTGCACCTGAAAGAAGATGAAAAGAAGTATCTTGAGCCGTGGGAGCTCAAAAATATTGTAAGAAAGTATTCCGACTACATCGAGCATGCTGTCGTCATGGATGTCGAACACGAAGTGGATTCCACTCTTGAAAAAGGTAAAAAAATAAAAATAACGGAAGAAGAAACGCTGAATTCCAGAAAAGCCATCTGGCTCAAAAACAAGTCGGAGATCTCGCAGGATGAGTACAACGAGTTCTACAGGCATATTTCTCACGATCTTGCCGACCCGTTGAAAACAATCCACTACAAGGCCGAAGGGACCTCTGAATTTACTTCCTTGCTGTATATCCCTTCAAAGGCCCCTTTTAATATCTTTTACAAGGATTTCAAGATAGGCCCTACCCTCTATGTAAAAAGGGTGCAAATCATGGACCATTGCGAAGAACTTATACCTGTCTATTTGAGATTCGTGAAGGGAGTGGTGGATTCTTCAGACCTCCCGCTGAATATTTCCCGGGAGATACTGCAGTCGAACAGGCAGGTGGAAATAATTAAAAAAAGCATCACCAAGCAGGTGCTCGACACGATAATGGATCTGAAAGAGCACGAATACGAGGCCTACCTCAATTTTTATCGCGAATTCGGGAAGATACTGAAAGAAGGAGTGCATTTCGATTTTTCCAGGAAAGAACAGATCGCCGACCTGCTCCTTTTCCCTTCAACCAAGACAGGGAAAGACACCCTGACAACGTTTCAGAAATATGTGGATGCTATGAAGGAAGGACAGGAAGACATTTACTACATTACCGGCAGTTCCCTTGACGAGACGCTTTCCTCTCCATACCTGGAAGCCTTCAGGGAAAAAGGTTACGAGGTGCTCATCATGCTTGATGAGGTCGATGATTTCATCATGGGAGGCCTTGAGTACAAAGGTAAACATCTGAAGTCTGTAACCAGGGGGGACATAAAGCTGGACAAAGCAGACGAATCAGACAGGAAAAAAGCAGAGGAAAAGTACCAAAAAATCCTGGAGTTCATAAAAGAGGGCCTGAAAGAAGACGTAAAGGATGTGCGCATGTCCTCCAGGCTTAAAGATTCAGCATGCTGTCTTGTCGGCGACGAAGGGGATATCGACCCCCAGATGGAAAAGATATTCAAGGCCATGGGACAGGAGGTCCCCGGGCATAAGCGGATTCTGGAGATCAATCCGTCACACCCTGTCATTGAAGCTATGCAATCTATACTTGAGAAGGACGGCGCAAATCCGATCCTCGGCGAGTATGCACGGCTGCTGTATGATCAGGCAGTATTGCTCGAAGGCTCCAAGCCGAAAGACCCTGCTGCATTCGCCAAATCCATTTCAAAATTAATGGCGGATAATGCAAAACAAAAAATGTGAATAGTGAAACGTGAATAGTGAATAGAAAAAAACAAGGTATGACCTGAAAATATAGCACTTTGGGTTTGCTTTTTGCTTTTACCATTTACTATTCACCATTCACTCTTCACTTCCCCTATTATGCAAAGAGAAATTATTTGCAAAAATGTGTAATATATTAAGACTTACTTTTTAAAAAGAAATTTTGGAGGAGGGAACAATGATAAATATCTATTATGACAAAGATGCCAGGCCTGAGATACTGAAAGGGAAAAAGATCGCAATAATGGGTTACGGGAGTCAGGGCCATGCGCATGCAAGCAACTTAAGAGATGCCGGTATGGACGTAATCGTAGGAGAACTGAAAAACGGAAGCAATTGGGAAAAGGCTGTTGCTGCCGGCTTCACGGTTACGACAGCAAAGGAAGCGGCAAAGACAGCGGATATCATAATGATTCTGCTGCCTGATGAATTCCAGGCCGATGTCTACAAAGATGAAATTGCGCCAAACATGAAAAAAGGAGTTTATCTTGCCTTTGCCCACGGCTTTAATATCCACTTCGGACAGATAGTCCCCCCCGCTGATACCAGCGTGTTTATGGTGGCCCCAAAGGGACCGGGACACCTTGTCAGGTCTGAATATACAAAAGGCAGCGGCGTACCGTGTCTTATTGCCGTATATCAGGACCCATCCGGCAATACAAAGGATGTTGCACTGGCCTATGCATCAGGAGTGGGAGGCGGAAGGGCAGGGGTCATCGAGACCTCCTTCAGAGAAGAGACCGAGACCGACCTTTTCGGTGAACAGGCTGTGCTCTGCGGCGGCGTCACCGCGCTCATCCAGGCGGGGTTTGAGACCCTTGTTGAAGCCGGATATGCCCCGGAAATGGCTTATTTCGAATGCCTCCACGAGGTAAAACTCATTGTTGATCTTATTTACGAGGGCGGCATTACGGATATGAGGTACTCCATCAGCAACACCGCCCAGTACGGTGACCTCACCAGGGGGCCCCGTGTAGTAAACGACGAGACAAAGAAGGAAATGAAAAAGATTCTTGGCGAGATACAGGACGGCGCATTTGCCCGTGAATGGCTGCTTGAATGCAAGGTGAACAAACCCGTATTCAATGCATTAACACGCAGGGGCGAAGAACATCAGGTAGAGAAGGTGGGAGCAAAGCTGAGGGCTATGATGCCCTGGCTCAAAAAGGGCAAATTGCTGGACAGATCAAAGGCGTAAAAAACAGGTATAGGTAAAGGTAGAGGTAGAGTAGAAGATGGGACAGTTAAAAATAAAAAAAAGAGACTTTAAATCTCTACCTATACCTTTACCTGCCTTTATCTGTCTTTGAGGGTATAATGCTCAAGTCCGCTCCGGAAGGTTATCCGTTTATTGCTATTACCGCTGCTGCAACAGTCGCCGCTTTTATTTTTGGAGGGGTGTGGGCTGGCGCCCTTCCCCTTGTACTTACTATTTTCGTAGTCTTCTTTTTCAGGGACCCTGAACGACGGGTGCCTGAGGGCGACAATAGCTTCGTGTCGCCTGCTGACGGGCGGATTTTACAGATACAGACCGTCACCGAGGAAAAATTTCTGAAAAGCAAAGCGATAGAGATAAGTATATTCATGTCGCCTCTCAATGTGCATGTAAACAGAGCTCCCTGTGCCGGTGTGGTTGAATCCGCCGTATACACCCCCGGCGCGTTTATATCCGCATTCAAACCGGAGGCGTCCATCCGCAACGAAAACATTGCAATGCTTCTCAAAGGCAGTCATGGCAGCATACTCGTTCGCCAGGTTGCCGGCGCTGTCGCGCGGCGCGTAGTCTGCCGGGTCAGGCCGGGAGATACCCTGAAAAAAGGCGACCGTTATGGAATTATAAAATTCAGTTCCCGGCTCGATGTCTATCTTCCGGAAAACACGGAAATCAAGGTAAAAACAGGTGATTCCGTCAAAGCGGGCGAAACCATTATAGGAAAACTGGACATATGATTGCCACTCTTCCCGATATGCATGACAAAAAGCCCAAGAGGGGTGTTTATCTGCTGCCGAATACGCTGACACTCTGCGGCCTGTTCAGCGGTTTTTTTGCCATCATGTCCGCAATAAACGGCAATTTTATTTACGCAGCCTGGGCCATAGTAATCGCTACTGTATTTGACGGCCTTGACGGTTGGATTGCCCGTCTTACCAATACCTCGACACGCTTCGGAATAGAGCTTGATTCGCTTTCCGATCTTGTGGCGTTCGGCGTAGCCCCTTCCATAATGATGTACAAGTGGGCCCTCGGACCTTTCGGCAGGTTCGGATGGGCCGCAGCCTTTTTATTTGTCGCATGCGGGGCCTTGAGGCTGGCCCGCTTTAATGTCCAGACAGGGGTCCCGGGCTCAAAGGCTTTCAAAGGGATGCCGATACCTGGCGCTGCCACTATCATGTCATCGATTGTAATAGGCTACTATGAATTCTGGGAGGGGCTTCCACCGAAGAATGTCTTTTTCCCGGTGATAACGATCATTCTCTCTTTGCTGATGGTAAGCACGATCAAGTATCACGGGCTTAAGGAATTAGACTTGAGAGAAAAAAAACCTTTCAGGTTCCTGGTAATTTTTGTTTTGATACTTTTTGTTCTGCTTATTCATCCGCCGACAGCAATATTTGTTTTTGCAATGTCATACCTTGTTTGGGGTATAATTGAAAATACCTACATTCTGATCAGGCGGCGGAGAATGCGTCTTGCGGCGCAGCTGCAGGAAAATTCTTCGGAACAACATGACAATACACATGAGAACCATAAAGATATTTGATACTACATTAAGAGATGGCGAACAATCACCCGGCGCTTCGATGAACGTTGACGAAAAACTTCAGGTGGCGCGGCAGCTCGCAAAGCTGGGGGTCGACATTATAGAAGCCGGCTTTCCTATCGCGTCACAGGGTGATTTTGAGGCAGTGCAGCGCATTGCGGCGGAAGTCCATGGCGTGACTGTTGCCGGGCTTGCGAGAGCCAAAGAACAGGATATAAAAAGTGCGTGGGAAGCGATAAAAGAGGCTCCTCAGCGGCGCATCCACACATTCCATTCCACTTCCGACATACATTTAAAATACCAATTCAGGATAAGCCGCGAAGAAGCGCTAAAGAGATCTGTAGCGATGGTTGAACTTGCAAGGAGCTTTGTCGATGATGTGGAATTCTCTCCAATGGATGCAACGAGGACCGACCGCTCCTACCTGCTGGAAGTAATAGAGGCGGTTGTCGGGGCAGGGGCTTCCACCGTCAATATCCCGGATACGGTGGGGTACACCACGCCTGACGAATTCGGCGCCCTGATTAAATCAATTAGCGAAATAATTAGCGGGAAGGCGGTAATCTCGGTCCATTGTCATAACGATCTGGGGCTCGCTGTTGCGAACTCGCTGGCTGCAATTATAAACGGGGCAGGACAGATTGAGTGCACGATAAACGGTATAGGGGAGCGCGCCGGCAATTGCTCCATGGAAGAGGTTGTAATGAGCCTTGCCACCCGTAAAGACTTCTATCAGGCTGCGACCACCATAAATACAAAGGAGATAATACGCACCAGCAGGCTTGTTACAAGGATCACCGGGATCCCGGTGCAGCCGAACAAGGCAATCGTGGGCTCGAATGCGTTTGCCCATGAATCCGGCATTCATCAGGACGGACTCCTTAAAGAAAAGATGACCTACGAGATTATGCGACCCGAAGATATAGGTCTTACAGGCACTGAACTTATACTCGGGAAACACTCGGGAAGGCATGCGTTTAAAACAAGACTTGGCGAACTCGGATATTCACTTACCGACGAAGAGGTGGAAACCGCCTTCGGTAAATTCAAGCATCTGGCTGACCAGAAGAAAAATATTTTCGATGAGGACCTCGAGGCCCTCATTTCAGAAGAGGTATCCAAAATTCCTGAAATTTACAGTCTTCAGGACCTCTCAATATCGAGCGGAACGAATGTCAGCCCTACAGCATCGCTGAAAATGAAAATCAGCGGCGCTGTTGTCGAGACGGTGGGACACGGCGACGGTCCGGTAGACGCCGCATATAAGGCGATTGCCGCGCTGACGCAGACAAAGAGCAATTTATTGAAATTCGAGGTCAAAGGCATCAAAGGCGGGACTGATGCACTTGGCGAAGTAACCGTTTCACTGGAAGAGGACGGCAGGACTGTCCGCGGAAACGGCGCCGACACCGACATTATCGTTGCTGCCGCAAAAGCATATATAACAGCCCTGAACAAGCTCGCCGCAAGAAAAAAACAGGTATAATATTTTTTGGCAGTGTAAAATCTTCTGCGTAAATTTTAAATACGGTTACGCACATTTGTCATACCCGCGAAAGCGGGTATCCAGGCCCTTGAAAAGAATGGATTCCCGCTAACTATCTGCCGACAGTAGGCGCCTTAAGCGCAGGAATGACAGACACTCAAGTTAGAGTAAATTCGTAACGGCGATGTTGACTTTTTTCAGGTGAGTGCAGTAATTTTAATGCGTGAGGGCAAGCCCTCAGTTGCGGAACTTAACCATGGGGCCTGAGATTCATTAGAATTTCAGGCCCGCTTATTTTAGGTCTTCCGGGTCTGATCAAGGGACCATTCCATTGGATCGAGCAGCGTGAATCCCATGTTCACGAGTTTCTTTTTCACCTTGGCAACATTGTTGGTCAACAGGTATGGGAAAACAGCCCTTTTGTCTTTTTCCCAGTGCCTGGCCACAAGAATACTGCCAAAGGGGATGCCCTCTTCAGTAATTGCATCCACGATTCTCTTCATTTGTCCCAATTTCTCTTCTACGACGAGACACAATAGCGTCCCTGGTTCTTCAATCCCGAGCACATTGATAAATGCGCGGTTCAGATCACGTGTCGATATAATTCCCTTCAATACACCATCCCGGTCGACGACAGGAAGTGCGCCTTTGTTACTCTTATGCATAAGCAGAAGCGCATCCTCAAGGGTGTCCATGGGGGAAATCGTCATCACATTTTTATGCATGACATCCCCAACCTTAAGCGTGGAGATTTGTTCCATTTCTTTTGGGTCTTGCCTGCAGGTGGAAAAGACAGACGGCAGCGCGCTTCGTATATCCCGGTCGCTGATAATCCCTATCACTTTGTTATGTTCGTCAATCACCGGCAGGTGCCTTATACGGTTTTCATCCATCTTTCTCCTGGCTTCTAATACGCCGTCATCAGGTCCAACTGTAATGACCCTGCGCGTCATCGAATTATTGATAAACATAATACCCCCTTCAGGCTTTGCTGCCGAGCAGAATTTCAACGTGATTTCTTACCAGTTCAGACAGGCGGTCCAATGCATATCCCCCTTCGAGAATAGAGACGACCCGTCCACCCGAATATTTGTCGGCCATCTCGACAATATTCTCCATAATCCATGAAAAACACTCCGTCGAAAGCTTTATATCGGACATATCATCGTCGACATGGGCATCGAAACCTGCGGACACAAGAATAAATTCAGGTTTAAACTTCTCGAAAGCCGGGAACAGGTCTCTTTCAAGCAATGCTTTATACTCCGCGTCTCCAGAGCCCGGCAAAACCGGCGAATTAAGGGTGAATCCGTAGCCCTCACCTGATCCTTTCTCAAACTCCCTGCCTGTCCCGGGATAAGAGAATGAAGGATGTTCATGAATTGAATAATAAAACACCGATGGATCATCTTCAAAAATAATCTGTGTGCCGTTGCCGTGATGGACATCAAAATCCACTATGGCTATCCGCTGTAATTTCCATTTACGCCTTAGATATCTGGCGGCAATGGCTACATTGTTGAAATAGCAAAATCCCATGACCCTGTTCACTTCTGCATGATGTCCGGGAGGCCTGACAGCGCAGAAGGCATTGTCTATCTCCCCCTCCATCACGAGATCGACAGTATCAAGAATTCCCCCTACAGCAAGCATAGCGGTTTCAAAGGTCTCTCTGCATATTTTATTATCAGGATGATCAAGCTCGCTCATCCCCCAAAGACACGCTTCTTCGAAGCGCATTATGAGTTTGATGCTGTGAACAACATCAATCCACTCCTGGCCGGCGCGGCGGGCCTTTATGAGTCTCACTTTGGAGATAAGGCCGCCCTCTTCAAGCCCTCTGTAAACCGCGAGGAGTCGTGCGGGACACTCCGGATGTTCAGGTCCGGGATCGTGAAGTAAAAACCGTTCGTCGTACAGAAACCCTGTCTTTCTCATTGCGACATTGGCTCCCCCTCGGTCATACTTTAAAACTTATCCAACAGTTTTTTCTACCCTGTTTCCATTTCCTTTGCTTATATGTAACAATATAAGAATTATCGAATAGAGGGGAAACGGTGCACCAGATCAGTGTAAAAATCTATTATGAAGATACCGATGCCGGAGGGGTGGTATATTATGGCAATTATCTTCGTTACCTTGAGAGGGCGCGGACCGAGTTTCTTCTGGACCACGGCATAAGCGTAGCGGAGTTTCACCACCAGGGCCTTTTTTTTGCAGTTACCCATGTTGAAATCTCTTACAAAAAACCTGCGAGATTGGGCGACATTCTTAATATTACTACCGAGATAGCAGAGATGAAAAATGCTTCTGCCGTGCTTAAAAACCTTATTCTCAGAAACGACACACTTTTAGTAGAGGCCTCTGTGACCTTTGCCTGTCTCGATAAAGAGGGAAAACCTGGAAGGCTGCCGGGTGAACTGAGGGCGCTTAGATTGTAACAACGATGTTCTAAAAATAAACCAAATGTTGTATAGTATTGCTGACCATGAAGGTATTAATTGCAGACACATCTGCTGAGACAAAAAACGTTCTGGGACAGATACTTCAGGATCAGGGATACGATTGCTGCTTCATAGAAAGCACCGACAACATCATCGAGAAGGTCTACCACGAATTTCCTGATGTTGTTTTTCTCAGTGTGTGCCTTAATCCCCGCCAAACCCTCAAAATATTGGAGAGGCTGAAGTCAGCTCCCTCGACGAGAGAGATTCCGGTAATTCTTATCGGCAGGAACAGGATGCGGAAGACACTTGCAAGAGGCTACCTGCTCGGCGCGTATGATTATTTATCACTGCCCTATTTCAAAGAGGAAGTTCTGGCAAGACTCCGGAATATCATATATATCAGGAACAAAACAAAAAGATATTGAGAACCTGATGGACAAGGATTATCTTACGGGGCTTTATAACCGCACATTCTTCATGACCCGGCTGACTGAGGAACTGTCATGGTCCATGAGCTATAATGAGCCCCTCTCGCTTATGATGCTCGACATAGACTTTTTCAAAAAAATCAATGACACCTTCGGCCACCGTTGCGGAGATGAAGTTTTAAAAAAGTTAGCCGGCGTATTATTGTCCAATGTGCGAAGAGAGGACATTGTCGGGAGGTTCGGTGGCGAAGAATTCATTATCCTGATGTCAAACACCACGCTGGATACTGCCGCCGGATTTGGTGAGATCTTGCGGAAAGCGGTAATGGATGAGAAGTTCTATTGCGAGGAATCGGATATGCTTGGCGTTACCGTGAGCATAGGGATAGCAGCGTTCTCTGATATAAGCGAGCCGTCTCCCGATGTGCTGATCGGACAATCAGACAGCGCCCTCTATGATGCAAAAAATAGCGGCAGAAACAGGGTCTGCGTGTACGGCGCATAGATAAGGCAGAGGTAAAGGTAAAGGTAAAGGTGGAGGAAAGCCCTATTAAGCCTGTCATTGTTTTTCCCTTTGCCTAAACCTAACCCTTAACCTTAACCTTAACCTTTACCTGCACCTGATTGTCATTGCTCTTGTCAACATTCCTGAAGTAAATATATAATAGATGTTTAACATCCATGATTTCGGGAGGGAACATGACTATTACAGAGAAGATTCTTGCTGCTCATGCCGGGAAAAAAGTTGTTTCGGCCGGGGAGTTGATAAATGCGAAAGTTGACCTTGTCCTTGCCAATGACATTACTGCTCCTATTGCCATACAGGAATTCAGGAAAACGGGGGCGAAGCATGTCTTTAACAAAGACCGCATAGCATTAATACCCGACCACTTCACCCCTCAGAAAGACATCAAGGCAGCAGAGCAATGCAAACTGCTGAAGGAATTTTCAAAAGAGCAGGGTATCAGTCTCTATTTTGAGGTCGGGAGGATGGGGATTGAGCATGCGTTCCTGCCTGAGCAGGGATTAGTCGGGCCTGGTGATTTGGTAATCGGTGCTGACAGCCACACCTGCACATACGGGGCCCTCGGCTCCTTCGCTACCGGCGTCGGCTCTACAGATGCGGCTGCTGCAATGGCAACCGGAGAATGCTGGTTCAAGGTCCCGGAGTCAATAAAATTCATCTACTTCGGGAAACTCAATAAGTGGGTGAGCGGAAAGGATCTGATACTGCACACCATAGGAGATATAGGTGTGGACGGCGCCTTGTACGAAGCCATGGAGTTTGAAGGAGAAGCAATCAGGACACTTACCATGTCCGGAAGGCTCACCATGTGCAATATGGCAATAGAGGCGGGAGCGAAAAACGGCATCATTGTCCCTGATGAGATAACGAAGGAGTACGTGAGAGAAAGGGCAAAGAGGCCCTATACTCTCTATGCTTCCGATAGCGATGCCCATTATACAGAGATAAGGGACTATGACTGTTCAAACATACCATTGACCGTAGCATGTCCTCACTTGCCCTCAAATACAAAACCCGCAACAGAACTTTCTCACATTACCATTGATCAGGTAGTGGTCGGCTCCTGCACTAATGGAAGGATTGAGGACCTTCGCGATGCCGCGCAGATACTGAAGGGCAGAAAGGTGAATCCCAATGTCAGGATGATCATATTTCCCGCAACACAGCAGATTTATAAGCAGGCTATGCGAGAGGGTCTTCTTGATATATTTATTGATGCTGAAGCAGTCGTTTCAACGCCGACCTGCGGACCATGTCTGGGGGGGCATATGGGCATCCTTGCGAAGGGCGAGAGGGCGCTGGCAACTACCAATAGAAATTTTGTGGGCAGGATGGGGCACCCGGAGAGTGAAGTATATCTTGCGAACCCCGCAGTTGCGGCTGCAACAGCAGTGCTCGGGAAAATCGGCACGCCTGCAGAACTGGGGCTATAAGACGGCGAAGGGCATAGCGCCTGGAGCAAAGGTCTGAATTGATTGGATTGTATGGTCAGTGGTAAATGATGTGGACATAAGTGCTATTGCTGGTCCCTGTGGGCAAGTTCAATGAGAGAAAACCAGCCTTGAGGATCCGAATACCACCTGTCAATTCTCAGCCCGGCCTCTTCTGCCATGGCCTCTGCCGATTCCCTGCTGAACTTTCCGCAGATCTCGGTATGTATCGTCTCACTTTTTTTCATCGTGACCTGCATGCGGAGCTTTTTGATTTCGACCGAGATGTCACGGTTTGCGCGGAGATGCATCTCGACCAGCTGTTTATCGGCATTGTAAAACGCGGCGTGATCGAAATGGGAGCGATCAAAATCCGCGTTTAATTCCCTGTTCACTACATTCAGGATGTTCTTGTTGAACTCTGCTGTGAGCCCCTTGCTGTCGCTATACGCCCTTTCAAGCATCTCCGCCGGCTTTATCATGTCAATACCCAGGAGAAAACGGTCACCCGGACCCATCATTCCGGCCACACGTTTCAGAAGGTCAATCCTCGCTTCATCTTCAAAGTTCCCGGATCGTACTTCCGAAAAATACAAACAGTCTCTCCCGTTCGAGAGGTATTTTTTCAACATTCTTTGTGAAATCGGCGATGATGCCTACTATTCTCAGATCCGGATAAGAGTCGAGCAATTCGACCGACGATGCCACCAACGCCGACTCGCTCACATCAACCGGCATATAACAGATATCGGCCTTGCACGTCCTGATACATGCATCGAGCAGCGTCCGGATCTTCAGATTGGATCCTGACCCAAGTTCGACGATATCAGCCTCACGGAGATTCCGGACAATTTGCGTCGCAGAATTCTTCAGTATGGACAATTCCGTTCGTGTCTGGTAATACTCAGGCAGGCTGCAAATTTCTTCGAAGAGCCTGGAGCCGTTAGCGTCATAGAAGTATTTACTGGGGATAGACTTTTGACAGGAAGTCAGACCCCGCAGGACGTCTGCTTTGATGTCGCTGTGGAACGTATCTTTCATGTAGTTTATGATTTCAATCCGTTCCGAAGCAAGGGAGCTATGCATGATGAATACGGGCCTCCTTTATCTGCACGGTACAAACCTAACAATATTTCTTGAATTTCTGATCACTTCGCCAAGGGCAGATATCGCCCTTTCTATTTCATCAATAGTGTTGCCCACTCCGAGGGATATCCGTATCGAGCAGTGCGCCTCTTCTTCAGACAGCCCTATTGCCAGGAGCGCATGAGACGGCCTCGCGGAGCCGCTCTTGCAGGCAGAGCCGGAGGAAATTCGCACTCCGCGGCGGTCGAGGGCGAGCACCATGGACTCCCCCCTGAAGCCTGGAAGCACCGCATTCAGGGTGTTTGGAAGCCTCTCCACCGGGTGGCCGTTTACCTTCATACCCGGTACAAGCCCTTTAAGGGCGGCCTCAAGCGAATCCCTGAGGGAGCGGACCCGCGCCCTATTTGAAAACCACCCGGACATAAGCTCGGCGGCTCTGCCAAAGCCCGCAATGCCCAGAACGTTTTCTGTGCCGGCGCGCATGCCGAACTCCTGCCCGCCTCCATGCACGAGGCTTTCCACCCCGACCCCTTTAGCTATATAAAGAGCGCCAACGCCCTTCGGCCCGTGGACTTTGTGCGCCGATACGCTCAGCATGTCAACGCCGAGCTCGGCCACATTCAACGGGACTTTGCCGAACGCCTGTACGGCATCTGTGTGCATGAGGGCGCCGGCCTCATGCGCCACGCGGGCGAGCTCTGCAACAGGCTCGATCGTGCCGGTTTCGTTATTGGCAAGCATTACGCTTATGAGGACCGTGTCGGGCGTAAGCGCTTTTCTGGCATCGTTCGGGTCCACCATGCCGGTTGAATCCACCGGCAGATAAGTGACCTTCACCCCCAGCAGTTCAAGCCACTTCAGAGGCTCAAGCACCGCGGGGTGCTCTATAGCCGAAGTGATGACATGCGCCCTCTCCGGTCCCTTATTAAAGACCACTCCCTTTATGGCCAGGTTGTTTGCCTCCGAGCCGCCGCCCGTGAAGATTATCCTCCGCGCGGTAACGCCGAGCGCCGCGGCCACCTTGCGGCGAGCCCCCTCCAGTATCTCTTTTGCCTGGTTGCCGGTTTTATGTATGCTTGACGGGTTTCCGTATTCGGCAATGGTTTCATGTATGAAGGCCGCCACCTCGGGGGCAAGAGCAGTTGTGGCGTTGTTGTCCAGGTAGACTTCGCTCATGAAAACGTCCGTTTCATTTTCAACACGCAGAACTTCTTCCTTTTCCCTTACGCTCAGGGGAACGCTTCCGTCACGGATTGGCTCGATTTCGCAAAGAAGGCATTTGTAAACCGGAAAGCCTGAAATGGGGTCGAACTGATCAAGATCAGTAAGGCGGTTTATGTTCGCCTCCCGCCATTCCGGCGGGCCCAGGGGGCCGCCGCCTGCGTGGTTTGCGTCCACCGCGCCGCGCATGATGTTTTCTGTCACCTTCGCCCTCATCACCACGCTTCCCCTCGGACTTCTTATCCTCACCCTGTCGCCATCCTTTATGCCTCGCACCTCCGCATCCCGGGCATTCATGAGCACGCCCGGCTCACGCCTTTCTTCATTTAAGACCTTTGTGCCGATCTGCTGGGTGTTAAAGCTGTTTTGCGAACGGCTTCCGGAATTGAAGACCAGCGGAAATTTTTTGAAGAGATCGGGCCTGGTGAGAGGACCTTCGGCCGGCTCGGCATAAACAGGAAGTGGAGCATAGCCGTATTCCTCAAGCACTCTTGAATGAATTTCGAATTTCCCGGTTGGGGTGTCAAAGCCCGGCCTTCCGTCAGCCCTGAGGAGACCCTTCTCCCACTTTCTGTATTCCATAATCCTTGTCGGTACGCTCATCATACCGCCGGCCTCCATCACCTGCTCATAGGTAAAGCCTGAGCCGTCAAGAACGTGCCTTAAGAGGGCCTCGTCCCCCTGCGGGTAGAGGTGACCGTAGCCAAGCCTCCGGGCAAGCTCGGTCATGATGCGGTAATCCGGCCTCGACCGGCCAAGCGGCTCTATGAGCGGCTCGCGAATTCTAAAGAGAGGACCATATACCATATAGCTCCTCCCTTCAAAGAATGTCGAGGCCGGCAGCACGATGTCCGCAAAGGCCGCGTCCGCCGTAAACTGCCTGTCTATGGTCACCAGGAACTCAAGCCCTGAAAGCGTCTTTTCCCATATCTCCGGCTGGGGCCAGGACGTGATGATAGATGCGCCCTGTATTATCAGCGAGCGGATTTTATAGGGCTTCCCCTCAAGTACCGATTGTGGAAGTGCAATGGCGTGGGCCTCGTCGCGGTACTTTACGTATAGAGGAAAGCGGTCCCTGCCCAGACGCGGTCCGGTATCCGGGTTAGCCAGATTGCCGCTCCGGTTTATAGGGAAGGCGTTTCCCGGCATGGTAAAACACCTGCCTCCCGGAACGTCAAGCTGCCCCGCCAGTGCCCAGAGCACCAGGGACGCCCTAATGGACTGGACGCCGCCGGTACCGAACTCCAGTCCGGTGTACATGAGCTGGGACGCGCCCTTGGAGCCGGCAAGTCTCCTCGCAAGCGAGACCACTTTTTCAGCCGGCACGCCTGTGATTTGTTCGACAACCTCCGGCCTGTAGTGCTGCACGTAGATAGAAAAGTCGTCAAAACCGTGTGTCCAGTCCCGGACAAACTTTTCGTCATAAAGCTCCTCTTCTATAAGAACGTTGCACAACCCCAGGGCCAGCGCGCCGTCCGTGCCGGGTCTGATGGGTACCCATTCCGAGCGGCAAAGCATTGCGGCCTGCGTCTTCCGCGGGTCAATCACCACTATCGACGCGCCGCGCGCGTTGGCACTGGCGATGCGTCTCATATCTATGGGCGGCTGGTCAGTGGCCGGGTTCGTCCCCCAGACGACAATCAGGTCCGAGCTTTCAATGTCATTGAACATATCAATGAGCATCTTCCCCATGGTAATGTGAGGGGCGATCATGCCGTAGGACACGTAGCAGAGTGCGCCGACTCCCATAGTGTTGGGGGAGCCAAAGGGAAAGAGCACACTCGATGCCGAGGATACCGCCACTCCCCTGGGTTGAAATATGTCGCAAAGGGAAAGCTCAAACGTGCCCGAGCCGGTATAGATTGCCACGGCCTCGGGGCCGTGCCGGTGCTTTATGGAGTTCAGTTTTTCGGTAATCTCTGTGTATGCTTCATCCCAGCTGATGGGTTCAAACTCATATGTCCCCTTGGGTCCTTTCCTTCTTAAGGGGTCAAGCAGGCGGTTTTCAGAATAGACAATCTCCGGGGCGTGCTCTCCCAACCGGCAGAGCATGCCCATGGGCGAACCCTCGTCGGGCCTCAGGCGGCTTATGCGGCCCAGGCTGTCGAACTCCGTCACAACCCAGCAGCCCGACGAGCAGATTCCGCAAATACCCTTTTTTTCTTTTTGTTGAACTTTCATATAAGTAATAAGGTGCGGTCTGTTATACTCGATTATTGGTTAACAGAAGTGGCGAAACCCTTTACCGGCAAGGGGTAACAGACCATGAACAAAGTATACACGATATTTTTGGAACATACCATGAATCATGTCAGGTTTATGTGATATGCTTTTTGTGGGAGGCTGCCGCAGTGGGTATAGCGCCTTGATAGAATTAATAAGAGTATCGAAGACCTACGGGAATCTGCAGGCGCTTCATCCGCTCGACCTTGCCATCCAGGCCGGCAAGACGACTGTGCTTATCGGTCCCAGCGGATGCGGAAAGTCAACTATCCTGCGTTTGCTGATAGGACTAATACGGCCCGACAGCGGCGAAATCCGGTTCAAGGACGTCGTGATGACGCCCGAAACTAAACTGGCGGTCCGTCTTAAGATGGGTTATGTCATTCAGGAAGGCGGCCTTTTCCCTCACCTGACAGCGCATGACAATATCACCTTGATGGCCCGCTATCTGCGTTGGGGCCGGGACAAAATCAGCAAACGGCTCGTGGAGCTTACCGAACTTTCCCGCTTCCCCTCCAACGGCCTAGCCCGTTATCCGATTCAGCTCTCAGGGGGACAACGGCAACGCGTCAGCCTCATGCGTTCCCTGATGCTTGATCCGGAGGTGCTCCTGATGGACGAGCCGCTCGGTGCGCTCGATCCCATGATCAGGTCCGATCTCCAGGAAGACCTGAAAAGTATCTTCCTGAGGGTGAAAAAGACCGTTGTCCTTGTGACCCACGACATAGGTGAAGCCGGCTTTTTCGGTGATACGATCATCTTGCTCCGTGACGGGAGGATAGTGCAATCCGGAGGACTGAACGAACTGGTAAATTCTCCGGCCGGTCCCTTTGTCACACAGTTCATAAACGCACAGCGCAGTCCGCTCGAAGCTCTCAGAAGGAACAACGCATGAAGGTCTTCCTGCGTGTATTTCTACCGGTTTTAGTGATTGCCGCTCTTGCGTCGGCCGGCGACGATAGTGGCCCTGAAGTCAAAGTGGGATCGAAAAAATTCACTGAATCCGTAATACTCGGAGAAATCGCTGCGGACCTTGCAAAGACCGCCGGGGCCAAGGTGGTCCACAGGAGGGAACTTGGCGGCACGCGTGTACTATGGGATGCGCTGTTAAAAGGGGAAATCGATATCTATCCCGAATATACCGGAACGATAAGCAGAGAGATCCTGGCCGGCGAAGGGATATCTGATCAGGCTGATCAGGCTGAACTTCGCGCGGCACTGAGACGTTACGGCATACTAATGACCGGGTCGTTGGGGTTCAACAATACCTACGCCATCGGGATCAAGAAGGAGAAGTGCAAAAAGCTGGGTATCGGCAGCATCTCGAACCTTCGGCGATATCCCGACCTGAAATTAGGATTCAGTAATGAGTTTATGGACAGGGCGGACGGTTGGCCGGGTCTTCGCAAAATGTATGTCCTGCCACAGAAAGAAGTGTTCGGCATGGACCACGACCTTGCATATCGGGGCCTCGAAAACGGATCTATAGACGCTACAGACCTTTATACTACCGATGCCGAAATCCGGTATTACGGAATATGTGTGCTGGAGGACGACCTTCACTATTTCCCGGTCTATGAAGCGTTACTCCTCTACCGTGCGGATTTGGCCCGGAGGGCGCCCGCAGTCGTCGCCGCACTGCACCGCCTCGAGGGAAAAATCCCTGAATCTGAGATGATCGGAATGAATGCGCTCGTCAAGTTGGATAAAACACCGGAAGGCAGAGTTGCCGCGAATTTTCTTGCAATGCATTTGGCGCTGAATCCGGAGGTGGACGGAGAATCGGTTGCCGCGAGGATCTGGCGGCATACCACTGAACACCTCTACCTGGTCTCAATTTCGCTGCTGGCTGCTGTCCTTTTTTCGGTCCCCCTCGGCATCATCGCTGCAAAAATGGGGCGGGCCGGACAGCTCATTATAGGGATTGTCGGGATCATACAAACTATCCCTTCACTGGCCTTGCTCGTCTTCATGATACCGCTGATGGGGATCGGCGGCCCCCCTGCGATTGTGGCGCTCTTCCTCTACAGCCTTCTGCCGATTGTAAGAAACACATTTACCGGTCTTCGTGAGATCCCCCAGGATGTTCGCGAGTCAGCAGAGGCTCTCGGGTTGCCCGCTGGTGCAAGGCTATGGCTGGTTGAGTTGCCGCTGGCATCACGGTCGATACTTGCCGGCATCAAGACATCAGCCGTAATCAATGTCGGAACTGCAACGCTCGGAGCGCTGATCGGAGCGGGCGGCTATGGACAGCCGATCCTTACCGGCATACGTCTTGATAACACCGGACTGATACTTCAGGGAGCGGTGCCCGCCGCGGTGCTTGCCCTGGTCGTGCAAGGTCTATTCGAACTGGTAGAAAGGATATTAGTGCCGAAGGGACTACGGCTCAAACCATGAAACCATCAATACTCTTTGATCGGCTTGAGGCCGAGCATGCGTCTGATCGCGGCTATCTCCGCGATATGATAGGCGTTATGGTCTGCGGCAAGCAGCACCTCCCGAAAGATGGTATAGTCCCTGGCATGGGGAATAGGGCTGAAGAAATCGGTCTTCGGGTTTTTCACGAGATCTTTGAACGCCTCGAGGTCAGCGCTGAATTCTTTGATCGTCTTTCGCCAGCCGGCACTTGTCGTCATCGCATCCACGTTTGGCCAATAGCCGTCGGGGAAATCCGGAGAGATGTGATCGGGTGTTCTGATGAACTCCAGAATGTCCCAATGGGCGATGCGTATATGTTCAAGCAGATGCCAAACAGTATAGCCTGCATTCGGCACTCGACGGTTGATTTCCTTCATGGGAAACCCGGAAACAGCTTCTGCAAAGCCCATATGCGCGTTGCCGCCCTGTAAAAGTGCGTATAATTGCTCTCGAATTATCTTGTCTGTATCCATAACAGTTAGTTAAAAGATCTCCCTTAATCTAAACATATCAGATAATGAAGCGTTGTCAAGCGACCCTCTACACATCAAGGCTGTTTCCTTCTGATGTAATAAACACTTTTGTGACACGAGATTCGTTAACAGTTATGGGGAGTTAGAAACGCACTTCCAAATTCTCAACTATGTTTTGTACGGGGAATAATTAACGCTGACCGAACTTTATTTCCGATCGTAATGCGCAGAATTATCGGTATGCGCGTAGGTCTCGATTACAGGAAGTTAGTGAGCGAAAAAGGCCTCACATCAAGATGCCTTCTCAAGACGCTCCGCTACCCAGACCTTAATGATAGATTGGCGAGGTACGCCCAAGCGTTTTGCCTCTTTGTCCAATAATTGGATCATCCATACAGGGAAATCAACGTTTACCCTTTTTTGTTCATGCTCGGGTCTGCGTCCTTTTTTAATGTCAAGGTGCTTTGATATATCAACGCCTTTGTCGAATTCTTTGTCGAAATCACGAGCTTTCACTTTCATAAATATCTACCTCCTCTTTTCTTGACCGCCGTACCGAGATTATTCTTGTCTTCTCGCCTCTATATATGATAACGCCGGACCAGTGTTTTCCCCCGATCGTACCAATTACCAGATAGCGCGGTTCGTCAAAAGTCTGAACGGGAATCTCAATTAAATCAGGGTCCTCCCACCGGGTCTGGGCATCATGGAAATCGATACCGTGTTTTTGCTTGTTGCTTTCACTTTTCTCAGGGTCGTATTCAAATTCCATGGTATATTTGTTATACCTAAAATATACCGGTAGTCAATGAAATATTTGTTAGAACGTACTACGAGCAAACATATCGTTTTACAAGTACACAATCCAGTAGCTATCTAATTCCATCTCTAATCCGCACTATTGGACCAAGCCGAGGCAGCGTATGTAACGGGAAGCAGTGTTGTCTTTCAGGATTCCGGGAAAACAGACTGTTTTCAGATTCAATAAATGACTTTAAGCAGAAACAAGGCATGAGGAGGAGCTGTAAAGCCGGCCACTGAGCGTTTTTCCTTTTCAAACATTTCTTCAATTTCTGAAACAGAAAGCTCTCCTAACCCAACTTGAATAATCGTCCCGGTAATCACTCTGACCATTCTATGAAGAAAACCATCTCCAGAAAAATTGATAGTGATTGCACTTTCTTTTTTAAGAATGTCAATCTTTGAGATTGTCCTAACGGTCGATTTGTTCTTGGACTTCAAGGCCGTAAAACTTCGAAAATCTTTGGTTCCAACAAACAAATCCGCAGCCTCCTTCATTTTTTCAATATTCAAAGGTTTCTTTATGTGAAAATAATAGCCCCTGTTGAAAATATTCTTTTTAAAGGGATGGTTCCAAATCTGGTATAAGTATTCTTTTCCTTTTGAATTTAGCCTCGAATGGAAACGTTCAGGCATTTCCTGTATGTCCAGGAGATTAATATCATCCGGAAAGTATTTATGAAGATAGTCCTCTATTTCGGAAAGTCCCTTTTGACTTTGAGTATGAAAATTTGCAACTTGACCAAGGGCATGAACTCCGGTGTCTGTACGGCCTGATCCATGAAGCTCAATTTTTTCTCCTGTCATCAGTTGCAACACATGTTCAATTCTTCCCTGAACCGTGCTTTTAATAGTCGTCTGGCGCTGCCATCCGTTATAACGGCTACCATCGTATTCCAAAACAAGTTTAATATTAGGCATAAAATTCTTCCAACGTGGACGTAACCCGTTTAGCGGGTTGCAGGACTGGTTGTAAATCCACAATCATGTATCATCAACTATTATACATGATTGATTACCGGGAATAACTTACACTACTTTTGAAGTTTTTAAAAAGTGCGTATAGCAGGAAGCACTTCTTCGTGAGTGTGTCGGGCCGAAAGAGACTAATCACAGCCTTCTTCACCCGCCTGAGCGTTTTATTTGCGAACCCTATGACCCATTTTTGTCAATGCCTTAATAAGTGCGTCACAATGATCGCCCTGAATTTCAAGAGACATGTCCTTGACTGTGCCTCCGGCGCCGAGCCCTGCCTTCAATTCCTTGAGCAGTGCCTCTATATTTTTTCTTGAAAGCTGCAGACCCTCGACTACCGTGACGGACTTTCCACCCCTCCCCTTCCGGTCCAGCCTTACAATGACCCGCTGATGAGCGGACTCCTGCATCGGATTTACACTATTCCCGGCAGGTGTTTCCCTACGCGGAATAAGCTTGTCGGTCGAATAGACCAATTTAGATTTTTCTTCGGGCATAGTCGTCATTAAGCATTTCTTCAATAGTGATGCATACGGAATTCCCGAGTGCGGCAAGGTCATATCCTCCTTCAAGGGCAAAGATGACAGGGGTATGATCCGGATCAGAAGGAGATGAGAGAATGCCGGAAACAATAGCGCGAATCCCTTCGTCGCTTACCCACAAACCTCCAAGCGGGTCATGTTCATGTATATCGTAGCCGGCAGAGACCAGCAGGATGTCGGGTGCAAATCCCCTCACCAATGCCGGAAGGATTTCGCCGTAAGCAGAGAGAAACTCCTGATAACCGGAACCGGCCTGCATAGGGATATTATATGTATATCCCTTACCCTTGCCTTTCCCCTGATTGGCGCTGCTGCCGGTGCCGGGATAGTGAGGGTACTGATGAGTGCTGAAATAAAAAACAGTATCATCCTCGTAAAACATATGCTGGGTGCCATTGCCGTGGTGGACATCACAATCTATAATAAATACCTTTCCGTAGCCTGCTTTCTGTGCATACCGCGCGCCGATCGCGACATTGTTAAAAATACAATACCCCATTGCACGGTGTGCCTCCGCATGATGGCCGGGAGGCCTCACAGCACAAAACGCACGTACTATCTCTCCGGATTTGCATTGTTCCACTGCCTCGATGACAGCACCTGCGGCATAGAGCGCAGCTTCAACGCTGTGCTTTGAGATATACGTATCAGGGTCGATGTAACCTGTTCCGAAATTCCTGATTTTTTCGACATAACTCCCGGTATGCACCAGCTCAATGTCGTGATATTCGGCTTTACGCGGGTCAATCAGTACAAGGTCCTTCCAGAAAGAAGCGCGCTTAAGTCTTTCAGTTATGGCTATCAAACGCTCTTTCGATTCGGAATGCCCCAAAGGCGTTTCATGCTGCAAAAAGACCGGGCTGTAGACAAAGCCTACTTTATCCATGATCCAGTATAACAAAATGCAGATACTAGGTCATAGGTAATGGGTAATAGGTAATGGGTAATAGGTCTGCAAATTTTTTCTAAAACCTATGACCTATGACCCAGTACCTATAACCTGTTTTTTTAGGTATAATTAAGAATTATGGAAGATCAATCCGCAGAAATGCTTCCGGATGAAACAAAAAAAGCCCTGAGCGAGACGTTCAGGCAACTGAAAAATGTTGTTGAGATCGAGGTCTACCTCAGCAAAGAGAGTAACCAGTACAACAAAGCGACCGCTATGCTCATAACAGGCATAGCCGACCTGACAGATAAGATAAATGGGCGTTTTTTTACACTGGAAAGTGATGAGGCAAGAAATAAAGGGATTACCCGGTCGCCAACTATTCTTATAAGCCCTGACAGATTCAAGATCAGTTATGTCGGCGCTCCTGTGGGAGAAGAAGGGCGGACCCTGATAATGGCCATTATTTTTGCATCGAACAACGGAACCCTTCTTTCAGAACAGTCATTGAAGAGGCTATCGGACCTGAAGGAGCCGAGGCATATCCAGGTCTTTGTCTCCCCTACATGTCCTTACTGTCCTCAACATGCCCTTGTTGCCATATCAGCCGCTATTGCGTTGCCTGAACTTATTACCGTGGAAGTAATCGAAATGTACGAGAATAAAGATTATATGGACAAATACCATATAATCACTGTTCCGTATACGGTCATAAATGAAGTAATGATCGGAGCCGGCGTCCGTCCCCCTGAATTGTTTGTAGAGGAAATACTAAGCCTCGCATCGGTCGATATTATGTCCGCTTCTTTTTCAGGGGATGTTGTGGATCTGGATATCGCGATCATAGGCGGAGGCCCGGCAGGGCTTGCCGCCGGCATTTATTCAGGCCGCAGCGGCCTGAAAACCGCGGTTATCGAAAAGGCGAATGTAGGGGGGCAGGTGCTCATAACACCGATTGTAGAAAATTATCCCGGCCACAGCCAGATAGCCGGGAAGAACCTTGTGGATATAATGTACCAGCAGGCATTGCAGTATACTTATATTTTTGAAAGCGAAGACGTTAAGGATGTTAAAAAGACAGATGCTGCCTTCGAGTTGAAAACTAACAAAAGGTTGTTCAGGGCAAAGGGCATTATCATTGTGACCGGGGCCGAACACAGGAAGCTTGATGCTCCCGGAGAAAAGGCACTGTACGGCAGGGGTGTGAGTTATTGCGCTACATGTGACGGATATTTTTTCAAGGATGGCGGTAAGGTCATCATTGTAGGAGGAGGGAACTCCGCAGCAACTGATGCCCTCTACCTGAACAGCCTCGGCGCTGCAGTATCACTGGTCCACCGGGGACCCTCCTTAAGAGCCGAGGCCTTCCTGCAAAAAAGCCTTGCCCAGAGAAAGATCCCTGTTTTACTGGACACGGTGGTCGACAGAATTTATGGAAAAGACCGTGTAGATGCGGTAAAGCTTAAAAACCTGAAGGATGGGTCCCTCAAAGAATTGATTGTTGAAGGGGTATTTGTTTCAATAGGCTACACCCCCAACAATGAGATTGCAAAGATGCTCAACCTTGATATGGACCCGGAAGGTTATATCAAGGCCGACAGCACACAGAGGACCGCTTTGCATATGGTCTATGCAGCCGGTGATGTGACAGGGGGGATAAAGCAGATAGCGACTGCGGTAGGACAAGGTTCTGTTGCGGCGATCTCGGCATTTGAGGATTTCTCCAGTCCCTACTGGAAAAAGAAGTAACCCACGTTTTCACTTTCAAATCAAACATATGGTTGATTTATTCGAGCCAATCCGCTATCATTAGGCAATACGAAATTTGGCATTGCGCGTAGAGCAAAGGGCAAAGAGCAAAAAAAGTTTTTTTATTATTTTTGACTCAATGCACTATGCGCTTTGCCTTATGTGGAGGAACTAATGATCACAAAAGAAAAGGTCGAGGAAGTTTTGGCTAAAATCAGGAGCGGGCTAAAGTCAGAGGGCGGAGATATTGAATTAATTGAGGTAAAAGACGATATAGTATATGTGAAACTAACTGGAGCATGCGGCACATGTCCTATGTCTTCCCTTACCCTCAAGAACTGGGTTGAATCGACAATGAGGAACGAGATCCCGGAGGTTAAAGCTGTTCAGGCGATATGATTGATCCGGATCATAAAAGATATGGGCGTTCATCCATGGATTCAGGAGCAAAACTCTGCATCCAAGTCGGGATTTATGTTCTTTTTATTTTTATGTCCATCTTTCCCCGACCCATTTCCTGTGATGCCGGGGACCAGGTCGAATTCAAAGGACTCAGATATCATATAACGCCGGAATACTTAAGGGTGGTCGTTGACCTTTCCGGTTCCGCGGAATTCTCAAACTCCAGGCTCTCAAACCCCGAACGTCTGTTCCTGGATATAAAAAATGCAAAACTCCCGAAAGATTTTCAAAAAAATTATGCGATAAATGATACTTTGGTCAAAGGCATCAGACTAGGCCAATTTACTGCCGATACAGCAAGGATTGTTTTTGATCTCACGTCTGCAGATTATGATTTCAAGATATTCAGCCTTGAGGACCCATTCCGTCTTATCATCGATGTTTTCTCCAAAGGAGCAAATGAAAAGAAACAGGCCCCGGGGATCATCGAAAAGCCTGTGGAGCCGCCCAAACAGGACTCAAACAGAGAGGCTAGCGTTCTGCGGAGAAAAATTGTGATCGATCCCGGCCATGGCGGACATGACTCCGGAGCAATCGGGCCGACAGGGTTGTGTGAAAAAGATGTGGTCCTTGATGTCGCCCTCAGAGTCAGGAGCATCATAAATAAAGAATACCCTAATTATGAAGTGATACTTACCCGTGACAGCGATGTGTTCATACCGCTGCCGGAGCGGGCAAAGATTGCAAATAAAAACGGGGCTGATTTCTTTCTGTCGATTCACGCCAATGCGAGTCCGAACAGAAAGGCAAGGGGCGTTGAGACCTATCTGCTCAACTGGACAAATGACGAAGAAGCGTTGAAGGTTGCCGCGCGGGAAAACGCCATATCACTGAAAAGAATGAAACAGGTGCAAAGTGACCTGGGAGTTATACTCGCTTCTTTGGACAGGGACAGAAAGCGGGACGGATCGCTAAATCTTGCAGGTAATATCCAGCGCTCTCTCATATCGTCCATAAAGTCCCGGTACCCTAAAGTTGCCGATCTCGGTGTAAAGCAGGCTTTATTTTACGTTCTGGTCGACGCCCAGATGCCCTCCGCTCTTGCCGAGGTATCCTTTATAAGCAACCCGGAGGAAGAAAGGCTGCTGTCTGATGGAGCGTACAAGCAGAAAATCGCCGAATCTATTGTCGCCGGGATTAATGCTTATTTCGCTTCAGAGACGCGACAGCAGCAGGTGGCCTCGGGTGGCACAGAACAAAAGACAGACTTGAATCCGGACGGTCCGGTTGCCAAACCATTTAAAGCCAGTAAAATAAAATATACCAGCACATACAGGTAACGCATTGTCCGCAGGTATCAATCTCTTACTATACTCCTGTTTCGCCGTTGTCGTATTTCTTACAGGAAGCCTTCAGCTGCATGCCTTAATAGCAGCATGTGTTATTTTGGCGCTTTTCCCCTTGCCCTTTAAAAAAATCAGGAGCGGCGCCGTCCCCATATTTTTTTTCCTCTGTTTTACTTTTATCAGTAATCTGTTTTATCAATCAGGCCTGGTTATCGCTGTTGCAGGGCCTGTCACTATCACTGAAGATGGTCTTAGAATTGCCACTTTGCGCGCGCTCAGGGTTTTTGATATGGTTTACGCGGCGAAAATACTTACGCACATCACACCCCTTGAGGCCATGATAGGCTCCATGAAGAGAGTATTACGCCCTCTCGAACGGGTCGGGCTTCCGGTACATGAGTTCTTCTCCATCATGGCGCTCACCCTTCAATGCTTTCCTGTCCTGAAGCAAAAGCTTTATGACAGGTACAGTGAGAAGACGAAACAGCAGTCCGGGACATCAACAGGCGGCGCGGGAAAAAAAAGCTACATATCCAGTTTCAGGATAGCTGTCGCCCTCCTGGCCTCTTTTATGATACCGCTTTTTGTTGAGAGTATGGCTGAACCTGAAAAGTTCTTCATGACCGCAAAGTCAACCACAGAGGACGGGGAGGAACAGAAAAACTAGGGACAGCGACCGTTTATTTTAAATATTCTCCCTTGGATTTCTTGCCTGTCTGAAAGGATCGTCTTCCTCTATCCCCACTTCTTTCCAAGCTTCTCCAGCCCTGCGCGTTCAAGGTCAGCAGGCGTCATGACGACTTTCATTTCACAGTCGGCTTTGAAGTTCAGGAACCAGGGCTCCGACAATGAAGGGATCTCTGAAGGATCATTCATGTTCACAATGAGCAGCGCCGTCCGTACTCCGTTTTCCTCCGTAAAATAGACTGCCTCCGGCTTTAGTTCCTTCAGAATACTCTTCATAATTTTTCCGGCGGTTCCCTTCCGGACCAAGCTGTTGAAGGGCTCGTGGGGCATCCGGACCTTCATGAGCATATTCATACGACTTCCTCCTTTTATGTCGGCTTTGCTTCGGTGAAATATTTAACTCCGATCTCACCTCAATCATATGTCAGAAAAGGCATTAATTCAAGATAACTGTTCTTTACTGCAAGGTTCAGAAGCTGAGAATAAGGTGTCTTGAAAAATAAGAAACTGATTTTTAAAGATCTGACCTCCTTTTGCTCCGCGTGCGAGGTAGGTGTTATTCACGCGCTTTGAGAGATCTTCGGACACCGGTTCCGGACCATTGCGGACAGTTCTTGATTCCCTCTGTGCGGCTGCTCCTATGCTCTTTGCGACGCTATTACCAAGACTCTTAACGTCGCCGTCACGGAAGCTATCGAGGCCGCCTGCGACATCAATCTCGCTTGCGTGGGGATAACCTGATATAATTGAGGCAGCAAGAGAAAGGAGGGCTTGGGCATGACGAAATATTTTGAAGCCACCATAACGGAACATGGAGGAGGCAAGGAGCATACGACAAACTACATAATTGAGGCACAGTCGG
This sequence comes from Nitrospirota bacterium, assembly GCA_963830245.1. Taxonomy (GTDB): domain Bacteria; phylum Nitrospirota; class Thermodesulfovibrionia; order Thermodesulfovibrionales; family Dissulfurispiraceae; genus JADFXI01. Next base: position 86,917 of record CAWHNC010000067.1, read on the forward strand.
AGACGGAGGCGAAGGCGAAGCTGGGGAAGATCGCCGCGGCTTTGTACGATAAGGAGAAGCCCGAGGACATCGACTTTGATGCCGGCGTATACGAATACGAGGAAGGTCCGTTCCGCGTCGAAGCGCGGGTCGGCGACGAGACGACGAAGCCGCAATGGCTGGAAGAGAGATGGAACGATGGCCTTATAAGATAGGCGCGGCCCCAGGGCGGCGTTTTTTCAAGACCACAACACGCCCCAGAAAAGACCCCGTAGGTGAATGGAAAGTACCAAACTTCACATGATGACAAGTTTGAGACAAAAACCGCCGTTCTCGAAGAAGCTCGATAACCCTACAAGCAGCAAACCGCTACGAACGCATAAGTTGTTCTGAACAGTATTTGTGTTTACAGGAATTGTAAACGCAACTGCTGACTATCAATTATCTCAGGAAATCTTTTGCTGCCAAGAAGAGCAGGACCATGGCTTTGTCGGAGGGTGTTACAAATAAATTCAGACGGCGCGATGTGATATCAGTAGGAGGGACCTAGAAACAAATTCGGAAAATCTAAACAAGTTTCGTGTTAAGTTATATATACTCTTTGTTTGGTTTTACTGATATAAACTGTCACTATAAGTGTTTTACTATTGACTGTTTTAATTTTTTATGTGTTAATATTTTCATGGCGTTGCTCCTTGTTTTGGATTCAACCAATCTTGATATTCTGACACACGAAAGATCAATGCCTTTTTCCCGGAGCTCAACTACTTTCTATAATATAGGGAGCTTGTGGTTTAATCGTTATCTTGGTTTTATTTTGTGGTGGAGGATAAATGATCCGGTATTTGATTGAAAATGGTACAGTGGTCGACGGAAGCGGTGCAGGGCCGCGCGAAATGAATATCGGGATCGACAACGACAGGATTGTCTATGCCGGCAGCGAAAGAATCGATGCTGAAAGAACCATTAATGCACGGGGCCTAATCGTCGCTCCGGGGTTTATCGATACCCATGCACATTCTGAGTTCACAATACTTGCTGATGGAAGAGCTGAAGGAAAGCTTTCTCAAGGCGTTACCACAGAAATCAACGGCAACTGCGGCCTCTCCGCGGCCCCCTTGTATGGCGAGGCGCTTGTTCGCAGGGAGGCTGACATGGATGAACTGGGGATAACGGAGAGGTGGTCGACATTCGGAGAATATTTCGCTCTTTTAAGAAAAAAGGGTATAGCAATCAATTATGCCACGCTGTGCGGGCACGGCAATATCAGAGGATCGGTTATCGGCTATATGGACTCGGCTGCTGACAGAGGTAACCTTGAAGATATGAAGAGGCTTTTGTCTGATGCTGTTCGAACAGGAACAAAAGGACTTTCGACAGGGCTTATCTACCCTCCGGGCATTTATTCCGTTACCTCCGAACTCACATCGCTGGCAGGGGTCTTGCCGTCACCTGGTATTTATGCCTCGCACATGAGGAGCGAGGGCGATGCCCTTATCGAGTCTATCAGGGAACTGCTTGAAATAGGCGAGGGAGCCGGAGTACCTGTCCATATTTCTCATCTGAAAACCTCGGGGGAACAGAACTGGTGGAAGATAGATGATGCCATCCGGTTGATTGAGACAGCAAGGATGGGCGGGACAAACATAACATGCGACCGATACCCTTATATAGCTGCCGCTACAGATCTTGATACCATACTGCCTTCGTGGGTGTACGAAGGCGGTATTGAAGATGAGCTGGGGCGGCTTAGAGACCCTGTAACAGCTGCGCGCATCAAGTCTGACCTCAACCGTAAAGACGATAATTACTGGAAAGGTATTTATATCTCCTCAGTCGCAAACCCCGAAAACAGGTGGATGGAAGGAGAAAATATCTTTCATGTCGCTTCAAAAACCGGCCCGAATATTGTTGATGCGCTTCTGGATCTGCTCATTCGTGAGCGGGCAAGAACGGGGGCGATCTTTTTTTCAATGAGCGAAGACAATCTCCTGCGCTTTCTGTCTCTTCCATACCTGATGATAGGCTCTGACAGCTCTGTCCGGTCTTTTTCAGGCCCGACGTGTTACGGCAAGCCTCACCCAAGAGGGTTCGGGAGCTTCCCGAGATTTATCGGCAGATATGTCAGGGACAAAGGTCTCGTAACGCTGCAAGAGGCAATCAGGAGGACAGCCGCCCTGCCCGCGACAACATTCGGTCTTACAGATAGAGGCGTCATTCGTGAAGGGGCGTATGCGGATATTGTGATATTCGATTATGATCGTATTATCGACAAAGCGACATTCAAAGAGCCTTTCAGCAGGCCTGAAGGCATTGGCTATGTCTTTGTAAACGGCAGTATGGCTGTTGATGGAGGAGATTTTACAGGAACGCTTTCAGGCAGGGTGCTTTCATGAGAGCAAACAGGTTTTACTTCATTGTCATGCTCGCCATCACAGCAGTTCTGGGATACCTTACTTTCCAGATACTGCGCCCGTTCATTGCGTCGATAATGTGGGGCGTTGTCCTGTCTATAGTTTTCTATCCTGTATATAACTATATAGGAAGATACCTGAAATGGAAATCATTGAATGCCTTTATCGTCCTTGTCATTATCATTGCAATTATTATCGGTCCCTTTTCGTATTTTTCATATCTCCTGATAAGCGAATTACAGGATATTACACGGCATCTGGACACCGGGAAAATGGCATTGCTGCAAGATGTCATGAGTTTTCCCGCAGTGCATTATTCACTGGACTGGCTAAGCACTATCTTCCATCTTCCATTTAGCGAAGCAGATATAGAAAAAACCCTAACTGATAATGCCTTACTGATGGGAAAGGATTTAATCGGCAAGATACCCAGCGGGCTTGGCAGCGTTGTCACTGTCTTCATAAACTTTTTTTTTATGACATTTGCAATATTTTTCATGCTGAAGGATGGAGCCGCCTTTCTCCGGAAGAGCCGTGATTATATGCCGTTCTCAGAGCAGCAGAAAGAAAGGCTCGACTCCCAGATCAGAGACATTGTCATTTCAACAATCTACGGCGGCGTGCTCGTTGCGGTCCTGGAGGGAATAATAGGAGGCGTCGTCTATTACGCACTTGGACTAAAATCACCGGTCTTATGGGGAGCTGCTACTGCTATTTCATCGTTCATTCCGCTGGTGGGCTCATTTGCTGTATGGGGGAGCATAGCGTTGTATTTGTTGGTCCAGGTGTCCGTCATGAAGGGAGTCATCCTTGTGCTGATCGGCATATTCGGCATCAGCGTTATTGACTACCTCCTCCGCCCGGTGCTGATCGGCAGCAGGATCAGAATGCCTGTTATAATTACTTTCTTTAGCGTGCTCGGCGGTATCAAGTTTTTTGGCCTGTTAGGGCTCGTCATGGGACCTCTTGTGGTGGCGCTCTTTGTTTCTGTAATGGATATTTTCAGAAATATTGAAGCAGACCGGAATGCCTGACGCCCACCGGCATTGGATCTTGACCCGGCCTGAAAGGATGGCACCATGCCCGGCAAAATAGCTGAGGGCTCAAACTAAATTTTTCTGCCGTATGCCTAAGTTGTATAATAGTATTCATGAATTTGAAACTGCTTAGAAGTCGCAAGTATCTTTAACTGGAGGGAATAATGAATAATGCCGATAATGTAATACCTGAGACTCCGTCTCCGGAAGAGTGTGCCGACAAAATTTATGAGATCAGCGGCGCCAAATTTGATCCGGATATCGCTGCGGACCTATGGCAAAAAATATTGCAGCATAAATGGCTCATGTCCGAAAAGCTCACCCGCGATGTTGGACTGAAGACCGCATGCATCGACTTTCTTGAAAACATGGATCAAGCTCTGAGGGAATATATAGACTATAAAGGGAAAGATGTTTTAACCGAAATGGGAGCTCAAAAGATCAGAGCTGGAATATGGGATACGATATCCGATTCTCAGCCTCCAAAACAATTGGTACAACGAAGAATCATTCTTCCGCTTAAAGAAGAGGCCCTTTCCAGAAAGCATGGGGTGATACCTCCCAAAACCATCATCTTCTTTGGACCTCCGGGTACGGGAAAAACGCATTTTGTAAAGGCCATAGCAGGAGTCCTGTCATGGTGGTACATCGAGATTTTGCCCAGCATGCTTATGGTGGACGGCGTAGAAAGGATAGGCGCTAATTTGCACGACGTAATGGAAAAGGCGCGCAATTTGGAGGATGTCGTTGTCTTTATAGACGAGTTTGAAGAGATCGCCGCAAGCCGGAATGAAGCAAACCGTATTGACAAGTCTATTACCAATGAATTCCTCAAACAGGTCCCTTTGCTGAAAAATCAGGGGAACAAAATATTATTTGTATGCGCTACCAACTATATCCGGCAGCTGGATGATGCACTGTTGCGACCGGGAAGATTTGATTGCATTATTCCTGTCGGCGGGCTGGACGAAGATGGAAGGCGAACTATCCTGGAGCAATTTTTGTCCAGCCTTAATACGAAAGACGTCGACCTAAATCTCATTGTAAAGATTACAGCTCGATTTACGCCTGCTGATATCGAATATCTTTTCCAGCAGGTGGCCCAATTTGCATTTGAACAGGAGTATGCAAAAAAACAGAATTATCTTGTTACCACGGATACGTTTGTTGAAATTGTACCTAAAATCCGTCCATCTCTGACCGACGAGATCATTGATGAATTTCAAAAAGACGTTATCACATATTCTCGAGTATAGGCTTGTGAGTTTGAGGCAGGGCAATTGCTGATTTATTGCTACTTGGATTCATGGGTGGCAAGTGTGTAAAATAGCAAAATCTTATGAGCTTGCATCGATCTCAGCTCCTGAAACATCTTTTCGCCCTTGCAACCTTTGGGGTTGCCATGGGCTTTTTTGAAGCGGTAGTTGTCGTTTACCTGAGACAGCTATTCTATCCTGGGGGGTTCGCATTTCCCCTCAGGCCTTTGTCTCCCGGACTTCTGTCGATCGAGTCTCTCAGGGAGATTTCGACCGTAGTGATGCTTATTGCTGTGAGCATCCTTGCAGGTCCCGGGTTTCTCAGGAAGTTTTCCTTCTTTCTCATAATGTTCGGCGTATGGGACATTTTCTATTATGTATGGCTTAAGGTACTCGTTAACTGGCCTTCAACCCTTCTCGACTGGGATGTTCTCTTCCTTGTACCCGTGATATGGATAGGCCCTGTTCTTGCCCCAGTGCTCTGTTCAGGTACCATGATTGTGTTCGGAGGATATTCACTGTTTCTTCTTGACAGGGACTATGCTGTGCGAATGAGGTACTCTGAAGCGCTCCTTATCGCGATAGGGTCTTCGCTCATCTTCATCGCTTTTGTATGGGACTTTGCCTGCATTATTATCAGGGGAGGATTCTATTCACGGTTCTGGACGCTCGGAGCAGACCTTGAATTCCAGAGATGTATCGCCGCATTTGTCCCCTCTTCATTCAACTGGCCGATATTCATCATTGGCGAAGTCCTGATCTTTTATGCCTTGGTGACCTTGGGAAGGAGAGCAAAACGTACGAGCCGGCAGCAATAGACAACCCATTCCCGAGAATGGAACTCCGGATTGCATATGGATGTTGGGTATAACGCTTTTCATGTTATTATGATTAATGCACGTTTGGCGCACACTGCGTTTTTGCTTATCAGTTGAGATTGTCAGTTTGTTTTCCATCATCCTGCTTTTGGCCGGCTGCAGTTCTTCAAACCGCATTGACGGTTTTTTTTATTATCGCTTGAATTCCAATCCCTCGACGCTTGATCCTGCCCTGATAACCGATGTCTCGGGCGCCTCTGTCGCGGCCAAGCTCTTTAATGGCCTTGTCAGACTTGACGACAATATGTCTGTCTCACCTGATATTGCCGGGCGGTGGCAGATATCGCGGGATGGACTCAGGTACATATTTTTTCTTAAACGGGGAGTGCGCTTCTCCAATAACCGGGAGGTCAAGGCACGGGATTTCAAGGCCTCATTTGAGAGAGTCCTGGATCCCCGGACAAAGTCGCCTAACGTTTGGGTCTTCGATAAAGTTGAGGGTGCGGAGGCTTACAGGAAAGGGCGGGCCGAAGATGTTGCCGGATTCCTGGTCATTGATGATTATACCTTCGAGATAAAACTTAAAAGTCCGTTTTCTCCGTTTCTCAGCATACTGACGACAGCCCCGGCGTATGTTGTGCCCGCAGATGAACTCAGCCGCCAGGGAAACGATTTTGAGGGTGGCACCGGACCTTTTAGACTGAAGTCATGGTTGCCGGACAGGGAACTGGTACTGGAAAGAAATGAAGACTACTTTGACGGACGCGCGAAAGTCAGGGGGATTGTATATAAGATGATACCAGAGGATTTAACAGCGGTTACCGAATTCGAACTTGGCAATCTTGATGTTATCTCCCTTCCGGCCCAGGCGTACTCAAAATTCAGCAAGGATAAAAAATGGAGCAGCCTGATCATTTCAATAAAGGGGCTTGATACCTACTACCTCGGCATGAATACATCGCGACCTCCTTTTGACAACGTAAAAATAAGGCGGGCCGTTGCGTCCGCCATAGACACACATAAAATCCTGATGACGTTTTTAGAGAACAGGGGAAGACCTGCTGCAGGACCTGTTCCAGACCTGCTCAGGAGATGGGAAAGCCATGATAAACCCATGTACGATCCTCAGAGGTCGAAGGACATAATAAAAAAAGCGGGTCTGTCGGGAATGCGCGTGGGTCTCTATATAACTGCTGACCAGGATGTTGTGGATCTCGCGGAGATTATTCAGTCATATCTTTCCAGGGCAGGGATTGAAGTTGTGATCAGACAGCTTGAGTGGAATGCCTTCAAAGAGGCGGTTAACAAGGGAGAGCCGGATCTCTTCTGGCTCAGTTGGTGGGCCGATTATCCGGATCCCGAGGACTTCCTTTTCCCCTTGTTCCATTCCTCGAATATCGGCCCTGCGGGAAACAAGACCCGGTATTGCAATAGGACAGTCGATCATCTCATTGAACAGGGGCAACTTTCTCTTGATGAGCAAGACAGAAACCGTTATTACAAGCAGGCCGAAGAACTTATAATAAAGGATGTCCCCTGGGTCTCTTTTTGGCACAAAACGGATTTTCTAATAAAACAACCATGGGTCAAGGAGTACAAAGTCTTCCCCATTTATACAATGGACAAAGGAACGGAGATCAGTCTGGGAAGGGAGAAGACATGAAAAATAAATTTTCCTGAATGCAAGTTTGATGAAAAGGTGAATATTGTGGATAGCTTACCCAAAATGATGATACCATAACAGGCGAGAGAACCCGGACTTATGATCACACGGTACATTATTAAAAGACTTATACTTTTGGTCCCGATCCTGCTGGGCATAACGCTTGTATCGTTCACTCTTCTCCGGGCCATCCCCGGTGACATAGCACTGAGCCTTGCAGGAGAACGTGCCAGCCAGGAAACCATAGATAGCATAAGAAAAGAGATCGGCGTTGACAAGGGCGCCCTGCATCAGTATGCAGGCTATCTTAAGATGCTTATGCACGGCAACTTTGGCAGGTCCTATTATACCAACAGGGATGTCCTGACTGATATTGCCATGAAATTCCCGAATACGATGAAACTTGCCTTTGCCGCGATGGCGATAGCAATACCCCTCGGTATCATAATGGGTTATACAGCGGCTTACAAAAGCGGTGGCTTGGCCGAAAAGATCATCGATAACCTGTCACTCGCCGGCCTGAGCATTCCTGTTTTCTGGAGCGCTATCATTATTATGATTATATTCAGCCTCTGGTTAAAGCTTTTCCCTCCTTCAGGCACAGGAAATATCAGATTTCTGATACTCCCTGCATGCACACTCGCAATACCGGCTGCGGCAACGCTGGTGAGAGTGACGAGGACAACTGTTGCCGAGGTGCTCGGCATGCCTTTCATTACAACAGCCCTTTCAAAAGGGTTACCATTGCGGAGTATTCATATCCACCATGTCCTGAGAAATGCGATAATTCCGATCGTCACTATAATCGGCCTCGATTTCGGAAGCTATCTGAACGGTGCAGTGGTTACCGAAACCATTTTTGGGTGGGACGGCATCGGAAGATTCACGATGGAGGGGATAATCAAGAGGGACTACCCTGTTATAATGGGATGTATCATAGCCGGCACGGTGGTTTTCGTCATTGTCAATCTCTTTATCGATGTGCTCTATCATTATCTCGATCCGCGGATAAGGTTGCATGGAAAAGACAGGTAACAAAACTCTGCTGCCGTTGTTATTTGTCGTCTTCCTTTTTATGCTGTCCATACTTTTTCCGCTGCTTCCCTTCCATAATCCGGACAAGATAAACCTGGATGCATTAAGTCAATCACCCGGCATGGAGCATCCGTTCGGTACAGACAGCAAAGGCAGAGATATCTTTGCGCGGGTCATATACGGAAGCAAGATCTCTATAGGCGTTGCTGTTGCCGCTGCTTTTGTTTCTGCCGTTATTGGCTTTGCAGTGGGCCTGACTGCCGGTTATTTCGGCGGGGCTTTTGACACGATAGCTATGTCGATCGTGGACTTCGTCATGTCTTTTCCATCGCTTCTGCTCGCTATCGCAATAACGGTGGTACTTCCTCCCGGTGTTTATACGGTCATGATCGCCTTGGCAGCAGTGGGCTGGACCTCATTCGCGCGTCTGATACGGGGCCGGATATTGACGTTAAAGGACATGGCCTTTGTGGATGCGGCACGGGCGGTAGGATGCAGTGATATAAGAATTATGTTTTTACATCTTGCGCCGCTTTGCTTCCAGTTGGCGCTCGTTTTGACAGGCATTAAGCTTGGGGGATTCCTTATTACCGAAGCCACACTGAGTTTTCTCGGCCTCGGCGCCCAGCCTCCGACAGCGACATGGGGCTCAATGATAAGCGCGAACAGGACCTATGTTCTCAGCGCGCCATGGATGGTTTTGTATCCGGGAATTGCGCTGTCGTTAACAGCATTTTGCTTTAATCTGCTTGGAGAGTCTCTGAAAAAAAAGTATGGGATGAAGGAATACAGTATTTAGGGTTCGCAAACCCTTAGCCCTTTACTTATCTTTCTCTGAGCTTTTCCTCTTCTTCCTGTTCAGTTTTGCATTCGATGCACATGGTAGTTACAGGCCTGGCGTCAAGACGCCTGATACTTATCTCCTCTCCGCAAGCCTCGCAAATACCATAGGTGCCGTTGTCGATTTTCTCTATTGCCTCATCGATTTTAGCAAGTAGTTTTCTTTCCCTGCCTTTCAGTTTGAGCATAAAGTTCCTGTCGATTTCAGCCGATGCCTGATCACCCAATTCAGGGAACAAGGTCTCATCCGGCAATGCCGTGAGAGCAATCCCTGCCTCCGATATCAGATCTATACGCTGCTGGGTCAGCTTCTTTCGTATCTCCTTAAGCTTCTTTTCACGCAAAGATATATCTTTGGTGGTCTTTATCTTTACTTTCTCTTTCATACTCCATCCTCTTTGTCTTAAAAAAATATACACATCATAAAATAGTTCTATTAGAATACCAGAAATATCGGTGTTGAGTCAACGACCGTTGGGTGAGGTCAATCGCTGCCAGTTTGCTTTCAACTGACCTCAATCATTTGAAAATACTTGACAATTAGGGAACAAAGTAATATAAAATTATAAAACGGATCGGCCTTCTCGGGAAGAAGACGGTATCCATCTAAGCATTGAATATGAAATGTGAGGGAATGCGATGACAAAGGCTGACATTGTAAATTTTGTGTTTGAGAAGGTGGGACTTCCGAGAAACGAGGCGCAAAATATAGTGGAAGTTGTTTTCGACTCCATTAAGCAGACGCTTGTAGCAGGGGAATCCATTAAGGTTTCAGGCTTTGGAACATTTAATGTTCGAAAAGAAAAACTCTCGCATAGGGAGAAACCCTAAAACAAAAGAAGAGGTGGAGATCACACCGCGCAAGGTCGTAACTTTTAAGTCGAGCGATCAGTTAAAAGAAGCTATTGAAAAACAGTAGCAGTATTTCAGAGGATGTTATTGAAAAAACTCGAAGTGTGCTGCTGATGCAGGATATGTATAAAGCACCCCAGCCGCTCAGACTTTTTCCGGATAAATTATTTTATAAAATAGGAGAGGTCAGCAGGGTTGTGGGTGTTGAATCATATGTGCTGCGTTACTGGGAGACGGAGTTCTCTTTCCTTAATCCGAGGAAGAGCAAATCGGGGCAAAGAATCTATGCAAAAAACGATGTCGATCTCATCCTGCAGATTAAACACCTTTTATATGAAGAAAAGTATACGATTGACGGTGTAAGGCGCAAACTGGGAAATGATGCCGAACAGCAAAGTACGGCAAACTACCCGGCAGAACCCAGAGTGACTGCTGACGCTGCTTCAGACGCCCGGAATATCCTCACAATGGTAAAATTTAGGCTTAAAGAAATACTCCATCATCATTTCGGGGCATAGCGCAGCCTGGATAGCGCACTCGCCTGGCCTTACTTGCAAATCGGTCAATTCTATAGACTCTCCCCTACTCATCAACAAACCGAAAGCGCGGTAGGGACATGTCGTTCACTTCGACGTTCTCAGTAAACATATCCAATGGCCGTACCCACAAGCCTCCGTCCCCGTACAATGCTTTATATACCACCATTTCCAGCAAGGTTTCGGAATCACGGGCGACTCCGATTACCTCATAGAAATTGCCCTTAGAATGTTGATACTTCCCCGGCTTTAATGATTTTGCTTTTTCAGACAACTCCATGTTTGGCATTTTGTCTCTCCTTTTCCGGTTATTTCTCCCCTTACCAAAACCATTCAACTTCTTGATCCACTTATCGTTACCAAACTGCGTTAAAAGTGTTTTCAAGTTATCCTCCAGAAAAATATTAAGCAGCCAGCTTCCATAATAACTTCAAAAGCCGGCCGCCTAAGCTATGGCTGAACTGCAGAAATTTTTACTTGGTTTTCTCGTGCTCCGAAATAAGCTTCTGCTCAATTTTCTCGACCATCTCCACCCACCGTTGATAGTTTGCGCTGCCGGAGTGTTTTTCAACCCACGTCTTAAGCTCGTCGAGCCCGATATCCCCTTTCGCACAGAACTTTCTCTGTGCCCCTGAGATCGTGGTGTTTAACATGTGCGCGAGAAAGGCGACGGGAACCCTTAACATCAAGGGTTCAGCCCCCTCAATAATCTCGGGAGCCGGAGGTGGAGGAGCAGCTGCTTCTTCGGCAGATAGCTCCTTCGGATATGACCGGGTCCAGTCTTTCCTGCGAACTTCATACATATTACCGTCCGCATCCTGCCACCTCTCTACGGCCTCACACCGATCAACCCCATGCCGATTAACCGAGACAAACTTTAGTGGTTTTGGAAAATCGGCCGATTCGAAATATATGAGGAACCATTTAGATGAATCGACGTCCTCAATATCCTGATCCTGCGTCAGCACTCCAACCTGTTTCCCTGTTTCTTCAGAAATCTTTGTCGCTAATTCACTATAGTTTTCGATGATGCCCTCCCTCTTGGTTCTTTGCGGGGAATAAGCAAGGAACCGTTAAGGATATTATAGCAAACACCTCAAAGGTTTCTTAATACCTGCCTCAGAGAAATAGGTACGTCCTGAAAGTCCCGTTTTACAACTCCGGGACTGATTTGTGCGGGTTTCTATCCCGAGTAACACTGGTCGGGAATCTTGCCGGACGCAGCGGAGACAATCCCTGATGAGAGGTTGCCCTTAGAATCAGCGCCTGCTTTTTCTTGCAATTCCGAGGCTCGACCCGATGAAGAAGCACACAGGGGAGAAACTATGTTCGCCGTAATATTTGAAGTTCAAAACAAAAGAAAAAAGGCCGGAGGTTTATTATCCTCCAGCCTTTTTATATTCATTTGATGTGTTCCTTATCTACTTCTTTTTTGAGTTCTTACACTTTGCCATATCACAGCGCTTATTGAGAGCCTTCTTCGCCGCTGGTTTTGTTTTCTGCTTTACAGGCGCTGCTTCTGTCTTTGCCGCCTTCTCTTCTTTAAGCGCGACCAGCTGTTCTTTTTCAACTTTAAGCTGCGCTGTTAGTTTGCTGATCTTTGACTGTTTTGCAGCCAGTCTCATCTTTAATTGGTTCAATGTTGCCATCAGACCTCCCCACAAAATTTATTAACGTTGATTTTATCATAAAAATAAGTAATTTGCATATCTTGGCTTTGTGTTAGCTCCATCAGGATTATTTCTCATCGGATCCTTTCCGCGGCGTTGATTAACAGGGTCGAGTTAAGGTCGCCGCCCTGCCCAAAAAATAGTTCTTCTGAGCTGGTAAAAATTGCTCCTCGCGGGTTGTTACTTGTCAATGGTTAAATCGACATCATTGAACTTGCAAATATCTTTCAACACTGTTTTCTTCAGCGCCGCTCTGGCATCCAGAGGACATATGCGCCCTTCAGATAGCGGCTCTTTATCCAGACCGCAAAAGTCTCCCTTTGAAGGCCAATAATCCGCTCTGGTACACTCGCAGCATGGAATTTTGATATAAGCACACCTCGTTTTGGAAAGAGCCTCAGCCCCGTGAATTTCAGCAATCTTCTCCTCGATTCTTGCCCTTGTGTATATTTCCGCCGCGAAAACAGTTTTGACAACCTTGCCATCGCTGCCAAGATGCCTCATGCTCAAGTCAGCGGATATCATCGTGTCTTCAAGCTTAATTTTGGTTGCCTTTATGCTGATATCCGGGTGAGCTACGGAGTGATACTCCGTTTCAATCGCTTCGATCGCTTCTTTCAAGAGAGACTTTTGAAGGGCCACGTAACCTGCCTTTTCTAGTTTTTGCTGTTAATATTAACATTATCGAGATAATCGAGTAAAAAAAGAAAGGATAAAGCCAAAGGCAAAGGCTATTTTTCAGTCCGCTAAGGGCATAAGTTTAAAAAATAATCCAGTCCCGGAGGGATGAAAAATCAGCAAAGGCAGCCCCGAAAGCGGCGGCGGCAGTAATAACAGAATTCACGATGAAAGTCGTGCCAGACAAACACTGATGTGTTTTCAGGCTATTTCCTACAGAAATACCAGTCCCAGACTGATTTCATAAGCCGTGCTGATGTTTTAAACTATATGACCCTTATATGCAAAAGGCCGGCTAATTAAGGATGACCTGATGCCTCAGCAAGGCCAAACGTTTGTGGGATATAACAATAGCAAACACCAAGGCACGTTACTTTTTGCTGCTATATGTACTTCGAAAAGAGCATTAACTGTAATGGGAGGCAACATTGGAAAAACATTTCGATCATTATGAAAATGGCTTGGTTGAACATGATAAGGATTATGCCGCAACAGGAATCGGGGAAATAGCGATTATCGAGAGCTCAGCGCCGGCAGATGTCGAAAATATAAGAGAACCCATCGAACAAGAGTATGATCCTTTAAAGGCATACCTGAAAAGTATAAGCCTGACCCCCCTCTTGAACAGAGAAGAAGAAGTAGTGATAGCCAGGCAGATCGAAACATGCAAGTCCAAAATATTCAGCGTAATTTTCACCATCCCTTTTTTCCTGCACAAGCTGGCTGATTTGGGCAGGCTTGTAAAAAAAGGAGAGGTCAGGCTTGCGGAATTTGTCCAGGACATTGAAGATATGTCAGAAGAAGAAATTGAGGCTGAAAAAGAACGGTTTTCGAAGATTACAAAATCTATGCATAGCATCATCAAAAAAAGGGACAAACAAAAAAAGACAGGTCCGGCAAAGTTGTTTCAGAAAAACAAACAGAACAGCATCAGGAAAATTCAGGAACTCAATTTAAAATACAGTATGGTGGAAGCCTTCTCCGGTGAATTAAAAAGAATGTGGGAGCATGCCGAGCACTGCAGGACCTACGGCAGCAGGCCATACGGGAGTGAGATCAAAAAACTGCAATCCGGCCTTGGACTGAGCAGTGCTGAAATAAAAAGGGCTGTCAAAGAACTGGACGCGGCAGAAACCGGACTGGCCCAAGCAAAAGGACAGCTTATTGAATCTAACCTCAGACTGGTGATCAGTATTGCAAAGAGGTATATGGGAAAAGGATTAAGTCTTGCTGACCTCATCCAGGAAGGCAATATCGGTCTCATGAAGGCAGTAGACAAATTCGAGTACCGGAGGGGGTATAAATTCAGCACTTATGCTACGTGGTGGATACGGCAGGCGAACAGCCGCGCCCTGGCAGATCAATCGAGAGTAATCAGGATTCCGGTGCATATGATAGAGAATATCAACAAGATAAATAGAATCACCAAGGAATTAGTGCAGGAACTGGGGGTTGAACCCACCCCCGAAGAGACAGCAAAGCTTTTAAATATGCCCATTGATAAGGTAAAGAGCATCATGAAGATATCAAAGGAGCCTATCTCCATTGAAACGCCTATAGGAGACGAAGACGATACCATGCTCAAAGACTTTATAGAGGACAAGTCAAGTCGCTCACCGCTGGAACTCGTTATGCTGGAAGACCTGAAAATTAGCGTTGAAAACATGCTTTGCAAACTCACGCCCAAAGAACAGCTTGTGATAAGAAAACGCTTCGGGATAGGCGAGGATGCCTCCCAAACTCTTGAAGAAGTTGGCGAAATGATTGACGTGACACGTGAACGAATCAGGCAAATACAGGTCAGGGCAATCAAGAAATTAAGGTTCTACAGCAATATTACTGAATTTCCCGAAGGGAACTGATTATATGCCTTATTAAAACCTTGTCAACAGGCTTGTCGGGACCATGATGCGAGACTTGGAGGGTTCTTGAGCCATTCGATCACTTGCCGCCTATAATGAGCAAATAATCTCGGCACTTTATACCGGATTAAATCTGTAGCCCGTACCCCAGAGTGTCTCAATATATTCCGGGTTCGACGGATCTTTTTCGATTTTTTTACGTATCTTTTGGATATGGACAGCTACAGTTGCTGTATCGCCGTAATGATCATCGCCCCATATAGCATTGAATATATGCTCCTTGCTGAAAACTATATTCGGATTCGAAGCTAAAAAAACTAAAAGTTCGTATTCCTTCGCTGTCAGCTGAATTTCTCGTCCACTCACAAGGACCTTGTGCGATGCCCTATTGATTTCCAGGCCCTTGTGCTGTATCACTTCCGATTTGGCCGTATGTCCTTTGAGCCGATCGTATCTTGTTATATGGGCTTTTATCCTGGCTGCAAGTTCAGCGGGACTAAAGGGTTTTGTAAGATAATCATCCGCGCCGAAATCCAGACCCCTGATTTTATCGATATCTTCGTTCCTGGCCGATACAACAATTATAGGGATTTCCCGGCTTCTCCTGATCTCCCTGATAATTGCGAATCCGTCTTTATGCGGCAGCATTAAATCAACGACTACAACATCATACATGCCAGATACAGCTTTTTTCATGCCTTGCAGTCCATCCTGAACAATTTCCGCTTTATAACCGTTTAATTGCAGATAATCGCGCTCCAGTTCGGCAATATCCAGGTCGTCTTCAATAATCAGGATGCTCTTCATCGGCAACTCTCCCCTTCACCGCCATGTAAAATCGGCAGCATGATAATAAAACGGGTATCTCCGATCACGCTTGAAACGGAAATTTTTCCTCCATGGGCTTCTATTAGTTCCCTGGCGATGGCAAGTCCCAATCCCGTGCTCTGGAATTCCTTTGGTCGTTCAGTATCAATGCGGTAAAATCGATCGAAGATAAATGGAAGCTTGTCTTCGGGAATCCCCGGTCCATTGTCTTTAATGCTTATGCAGATAAAACTGTCCTGTTCGTAAAGTTCAACTTGTATGGACAGGTCATTCACAGGTCCATGTTGGATGGCGTTGCTGATGATGTTGCTGAAAGCTTGATGGAATCGCTTCCCGTCAAGACTCACCCGGTGGTCATGTTCCAATCGGACAACATAGAGAAAGCGGATTTTTCTTTCTGCAAGGTCAAAACTATATTCTTCCATCAGATCATTCATAAACGCCCGAATCTGCACGTCTTCATATCGCAACTCCAATTTTTGCATGTCTAATCTTCGAAAACAGGAAAAGGTCATCAATGAGTTTATTAACATAAGCCGTATTATGATGAATTGTTCTGAGGTATTTATTCCTGTTTTCTGCATCGGTGACCGTCCCTTCCAAAAGCGCCTCGATATACCCTTGAATTGCGGTCATGGGTGTTTTTAAGTCGTGGGAAATATTGGCGATGAGAGAGTTCCGGTTTTCTTCGTATTCAGCCTGCATCTTTTCACTTTCGTATAATTTTTCGGTCATTTCGTTGAATGAAGCGATCAGCAAGCCGAGATCGTTCGGCTTATCATACTTCACTTTTGTGTCATAGTTTCCCTCGGCAACTTCATCCAGTCCCTGCTTCAGTTTCTCCATAGGCTTGAATATCCTTCTTTCCACGCGTAAGAAAAAGAGAAAATGGAGTATTTCTTTAATGACGATTACCGTCGCAAAAAAAATACCGATTCCCTTGATGCCCACCCAGCTGAACAGCAGATAGAGGATAATGATGTTAAACAGTATGGCAACGGGGCGAATGTAGCGGAAATACCTGTAATGTTGCAGGAACTTATCATGATGATGGTCATGAATAAGCCGCAGTTTTGCATGAAACTGTCGACGGCCCTGTTCACCCGGGCAGTGATAGGGATGCTGCCGGTCCTTACATCTGAACATGAATATCACCTGTCATAGTTTTCTCTCACGTCTTTCTGTTCCATCATTGCAATGCATAGGGATGCAAGGCGAAAAATATCTTTCTGCACCCTGCATCCCTGTACCCATATTATCGTCCTGAATTTCAGCAGCACACGGGATATTATTGCCCGCTGCTTACCAACTAAAGGTCAATTCAGCCTTTGCCTTCAAATCATGTTGTTCATTTTGCACATCGCTTTGGCACCCGCCAACAGTAACCAGGATCTTCTCAACTTCGGATTTTTTATTAACGAACATCTTAAACAGGAAATCGAGTTTATCTACTGTGCAGCACTCTTTAAAAAAACCATGCCCACCATGTTCACACGCGCCTGCCCCACTCATCTTATCGCGAATTAGCTCTTTCGTGTCTTCGGGGAGGTCGTCGGCATTCAGTGACATAACTACTGTCTTGCTTTCCTGTTCTTCAACTTGCAGGGCGTTCAGAATAGCAAGGGCCAATGCAAGTTTGGCAAGCATCCCTTTCAGACCGCCGCAACCGGCAGAATGACCTTTGTGAAAGCGGTTTATGAATTCATGGCGCCTGCTTTCACCGCAGCAAGGCAGAGTGAATTCGGTATTGCTTTCATGTTTTACAACCTTTCCTTCATAATCCATTTCTGTACTAATTTTTGCCTTGGTCTGCCGGGTCAGCAGATTTTTTTCCAATTCATTCCGGATGTTGAAAATATTTACCCTGTCTTTTTGCGCTTCTGCTGTGAGAACTCCGTGCAAAGCATCTTTGTTCTTCATTGTCATCACCACATCATACAACAGTTTGATCTTGTTCATAAAGAGCCTCCTTGGTAGTTTTAATGAGATTATTTTAATAGAATATTTTAAAGCTGACTTAAAGCATTCTTAAAATTTATATTAAAATTGTTAAAATCATTTTAAACTGTTGCACATTGAAGGCAAAACAGAACGTTACTTAAACCGTCTTTGCAAGGCAGCGAAGTCAAGCAAAGTATTACGGTTTTATTACGCTGCAGTATTTAGCATTGACGAGAAGTTTAAAAATGCTTTATTATTTAAGGCTCGGGGCGTAGCGCAGCCTGGATAGCGCACTCGCTTGGGGTGCGAGAGGTCGGCCGTTCGAATCGGCTCGCCCCGATAGTTTTCCCCTTTTAAAATCAATAGTTATAAAGGGCATTTATTATTGACTCCACCTTCAATCCACCATATTTGAGCGGAAGCAGGCATTACTTTGACTCAGACATCCTGTTTTGTTATGATTAACCCATGAGAAAAACCACTCAGAACTGGCTACTTTCATCTGACTATGATCTTAAAACCGCAGCAACATTATTAAAAAACAAACGATATATTTATGTTGTGTTTATGTGCCACCTTGCTCTTGAAAAGACCCTGAAAGCAGTCTTGTCTGAGACGATAGATGCACTACCGCCGTACACGCATAATCTTAACAGGCTTATTGAGATGAGCAGTATATCATTGCCGGAGGAGCATAAAGCATTCATCAAGAATTAATCTTCAGAGTGTCCCGACAAGATATCCTGAAGATTTTAAGAGACTTTCAAAGGAGTTCAATAAAATCATCGCAGAAGATTACTTAAAACAGACGAAGAGGATAATCAGATGGT
Organism: Nitrospirota bacterium; assembly: GCA_963830245.1. Taxonomy (GTDB): domain Bacteria; phylum Nitrospirota; class Thermodesulfovibrionia; order Thermodesulfovibrionales; family Dissulfurispiraceae; genus JADFXI01. The sequence continues at coordinate 105,156 of CAWHNC010000067.1, forward strand.
TAAAGCAAAATACACGGCAACTGAAATCAAAAAAATAGTGGGGAACCTGACAAAGACCCTCAAGGCGAATGATATCCCCGTAGACAAAATAATACTATATGGTTCTTACGCAAAGGGCCAACAACGAGACCATTCAGATATAGACATCGCTGTAATCTCCCCACATTTCGCCGGTAAGAGATTATTGGAGATACAAGCCGAGTTGGCAAGGGTGCTTTCAAAATATCTGGCAATTGTTGAGCCTGTGGGATTTGCTTCAGAAGACTTCAGGTCAACGAGGCCAGGAACTCTCCTCGGTGAAATAAAAAGATCCGGTAAAATACTCTATTCGGAACAATAAGACTATTCAATCCATTATGGATTTACATAAGGATTTTGATACGCAGATGGCCATATACGCTCCTGATGTCCGACACGGACTAACCGCATTTTAAATTTTTTGTGATATACTAAAGGCATGAAAACGGCGATTGATGAAATGGAATACATCAAGGAAATCCTTCCGACGCTTTCCGGGGATGCTTTGCGTGAAGCCAGGACTTTTGTTGATTATCTTGCCGACCGGCAGCGCCGCCGCAAAGCTCTTGTTAAACGGGTGCTTAAAGCAGAGACAGAGACGCCTATACGCTTTAAAAATGCCAAAGAAGCTATGAAAGCAATCAGGAATGAAGCGGGAATTTGATTTCGCTCCTTCTTTCCTGAGAAAAGCGGGAAAGCTTCTAAATAAGGATCCTAAATTAGACCCGCTATATGAGACAACCCTTGATAGGCTTGCAGCCGACTTATCCGATCCCCGTCTGCACACGCATCCATTATCGGGCAATCTTAGAGGTAAATATGCCTGTTCGCTGACAAACGATTTAAGAATTATATTCAGGCTGCGTGATGACATTATTCATCTCCTCGATATCGGCCCTCATGATGAGGTCTATTGAAGCCCAAGATAATTTTCCCCATACCTTCAATGTGTTTTTTAGCCTTTTTTTGAGCCACGCACCCGGAGTCACGAGAAAACATTAGGATAAAATATGTCAGGATTTAAATCAATAATCCTACGGTGGAGCCGGATTTAAACTTATATGCCTTTCCTCCTATCCGCTGTAAAATGATTTCAAGCGGTCTTTCCATTAACTGAATTATCCAAAGGGGAATTTCAGTACCTTGACGCGGCTGTCTCGGACATGAGTAGCATTGCTAAGGCCGGCTAAAAAGTTTATACAGGAAAAATAAAGGACAGATTTGATATGAAACGCCGAAGACTGTCATGTATATTTTTTGTTGGAGCGTTGCTGATTTTTTGTATTTATGCGCTGTCTTATGCCTTCACTCTGCCCGATACCGGGCAAACAACGTGTTACGACGCAAACGGCAATGTGATTGCATGCGCGGGCACGGGTCAAGATGGGGCCTACATCATAAATCCTATGAATTACACTGACAACGAAGATGGTACGGTGACAGACAACGTGACCGGTCTCATGTGGCAGAAGCAGGATGATGGCAACTGGAGGACCTGGAGCGATGCAGGCGCCTATTGTTCAAGCCTTGGTGTAGGTCTGCATTCCGACTGGCGGCTTCCCGCTATTATAGAGTTGATGAGCATTGTTAATTACGGCATTCCTTATCCCTCGCCGACAATTAACGCAACATCTTTCCCGGGTACCAATGCCTCCTTCTACTGGTCGTCTACCACAGACGCCGGCGGTAAGTACGACGCGTGGAGCGTGTTCTTCTACGATGGCCTCGTCATCCACTACGTTAATTCCAGCTTTCTCCCTTATGTCCGGTGCGTGCGTGGCGGACAGCAAAGTCTACCGCGTTTTACCGACAACGGAAACGGTACGGTTACGGACAGCAGCACGGGCCTCATGTGGCAGCAGGCGGAGGGAGGCTTAATGCCATGGGCTGATGCCTTGTCATACTGTACAGGGTTGAACCTCGGCGGAAATTCAGATTGGCGGCTGCCAAACATAAAAGAACTGGCGTTTATCGCAGATTATACGACCTACGATCCGGCAATAAATACTACCTTTTTCCCAAATGCGAATGCGTCCATCTACTGGTCGTCTACCCCGGGCGTTAACTCTGCCAGCAGCCCGTGGGTCGTGGACTTCGACTATGGTGACGTCGGCAGTGAAGATATGCCAAGCTACAACTATGTCCGTTGTGTGCGTGGCGGACAGTCTGGACCCGCGGGTAGTTATACTCTCTCGGTCACAACAGCCGGCACAGGCAACGGAACAATAACGGTTAATTCAGGGACGATAAGCTGGAGTGGCAGTACTGGCACGGCTTCTTACAACAGCGGGACGAGTGTAACGCTTACGGCTACGCCTGCGTCAGGGTCAACCTTCACAAGCTGGAGCGGTTGTGACAGCACTAGCGGCAACACCTGTACAGTCTCAATGACCACGTCAAAAAGTGTGACAGCTACTTTTGGTTCATGCACTTACCAAATTAGCCCCGCCAGCCAGTCATTTAATTCATCAGGAGGCTCCGGCAGTGTAAGTGTAACCACATCGGCCGGCTGCCCATGGACTGCATCAGACGCACTAAGTTGGCTGACTATAACATCCGGGAGCAGTGGAACAGGCAGCGGGGCAGTAATTTACAGTGTGCCGGCCAATACCGGAACAAGTTCTCAGACCGGGAACATCACCATTGCAGGGCTGACATTTAGTGTGATACAGGCAGCACCAACCACATCCGGCAACACTATCACTGTAGGGAGCGCAGGAACTTATTTGACGATTCAGGGCGCATATGCTGCTGCAGGGAGCGGGGATACTATTCAGATCCCGGCAGGTACAATCCTGGAAAATGTTAATTTGAACAGCGATATATCAGTTGCCCTTAAAGGTGGTTACAATAGCAGCTTTACAACCGAAAGCTCAAACTCCGTAATTAACGGCATTCTAACTATAAGCAAGGGCACAGTGACTGTCCAGAACATAACAATTCAATAATAACCGGATGGACTCAATCTTTTATTGATTCAGTCCATCCGGACCACCGTTATGAATCTAAACTGTGAACTTGTCCACGATACCTTTAAGCTCCACTGACAGGCCGGCCAGCCCGGATGCCGACTGGGCTATCTGATTCGAACCTCCTGAAATGTCCTTTGCGCCTCCGGCAACAGCTTGAATATCCGTGCTGATCGCTTCAGATGTCGTAGACATCTCCTCAGTTGCAGTTGCGATCTGTTGCACCATATTCTGAAGTACGGTAACGCTTTGCACAATTGTTTTAAGCTGAGTGCCTGCCTCCACGGAATATTGAAGTCCGACATTCACTTTTTCGTTTGTTTGGCCCATCGACTCAACAGCATTATCTACCTCGCCCTGAATGGCTCCTATCATCCCGCGTATTTCTGAAGTCGCCTTTGCAGTGCGCTCTGCGAGCTTTCTCACTTCATCGGCCACTACAGCAAAACCGCGGCCCTGCTCTCCTGCCCGTGCAGCCTCAATCGCGGCATTCAGTGCAAGGAGATTGGTCTGATCAGCAATGTCGTTTATCACAGCTACAATTTCACCTATCTGTTTGGACCTTTCACCAAGCGTCTGCATGACGCTGGATGAGGTATTGACCGTTTCCGCAATAGCCTTGGATTCTATAACAGAATTATTGACGACAGTCTCGCCTTTTTTTGCTATATCGGCTGTTTCCATTGCCGATTGGGCAATATTAGAGGCGTTTTTCGCAATATCGATAACAGTCTGCGACATTTCTTCCGCAGAGGTTGCTATCTGTGACGAGCGGTTTGACTGATCCGTCATTGTTCTGGAGATCTCCTCGGAATTTGCATTTAACTGTTCACTTCTGTAGGCCACATCTGCCGAGGCCTTCTTGATTGCGCCCATTACCGTTTTCAGTTTTTCCACCATCATTTTCATTGCCGCATAAGCCCCGGTAGCTTCTTTTCCATCCGATTCGAATTTCATAGTCAGGTCGCCTTCGGAGATGCTTTTGGCTATTTCGGCAATTAATTCCGGCTCGCCGCCCAATTGCCTGAGAAGCTTCCTGGTGATGATACTCGCAACAAACATTGCAATAATGACACATAGTACCGTGACACCAAGTAATATGTATATACTCGCTATAAACCCGCTGCGAAATTGTGCCTCTTGTTTCTTTATAATGGCTTCTATGTCATCTACATAATTACCAGTGCCGACAACCCATTGAAAAGGCTTGAATTCAAGAGTATAGGCCCTCTTGGGAAGAGGCACATCGCTGCCCTTTTTAGCAAAATAATAATCGGTGTAGCCGCCGCCGGACATCCCATTTTTCAGGAACCCGTCCTTTACAAAATAATTCCCCACTTTATCCTGGGCATTCAACCGGTTCTTCCCCTCGGCATCCTTTCCAAGGAGCACCACATTATTGCCTTCAACTGTATCGGCCCAGAAATATCCTTCCTCTCCGTATCTGAGGCTCCTTAAAATATCTGCGCCCATCTTCCTGGCCTGTTCAATTGTTATCTCGCCCCTGGTGGAGCTGTCGTAAATACTCTGCAGCAGACTGATGGCTGTCTGCACTTCACTTTTAGCCAGATTATCAAAATCGGAATACATCCTTTTTCTTTGCTGCTCCATTGCCTCTTTGTATATTTTGTAGTTTTGAGACAATGCTATGGCTCCTATAACTAAAGCAACAGCTATAGCACTGACCATCATCAACAACTGAAGTTTGCCGCCATGACTCCTGAATCTTGACATGCCCATTGGTAGTTCCTCTCCCCTTTTAATCTTTTTATATTTTTTTTAATCCCGTCTACTACATACTGCCTCCCTTATCAATTCGGTCCATTATACTGCTTTACATCCGTACCGGTTCAACGGTGGCAGGTCACATCTCATTTTTTTTCCGCCGCTGTAAAAATAATCCTGCCTTGATAGTTTTCTACGGTAGCGCAGGTGCGCTTGCAGGCTCAGTTCTAAGACGGTCGGGCTTCATACCCACGATTATGCCCCCCCAATGCTTGTTATTAATAAATACGGGCATAGATAGATCATTAAGGATAACGCCGGTATCCCGCGGATAGGTCTGCAGGAGAAAGGGTTTCGTGCTCTTTGAGCGCCGCTTTTCAGTCTCGACATTGAAATATAGCCTCTGATGCCTGCTGTAGACAATATCAACCTTCGGGTCGCCTGTCATTGGTTTGGACACCTCGGAATGATGAACCGCTATATACCCGTTTATGTCTGTTGCAAGAAAGTAGATAGCTTTGAGGTCATGCCTGGCTTCATCCAAAACTGATTGGAACTCTTGAGTGAATATTTCAGTGAAAGCAGTAGTAAATTTCTGGGGGTCGGTATTGGGGACCGGTTTATAGGAGTGATCAAAAACATTAATCCCACGGTCATTAATCTCCTGTATCTTTGTCTGAATACTGTCTCGCCAAAAGCGTATTTTATCCATCACGTCCTCAAGTATATCGTTGCCTATTCTGAACCTTGTCACGGACTCGAGCATGGATTCTGTAGTCCTGTTCATTTCAGTTGACGAGACGGTCGATTCTGAAAGCAGTTCAGAGGCTCCCTTGCTCAAATTGTTGATATCTGTTACCTGCCGGTGTATTTCAAGATTTGTAGCTGATAATTCCTCTATGGCTGAGGCGCTCCTTGAAAGCTGGTTGCCGTTCTGCTCGAAATCCTGCAAAAGGTTCTCAAAATTGCGGGAGGTGTTTCCGATTACTTCCTTCACCTGCCCCATATTATCATTGATAACTGTTATCCCTTCATTGGTGCCCTTTACCTGCCCGACCATCTCGTCGATATTGTCGGATATTTCTTGCGTGGCCTTATTCGTTCTCTCTGCAAGCTTTCTCACCTCGTCGGCAACAACGGCAAAGCCTCTGCCGTGCTCACCGGCCCTTGCAGCCTCTATCGCGGCATTCAAAGCCAACAGGTTGGTCTGGTCGGATATGTCCTTGATCAAAAGCACTATGTCCTTTATTCTCTCGGAGTTTACGGAAAGGTTGTTTACCGTCTTGGTGAAATCTGTTATATTCTGTCCGATCTTCAGTATGTCTTCGGTCAGGCCATGCAGTTCACGCAGCGAATCATTGGCAGTGTGCAGGTTTGCTTTCGTTGACTCGTTAATATGCTGGGTGCTTTTTGATATTTCATTAATCGCCACGTTTACTTCATTGCTGGTGTTGACGATTATATCGGACAACTCGCTCTGTTTCGCAGATTTGCCGGTGCAATCCCTCACCAGCTTAGTCACTTTAGTAGATTCCGCAGCGATATCCAGTCCCATGCGCCGGGTCTCACCGAGTATGTCCCGCACTTTCTTAATAAAAACATTATAGTTCTTCGCAACCTCGCTGATTTCATCGCTGGTAATACTGTCCAAGTCCTTGGAAATGTCCTCCTCAAGAAAAAGCATGGCGATATTCTTGATGGGCCTTATAATCAGCAGCTTGACAACGGCAATTGAAACGGCTGCACCAAGGACTGAAAATACAAAAAGAGAGACCGATAGTGTAGAAAACATTGCTAAATAAGACCGGAGTTGCGATGCCTCAACGCTCTCCATTTTAACGGCAGAGAGGGCGTCCCTAGCTGAACCAGCCGACCAAAGGCATACAGAAAAAAACATCGCAGTCAGAACAAAAAAGAAGAGAATTATGGTAACAAGTTTCCTGGATAGAGTATTAAATAATCTTTTTTCAAGAGCCAAGCATAAATCCTTGAACATTGTTCCTCCTTGACCTGCCGTATATTTATACCCAATATCTCTTCGAGCCTTGCTCTGCTATTCTACCCATAACGGCGGAATTTTTCCTGCTGCATAAATGCCACAGCGTCTGTCGTTGAAACGCTATAGGCCGTTGCACGAGTGATCCAAATAGGCTCCCGCAAGCGAAATCACCATTTCAGGATCAACAGGTTTAACGAAAAAAATGGTAAGTGGCTCCACTTCGGTCAAAACATCCTTTGACAGACTTGAGTCCGTGACAACCACAATGGGAGTCCCGAATTGGTGTATCTTTTTCAACGGTTCTATTATTACCTGAACTACTTCTGCCGGAACATCCACCAATACAAGATTGTATTTGTCTTCAAACGCGTTTGCAGGCAGTTGGTGCGGTGGTATTACATTAATGTCGTAGTTCGGAAATCGTCCGGCAAATGCCTTGATCACAAAATCCCCTTCTGATATTATAAGAATTTTATTCACTTTACTGCTCCTCTCTGAGGAGGGAATTCCGGGTTCCCGATAAATACCCAAATAAACTTATCACATTTCCTTTTTTTTTTCAATGTCATTCATCATATAATTATACCAATCAGTTTCACCTTTGTGCGTTCGAGTAGTTGTCCGGAGATTCTAAGCGAGAACCCGGCTGACGCAGAGCAAAAAAACTGGCCCACCACCAGAAAACTGACAGGGCGGTTCTGAAGATTAGCATAGAAAGTGAGCAATATGGGGAAAAGATTAGAAAAAAACAGAAAAGTGCGAATATTTACATATTTTGGTCTTTAGTTGGCTGTGAATGGTATTAATAAGTTATTTTAGTAGTTGCGCATATTAGAATATTGTAATAGACTAGAAGTTGAGAGGGTCACTGATGAAAGCGATTCCTCATGGAGGTGCTTAAATGAATACTATACTAAACATAGTTTTGACAGTGCTGTTAGCAGTTTTTGTCGCGGGTATTGCTAGTATTGCTATTGTTGCGGATAATTCGTACGCATTTTCTGGACCATCAATTACGCGTTCTGATCCCTCAGTGGTGCAGGATATGTCCTTTGGCCCTGCGGATCATGCGTATGCTCTTTTAGGACAAGGGGTTACCGGACCAGCGGTCAGTGCTAATTCACGTACCTCAGACTGGAATCCTGGACTGTCCCTGTGTCCTGCAGACAATTCGTATGCCGTTGCAGAACCGGCGCTTTCCGGACCATTTGTTAGCACGTATGCGCGTACTTCAGATTGGAACTCCGGAATGTTCTCAATAGCGTTTCTTGCAAAACCGTGTTGACTGGTACCCTTAATCAGGGGTGAAAGGGCGCCGGAACTTTCGGCGCCCTTTTTTTGTACCTGCCTATGGAATTTATCCCCCATTTTATGGAATAGATCCCACAGTTGAATATTCAACGGTTTATAAACTGTAAGTTATAACGCGGAACGCTGAGCTCGGGTCTTTATGTTGTTGATAGCAATCTGCGCATAATAGGATTCAAAAGAATTTTGATTCCTCAAAAACGGCTTCAGGATGTTGATGTCTTCTTCCGAACCTATTATCCCCAAAACTTCCAGACTGATCATCCTTACTTCGGGTTCCCTGTTAGTTATTCCGTCCCTGACAATCCGTAAGGCTCTTTTATTTCCACGAAAAAATCTCAGGCCGCTTACAGTATGATAAAGTATCGACGGACAACCGGCATGCAGAGAGCTATCATCATAAACGGTAATAAGCGTTTCCAAAACTTTTGCACTTCCTATCGGTGCAATTTCATCTATTAATTTCACCTTATCCAGCCAGGGAGTAGTTCTATCCAATATCTGATCCGTCGATTTATCAACATCGCCAGGAAAAACATTAGAGGGAATAAAAAGGAAGCATAGTATAAATATCAAGACTGTTTTTCTCATTTTCTCATGTCGCACCAGACCTGTCCAATACATCCCTTATCTTTCTCATCAATGTGACAGGATTGACCGGCTTTGAGATGAAATCAAAACCCTCTTCCAGTATACCCTTCCCCGATATTATATCATCTGTGCAGCCGACCCTGAAGCAATCAGCGGTTCGCCTATTATCCTGACTCATTTTCTTTTTAAACTCACCGACATGCCAATTCTTTAATCTTCTATATTTATACCCCCTTCTCAGAACAGAGTCAACACAAAACTGTTTATTGTCAGTGGAATTGAGAGTTTTTCTAAAAGCAACCGGCCGTATAATCCGGAATCCTCTATAGTCACAGATTTTAACCCGATGGAATTATTCGTAACTATAGAAACTAAGCTGTCAGGTGACGACTGTCAAGCTGCCATTTGAGGTGTAAGATGGCTCGTCCGTTTTTTTCAGAGGCTTATGCAGGTTATTGAATATAGAATTATGATACAATTAGAAAGTTCAACCTAATGAGCAATATGATGAATTTTTCAGCCGGTCCAGGCGCCTTGCCGATAGAAGTCCTGTTGGAAGCAGGCAAAGCGGTAGAAGCTTTACCCGAAACGGGAGTATCTGTGCTATGTATGAGCCATCGCTCTGCCTGGTTCAGGGACGTTCTTGATGAAGCCGAGAATAATTTACGCGAGTTACTCGATATCCCGGACAACTATCATGTAATTTTCATGCAAGGCGGCAGCAGCTTACAGTTTGCCATGTTGCCGATGAATTTCCTGCAAGGTTCTTACGGGCATGCAGAGTATATTGTGTCGGGATACTGGAGCTCCAAGGCGCTGATAGAGGGTCAAATTGAAGGTGACGTGCGGGTGGTGTGGGATGGAAAGGATACATGTTACACGCGGTTGCCCGGCTTAAATGACTTACAGCTTTCCCCTGATGCGACCTACCTTCATTACGTTTCAAATGAGACGGTTGAGGGGCTTGAATTTTCCTGGGTACCCGGTTTGAACGATGTTCCTCTCGTATGTGATATGTCGTCCAATATACTTGCTTCACCTGTTGAAATAGACAAATATGCCTTTATATATGCGCATGCGCAGAAAAATCTCGGACCGTCAGGAGTAACCGTTTGTATCTTGCAGGACGAGTTTGTCAAGCGGGCCCAAAGAACAAAATTATATAGCATGCTGGATTACCATACGCACATACAGGCAAGGTCGGCATTTAATACTCCGCCGATTTTTTCCATCTACGTCCTCATGCTGGTGACGCGATGGTTACGAGATAAAATTGGGGGGTTGTCCGCGATGGGGACAATTAATCGGGAAAAAGCAGATTTGGTTTATGGTGCTCTTGATACAGATGGGGCCTTTTATCGGGTGCATAGCCAACGACCTTTTCGCTCAAAAATGAATATTGCTTTTAGCTTGCCGAACCCGGCTCTGGAAAAGTTATTTTTAGAGGCGTCTCACCGCGAAGGATTTCAGGGGCTTGAAGGTCATCGCTCGATTGGGGGACTGCGCATATCGTTATACAATGCCGTTTCTCTGGATGCAGCTAAAGCCCTTTCAACCTGGCTTGTTGAATTTATTCGTCAGCATGGATGATGACTTTTTCAGAATGCGCAATCTGAAAAACTGGCCCCCCTTCCTGTTACATCAGGAGAACCTGGATCGAATTGAAAAACTTCTGGATGAAGGAGACAAAACACTCTCACTGCGTTTGGAATATGCACAGGCGCTTGTTGAATTGGGCCAAAAAGAAAAAGCAAAAGATGTGTATCTGAATATATTGGCCGAAGACCCAACACATTTTGATGCGCTTATTAATCTTGGGTCGTTGGTTTATTCGATGGGATTCAGAACTGCTGCACGGACTGCATTCGCTGAAGCTGTTAATAAACATCCGGACAATCCACTTGGTCACGTTAAATTGGCCAACGCATTAAGAGAAAACTCCGAACTGCAAGCGGCGCGAAAACATTATGAAATTGCACTTCAACTTGCTCCAAACCTGACCGGCGCCCATCAGGGCATCGCCTATGTTTTAATGGAGACCGGGGAAGAAGAAAAGGCAATATATCACAGAGAATCAGGGTTTAAGAACCAAAGCATTTCCGTATTACCGTATCGGGGGAAAGTGCCGCCAATTAATCTTCTTATGCTTTTTTCCGCAGTCGGAGGCAACATACCGTTCCTTCATCATATAGATGATCGGATATTTTTGACCACGGTTCTTGCTGTAGAGTATTTCGATGCATCATTACCTCTGCCGCCGCATCATTTGGTTTTTAACGCAGTCGGTGATGCGGATTTATGCCAAACTGCCCTGGACCGGGTTGAAAAAATAATTGCCCATACAACTAAACCGGTCATCAATATGCCGTCGGCCGTTAAAGTCACCGGACGCCTTGACAATGCGGGTCGACTTGGCAAGATTCCAGGCGTCATAACTCCCAAAACAGAAACTGTCAGACGAGAAAACCTTTCATCCGACTTTCCTTCGCATCTTGGTTTTAAATTTCCATTTTTAATTCGCAGGCCGGGATTTCATACGGGAAAATATTTTTTCAGAATTGAAAATGAGAAAGATCTGAATGAAGCAATTAACAATATACCTGGAGAAGAATTAACGGTCATTGAATATCTCGAATCTAAAAATACCGATGGCAATATGCGGAAATATCGGGTCATGTTCATAGACGGTGAAATCTATCCAATGCATGCGGCCATTTCGCGTGGCTGGAAAGTTCATTACTTTACAGCCGATATGAAAAACAACCCGGGAAACCGTGAAGAAGATGTTAAATTTTTAGAAGACATGCCCGGTACGATCGGCTTGACAGCCATGCAGTCTCTCAAGCAAATTCAAGAGCATCTCGGACTTGATTATGGCGGCATTGATTTTGGCCTGAACGATCACGGTGATGTTCTTCTTTTTGAAGCCAATGCAACGATGGTTGTCAATCCGCCTGATAACGACCCGCAATGGGATTATCGCAGAGAACCTGTTCAACGCATTCAAAACGCAATTCGTAAAATGCTGCTGCGCAGAATTTAAAGGGGCCGGGGAAAAGCAGACGGTTGATTTCTGACGCCGGTTATTTCATCATGGACTGCACGTTACTTTTGAGCAGGAACCCTTAAGTAGTCGATACCGGTCCAGATAAGGACAACCGCAAACACAGATCTCAAAACATCATCGGAAAGAAATGAAGCAAGCATTCCACCTGCGAAGGTGCCTACGAATATCCCCACGATCAGGCCTGGAAGAATCCTGGTCACAACATTTCCGAGTTTATAGTGCGCATAAGCACCCGCCGCGCCCACCGGGATCATGGCGAGAAGTGAACTGCCCTGTGCAATATGCTGACCCATGCCCAGCAATAGAACCATGGCAGGCACCATGATCGTGCCACCGCCAACCCCCATCATTCCCGAAAGGAATCCTGTAAAGACACCGGATAATAAAAGGATTATAACCTTTTCCCATCCTGCACTGGGGGAGGAGTGCGGGGTAATATAGTGCTTGAATATGAGCAGAACTGAAACGAAGAGAAGAAAACCTCCAAAGGACCGTTTAAGTTTCCATTCAGGCAAAGCATGGGCAAAACGTGCGCCAAAGCGGGCCGTGAATATGGCAGTAGCAGCAAGGAAGACTGCTGCGACAATATCTACAGCTCCCCCTATCGCATAGGTGACAGCGCCCGCAATACCTGTAAAGACAAGCACGACAAGACTTGTTCCGTGGGCCTGGTGCTGAGTCAGTTTGAGCCCCCTCACCATGAAGGGTATCATCACCACCCCGCCTCCAACTCCTACGAGACCGCCGAATAGTCCTGCCATAATGCCGATAAACAAAATCATAGTTATATCTTAATATATTAATAATGGAATTTTGTAATATGCTATGATAGTTCCGTTGCGCTTTGGCCTTGGGATAGGGGGTTAGGGCTTATGATATACTGTCAGAAGACTATTTTTCAGTTGGCGCCGGTTTCTGATTATGGGTTGAGGATGGGCGGCCCGGAAAGGAGGCAATTTGAAAAAGAACTTGCATAAATCGTTTTTAGCTGCAGTTGTTTTTCTCGCAACAACGCTGCTATCAGTCAATGCCTGGGCAGAGAAACAGATCGGGTTTCTCCTTTTCAGCGAGGAGTCCCGATACACAGAGGCGGCTAAAGGCATCAAGGATAAGCTCGTTAAAGCCGGCTATACAGAATCAAATACGCATTACATCATCGCTAAAGCTGCCGCGAACAAGGCAAAGGCACTGGAGCTGGTGCAGGAATTCGCCCGTGAGAAGTTAGACTTGATCATTACCATAGGCACTTCTGCCACCGTGATCGTGGCCAATGAAATCAAAGATGTGCCTATTGTCTTCAGTGTCGTATATGACCCCGTGGAAGCGGGAATAGCGAAGTCGTGGAAGAGTTCAGGCAACAACACAACCGGAAGCTCTACCAAAGTCCCCATTGTGAAGGTCCTGGAAAATCTGAAATTGCTGAAGCCGGTAAAGCGACTTGCCGTGCTCTACACCTCGGGCGAAAAGAACTCGGAGGCGGTGGTCAGGGACTTGCAAAACGTACAAGTTAAACTCGGGATCAGGATCATTCCGGTAATTCTATCTACCAATGACGATATTGACCAGATATTCCCGCAAGTGCTTTCCAATGTAGATGGAGTATACATTACAGGAAGCAATATGGTGGACAGCCGGATCCGGACAATTGTAGACATGGCGAACAAGGCCGGGGTAATCACCGTCTCGCATCTTGACGACTTAATCGAGAAAGGGGTCCTGGTGGGCGTGTGCGCCGATGCCTACTCTGTGGGAAGCCTTGCAGGAGAGAAGGCGGTGAAGATTCTTCACGGTACTAACCCTTCTTCCCTTCCTATCGGGGTAGCTGATAAATTTGAGGTTATGCTGAATATGAAGACGGCGAAAAATGGGCATTTCCTGATCCCGCCTGAATTCATGAAAACGGTGACGAAGAAGATCGAATAGCGGACGTAGCTACGGCTGCGGCCGGAAAGGATGGTGTCTCATCGCCGCACAACGTGAGCATAAAAGCATACGGTACAGATTTCTCAGGGACTTGTCTATCATACTTTTTCTGAGCACCGTTGTACTGAGCACGGTCATTGCAATAAACGAAGGGTGGGTACTCAATCGGTCACTTATCACCAAGGGTAGAAGTTTTGCATCGTACATAGCCAAACGCAGCGTGGATCCGCTGATCATGAACGACGGGATTCAACTTGATGCAATCGTCAGCGACGCAAATAAAGATGAAGACGTCCTCTATGCCGTTATCCATGATGCCAAGGGAAACATCTCCACCTCTCAGTTCGCCAGCATCAATTACCGGTCGCCGCGACTGATGGCCATCCTGACCGGACTGCCTAAAAAGAGCGGACTTCGTGACATCATTGCTGCCATCAGGAAGCATGAAGCGGTGGAGGAAGTTTCAGTGCCTATTTTATCCGGACCTTACAGGATAGGTGAAGTAACTATTTGCCTTTCGCTGCATGACATCCATCGTCAGATCCTGAATGTCGTGCTTTTCATACTAGCACTCAACATTGCCGTGGCTATCATACTGGGTTATGTTGTGTTTCACGTGTCACGACGGGTTCTCTTTGAACCTCTGGCCGAACTTGCCGAAGCGACGGAGCGTCTTGCAAAGGGCGATCTTACTGTCCATATTGATCTGCAGGCCGTCGACGAACTGCAGGCTCTGTTCGATAATTTCAACCGCATGGCCGCTGACCTTGATAAAACGACCGTGTCTAAAGCATACATGGATAACATCATAGAGGGCATGATCAACACATTGATCGTTACCGATCGAGAAGGAAAGATCACACGGGCCAATGCCGCGGCATGCCGCCTGCTGGATTACAGTGAAGGGGAACTGAAAGGGAACCCCGCCGACATGATTCTTGCCGGAAGCATAGAGACAAACTTTTCACGAATGAAGGCAGCGCCCACGGAGACACACATCTCGATGCGTGATACATTCTACAGGTCAAAAGACGGCCAAGTGATACCGGTACTGCTGTCGATGTCTGTTTTGTACGATAAGAATAACATTCACCAGGGTGCGGTTTTCATTGCGGAGGATTTCACCGAACGCAAAAAGACTGAGGAGAGACTGGTTGAAAGCGCTATAGAGATGGAAAGGAAGAATATAGAACTTAAGAAAGCCGATGAAGCGAGCCAGGCCAAGAGCGAGTTTCTGGCCAACACGAGCCATGAAATCCGCACGCCCATGAACGGAATAATTGGTATGACCAGCCTGTTGCTGGACACTGAACTTGACAAAGAACAACAGCATTATGCCGAGACTATACGCTCCAGCAGTGAAACCCTGCTTGCGATTATCAACGACATCCTGGACTTTTCTAAGATCGAAGCAGGAAAGCTCGAACTGGAGACTATAGACTTCGACCTACGGCTTCTGATGGACGATTTCTCCACGACACTGGCTCTGCACGCTCACGAAAAAGGACTCGAATTTATCTGCGCTGCTGCACCCGATGTGCCGGCATATCTTCGTGGTGACCCAGGCAGACTCCGTCAGATCCTTACAAACCTGGCCGGCAACGCTGTTAAGTTTACATCGAGGGGAGAGATCTCTGTTCTGGCAAGCCTGATATCCGAGACCGACTCCGAAGCCGTGGTGCGTTTCTCGGTAAAAGACACCGGCATAGGCATCACTGAGGAGGAGCAGGCCAAACTCTTTCAGAAGTTTACACAAGCGGACTCCGCAACCACACGCAAATATGGCGGTACAGGGCTGGGGCTGGCTATTTCGAAGCAGTTGGCCGAAATGATGGGCGGAGAGATTGGAATCAATAGCGAAAAAGGCCGTGGCTCGGAGTTCTGGTGCACTGTACGTTTGTCAAAACAGGGTCAGCGACAACACTATGTAGCTCTACCATCTGATATTAGTGGAGCACATATCCTGATAGTGGATGACAATGCAACCAGTCGGGAGATATTGCGTGCCCAGTTCAAGGCGTGGGGCATACGGGCGGAAGAGTGTACGGATGGCCCCACCGCACTTGCGGCGCTTTTACAGGCAAAAGATACAGGCGATCCCATTCAAGTGGCAATTCTCGACATGAAAATGCCGGGTATGGACGGTGCTGAATTAGCCCGGGCCATTAAGTCCGACGAAACAATAAAAAATACGCCCCTGGTGCTTATGACCTCTATCGTCGGTCAACGCGGCGACGCCAAGCGCATGCAGGACATAGGTTTTGCCGCCTACCTGCCCAAACCGTTGAGGCAGTCGGATCTTTTCGACACCTTGGCAGCAGTCATAGCCATGTCGGTGGTCTCCCGGTCAACGCAGCCCATAATTACCCGCCACAAAATCCGCGAGATGCGAAGGGGGTCTGTTCGAATCCTTTTGGCCGAAGATAACATCACCAACCAGCAGGTGGCCATGAGCGCTCTGAAGAGAATGGGCTTGATGGTAGACGTCGCAGCCAACGGCGTGGAAGCTCTAAAGGCTCTCGAAAGCCTGCCTTACGACCTGGTACTAATGGACTGCCAGATGCCGGAGATGGACGGCTATGAAGCCACGCGCCAAATCCGCAACACTCAATCCGCAGTTCTCAATCACGGGATTCCCATCATCGCCATGACCGCTAACGTTATTAAGGGTGATAGGGAAAAATGCCTTGAAGCAGGCATGAATGACTATATATCCAAACCTGTATATCCACAGACACTGGCGGTAGTGCTCGAAAAATGGCTTCCGAAAGAAGCATCGGATGCCACAAAACAATCATTCCTCAGGAAGGATGGCGCCGCTGCAAGGTCTGGAGAGAAACAGGAGTTATCTGAAACACCGGTATTTAATGTTGATGGAATGATGGAACTGGGCATAGAAGATGAGGAACTTAAGCTTAAGGTGGTGAAGATTTTTTTGAAAGACATTCCTGTTAATATCGAGGCACTGAGGAATTATCTGGAAACAGGTGAAGCTGAGGGCGTTACACTCCAGGCCCACTCCATCAAGAGTGCATCGGCCTGCATAGGTGGAGAAGCCCTGCAGACAGTGGCCTTCGAGTTGGAGAAAACCGGAAAGGCCGGTGATCTGGAAGCAGCAAAGCTTCTCCTTCCGGAACTGGATATTGAGATTGCCCGACTGAAGACAGCCCTGAAAAAACATTTTCATCTCCTGGAAGAGGAGAAATAGCAATGTATGAATTAGAAAATGCCGGCAGTTGACTTTTATTACTGAATTTGATCGTCAATTTGCACACAAATTGCTTGCAAATGGAAACATAATTTGGCCGGAATCATATAAAGAACATCCATTTTGGGGAAATTACTTCAGGATGTCTGGAAGCGTGATTTGGCCGAGTTCCGATCTGAGGATTATGTGGGAAAATCTGAGACCGATGAAAGCGAATCAATATCAATAATCCGTTACCGTATTTATTAATTTATGTACTACGTTGGCAGATGACGATCATTGACAGGCTAAATTATGTCGTGCTAATGTAGTGACTCTGCGGGTGTTCACATAGGTTTTGACAGGCGATTGGGGGCTTTATTGTCAAGGCAGCTGTAATTTTGGTAGTGTCTCAGTTTGATTTTTGTCAGAAGGGAATCATTTAGATGATGATGCCAGAAGAACAAATTGATAATAAATAAACTTTATTTGAAGTCGCATCGTATTTAAACAATACATGAAATATTGTCTCACTTGAAGCAGGGTAGGTTTCTAAGGTCCTGTGATCAGGCATATTGGGGAGTTCTTTACCCCAAAACGGATCTCTCTCAAGCGTCCAAACAATTCCCTTGTGAATTTCTTCTAACTTAGGGAATGTGCGTTTGTAATTAGCCAGACTATCAAGATAGACTTTAGTAGGAATTACTTCAGCACGCGGCAACTCAAGGGACATAACCGCATTCTTCTTTTAATCTCTTTACTTCTTGTATAGCCCAATTGAGACCAGCCCGTTCTATAGGGCGATCATAAAGCATATAGACAGAACAATAAGGAATCTCCTCCCCCTCATCTGTTACTTGCCAAGGCTTGATGTTATGTGCCCAATCAGATATTTCGGAAGCATTTAAATTTTTAGTTTTTTCAATAATTGAATTAACTAAAGAAAGTTCCTCATCATCAAACATTGAAGTATCTGCACCTTTTATGCCTTTTCCTTTTAGAGGAGTCAACCGTTTTTGTGTATAGCCAAAACAATTTACCTCTTGTAATTTAGCTCGGCCTTCTCTTTCTAATGCATCTATAACCGTCAATATTTCATTCGGGACAGGCCCTTTTTCTCGGTGAACGTACTTTGCGCCCGTTAAAGATTCACCCTTCCATGCATAATAATTAAAATCAATAAGAAAGAGAATTTTATTAAGCTTTGTTGCCCCGAAATAGTAATCATCTTTGCTTTTTTCGGCAATATAAAGAGCTATTTCTCTGAGTTTGGTAAGTTTTTGATCTAATGGTGGCCAGGAGATTATCATTATGTTCCTCCTCGCCTTAGAATATAGCGTTTATTAACAACTTGTCAACAATTTTTATCGATCAAATTCACAATATCTTCCATTGACCACAATTTGTCTGCTACACCCGCTTCCATTGCCGGAGTCGATTTAAGCGTTTTGTGAATTCTTACAAAGTTATACCACATGAAATAGAGGGCCAAGGCATGACAGTGATTTTCGACTTTCTTTGAAAAGGCGTTGGTCAGTCTTGTGAAGCGCCGCATAGACATTCTCATTGTTAAATTCGCTCGCTCGACATATGAAGTTGAAATATATTTATCATCAGGCTTTCCTTGTATATTCTGTTTTATGCTGCCGGTACATTGAGCAGGACTATATTTCTTGTCTGCTTCTTTACTACTACTGCCTTCATTACCATAAAGCTTTATCAGCATAGCGTAATCAACATTAGAGCCAAAAGCACTATCAACGGCATCCACATAAACCTTATGTCCGTCAGTCGTAAGCTGTACCTTATGTAGTAATCTTTTTGCGAGATCGTCTATAAACTCCTTTGCGGTTTCAAGATCACGACTACCGACTTTCCATGTAGGGATAAGTTTAGAATCCGCGCAAATTGCCGTGAACGTCCAGACATCACCGAAGCCGGGCATTCCTTTATAATCTTCTGGTACGTTCTTCTCTTTCATGTAGCAAAAACTCCAAATCTCATCACATTGAATGCGTCTGCATGAAAGTTCTCTTAAATGCTTGTCCTGGTATTCGCTACAGGCCGTCCCTGCATCAATTAAGAGCTTCGTCACTGTGTTTATAGACACATCGACAACCCTTGATATGGAGCGCATAGAAGAACCCTCACAAAGCATGTTCAGGATTTGCACTCTCTTTTCTATTGATAGTTTATTCATGATCTTAGTATAAAATATCCTGAAATAAATGTCAAGCATTATTTTCAGTTTGGATTGCAAGTAATAATTGCAAGTAATAAAAGAGGGGAGGTAAAAGCCTCCCCGTAATGTTTACTCTTTTACTCTGATTGCAAAGCATTTCTTCCCGTATTGCCAAGCATAAATACGCCTGCCGTTACGGGTCGTAATGTATGCAACAAAGATAAGTCTGCCTTCTTTGCGCTTCATGATACACCTCTCCCGTTGAGATGACCTTGAAGTTTTTGTGAAAAACTGCGATAATAAATTGCGTGTTATCGCGGTTCCACTTAACCAGTGGGCCACCGAATCAAGCCGCCAATGGCGGTGGTAAAAGCCCCTACCGGGAGTTGAACCCGGATTAAACGATTAGTAGTCGCCAGCTCTATCCCGTTTAAGCTATAGGGGCGAACAGTTAGGGGCCTTACTGCCAGGTAAGGCCCTATTCTTTTTCTCCCTCCTTATTATCATCCTTTTTTTGTTTGAAGTCTTTTCTTAAATCTCTAAAATCATCGAACCATTTCGACTTAATATCATCCGGCCATGCAGGATCAAATTTGGGGAACATCGATAACCACAATTGTAACTCTGCAAACGAATCATTTTCCTTTTTGTGTTGTCCTTCGTTTTGAGATAGCCCGTTATCATGCTTTTCATACCTCTCCGTGCTTTTGCGCGCTTTCCCAACCTTACGACCAGTACCTTTTATTTTCAAATGTGGTGACAATTCTATTCCGGCATCTTTTGCCATAGCCATAAAGAATGCAATACTTTTTTGAATCGTTCCACCAGAGGCACCTGAATTTTCAAATGTCTCTTGCAACTGATGGGCTGTCATACGCTGAAAATCTATCCCCGCTTTAAAGAGAAATGGATAACGTTCAGCCATCAATACTTTAAGAAAAGTTTTTCGTTCATCTCCTGTTGAATTAACCAATTTTGTCAAAGCTTCAGTAGGTAAGTGCTCTTTACTAATTAGACTAAAAAATCTAAGTGCCGAAAAGAGAGCTGCCTGAGCTGCCCCAGAAAAAGTCCCCATTACACTGCGATCTATCCTGGCAGGGACGCCAACCTTTAGCCGTTCAATAAAATTGGTGAATGTCTTATAAGGAAGATAAGGGGGGGTGATCTTTTTTTCTTCTTTGTCTTCGCTCATTGCGTCATCTCCTTTTCGGAATATTTATTATAAAGAAAATATAACATCGATTATTTTCTTTTGTCAATATGTTTATTTCCGTGTCGGACTTTTTTTGCAATTACCTTTTGAATCTACATAAAATACTAATAAAAATAGGAGGTTGAGATGACAGGTGAACTCGTGATTTTAAGGATTTATGGTGGTCAACCAATAATTAGGAGAATATTTCAAATAACAGAAAGAGTGATTTTTGTTACAGATGATTCAAGAAAAGATAGCCTTATTTCCGTTGGTATCCCGCGTGAAGATGTCTTTAAATACGACTCCGATCTTGCAGCGCATGCAGATAGTCTCTTTTACAATGGACAAAGGAATTGGAATAATCTAAAACGTTATTTCGAGGAAGACTTTCCCCATCGCACTTGAGCGGCTTTTTTCGCTATCTCTCTACGCTTCGTAGCAGGTATTTTTTCTGCCCTAGATTTACCGCCAATTTGTCCGGCCTTACGGGTATACTCTTTTTCTGTGACATCTTCCTGTACTTCACCGGTAGCGATCTTGGCCACTTTAACAGCGCAGCCGATCACATCAGCGGGTCTCTTTTGTCCTTGCGGTCCTTTCATGATTTATATTATGACACATTCGCAAGCCCTAATCTATAGTCTGCAAATTCAAACTGAGACACTACCGTAATTTTCTACACATAAGAAATTCATATAAAGGCGGATTATTTGCATCATCTGTAATAAATGACTAAAGCAAATGGGGAAAACAATATGTCCACAGTGGTGATAGTCGGTCCGATGAACGCTGTTGGCGGTGGTGGTTCCTTTGTCACTTTACCAGCATTGATTTTCGCGGGAGTGCCTTCAGTCGCAGCCAATGCTTCGATATTGCAGATGATTCCTCTCAATCCGGTTTTATTATAACTGTAGGCCGAAAAGCATTCTGGCCATTTTCGGACATGTATCCAAATAATCAAGAGTCCTTCGTGTAGAGTATAGAGTGTTAATCGGCGCCGAATTCCGACCCACTATCGGTGCTCGACTTTGTCCCGGGTTAACATGCTATTTTATTTGATTTCAGGTCATTATTTAGATATTAGGTGGGTCAACATTCGACGCCGATAACCGTAAAAAGCGGGTCAAACTTAGATGCCGATCAACATCCAGATGATGTACGCGTACGAACAGGCCACCAGGCACAGACTTCCTCCAGTTTCCACACCAAATCTGAACTTCTGATTGAAAGCTACCCGCCCGGCAGATCCCAAGGCCGGAGAGCGCGGTCGGATCAAGCAGTGTCAGTGATTATGACTAATTGCAAGATGTTCTGTCAGACGCCGAATGGCAAGACGGGAACGACGTACGTTTCAACCTCCTTAACGCCCGGAATTTCTTTGGCAGCCTGCTTCAGAGTAGCAACAAACTCTTCTTCGCGGTAGACTGGCGCGCTTGCCCTGATGCGAACAATGCCGTTACTGGCAAAAACTTCGGCATCCGGGGCATAATCCAGTATTGCAACCTTCACCTGGGCTGCGAGAAATAGATTGGCAATAGCTTCCGTCGATTCTTTTGTAGTCCTGAATTCTTCAAGGCCCACTGTGAAGCATATAATGTCAACCGCGTCATCAACAGTCATTTTTCTTATTTTTAGCATAAGGTCGTAGAGAGAAGGGTCATTAGTGTCCACTCCATGAACGTATTGACTCCATTTTATTCTTTCTTCGTCATCGTTTTTCAGAAGCCGATATGCCTCTTTTTCAGATATTTGTTCACGTTGCATCTCCAACTTGACGCGTTCTTCCATGTCAGCGATAATCCGCACTTTCAAGACGTGAGAAACCCCTTTGAGAAGTAAATGTCCGGCCAGCCCATGATATACGATGTTGTCCTTCTGAAGATGCTTCAGGAAAGCAAGTTTATAGAACGCCAAGTATTTTTCTTTTCCGTAAGAAAATCTGTCCAGGATAGAAGGCGCGTCATGAAGCGCCCTTACAAGCTGTACCTCCGGTATATTGAATTCCTCTGAGGCCTCAAGCACCGCCTCCCTGGCGAGACACTCGTAACCCAGTTTCTTGGCAACTTTTTCCGCTATTTCCTTTCCCCTGGTATACGAACCTCGTGATATAGTAATAATCGCCACGGCAAACCTCCATGTTGAGAAAATCGGTATTTATCAAATTTTATAATTTTATTTTTCAAATTGCAACCGAAAGGAGGCTGCTGTGTACAATTTCTTGACAACTCCGTTTAAAGAGATATCATTATAGTATAAGAAGCGCATATGGGGGGCCTCAAGCGTTTCCCTGAGATGCGGTAAAAAATGAAGAACTGAAATGTTCACTATGCAATGATGATCATTTTCCCCCTGCTCTTCCGATCGGTTTCATAACTGTACAAACAGACTGCGAAAAAGCAAAAGACGGACATGCGGGGTTGTACTGAAGACCCAAAACCGGGTAAGGAGGAGCAGAATGACTGCCCTTCCAAATTATAATTTTTCTTAAAACAAATAATCCGGACTGAGAATTCCGGGAAACAATCAACAGGGGGGGAATATGTTCGATAAGATCTTGGTTCCGCTTGATGGGTCTCAGCTTGCTGAAAAAATATTGCCGCAAGTCGAAGAACTCGCAAAATGTCACAAAGCAGCGATCACATTTATAACAGTTGGGAGTTACTGGGAAGTTTTCGAAGCCCCTCCTGATGTTATTGACAAAGCATTGGAACAGGAAAAAGTGAGCCGCGAGCAATATCTCAGTCATATTGTCGCTGCGGTGAAGGGAAAGGGATTGATTGCAGACAGCGTATATAAAGCAGGGATGCCCGCACGCGAAATAATAGACTATGCGGCCAATAATAATATCGACCTTATTGCGATGGCAACCCACGGTAAAGGAGAAGTGGCCTGGGTACTGGGAAGCGTTGCAGAAAAAGTCGTCAGCCATGCCACTGTCCCGGTACTGCTTTACAGGGTAATGGAAGCAAAGCAGCCTCTCTTGAAAGAGGCGTCTTTTATGGGTCCCTGATATAGCTCAGATTCCTGTACCTTATCGTGGGAGGTGGCCAGCGTCTGCGCCGATATGAAACAGACCGGCGAAATGAAAATGGAACTGCTAAAAATAAATAATCTTACATTTGAGGCCGGCGACAAAAAAATTCTTGACGGGTTCTCCATGACCATAGAACCATCGGAAGTCCATGCCCTTCTTGGGACGAACGGGACCGGCAAAAGCACACTCGCATATCTGGTCATGGGGTGTGAGGGATACAGGCCGACATCAGGTGAGATAGTATTTGACGGCAAGGTGACCAATAACCTAAAAATCCATGAAAGGGCTCAACTTGGCATAGCAATGGCCTGGCAGGAGCCCGTGAGGTTTGAAGGCCTCTCAGTAAGGGATTACCTCACCCTTAAAACCAAAGAAACCGATCCCTCTTTCTATCTCCAAATGGTAGGGCTGCATCCGGATCTTTACCTGCATCGTATGGTTGATAAATCCCTGAGCGGCGGCGAAAGAAAAAGGATCGAGCTTGCCTCTGTTCTTGGACTGAACCCGAGGCTCGCCATTCTCGATGAACCTGATTCAGGCATAGATATGCTTTCAACTCAGGATATTGTTAACGTCATAAATGCATTCAGGGAAAATGGCGCGGCGGTGCTTTTGGTGACACACCGGGAGGAGATTGTGGTAATTGCAGATAGGGCCTCTCAAATCTGCAATGGCAGAATAGTCTGCTCCGGCCACCCCGAAGAAGTGGCAGAATATTATAAATCGAGAAAATGTCTTGTCTGTGACGGGGAGATCTGCGTTTATGTCTGAGCTTGACGCATTGATGGAAGCCTTCGGAGAAGCCGGCGGCGATAAAACAGTTCTCGCAAGTAACAATATCGCTCACCTTGTTGCAAGCGGCCATAAACTGCTTAGCATGAAAAGCGTGGACGGTCTTGACGTTGACGCAAAAGAGACTCTTACAGGCGTCAGCGCTAAGGTTACTGTGAAAGAAGGAGTAAAGATAAAGAATCCTGTGCATCTCTGCTTCGGAGTCCTGCACAAAAAAGGCACTCAGAGGATAAAGATGCATGTGGCACTCGAAAAGAACTCATTTGCGAATTTTATCGCCCACTGCATATTCCCCAAAGCTGAGAAAGTAAAGCATATCATGGATGCGGTAGTTGAGATTGGTGAAGGCGCTGAAATGAGATATTCCGAGAGACACTATCACGGGCTGCATGGGGGAATAGAGGTTGTTCCGAAATCTGTTGTGAAAGTGGGCAAGAACGGCAGATATTTCACAGATTTTACGCTGACCACGGGTCGGGTCGGCAAACTCGACATAGATTATTCTGTTGAAGCGGGAGAAAATGCAGTAACTGAACTCACAGCAAGAGTATTCGGACATGCGAATGACGATATAAAGATAAAAGAAAAAGTTATCCTTGCAGGAGAAAATTCAAGAGGATTGATAAAGACAAGGGTTGCGCTTGAAGATGCGGCTGAAGCAGAGGTGACAGGCATCACTGAGGGAAATGCAGCTGGTGCTAGGGGTCATGTGGACTGCATGGAAATCGTGAAAGATAACGCCGTAGCAAAGGCAATCCCTATTGTGACTGTCACAAATCAGCTTGCAAAGGTGACCCATGAGGCTGCGATAGGGAGCGTTGACAAACGCCAGATGGAGACACTTATGGCGCACGGGCTGACACCGGAGGAGGCGGTAGATGTGATTGTCAAAGGTATACTGAAATAATCCTCTCTTCCCCCGCGTTCACGGTTCGTTAGTTGCATATAAGATTTGATTTCGGCAAAAAACTCCAACAGAATGAGCTATCGAGCACTAATCCGGCAGCCAGCGTTGCAGAATAGCCTCTAAAGCTTTGCTGAATCGGTCCATAGTCAAAGGTTTCTGAAGATAATCGCTGGCGCCGGCAGCTATTGCCTCCCCCCTGTCCGACTCGAGACACGAAGATGTGACTACTATAACGGGAAGTTCTCTAAGGCAATCATCGGCACGTATTTGACTCAGCACTTCGATGCCGTGCATTCCCCGCATCTTCAGATCCAGCAATATAAGTGCGGGCAGCATATGTCCGTTCCTGAGCATTGCAAGCGCGGATCTGCCGTCAGTGGCTGAGAGGACACTTATTTCCCGTCCTGTCGCTTCTATTGCGATTGTCGTAAGCTCTATGTCGCTCGGGTCGTCATCAACAATAAAAATCATTTTCTTTATCTCACTAATTCTCAACACGTGCTTTAGCGGGCGGTTCATTAACGATCCCCAGAAAGCGCCCGTCAGCTTGACTGCCTCGACAAACCGGTGAAAGTCCAGCGGTTTCACAACATATCCATTGGTGCCCAGGGTGAGCTCCGTATCGTTAGGATCATCTTCTACCAGTAAAATGCACCTCAGCTTGTGCATGCCTATATCTCCTTGATCTTTGGAATAGTAAAGTAAAAAACGGCGCCTTGTCCCACCGCACCTTCGGCCCATGTCCTGCCTCCATGACGTGAAATGATCCGGTGAACATTCGCAAGGCCGATGCCGGTGCCTTCAAATTCCTCACCTTGATGCAGACGCTGGAATACGCCGAAGAGTTTATCAATAAATTCCATATCGAAGCCGACACCATTATCTTTCACAAAGAAAATAAATTCCTCAGCCTCTTCTGTGCATCCTATTTCTATCTCGGCCTTAGAACGGGGAGCAGTATACTTGATTGCGTTCGAAATAAGATTGACAATGGCCAGTCTGAGCATATTTGTATCACCATGAACATCGGGCAGTGCCTCTATCTTCCACTCCACATCCCGCTCCTTAATATCCGGGGTCATTTCCCTGATAACGTCTCTTATAATACCGGGGATGTGTACTGTAGTCTTTTTCATCTCTGTGCGTCCCATGCGGGAGAAGGCAAGGAGGTCGTCAATGAGCATATTCATCTTTTTTGACGCTCCGATTATAACTCTCATATAATGTTTAGCCTTATCGTCGGCCTGACTTCCCAGGTTTTTGGTAAGCAACTCCATATAACTGGATATATGCCGAACAGGTGCACGGAGATCATGGGATACAGAGTAGCTGAAGGCTTCCAACTCACGGTTCGCTGTAACAAGCTCTGAATTCCCGGCGGCCAGATCCCGATTCAGGTCAAGTATCGCTTGCTCGGCCCGCTTGCGCTCCGTGATGTCGTGTGCTATCTTGGATGCGCCGATAATCACGCCGCTTGCGTCCTTGATAGCTGAAAATGTGAGAGAAACGGGAACAATGGTCCCGTCTTTCCGCATGCGAACGGTTTCGAATTTCTCGATATGCTCTCCCTGTTTGACCCGTGCGAGAATTTCGGGGACCTCGTCAGTCTGTCCCGGCTGTACAAGGAGAGAAACATTCTTGCCGATTACTTCCTCCGCCTTGTATCCGAAAATATTCTCTGCGCCGATGTTCCACGTTTGAATGTTGCCGTTCAGGTCTTTGCCGATGATCGCATCTTCGGCGCTCTCAACGATAGCCGCCAGACGGCCTTGTACTTCTTCCGCCTTCTTCAGCGCAGATATGTCGGTATTTGTGCCGAACCACCGGAGGACCAAGCCAGCCGAATCCTTCACCGGCATTATGCGCGTCAGGAAGGGACGGAATACGCCGTCGGCCCCACGCAGAGGGAATTCCATATCAAACGGCTCACCGGTGGCAAGCGACTCCTTCCACCGCTCAAGGACCTTCGGCAGCACATTGGGGTCATGAACGCTCTGCCAGCCCCAGCCTTCCATCTGCTCCGGCGTAGTGCCGGTGTACTCATACCAGCGCCTGTTGTACCATGTGATGTAGCCGTCACCGTTTGCCCACCACGCAAGGTTGGAGATAGACTCAGCCAGAGTGCGGAACTGCTCCTCGCTCTTTTGAAGTTCTTCCTGCGCCCGCTTGCGCTCGGAAACCTCGCGCCGCAGCTCTTCACTCGTCTCCTCAGACTGCTTCCTGGCTAAGAGGGCGTCTTGCATGAGATTGAGCGCGGCCACTCGCGAGACACGGAGTGTTTCGTTGGCGGCCCGGAGTTCCGCCGTGCGTTCGACGATGCGCTGCTCCATTTGGTCACGGGATTTTTTTAGCGCTTCCTCTGTCATTTTGTTCTCGCTAATGTCGCTTATGATTGTTCGCGGCAGAAGCTCTCCGTTGTTACCCGTTACCACTAAGGTCTCCAGCCGCGCCCAAAACCGGGTCCCGTCCCCTTTCAGCATCCTCACTTCACATTCCTGATACTGCCGTGTTTCAAAAAGCCGCTTATGATGAAGATAGTATGTGTCCTGATCTTCCCTGGATATGAACTGCGATAGCGGCCGCCTGACGAGATCTATTCTATTTTTACCGAGCAAGGCAGCAGCGGTGAGATTGGTCTCCAGTATTATTCCCTTTTCATTGATGGTGACATATCCCACCGGGGCCAAATTGTAAAGGTCAAAATAATTTTCCCGGGCTGTTTCGAGATCCAGGTTTGTGCGTCGAAGCTCATCATTCTGCATGTCCAGTTCGATCTGATGGACCTGTAGCTCGTGCAATATGCGCAGTACATCTGCGGGCGGAATTTTGTCCGGTTCAACATGGTGTTTTAACAGTATCTCTTCAGCCCGTTTGTGCAAGTCTGGTTGATCATCCGGCTTCCGGGATGCGGGGAAAGTTATCTCTGACTCTCCTGCAGCACCTTCAGCAGAGCCCATCTGCGGCCCTTTATCAGGTGACTGAATCCGCTCCTTCTTCGAGGCTTTCTTCTTTCCGGGCATTGGCGTCTCCATCTGGCGCTGTCAAATATATTTCCACTCAAGCAGCTTAAAGATACATTGCAAATCAGCCCTGCAAGATGGTCATGGCTGTTCCTTCTCGAAATCGAGATCATAGCGAGGCGGCTGGCCTGCGTTAAGACAAACTTCGTTTACCTCTTTTTTCAATTCGACCATACGGAGCTCTCGCCCCACTGCGGCGCGGTTGAAATCTCCAACTCTTCGTTTTGAACGCGCAGTTCCTCTTCTGCCCTCTTGCGGTTGGTGATGTCAGCAGCATAAATGCGTACGACTTCAAACTGAGGAACAAGCTGAATGGTCTCACCAAAAACCCGATCCTTAATAGTTACCTCGCGATTAATAGTCGCTTCGTTACTCTTGTCCCAGTTACGTAATGCCGCTGCCAAGTCCGGCGGCAGAAAGACATCGACATCACCTTTGTCGATTCCGAGGCTTTCCAGCGTTTCCATGGCGCCCTGATTGCAGAACGTGACTTTGCCCGAGGAATCTATTTCAATGACCGGGTTCGGATTCAGTTGAGGGAAAGACGCAAGATGACTGGAGCATTCTTCGGCCTTCTTCAGTTCAGTGACGTCGCTGTAGGTGATGACTACTCCCTCGATGCGGTTGTCCAGCGTTCTGTAGGGCAGCGCGGTGCGCACATACCAGTCGCTGTTGATCATGATCTCTTTTTTTAACGGAACCAGATTCTCCAACACGGATTGAGCATCGACGATGAGATCGGGGCCGAGATGCTCCTGGGACATATCGATGATCTGGCGTCCCATATCGGACGGTATAAGCTTGATGAGCTTCGTGATTGCGGGTGTGTATCGTTTTACCCTGAAACTATGGTCAAGGAAGATGGTGGGGATGTTTGTACTTGATAGGAAGTTGTTCAGGTCGTTGTTTGTTCCTTCCTGTTCCTCGACCTTTACCTGAAGCTGTGCGTTGACAGTGATAAGCTCTTCGTTCAGGGACTGGAGTTCTTCCCGTGAGGTTTCCAGCTCCTCGTTCGCGGCCTGCAGTTCCTCGTTCGAAGATTGCTGCTCTTCATTCATGCTTCTGAGCTGTTCGATATTGGTCTGCAGTTCCTGCCGGGTCGTGGTTAGCTCGATTTCGAGCTGCCGAACTGCAGGCTCTTCTGCGCACACAGCATCAAGAGATTCGGACGAGGCCTCGGATGGCGGGCCTGCCTTTTCCCTGAAGACTAACAGAAAAATGTTGTCCTTTATCTTCGAAACAAGGATAGACACCTGCCTTTTTTGTCCTTCGTCCCCGGCGATACCGGCTCGGATGGAAACTGGTTTATCTTCACGTGTGACTTTGTAAATAGCGCCCCTGATCTTGTTTCGCAGGTTTTCAGGCATGAGTTCAAGCAAGTTCCGGGTGGTGGCGCCGTGGGGCTGCTTCAGATATTTATTTGTGGGACCGTTATGGTAAAGGACTTCGTAATTCTGATCAATTGTCACAGCAGCAGGAGCATGCGTTTCAAGCAAGGCGTCCTGGCTTAACTGGATAAGAGAATGTCGCTCATCTGAGGCCGGCTGCTGTCTGATGGCGCCTGTTGCTCGTTCGGCAGCGAAGGGGACGGTGAGCGGCAGTCTTGAAGGCGGTTCTATCTCGATCTTCTCATACACGCGGCACTTCTCGTGAGTCAGGGATTTAAAGAATGCGCTCTTCCTGCCCGGAGACTCGGCATTCCCGAGGAAAAGATATCCACCCGGCTTGAGGGCATAGTGAAACAGCGTTATACATTTCTCCTGCGCCTCGGGTTCGAGATAGATCAGGAGGTTACGGCAGATGACGAGATCAAGACGCGAAAAAGGTGGATCAGTGAGAAGATCCTGTTTAGCGAAGATGACGTGCTGCCTCATCTCCTTGCTCACGGTGACTGAAATGCCGTCGTCTGAATGCGTGAAGAACTTTCGCATGAACTTCTGAGGGACATCGGCTGAGATGCTTGCCGGATACTTGCCCTCTCTCGCTTTTTCGAGTGCCCCGTCGTTCACATCGGTGGCAAACACCTGCAGTTCTCTTTTTCTGCCGGCGAGGTCCAGCTCGTAACGCAGCATCATCGCTATAGAATAGGCCTCTTCACCGGTTGCGCACGCAGGAGTCCAGATGCGAAGGGGAGTGTCCTCCTCCCGGGCTACAAGCTTCCCGATCACACCTGTCCGAAGGGCTTTCCACGCAAGGCTATCACGGAAAAAGGAGGTGACGCCTATCATGAGGTCCGATGCGAGCAAGGCTGCTTCTTTATCTTTATTGGCAACCATATCGAGATAATCACTGACGGACATTATCCCGTGAAGGTACATCCGCCTTCTGAGCCTGCGCGATACGACGCTCTTCTTGTAATGGTTGAAGGTGAGGCCGGTCTTTTCGCGTATCAGCAGGTAAAAGGGCTCAAGGTCCGCTGGATTTATAAGTTTGTCAGGGGCCTCGGTCACAGCGCCCGAACTGAGGAGCTTTACTATCTCTCTTGCAATATCCGCTGGAGGAAGCACACGGTCCACCTTCTCAGTCCTGATAGCCGCCTGCGGCAACTCGGGGAATTGGGCGGTGGCAGGGTCCTGGACAAAGACGGTGCCTCCCTCTGTTCTGACCGCATGAATTCCGCGGACGCCATCGGAACCGGCTCCGGAGAAGATAACGGCAACGGCACGTTCGTCAGCGTCCTCGGCAAGTGACACCAGAAACTCATCGATAGGGAAATGGATATGCTCATCAGACCTGGCGATTACGCGAAACGCCCCTTTATGAACCCTGACCTCAATTGCGGGCGGGCATAGATAGATTCTGCCGGGAAGCAACTGAAGCCCGTCTTCAATCTCTATGAACTCAAGGTCACGCCACTTCTGGCGGAGAATTTCAGGCATAAGGCTCTTATGCGTAGGTGAAAGGTGTTGTATGAAGACGACAGCGAAATCGAAATCCTTCGGTAGCGCCTCAAGAAAGCAGTCAAGGGAGTGAAGGCCGCCTGCCGACGCGCCAATGCCGACAATAGGGAACCGGGTATCAGACTTATTCTCTTCCTTGGTCTTATCAGGCTCCATTCGGCCTCCGACAACTGTTTTCCAAGGCAGTCGACCAATTCAGGACGGGACTCCTGTATATGATTTAAAACCCCGGGATTTTCTGAACGTACTTTTACATTATATTATATTTTATAGAAGAGAATCATCATTGTCTTGTCAGGAGACTTAGATAAAACTCGGACTTCTACACACATCGGGGACGCGCATACGCGATATGGAATTCAGGGGACACCCAATTAAGTAAGGCGTCCCTGAATTCATCTGCCCTGTTTTATTACGGCAGCTTGGCAGCGAGGACTTCGACCTTCTCGATAACAGGCGGTTGCGCCAGCATTTCGGATGCCTTTGCCATAAGCGCAGCAGCCACACGACCGGAGAGGTGTGCCTGACGACCTGCCTCGTCAGGAAAGGCGTCGAAGATTCCAAAGGTCGACGGTCCAATACGAATCGCGAACCAGGCGATCGTTGCCGGCTCCTCCGTGACTATCGCAAGTCCCCCGCGAAGAAAGTCCTCCACTTCAGCCTCCTTTCCGGGTTTTACCTCCAGGCGAACAAACAACGCTGTTTTAACCATGACATCCTCCTCTCTTGTTTTCACTAACCGATGCCGGCGCTAAAATGAATAGGTGCGTTGACGCCGCCCTGTTCACACATCGTACACCTCTTGCTGTATTTCAACGCTGCACCTGAACCGGGGCGCCGGGCTTGTCTTCGATTAAGGGCGAAGGAATACATGGCGCCATGCCCGTTCGTTATTACGTCGTAGAAGTGCTCAACTGGCGCCTGACGCAGACGATCGCTGTTATAGGAGGGCGGCGACAGGGGAATCCACGTTGCACAATCATGCCGCGCCCGTCTCCCAGCTCGGAATGACACGGAGCGCAATAGATACGATAGCGATCCTGCCCCCGCTCCAACAGCGCCAACGTGACGTTAGGCAGAGGCCTCAGAATCCAAGAAATTCCACCGTGTCAAGCGGCGTTTGCGCGGCCCCAACGAGCGGCGAATAGACCTTTTGCTTTGGTTGAACGCTCATATCGTCGCATGCGCCGAGCGCGGCGGCGATTATGAAGATAATCGAGCGTCTCTGCCCACATCTCCTCGATCAATTTCGGATCAAGGCGTCTTAGTATCGTCCGAGCGCGCTCGAGTTGCCGCGCATCGTCGTTGCGTATGGCGATCACCCATTCGTCGCGCATGTTTCGCTTCATGGATTCGCACTCGTCGATCGGATCATAAAGCCTGGGCAACCCGGCGACGATCAGACAGCCGACGAAGCCGGACAAGACCGCGACGAGCACGCCAATCTCGAAAGCGATCGGCACGAAAGCCGGCCAGGAAAATTTTGGCCGCCCGCCAATGTCGAGCGGATAACCTATTAGGTTCGCGTAAACCTCCATCCCGAAACCGACCGCGACGCCGAACAATCCAGCGATCAGAATAACCAGTGGGAGAGGCGAGCGCATATGACGCTCATCGAGAATTTTCGGCGTATATGTCCGCAACCCGTCGATCCGCTGCTCGCCCAAACGGGCCAAAGCGTTGCGCAAAGCCTCTTCCGTTTCGAAACAGGCGATGACGCCCACGCTTGATGGCTCTCTCCCTTTCACAGGCTGCTCTGGAGCGGGGCGCGCATCCGCAATGCCAATTTGCTTAACAGGAGGCGCGGGCGCCGGACCCGCGCTTGATGGCTCTCTCCCTTTCACCGGCTGCTCTGGGGCGGGGCGCGCATCTGGAACGGGCATATAATCAATGAGGGGATCGGACTTGCCGGCAATCTCCTCTTCCTTGAGCGTGTATAAACACTCGATCGGATCGCAACTTGCTCCCAAGCGTCCCTCATGAACGAAAACCGTCGCGCAATAAGGGCAGATCACCTCGCTGCTTTCCCCCATATCGATGAAAACATGTGGGTGATCGAACGGCGGCAGCGCGCCAATACACATGAACTCCTTGACGCCGACGCGTATGCGCGCGACCCCTGGCTCGTTATGGAAACGCGGAACGCGGTTGATGTCCATAACACCTTCCCAAGCAGACAACGATCTTCAAGGACGCAGGTAGGGCGATGATCGGTGAAATCCAACGCGCATGATCGAACGCGAGCGATTTCGATCCCCGCTCAAGGATCGGACGATCGGTTGGCGTGTCGGCAAGGCATTTTGGCTAAGCCGATTGAGCGCGCCGTTCATCCCGGCCCTCCTTCATGTGAGCGATGTTGCAGCAGCGCGCGCAACTCGAACATCGAAATCACTGGCAAGAAGCGCGCGCAGATGAGAAAGCCGAAGGCGAACAGCCCCACCGTGCCCCAAAGCGTCGCCCAGTCCCAGAACGTCGGATAATACTCGCCCCATGCGGACGGCAGATGCGTGCGACGCAAACTCATCACAACGATGGTGTAACGTTCGCACCACATGCCGACGATCACGCCGAAACAGATCAATATGGTCAGAAATTGGTTCTGACGCGCGTGGCGGAACCACATGAGTTGTGGAATCGCGATGTTGAGCAGGATGGTCGCCCAATAGATCGGGGCGTAGGATCCAGCGATTTTGTCGATGAACTGCTCTTTTTCCGCGCGGTCGCCGCCATAGAAAATGGAGAATGCGTCCATCATATATGCATAGCCGAGACACAAGCTGCTCACCAACAACATCTTGCCAAGCGCGTCGAAATGCCTGCCGGTGATAAAGGCTTCCAAGCCCAGCAGCCGTCGCAGCGGGATCGCCAACAACAGAACCATTGCGAAACCGGACAGCAGCGCGCCGAAAACGAAAAACGGCGGAAATTCCGTGGAATGCCATCCGACGGTCGCGGCGCCCGCGAAATCCAGCCCCACGATGCTATGCACCGATATGACCAGCGGCGCCATGATGGCCGCGAGCACGCCGTAAGTGGCGTGATAATGCCGCCACTGACTGTCCGAGCCGCGGAACCCGAGAGCCATCACGCCGTAAATGATCCGCTGGCGACGGGTTGTCGCGCAATCGCGCATCGTCGCGAGATCGGGGATCAGGCCGAAATACCAAAACACGACGGAGGAGGTGACATAAGTTAGAATTGCGAAAAAGTCCCAGAGCAGCGGACTACGAAACTGCGGCCATAGAGTCATGGTGTTGGGAAACGGGAACAGCCAATAAAATAGCCAGGGACGTCCCAGATGCAGGATCGGATAGAGTCCGGCGCAGGCGGCGGCGAATATCGTCATCGTCTCGGCGATACAATTCAATGATGTCCGCCATTCGACGCGCACCAAGTAAAACAGGGCGGAGATGAACGTTCCTCCCGATGCGATCGCGATCCACCAAACATAATTGATGATCGCAAAGCCCCACATTACCGGCCAGTCCACGCCCCATATGCCGACACCCTTGTAAAACACCCAGAAGATCGCGGCGGCGAGAACGCCTGTGAGAAGCAGGGCGGGGATCATGGCGAGGAGCAACCAAAGGGCGGCGCTTTGGCGCAAGGCAATCGAGCATATTTTGTCTGTCATCGAACCGAGCGTGGGAGCGCCGAGAACGACCGGATCCTCCACATGATACGGCGCCGCTGGATCCTCGAAATCCCCGCGATTCCGCGTCTTTGAATCCGGGACGTCGATCATCCGGCGTTTCCCCTGATCGATGAATTCGGATTTTTGATGAGTGCTTCATAAGTAACGCGCGGATGCGTGTTTTGGTCGGCCAGCAACGCATAATCGAGCGGACTCTGTTTGCGCTTTGCAACTTCGCGATCGGGATTCGCCATGTCTCCGAAAGTGAAGGCTCGTGTTGGGCACGCCGCTTGACATGCCGTGACCACGTCGCCGACTGGCTTATCCTCGCGATCGGCGGTAATCCGCGCCTGCGCGATCCGCTGTAAGCAAAAAGTGCACTTCTCCATCACGCCTCGCGCGCGAACGGTCACTTCCGGGTTTCGCGCTTCCGGCGGTCGTTGTTCCTCCCTGGCGAACGCGAAGTAATTGAAGCGGCGCACCTTGTATGGGCAATTGTTGGAACAAAACCGCGTGCCAATGCATCGGTTGTAAATCATGACGTTGAGACCCTCGGAATCGTGCACTGTCGCGCCCACGGGGCAAACCAATTCGCAGGGAGCTTGCTCGCAATGCATGCACAGCATGGGCTGAAAATAGCTTTCTGGAGCCTCGGGCGTTCCCGCGTAGTAGCGATCAATTCGCAGCCAGTGCATCTCGCGTTCGTGAATGACCTGCTGTTTGCCCACGACCGGAATGTTGTTTTCGGCTTGGCACGCGACGACGCATGCGCCGCAGCCGATGCATGCGTTCAAATCGATGCTCATCGCCCATGCCGCTGGTCCTTCCGGCTTCCAGCGATACAACGCGCTCTCCGACTTCGAAGCGGCGAGAAACTTGGGGTTTTCGAGGTAATCCGCGAGCGTTCCACGCCTGACAATTTCATTCGGCTCGGAAAAAATCAGGTTGTGATGCTCGGTGCACGCCAGTTCCGCGCGCCCGGCCAACTTTTTCAACGACGGCGCATAAGCGCCGCCCCTCAAAGGATAGAAATCGAAGCCGGCCCCGCTCCCGAGGGCGCCGACGTGTTTCCTGCCAAAACCCAACAGCGCGACGACGCAATCCGGCGCTTGGCCCGGCATGATCCAGACCGGCGCTTCCAACTGCTCGTCGCCCGCGGAGATGCGAACAATATCCATATTTTGAAGGTTCGATTGCTTCGCCAAGGCGGGTGAAATCAAAAGCGGATTGTCCCAGGTCAGCTTCGTGAGCGGACGCGGCAACTCTTGCAGCCAGGGGTTATCGGCGTAGCGCCCATCCCAAATATATGGATCGGGGCGGAAAAGGATCGTCATCGGATGATTGGGCGGCTCCGGCGGCGTAAGCGCGTCGCGTCGCACGCAAACGCGCGTCGACTTTCGGACTCGCGGTGTTTGAAATAACGCCATGCGCCAAGGCTTCGCGCCATGTCCCCGCGAAGTCCTTCGCCATCGGGGATTGCAGTCGTGTGACAATGTCGAGCGGTGAAGCCGGGATAGGTCCGGCGAATAGCGCCAGCATCGTGTGAATGTCGATTCCGTCATATAGCGGCAATGCTTGCGGCTGCAGAATGGTCGCGACGCCATCGTAAGCGCGCGCATCGCTCCAACTCTCCCAAGCATGCGCCATCGGGATAGCCCAGATCGTCTCATTGCTGGTTTCGTTTGGCGTCGTACTCAGCGTGAACTGAACTCCACCCGCTTCAACGCTTCGACAAATCCGAGCGCCCTTGGCGCGGCATAGACTGGATTGCTGTCTATAATCACCAAGGCGTTCACTTTTCCGCCGCGCATTTCATCGACAAGTTCGTCTAGCGGCTGCGGTTGCGGGCTCGCGGTCTGGATCAAGGGCGCGATCAATTCCAGGGTCTGTCCACGGGCGCCGAGCGCCTCGTTCATCGCATGCGCTAGCGCATGTGTTTCGGGCGGTTGTTCCGGCCCGACATGGATAAGCACGCGTCCATAATTCGCGGCGAGATCCACGAGGACGTCGTCCATCCAGTCGGGAGCGCCGACAAGACGTGTCGTGAAGAACGCCGGCGGCCAGCGCCATGACGATCCGATGAAGCTCACGCGGCCCCGCGATGAAGCGATGATCGGCGACCGCGCCGGTCAGCGTCGGCGTCGGCTCGATCGCGTAGATACGGCTCATTTTCCGCGTCGCGCCGGAATCCGGCGCGACGCGAAATCGCGCGCGTAGCGCAAGTGTCCCGGCGCGGAGCTCAGGAGATCGCTGTCGATCGCGACGATGACGTCCGCCTGGTCGAGCTTCAACCTCAATTCGACCGGCGAGCCGTAAGCAAGCACGGCGCCCTTGGAAACGTTGTCGCGGGAGATTGGCCGCCATTGCGTCCAGCGAGCCTCGGGGTAGCTCTTCATCAGAGCATCCATCTGCGCCATCAGGGTCGGCGATGTGAACGCGCCTGTAAGGATGCGAAATCCCTTCCCCCTGTTCTCGCTGATTTTAATTCGCTGCGAAGCGAGCGCGCTTTCCAGGCTTTCTCGCGTCGAGGGGTATCGTCGCGCCGAGATCGCCCAAGCTCTTTCCGGATCGTAAAAATCGAGCAGTTGAGCCTGCGCGAACACGTCCGTCGCGCCGAGAAACTCGCCGGGATG
>CAWHNC010000068.1:0-99601 GCA_963830245.1 Nitrospirota bacterium
CCACACCCTCTGGGGCCTGTTATCAATAAACACTGTTCGGATGTGCTAATGATCTTACTAAAATATGGCAGCTTATCAGAAAACATGTGTTTTAATAGCCATGGCGATGGGATATCATTTGCATTTATATAGCCATAGGGGCCATCCAACTCCTTGCGTATAGCTATGATCCCTAGACGCGAATGTCCGTAAAGTTCTTCAATCTTATTGAAAGACGAAATAGGGTCAGAAAAAGATCTACTGGGGTTCTCATCTGTCATTTGCATAATTGCACTATCTGAGAGGTTTACAAAGTATTGATCCTCTTTAGAATATTCATCAAAATTTATTTTAAGTTTGTCCGAGATTTGAAATAGTAAGTTCCCGGTACAATTCATATCACGCAGTAATTTTACATCCGATGGATTTCTATACACCATGCTGCCAACGTCTATAATTTTATATATTCTTGGTATTGATCTGCCAAACCTCCTCATCTGCGTTTGATTTATTGGCTCAATCATAATATTTTCATCATGCAAGTCATTGTGCCAGAGATTATTTTCGTGCAGTTCTTGCAACCCGAGAAGTAAATCTTTAGCCGCAACTATTAAATCTTCGGGTGTTAGTTTTGTAGAGGCGATGAACTCCTTGAAGGTTTGGCCATTGATCCATTCGCAAGCTATATAGAAAAATTGCACCTCCCGATCTTTATATGTTAATGAGGTACTATCGGCACCGATGTACGTCACAATAGAGGGCGTGGCGGGAAGGTTAGCATACATCTTAGCTTCTTCATCGAAATCTTTGCCGTGCCTTAAATAGCTATTTCGAGAAATTAATTTAATTGCATAAGTTTTTTGGTAATTATCAACAGCCTTATATGTCAGCCCGTAGTATCCTCTAGCTTTATATTCCAGTAAAGTATAATTCTCGATGAACTTGCCTTCAAAGTCTTTTCCTACATGCAGTGATTCGCTACAGGCAACACAATGGTCAGATGTTACATCGTTTTTTTCCCCACAAAAGATACAACTTATGTCTTCAAAATTCTTTGCCATTTCTTTTGAGATTTTAACATATTCGGTGGGTTTGGTTAGCAATGGGCTTATAAGGATGCTTAAATAATAGGTAGTTTTTATCCTAAAAATGAAGGAAGTGCTCGTTATAGGATAAAATTATATTCCCAGTTTAAGATTGCTTCGTCGAGCTACTCCTCGCAATGACAATGTAAAACAGCGTTGACGGCCATGCTTTAACCTGAACAGTTCGATTGTTTTCACCAACCAGCCCATAACTGTCGAGTCCCTTGTTTCCCCTGTTCACTTTACTCAATCGATAAATATCCTCGGCAATGATTTCCGCAGCCATTCCTAAACGTCACCAAGCGCTGAGGTACGCCTAACAATGTCTAAAATCTCTGCAACGCGGTCTGGCATAGTACTATGAAAACCTCCTTCCCAAACTATAAAAAAACCCTTCCTGTTCAGAGTTATCTTTTCCCTTTTCTTGAATTACAGGACCTACACAGCAAAGCCGCATTTGACAAGCTTGATTTTCCACCAAGCGCGTGAGGCTTAATGTGGTCAATCGTGAAATTTGTCCACGAAAGAAGCTTCCGGCATTTCAGGCATCTCCTACGGTCTTCTGAATGCCAAAGTAGTCTGCGTTGTTCAATGGTGAAACCACGTTTTTCATCCTTTTTTTCGAACAGACCACCAAATATCTTTTTTAGAATCTCCGCTCTTCTCTGCCTCGTGGCAAGACTATCCGTATCACCCTGAACGGTCAAGAGGTAGTCTGCGAAGAGTCGCTGCTCTGGACTTGATCCTTTCGCCTTCCGCTGCTGCTCTCTGACTATTCCAACCCCGTTAGACAACCAGACCAAGAGTTTTTGCGCCTGTCTGTTGCGTATAGAGTCAGACAAGATGCACCCATCCCGATCCATTTCCCACACAAGCACGAACAGTGAATAAAAATCTGCTGAATTTGCAAATCGGGTCGTTTTTATATCCGGGAACATCTTTTTAACAAGATTCAGGATTCTGATAGTCTCTTGAACCGTCTTTCGTAACGTCCGCTGGTCAGTCGCTTGCCCGCCAATGACACCGTCAAGTGCCTTCTTTTTATTGATTAATCCTTTTGCCTGAATGGAAGCCATGAGTTCGCAAACAAGCTCTACATGCTTCATTCGACTGATTTGTCCAGATGAGAGGACTCGATTTTCCAAGAAGAACCTGCGTTTCTTTTCAGCAAGCCGCCCTGCCTGTTTCAGAAAATCGCTGCGAAAAAATCGTGCATGCCGTTTCTCGGCACCTGTGAGGCGCTTTCCAGTTGAATTAATGCGGACAAAGAGATCAATGATATCGGCAAGATCGCCAGCAACCTCAACGGTTTGAAATTTATACCCCATGAGTCGGTGTTCATGCCCATGCTTCTGGATTTTCTGCCAGTCCCATTCTTCAATCCCATCGTCAGGTCCAAATCTCAATTTGGTCATAAATCGTCGACCGCGAAAGTAACCGACACCTTGAAACATAAGAACCGTCTCTATCCGTTGCTTACCGTCAATCACATCATAACGCAATTTGCCTTTCTCATTCTGACGATAGAGAAATACCGATGGAATGGGATAGTTTTGCAGTAGGGATTCAATAAGCTTCTTTCGATCTGAAAGCGTCCAGACTGAATCGCGCTGAAATCCCGGCTCAAGATTAAGTTGGTCATTCTTAAACAGGAGAATGAACTCTTGGATGGTTTTGTCACCATAATCAAAGTCGAGAGAATGTGTCGGCATATTCATACCTCCTTATGTTCCCTAACATTCATCTTGTCCTTTTTATAATCTTTCGATTCATGACAAAGCGGCCTTTCTCTGTGTTATCCTCATTACCCCCTTATTCTAAAAACACTGCCGACGTCAAATCGCTCTATTTCTTTAATTTGTCGTACGCGAATATATTGGTCGTTGTCATTATGTGCCAATCCATTCGTAAGCAAACAATTTCCGACAAATTGTGTGAACTCATTAAATTGTATGTTTGTATTCGCCGCGGTTTGAGCAATATCATACATGTTTACGATTTCACAAAATTCTCTCACCACACTGTTTGGTATTTTATCGGAATGTTCTCTAAATTTAGCATCAAAAATCATAAATAAATCACGCCAATCAGGATCGTCTGAAGCATCAGGCTTTTGAAAAGATATATCTGGATGAAGATTCTCAGCATTAAATCTAGTTCTTACTTTTGTACCTGCGCACACTTGAAATTCTCTATTATCGCTATTTCTTTTCTTCAAATAAAACATTGGCCGCCCTGCCTTGTTTACTCCTTTTTTAGGAAACTTATTTCTGTATCTTCCACTACCGGGATTATACTCGACTTCATAGTTGGTCATAAGGTCACAAATAATTCTTATATAACAATAGAATTCATAGACATAATCAGTTTTTCGAGCACTTGCTACATGCCCAAAAACCTCTCCGCTGCTGTCCCAAACCGAAGCACCCTCAAGTGCTACCGAATAGTCGTCTATTTTTTGTAATAATCTATTCCTCATTTAACTCCAAAGGCCAGGGAACGCTTTTAAATGTTTCATTGAACTCCTCCGTCTCTCTTTCTTTTTCTGAAATTTCGGCGCTCACTTCCTGCCAGATATTTAACCTTTCCTGTAACTCCATTAACTTTCTTATTTTACGCTCCTGAATCATTAATATATCAGCGTTATGATCGTCTTCTCCTAAAAAACCTATATCTTCTATTTCACCTTCAGTGACCTTGCCATTCAAGTTTTCTTTCAACATTGAAATACTATCCATTAATTGTTTGCCTTGAGACAAAATGTTGTTGTCAATATATTTTTTTAAAGAATTAATGGCATCTCCATAGCGGTCGCCTTGAAAAAGAGCTGTACCAAATTCATCGATACACATCTTAACAAAATTCATCTTATGTTCTTTAGGCAGAGCATTTCCGATCTTACCTAAAACCGTTCTCGCCCAAAAAATATTGCCTTCGGTTATTGTGAAATAATCACGGTCCATTAAAATCGAGTAAGATCGGCTAAAATGGTCCTCTGGTTTCTTAAATTTGTAAACTTTTATTAAACTGTAAGCCAAATCCTTAATTGTGTTGTTCGTATCGAGCTTTTTCTCTACTCGTAATTTTATGGAATGAATATATTCTTCAGAATGCTCGTTTTTTTTGTCAGTTTTCTTATCGAGCACAGAACCACTCATAAAAAAAATGTCATCAGACAAAAGAACAAACCTGTCACCGCCAGAGATACTGATATTCCCTCCGGTCGTAATTGAAATGGAAAACTCATTATTTCCTAGTTCGTTAAGAGGAGATACCCGCCAATTAGACAAATTAATTGCAAAATTCATTTTTATCAGTGCCTTTATGTTTTCGTCACAAATTCCATCATTATAACCCAATCATAATTTTTTTTGTGGAGTCTATACATAGTTTATCCGTGTCTCCGTGCCTCAATGGTTGATTTGCATGAAAATTGCCGAACATGTCCGACAGCAAGCTGATAAATTGGTAAGTTGACTCGGCGTGACCCGTACCTTTTCCGCCACTATATCAGTCCGACAGGGCGATTACGCATGCGCTTACCATAAGGATTACCGCTTGTACCCAACACAATAAACATGATCCTCGAAAAAGTTGATTACTTCTATGTTATCTTGTTAAGCGTGCCCAACAGTGAAATAAAAAAAGCCTTGGGATCGCATTTCTGCAGTCCCAAGGCTTTTGATGTTTACATGCTGGAATTGATAGGGTAAACCTTTCGTTTAGTGTTGACCCAAAGGTCTTTGGACGCAATTCTCCCCTGGTTCCGTTTGGTTTCGGCAATTATGTATTTCTGCAGCATAATTTTCTGGGCGATAATGCCAGCAGAACATGGAAGACCGTTGAGCATGGCAAAGGTACGCACAACGTAATCCTTGGGAAAAGGTTTACTGGTGATAATTTCAGACAGGTTTCCCTTTATGTTCCGGTAGCACCTTTTTTCAAGCCGCATGTCGATTTTCCCATTAACACGGCGGATCTTCAGCATGATTGTACCGTATTGAAAATAATATGGCTCACACCGAACATCCTGCCAATGATCGGGATCGGGAACATCCTTCTCTATGCCTTCGGTCTTGAGCAGCAGACATTGATTCTC
This sequence comes from Nitrospirota bacterium, assembly GCA_963830245.1. Classification (GTDB taxonomy): domain Bacteria; phylum Nitrospirota; class Thermodesulfovibrionia; order Thermodesulfovibrionales; family Dissulfurispiraceae; genus JADFXI01. Next base: position 5,164 of record CAWHNC010000068.1, read on the forward strand.
ATGCCTCACCAGCATATAGTTGGCGAGGCCTTTTTGCTTGTTCCGATATTTTCTGTCTTTATCCAGATTTCCTGAATATTTGACAATCAGCTTTTGATCTATGACAAACCATTTGTCAACTTTGTCCTGCGGATATTTCACATGACAAAAATAAAAATAACCGTGAGAAAAAAGATTGACAATCTCCTGCACACAAGCCTGCCATTGTTCTATGACCATTTTGATACCTCCCGGTATTTTTTTGTGGCCAAGCCCTCCCGGACTATTCCCCTAAGGGGAAGGCGACTTGCCAGTTCGCCCGCTAAAAAGAAGAAAAAGGTAAGCTCTTTCGTCGCGCCGTTTGTGCGAGGACCAATCTCGCGACGCACCCGGAAACACTGCCTTGCATTTCCGGGCTCGATACTGCTGAAACTACTCAAGCTTGCTCTCACACCTCGCACATCCTAAGATGCCGGTCGGTGCTTGCCGATGTTATCTCATGCCTCCAGGTCAGCAGTCCGGTCGCATCCGGCAAAAGGATAATACGGGCGGAACACAGAAGTTCCCGGTTACTCATCACTACGAATAGTGACTTTCGCTCTCCTTTTGCCTTCACCTGCGGTTCGACCTCGCCGCTCTGCTGACCCTTACCTGGTTGCGGCCTACTTTTGGAGGTCGCTTTAGCTGGTTAAGCTTTCACCATAAGATATTACTACCTCATGGCTCCCCAGCCAGGCTGGGTTATGCCGTTGCCGGCATCCCCCAGTGCCGATTTGCACGGCTTCGGACATGATGTACACGTCGCCCGATGCTCTTGGGTTTCCCCATTAGGAAGTAGCGGAAATTGATCCGCAGTCCCCGTTCCCACGGCGCAAGCGTATCTCTACGCACGCCGCGAGCCCCCCTGAGGACTGCATGACGGGTGGTGCCCGACATTGGCGGCCTCAGTGCCTCAGCAATCCGGTGGGCAACCGGTTGCCTACAGCTAATCTTCTTCTCAGCTTCTGAATCGAACAATTTGGTTTGGTATGGGTATTACGGAAGAGGATTACATAGCGCAAAATTGAGGCGAAAAAGCTATCCTCTTAACTCACTGCATTTTCATGATTATTTTCTGATGCGCGAAGAGCATTAGGAATACAGTCTGATCGATAAAAAAAGAGAATAATTTATAGTTTGCATTTACGTGTTTGCCATTCCCGTGTATATGGGATGATCTAATAGGGTCTTGCTGATGCGAGGTGTGTGCATAAAAAGACTCTGCCTGCAGTTAATGCCCAATTCCCCAAGCTTCTCGCAGGGAAAAGGCATGTAATCCTCTGCAGATGCAGATACCGGCCCTGCACTTAGCGGCCTATGCATTGATACCCTATATTAGATTTATCCCCTATGCGGTGTCAGGTATCCCAGAGACTTATGGATTCTCTCTCTATTGTAAAGCTGGGGCCAAGTGAGGCCATTTAGTGGTTGGCATAACAAGTCTCAGGGGGGGCGCGCCCCCCCTGAAATCGGCGAAAATCGGAATCGCCTAAACGAGGGGGGGTACGCCCCCCCCCCGCTATATTAATAAGAGTGATCACGATCACCTCAAAATTAGCGAAAAGCATAATCTCCCAAGATAGGGTGGTGGCCACCACCTGCATAAATCAGGAAGTGTCTTGAATAGTCATAGAATTAATTGGACCAGTTAAAAGTGGTGGTCGTGACCACCCAAAATGAGCCAAAGCGAAACGGCCTCAAACCGGGGGTGGCGCGCCACCCCCCAAAATGGGCCAAAGCGAAAATGGCCCAAAACCAGGGGTGGAGCGCCACCCCCCCCACAGTCAACAATAAATCTCGGGAAAATGCAAGAAGCAATATAACTTAATATATATTAATGACGAACTTGACACATTCTGCTGCCATAAATAAGATGTCCTTATCTATACTACAGCATAAGGGAGGTCTATCCATGGCAGGGCACATAAGATGTGCGAAATGTCAACGACAGCGTAAAGAGGATGTCTGCGTCTGCGGCGAATACAAATGCTTCATCTCGTTATATTGGGCCGGCACGCATTGGCGGTTTTGGACGTATCAGGCTGACGGTCACGCACTGGATTTTGAAAGAGCAGCCCGGCAGCTAACCCAAATCAGAACACAGATTGACGGCAAGAAATTTAATCCCGTGGAGTGGAGCGAAGGAAAAATTGCCGAAAGGAAATTTAATGTGCAGGTCGGGGCATGGTTGGAAAGCAGGGAAAACGATTTGAAGGCGGGCGAGATTGCACCCGAAACCTACAGGCTATATAAGAGCTATACAAAATGCCATTTTACGCCGTTCTTCAAAGATAAAGATGTGAAAGACATCGACATCGAAGCGCTGAAAGAGTTCAAGGATGTTATCAGAAAAAAGGAGTTGTCCTTAAAGGTCAAACGGAATATATTGGCAATCCTGCGGGTGTTCCTGAACTGGCTGAAAGAGGAAAGGATAATATCGGCTGTCCCGGAGATGCCCGGCATTGACGGCGATATCTCTTCGCCTGTTGTGGCCCTGGATATTGACGAACAGGCGGAACGGTTGAAGCTCTTGCCGTTGCCGGAACGAGATGTCATAGAATTTATGCAAGAGACAGGATTGAGACCAAGCGAAGCGTGTGCCCTGTATGTGTCGGACATTTCGCTCCCAAAGCAGGAAGCAATTATCCGGCGTACATGGAGCGGTCACGCATTGAAGGCAAGCACGAAAGGCAATCATAAAGATGTCATACCCCTCTCTGACAGGGCGATCCAGATAGCCAAGAAATATTTAGGCGGCAGAATAGGCGATGCTTTTTTATTCCTTAATCCCCGCACTGGAAAAGGCTTCCGTCCAAGGACGATACAAGCCTGCTGGTCGTCTATTTTTAAGGACATCAAATTGAAGAACGCAACCCGGCATTCATTCTGCTCCCAACTGGTCGAAAGCGGGGCGTCTCAATTAGAGGCAATGGCGTTAATGAGGCACGCCGACATCAGAAGTACCCTGCATTATTTCAAGGCCAACACTACCAAATTAAGGACGATTGTCAACCGGCGCGGTAAGGTCGCAGAACTGCCGGTTACTGAACGAGTTCTGAACGAGTTTTAGGGGGTCTGTTTCCAATTATTTCAATAAGTTAAGTGGCGGAGGGGGTGAGATTCGAACTCACGGTAGGATATAATCCTACAACAATTTTCAAGACTGTCGCCTTAAACCGCTCGGCCACCCCTCCAGGGGAAGCACTTTTTATACTATCAAAATTTTATGTGTAAATTCTACTTTAGGATCTGCGAATAAATAAGCTGAGATGCATCAACGTACAAGTTATTTATTTTCGGACCCTTAATGTAGTTTGAGAAGGGCCATTCCTGAAATGGGGTCAAGCTCCCGCACAGCATTAACGCCCTTTATTTCCATTATAATCGCCTCAAGGACAAGAAATGTTTCAGCGTTTTCTCTCATGCATCCGCCTTTTACATTGTCGCGCTTTGCGTAAGCCCCGTGCAAATGGAGCTTTGGCTCGTCACCCAACCAGAAGATTGTGCCCAGGCCCAAGATCTCATGGCTTTCATTAAGCTCGCGCCAGACAGGCACTGGGGGCATTTCATCCCGCTCAGGTCCCACTACAAACCTGCCGCCTTTCATGCCGCCCACCAGGTAAAATACCGCTGCCCTGATGTTCTCTTTTTTAGCTATCTCACAAAGCCCCTGGATTATCTGGTCTCCGTCCTCGAATCTGGCCACTACTATTTTGCCGGGTTCTCCGATTCTGTAATTCATTTTGAAACCTCCTCCGAAAAAATGTTGCATGTCGAATTTTGGATGTTGAATTCTGGAAATAAAATAAATTAATCTCTTAATTCAAAATTCAGCATTCAAAATTCAAAATTTGTTTTTATTTTTTCATACACTTCCTCGACTGAAATGGAATCCATACATCTTATTTCTTTACATTTCTTTTTGTAGCACGGCGCGCAGGCACTATCTCCTCTTATAATGATGTGTCCTCTTCCGTAAGGACCGGTCCTGGCAGGGTTGGTGGGGCCGAACAATGCCGCAACAGGCACGCCGCACGCTGCGGCAATATGCATGGGACCCGAGTCGTTTGTAACCATAAACACGGCCTTCCTGATAAGGGAAATCAATTCTTTGATGTCGGTTTTCCCTGCCATGGATATTGCTTTGCCTTTGGAATGCGCAGCCGCCTCTTCGGCCAGGGCCTCGTCAGCTCCGCTGCCTATAATAATACTCGGGATGTTGAGCAGGGAAGAGAGGCGACCGAAACGCTCCGCAGGCCACTGTTTTGTCTTCCATCTGGCGCCGGGGGCAAGCACAGCGTACTCTCCTACCGCCTGTTTCAGCTGCCGGATTTTCAGTGATTCTTTCACCGGCGGCATAGGAAACGCAACAGTCCGGGGATCGCATCCCAGGGCTGAAGCCATTTTCAGATAACGGTCGACAGCATGTATTTCCCTGCCACCTGTGATAGTCTGTGTGTAAAATAGACGGCTGCCTTCACGGGCTTCACTGAAGCCCAGGCGCACAGGCGCTTTACTTGCAGCGGTCAGTATTCCGCTCCTCAGCAGACCTTGCAGGTCCACCGTAATATCATAGGATTCGCCCTTAAGTGCGCCCAGAATGCTTCTGAACTCAGACAATGTGCCGCGCATCCTTTTGATGTCTTTCCACTCGTCTTTATTAATTACCAGCAGCTTCTGCACCATCGGATGGTTTTCGAGCAAACCTTCAAGCCCCTTTGCAATCACCCAGTGGATTTCAGTACTGGGGAAAGACTCCCGCACCGCATTGAGAAATGGCAGACTGTGCACAACATCACCGAGTGAACTCGGCTTAATAATCAGAAGCTTTGCAGGGGTCTCTTCAAGCTTAATCTTTTTCATCCGCCAATATAACCCTGACAGCTTCTTCAAGACTGCCAACTTCCGTGTCGGCATGCGGCGACGTTTGCTGTTTCCCCGTAGTGACCAGTATCCCCCTGGCGCCAACTGCCTTTGCAGCCAGCATATCAGCATCCTTGTCACCAACAACAAAAGACCTCTTCAAGTCAATACGGTGCCGCACCCTGGCTTTAATAAGCATTCCGGGAGCAGGTTTCCTGCATTGGCAGTAGTCATCGGGGCTGTGGGGGCAATAATAGAAGTCATCAAATCCATAAGTCCCGGTAAAAACCGCATTTACATCCTTTGCAAAGGATTCTTTAATCAGCCCCCTGGATATGCCCGATTGATTGGTGATCCCGATAAGAAGAAAACCTTTCTCCTTAAGTTTTCCGAGACTGTCAATATCAGGGAATATTTCAAAATCTTTCCAGTCGCTGAGATAGTCGGCGTCCCTGCAGAGGGTGCCGTCCCTGTCAAAAAATACCGCCCTTCTGTTAGGGAGAATATCTTTGATCTTGAAAAAAACCTCTTCCGCGGTCACCGTATACATGCACCGCATATCTCTTGTTAAGCACCTGCGCTCAAAACACGGACTGCATGAAAACTCTTTTTTTATTACATCGTGCCCTTCGCCCACCGGTCCGGTAAGTTTCGGATCAGTTGATCCGAATATCGCAAGCGTTGGGGTACCCACCGCGCAAGCGACATGCATGGAGCCCGAATCGTTGGCAAGCATGACATCACATTCCGAAATCAGCGCAGCAAGCTCCCTGAGCGATGTCTTCCCTGCAAGAAATAGTTTGCCTTCGGGAATGAGCTTGTCTATCTCATATGCAAGCGCCATTTCACTTCTGCTCCCGAAAATCACTGCATTGCCGCCTGTGTCCCTTCGTAACCAGTTAGCCACTTCAGCAAATCTGCGCGGGAACCATCGTTTTGCAGAGCCGAAAGTTGCGCCCGGGTTAATGCCGAGTATGGGCCTTCTCAATTCAGATAGCACTGCACGGGCTTGCAACCGCTCCTCAAGGGAGAGATGAATCACCGGCTCCTCAAAGCCCGCTGGAATACCGGCTGAAGAAAGAAGGTTCAAATAGTATGCTATGTGGTGGATCTTACGGTCTTCCCCATTAAAGGGAACCGGGTCTGTCAGCAGGAAGCCCCTTCGGTCCCTGTTGTAACCAAGCCTCTTAGGGATCCGGGCAACCCAGGCAATCAACGCAGCCTCAAAGGCATTCTGCAGGAGTATGGCCATAGAAAATTTTCGCTTCCGAAGCAACCGGACAAGCCTGAGTTTCCCTATTAAGCCCTTGAACTTCTCATCATAAGCTATTATCTCGTCTATATCAGGATTATTTTCAAAAACCGGAATTACCGGAGGTTTGAGAAGCAGGCTGATTGTGGCTCCGGGATATGCCTTTCTCAATGCCCGCAAAGCCGGCATGGTCATAACGGCATCTCCTATCCAGTTAACCCCGCGGACAAGAATGGAAAAAGACATATAAATAGTTTACCACTGCCTCGAATTTTACCACAAGACGGTCTTTAGATTTTAAGGGTTAAGGTGCAAGATATTTATTCACGAGCCCTATTGTATAATAGTAAGCGATGAGCAAGCTATTATTCAACAATGTGACTGTTATCGGCGTCGGTTTGATTGGCGCCTCATTCGCGCTTGCTCTTAAGGACCGCGGACTTTGCGGGACGATTTGCGGCTACGGCAGGAAAGAAGCAAATTTAAAACAGGCAAAGGAACAGGGCATCATTGACGAATACAGCCTTGAGATCGGAAAGGCCTGTGAACATGCGGACCTTGTTGTCCTCGCGACTCCAGTTGGATTATTCAGGAAGATCCTGCAGGAGATAGGGGATGTATTAAAGGAAAATACCCTTATTACTGATGTCGGAAGTGTAAAAGGCCCTCTCGTCATCGAATTGGAAAAGTTGATGCCTGAAGGTGTGCGCTATATCGGCTCCCATCCCATTGCTGGTGGTGACAGATCAGGTATCGGGAATGCCCGGGCAGACCTTTTCGATGGGGCGCGGTGTATAGTTACTCCTACGGCACGTTCAGAGAAAAGCACAGTCCTACAAATCACTGGACTATGGGAATCATGCGGGGCGAAGGTTGAAATAATGGACCCCATGCTGCATGATGAGATTTATGCAGCGGTGAGCCACCTTCCGCATCTTATCGCCTATGCACTGGTAAATACTGTAAATGACAGCAATGCCGAATATCTAAAGTACGCAGGACCTGGCTTTAAGGACACGACAAGGATAGCGCTCAGTTCACCCGATTTGTGGAGGGACATCTCGCTTCTTAACAGCAATAATCTCCTTGCACTGATAGAACACTTCGGGAACAATCTCAACATAATAGCCTCGTTGATTAAAAATGGCGATGCCGCAGGCCTGGAGCATGAATTCTCAAAGGCCCGGACCCTGAGAGAAAAGTGCTGACGCCGATGAAACAGGTCGAACTCAAAAAGACCGGCGGGCTCAGGGGCGAGTTGTTGCTTCCCCCTGACAAGTCCATCTCACACCGTGCGATCATGTTGGCATCCATCGCCAGGGGAAAAAGCAAGATACGCAACTTCCTCAAGGCAGATGATCCATTGAGCACCATGAATGCGTTCAGAATGCTTGGAATCGACATTTCGGGAGAAGACAGAAGTGAAGTCATTATAAACGGCAAGGGACTATACGGACTTAAAGAACCCCTTGATGTCATCGATTGCGGCAATTCGGGAACTACTGTTCGACTCATCGCCGGCATCCTTGCCGGCAACCCTTTCTTTTCAACCCTCACAGGCGACGCTTCTCTCAGGCAGAGGCCTATGGCACGGGTTGTCGCTCCTCTTAAGGCGATGGGTGCGAATATCTCAGGCAGAGCGGGGGACTCCCTTCTCCCTTTTGCTATAAACGGAGGCAGCCTCAGGGCAATGCATTATGACATGCCTGTAGCATCCGCCCAGGTTAAATCATGCCTGATACTTGCAGGACTTTATGCCAATGGAATTACGTCGATAACCGAGCCATACAAGTCCCGCGATCACACCGAAAGGATGCTTGCTTCAATGGGGGCGCATATTGAATCGGGCAGCGGCAGGCCCATCACGATAAAGGGAGGCACTGAACTTAATGCATTAGACATAACCGTGCCTTCTGATTTCTCATCAGCGGCATTTTTCCTTGTGGCGGCCCTCATTGTGCCGGGCTCCGAGCTCCTGATCAAAAACGTCGGGGTCAACGCCACAAGGACCGGCCTCATTGATGTAATTAGAGAGATGGGGGCTTCTGTAAAATTGCTTGACAGCAGGGAAATATCCGGTGAGCCGATCGCAGATCTTTACTGCGAGACTGCCGGTCTGCTCAAGGCAGTCAAGATAAACAAAGAAGGCATACCCGGGATTATTGACGAATTCCCTATCCTCTGCGTCCTTGCGACACAGGCAGAGGGGATTACGGAGATACGGGGTGCAGAGGAATTGAGGGTAAAGGAATCCGACAGGATCAAGGCAATGGTATCGGAACTCAGAAAACTCGGCGCTGATGTCGAGGAATATCCTGACGGAATTGCTATAAAAGGCAAAAAATCATTACAGGGCGGTAGCGTGAACAGCTACGGGGACCATCGCATAGCTATGTCCATGGCCGTTGCAGCGCTTGTTGCGGATGGGACAACGGTTATTGACAATGCCTCCTGCGTCGATATCTCATTCCCAGGTTTTTTCGAGCAACTAAAAAATATAACAGGTTATAGGTAATTGGTGATAGGTGATGGGGAAACGTATAAATATTTATTCAATGGCCTATGACCCATAACCTATCACCTGTTTTTGTTTATAGCCACCCTACCCTTTTTTCCGCTATTATATCCCTCTCTCTTTCGAATACGAACCGCATAATGACGCTCTTTATCCTTTCATCGAGAGCTACGAATTTCACCGCAATCCGGCAATAGCGGTTATATGGCTCAACACGCATTACCTCTCCATAAACCAGCAGCGGAGCTGTCCCCTCCTTTTGAAGCATAATTTTAAGCGCAACAATATCACCAGGCGCGTAAAAGTCTTCGGAATCAAAAGCAATGCCTGCACAGCTTATATCCACCTTTTTCAACGTTGCCGGAGCCCAGGAGCCGGCGGGGGTCGGGGGGAGTATCCTAGACAAGATATTTGTTCTCTCTTCGTGAGGCACCAGGCCGCTTACCAGATGAATATGGGCGTCAACCCTGAAAAAACTCCTGTCATGTTCCGACTTCGCGCTTGTTCTTCCAGCACTTTTTTTTACGTCATCACTTTTTTTCTTCTTTTCCATGGGGTATGCCTCAAAGCAGATCCAAACGGTCTACCGGTAGTTTGATCATCGTTAATTATGTTATTATTTCCCTTATTAAATATTACTTCAATCTTATTTTATTTTTCAAATTAGATGGATAGTGTGTGCATATTCCCTGAAGGGAAGATCAATTTTATACGGGAGCAGTTATGGAAACTATAAAAATCGGTATTATCGGAGGGTCCGGCATGGACGATCCCCGTATTATAAAAGCAACCAGGGAGAAAAAAGCTGTCACTCCTTATGGCAGTCCTTCTTCAAGCCTTACCATAGGCACCATCAACGGGATCGATGTAGTGGTCCTTGCGCGCCACGGCAGGGACCATACGATATATCCTTCCGGCGTTAATTACAGGGCCAATATCCACGCGCTCAAGAAAGAGGGCTGTACTCATATCCTTGCCACCACCGCTGTGGGGTCCCTGAGAGAACGGATAAAACCCGGAGACTTTGTCTTTGTCGATCAGTTTATCGATTTTACAAAACACAGACCCCTCACTTTTCATGATGAGAAGGTAATTCATACCCCGATGAGCGAGCCGTTCTGCCATAAGCTGAGGGCTCTTCTTGTTGCCAATGCCAGGGCATTAAAACTTAGATACCACAGGCAAAGGCACAGTCATAACTATAGAGGGTCCGCGCTTTTCCACTAAAGCTGAATCACACATGTTCAGAAAGCTGGGGGCTGATGTCATCAACATGTCGACAGTGCCGGAAGTAATACTGGCGAGAGAGTTGGGAATCTGCTACCAGTCAATTGCCATGTCCACTGATTACGACTGTTGGAAAAAAGGAGAAGAGCCGGTTACCTGGGAGATGGTCAATGCCGTAATGATAAAAAATTCCGAAAACGTAAAAAAATTACTTATCAGTACCATAGACAAAATAAAGACTGCTGAATGCTCATGCAAAATATAGGGGGAAGCAAATGTCGATCAAGTCAAGAATAAGGACCATACCTGACTATCCGAAAAAAGGCATCATGTTCAGGGACATCACCACACTTATAAAAGACCCTGTGGGGTTCAGGCTGGTTATAGACAGCATGACGCAACGGTATATACAAGGGGATGCTGCTTTCGATGTTATTGTCGGCATAGAATCCAGAGGCTTCATTATCGGCGGAGCACTTTCTTATACACTGGGGAAAGGGTTTGTTCCCGTCAGGAAAGCCGGGAAACTCCCTGCGGAAACGGTACGCCATGAATATGCCCTTGAGTACGGCACCGATGTTATCGAAATGCACAAAGATGCCCTCTCAAAAGGCACCCGTGTGCTCCTTGTAGATGACCTCCTTGCTACAGGAGGAACAGCGTTGGCAGCGGCGTCACTTATTGAAAAATTGGGAGGCAAAGTTGTTGAAATGGCCTTTATAGTCAATCTGCCGGACGTAGGCGGATCTGCAAAACTTAAGGCAAAAGGTTATAAATTATTTTCGCTGACAGAATTTGAAGGAGACTAAAACCGTGAAAAGTGAAACGTGAATAGTGAAAAGATAGAAGCCAAATGGCTTTGCCGTTTACGATTCACTTTTCACGATTAATTATGAAAAAAGTTATTGCAATTGACGGTCCCTCCGGTTCGGGGAAAAGCACTATATCGAAACGCCTGGCAGAAAAACTGGGATTTCAATTTCTTGATACGGGGGCGCTATATCGCGCCATAGCACTGCACCTGAGAAGCGCTAATCTGACGCCTGAAAGCAGCGATGCAGAAATCAGGAACTCCCTGGAAGGTGTTACAGTCCTCTTTAAAAACGGTCGGGTCCTTTTGACCGGCAGGGATGTATCCGATGCAATCAGGACGACCGAGGCCGGACATTATGCCTCTGTTTTTTCAGCCCGGCAGGCAGTAAGAGATTTCCTTCTGCAGATACAACGCGATGCAGCGCTTTTTGATGATATTGTGGCCGAAGGAAGGGATATGACGACAGTTGTATTTCCAGATGCATGGAGGAAATTTTATCTTGACGCATCGGTAGAAAGCAGGGCGCGAAGGAGATACTTGCAGTTAAAGGAAATTGGGAATCCGGTGACCCTGGAAGAGGCAATGAATGATGTCGTGAAGAGAGACGCGCGGGACAGTCAGCGCGAAATATCACCGCTCAAAGTGGCGGAAGATGCCATTTATATAGACACGACACGTATGGGTCTTGATGAGGCGGCCGCCGTTATTTTAAAGGCAGTGACCGGGGATTAGAGGATTAGACCCTCCAACCCTCCAATCTGCTGACCCTCTTTTTTCTAACACCTTGAATACTCTGATCAAAATTCTGTATCCTACAAGTATGGGCGATGACGTAAAAATTATGACCGCTAAGAGGGCCGGCTTCTGCTTTGGTGTAAAAAGGGCTGTTGACATGGCGTTCAACACCGCTCAAACCAGCAGTGACGTATATACGCTGGGACCAATAATACATAACCCCCAGGTCATTGAACGGTTGAGATCCGAGGGGGTTGAGCCGATAAGCACTATTAATGGCGACAACATCAGGGTACTCATCATAAGAACGCACGGAGTACCCCGCGATGTCCTGGAAAAACTTGACCGGAAAAAATATAAAGTCATTGACGCCACATGTCCTTTTGTGAAAAAGGCACAACAATATGCTAAACTTTTAAAGGAAGCCGGATATCAAGTCGTCATTATCGGCGATAAGGAACATCCTGAAGTCAAAGGTCTCGTGAGTTACGCCGGCGAAGATGTCGTCGTGGTAAATCGTGGCGATATGCTTCCAAAACTGCAAAACAAGGTGGGAGTAGTAGTGCAAACAACCCAGCCTCTATCGCTTCTAAAAGAAATTATGCTTGAAATGCTTGAGCACGTCAAGGAAATTAAAGTTTATAATACAATATGCAATTCAACGGCGCTCAGGCTTAAAGAGACGAAGCAAATGGCAAAGGCTGTAGATATGGTGCTTGTTGTCGGCGGCAAGAACAGCGCCAACACCACACAACTCGCCCATCTCTGCATTTCCATGAAAGTCCCCACATATCATATAGAGACCTCCTCCGAAATAAGGGAGAGCTGGTTTTCAGGTGTGCGGAGCGTGGGAATTACCGCTGGAGCTTCGACTCCTGACTGGATAATTAAAGATGTCGAAGAAAGAATTAGAGATAGAGGAGGAAGGGCACCTAATGGATACCCAGACAAAGGAAGAAACAAAAGAACTCGAAAAGCTCTATGCTGAAACACTGCACCGGGTAGAAAGAGGCACCGTCACAAAAGGACGTATCATGGCAGTCCAAAACGATACGGTCGTCGTGGATGTAGGATATAAATCTGAAGGCATCATCCCTGCTTCGGAGTTTACTGAAAAAGAACTCTCGGGGCTGAGCGCGGGAGATGAAATAGATGTCTTTGTCGAAAGGATAAACGATGAAGAGGGGGTTGTTATCCTGTCAAAGGATAAGGCCCTGAAAATCATGTGCCTTGAGGCGCTGACTACAGCCTTTAACACCCATGCGCAGGTCGAGGGCAAGATCATCGAGAAGACAAAAGGCGGATTGTTTGTCGATGTGATGGGTACAAAATCATTTCTGCCGGCTTCCCAGATAGATATTAAAGGGGTAAAAGACATTGACGTTTATATCGGCCAGGAAGTTCCCCTGAGGATACTGAAGCTGGTTGTACAAAAAAGTTTCTCAGGCCAACCCGCGGGACTTTCCGTCATTGTATCACGGCGAGTCATCATAGAGGAAGAGAGAAACAAAAAGAAAAAAGAAACGCTCAAAGTGCTTTCAGAAGGCGCAGCCCTGAAAGGCACGGTGAAAAACATAACCGACTACGGAGTTTTCGTCGATTTGGGAGGGATAGATGGGTTGCTCCATATATCGGACATATCCTGGAGAAGGGTAAACCATCCTTCCGAGTTCTTCTCTATCGGAGATGAGGCCGACTTTATTGTCCTCAAATATGACGAGGCATCACAAAAAATAACTCTCGGATACAAACAGAAAATAAACGACCCCTGGCTGATAGTGGACGAGAAATACGTGCCTGGCATGAGGATAAAAGGGAAAGTTGTAACCATAGCCGATTATGGAGTCTTCATAGAAATCGAGGAGGGGCTTGAGGGTCTTGTGCACGTATCGGAGCTGGATTGGGCGCCGCGCCTTAAGCATCCGTCAAAGTATGTTTCAATCGGTGATGAGGTGGAGGCAATTGTGCTGAATATCAACAAGGAGGAGCGGAGACTTTCTCTCAGCCTCAAGCAACTCTTTCCTAAACCGTGGGAACTCGTGGGAAAGGAGTATAAAGTCGGAGATACTATAACTGGAAAAATTAAAACCATTACTGATTTCGGGGCCTTCATGAGGATCCCTGAAGGCGTGGACGGATTGATTCACATCTCAGACCTTTCGTGGACCAAACATATCAAGCACCCTTCTGAGGCACTCAAGAAAGGCCAGAAAGTCGAGGCGGTCGTATTGAGCCTCGATCCGGAAAAAGAGCGGATGGCACTTGGCATAAAGCAATTGACGCCCGATCCATGGCAAAATGAAATACCCGTAAAATTCAAACTTGGCGGGGAGTTTAAGGGAAAAGTTTTGAGGGTCACGGATTTCGGCATGTTTGTCGAATTGGACGGCGATGTTGAGGGACTTGTCTACTCATCTGAGATAGATCCCTCGAAAGAGATCCAAGAAGGCTCTGAGATAATGGTGAGGATCATAAAATTGAATATTGAGGACAGGAAAATAGGTCTCAGCATGAAAAACCTGAAAACACATGAAAGTTAAAAAAATCTGCATCTTCGTAGCCCTGTTCTTTTTATTTCTGATTGTTTTAAGCGCTTTGTTCACTTTCTTTCATAAAAATATATCTTTCGGCGGCAAAGTAGCGCTTGTCAGGATAGATGGACCTATCATAGAAGCCAAATCAATTGTCGATGAGATAGACGGATACGTAAAAGACAACTCAATAAAAGCCCTGGTTCTGAGGGTCAACAGTCCCGGAGGCGGTGTTGTTCCTTCTCAGGAGATATATGATGAAGTTAAAAGGGCTGCGGCCCACAAAAAAGTTGTTGTGTCTATGGGTTCTCTTGCAGCATCAGGCGGTTACTATATTTCCGCCCCGGCAAATAAGATTATTGCTAATCCCGGCACTATTACCGGCTCCATAGGAGTAATTATGGAAGTCCCAAATGTTAAAGCCCTGATGGATAAGATAGGAGTAAAAACAGAAGTCATAAAAAGTGGAAAGCATAAAGATATTGCCTCTCCTTTCAGAGGTATAGGGAAAGAGGAACGTGACATCCTGCAAGGGGTAATGGATGACGTCCATGAACAGTTTATTGCCGCAGTGTCCGAAGGGAGAAAGATGCCTGTTGATAAAGTCAGGGAAATCGCCGACGGCAGAATATTTTCAGGAAGACAGGCGATAAAGGCAGGTCTTGTGGACGAACTGGGAGACCTCGATTACACAATCAAAACTGCAGCAAAGATGGCAGGAATAAAAGGGGAGCCTGAAGTAATAACCAAAAAAGAAAAAAGCCGCATTCTTGACCTGTTGAGCGACAGGATACAGCAAGGCGTATCAAAGATACTCCCCTCACCGGAACTTAAATACATGTATTCCCCATAAAATAAATTAAATGTTGCATGTTGAATTTTAAGTGCTGAATTGTGGAGAAAAAATGACATTCAAGAATTCATAATTACACACACAGCGGAGGGAGACAGATGACAAAATCGGTATTGATTGAACAAGTGACAGAGAAGGTCGAAGGCCTTACGAAGAAGCAGGTAGAGACTATTATTAACACAATCTTCGATGGAATGAAAGATGCCCTCTCGCGCGGTGAAAAGATTGAAATCAGAGGCTTCGGTAATTTCAGAATCAAACAAAGGAACGCGAAGATCGCGAGAAACCCCAGGACCGGAGAAAAGGTAGACGTTCCGGCCAAGAAGGTATTGCATTTCAAACTGGGCAAGCCCTTCCACGATGCACTCAATGAGCCGGCACAGGAGAAGTAATCCTCTCAGATAACCCATTATAATGGTTGGGACGCCCGCTCTTCTGGATATAAAAAACCTGTCGATATTGTTCTCTGCCGATCAATATCCCCTGAAAGTAGTATCCGGCCTTTCATTTGATATAAGGGGCTCGGAGGTCTTCGGATTGGTTGGCGAAAGCGGCTGCGGTAAGAGCCTTACGGCTCTTTCTATTCTGCGCATCCTTCCTCCTCATGCCTATACAGAAGGAGAAATCTTCTTCAACAGCAAGAATCTCTTGTCGCTCGATGACAGGGAAATGAGGCAAATACGCGGGAAAGACATAGCTATGGTCTTCCAGGAACCCATGACCTCTCTTAATCCTGCCTTGACAGTCGGCTACCAGATAGCAGAATCGCTCATTGCCCATATGAACTTTTCTAAAAACGAGGCAATGAAAAGTGCGGTAGAATTGTTGCGGGCGGTAAAAATCCCCTCTCCTGAATCCAGGGTCAAGGATTATCCTCACCAGTTGTCGGGAGGAATGCGGCAGCGTGTAATGATCGCAATTGCCATAGCCTGTAACCCTTCGCTCCTGATCGCCGACGAACCGACTACTGCGCTGGACGTAACCATACAGGCACAGATCCTCTCTCTCCTCCAGGAATTAAGAAGGGAGAGGAAGATGGCTGTCCTGCTGATTACTCATGATCTGAGTATTATTTCCGAACAGGCAGACAGGGTTGCAATTATGTATGCCGGCAGGATAATGGAGCTTGCCGATGTGCAGGAACTCTTCGAGAACCCTTCACACCCATATACAATCGGTCTGCTTGAATCCCTGCCGGTTTCCAGGGGCGCATCCCTTAAACCTATAGCAGGTTTTGTTCCTGCGCCGGGGCATTTGCCTGAAGGATGCAAATTCTCCGACAGGTGCTTTGCGATGATCCCCCAATGCACCATGGCAGAGCCTGAACTCGTTGGTGTTGCCGGCAATCATTATGTGCGATGTATAAGATGGAAAGAGGTACATGGGGGTCTGGTCAGTGGCTGATAATAGCAAAATGAGCGGTCCCACTGACCCTTTTCTTACTGTTGACTCAATCAAGAAGCATTTTCCTGTAAAGTGGAGCCGAGAAACCGCCGGTAAATTTATTAAGGCCGTTGACGGCATAAGCTTCGAAGTGGGGAAGGACCGCGTTTTTGCCATTGTAGGTGAGAGCGGCTGCGGGAAATCAACAGTGGCGCGAATGATACTGAAGCTGCTCAAGCCGACTGAAGGAGCTATTCTTTTCAAAGGTGAAAACATTGCCGATTTTAGCGGTGCACGGCTCAAACAATTCAGAAGGTCTGTCCAGATAGTGTTCCAGGACCCCTTTGCGTCGCTCAACCCACGGATGAGGATTGTTGACACGTTATCGGAGCCTTTAAAAGTCCACAATATCCTTCCTAAAAATGATATTAAAAGCAGAGTAATTCAGCTTTTGGAGCAGGTGGGCCTTACAAGGGACGCCTTATCCAGGTATCCACACGAGTTTAGCGGCGGACAACGTCAGAGGATATGCATTGCAAGGGCGCTTGCACTTTCACCGGAATTGATCATTGCCGATGAACCTCTTTCCGCACTTGATGTCTCAATCCAGGCACAAATTCTTAATCTTTTCGAGAAGATAAGGAAGACCTCGGCTATATCTTTTATTCTTATCAGCCATGATTTAAATGTTGTCCGTTACTTCAGCGATGAGGTAGCGGTCATGCACCTCGGGAAAATTGTTGAACAGGCCAAAACCGAAGATCTTTTCCAGTCGCCCAGGCATCCTTACACAAAATTGCTGCTGTCTTCAGCGCCTAAAATCAAATATACGAGGCATGACTTACAGAAGTGATTCTATTTTCCTGACCATGTCAGGGCCAGTCCAGTCTTCTTCCCCGTAATACCTCTCGACAATCACACCGCTCTTATCTATAAGAAAGCTCGTCGGCAGCACAAACACTTTATAAAGAGTTCTTGATACGGAAAGGCTGTGATCCACTAGTACGGTGAAGCCTGAAGGATGTTTCTTCAGAAAATCCCTGACATCCGAAACTGAACGATCGATGGATACCGCAATAACTGAAAATTTCTTGTTCTTTAACTGCCGGCTAAGCTTATTCAAAGAGGGAAACTCCTCTCTGCAGGACGGGCACCAGGTTGCCCAGAAGTTAAGCAGAACCACCGTGCCCTTATAAGAAGAAAGAGAGACCGTGTTGCCGTCCACATCTTTCAATTCAAATGCAGGAGCCTGCCGGTCAATAAGTTTTTCTCCGGCAAATGGAGACGGGGGATCGGCGTAGGCAAAGCTCGCACAGAGCACAGTGCAAAGTGCAAAGAGCAAAAAACATTGCGCCAAAAATGAAGAGTTGAATTCCTTTCGCTCTCTGCCCTTTGCCCTCTGCTCTATACTATTTTTAAATGATTCCGGCATTTTTCAGCACTCCTTTCAGTTTCTCTTTGTTTGCAGGGGACATCTCACAGAGCGGGAGCCTGAATTCCTCACTTAATTTTCCCATGAGCGCCAGGGCCGTTTTTACCGGAATCGGGTTAGTCTCTATAAACATGCCTGTATTGAGAGGTTCGAGTTTAAAGTGCAGTTCACGCGCCTTTGCCAGATCCCCCCTGTCCCAAGCATTGCACATTTCAGCCATGTCCCGGGGCACAATATTGGCTGTAACTGAAATAACTCCCTTGCCGCCAAGGGCAAGGAGAGGCAGCGTAGTAAAGTCATCGCCTGAAATAACCGCTATCCTGTCGCCACATAGTCTGATGAGCTCGCTTACCTGTTTCAAGTCACCAGTCGCCTCCTTTATCGCAACAATATTTTTACACTCGGACAGGCGTGCAACAGTTGTGGGGAGCATATTGACCGCTGTCCTGCCGGGAACATTGTATAGAACGATAGGAATGCCCACCGCGGCTGCAACAGCCTTATAATGGCGGTATAGCCCTTCCTGTGTAGGTTTATTATAGTAAGGGGTAATCAGTATTGCACCATCGGCGCCGAGCTTTTCTGCCTTGGTTGTAATATATATCGCTTCGTTTGTGGCGTTCGCCCCTGTCCCGGCAATCACCGGTATACGCTTATTTACCGTCTTCACCGCCACCTCTATAACGCGGCAATGTTCATCACGATCAAGCGTTGCGGCCTCTCCTGTCGAACCACAGGGCACAATGGCATGAGTCCCTTGGGCGATATGCCATTCGATCAGATCACTGAAGGCCTTTTCATCAAAATTACCGTTCTTGAATGGTGTTACCAATGCAACAATGGAACCGCTAAACATGAGAGACCTCCTTCAAAAATAATACAGGCTTTAGGAGATAGTTGATGGGTTATAGGCTACAACGGAAAGATTGACAATCTTCCCTTCAAAAACCTCTACGGCCGGACCTGTCATATACACCCGCCCATCCCCGGGCCATTCTACAGTAATATCGCCTCCCAAAAGATGTATGGTAACTTTCTTTTCAGTGAGTCCCTTCAGCATCGCAGCAACTGCAGAGGCCGATGCTCCTGTTCCGCAAGCCAGTGTCTCCCCTGACCCTCTCTCCCAGACCCTCATTTTCATTTCCTTTTTATTCAATACATTGACAAACTCGACATTGGTTTTATTCGGGAAAATAGAGTTGTTCTCTATAACGGGCCCATAAACAGCCACCGGGAACCCGTCAACATCTTCATTTAAAAAAATTACTGCGTGGGGATTCCCCATCGAAACACAGGTAATCTTGAACACCCGGTCATTTACCTTCAAAGGATGATCAATTATCGGGGTTGCGGATTTAAGCTCAACCGGAATTTTGTCTGCCTCAAGTACCGGGGCTCCCATGTCAACCCTGATCAGGTTTCCTATGCGTTCGGGCTGAATAACTCCGGCAACAGTTTCGATTTTCAGGACATCCCTGGTTGAAATTTTCCGGTCCCATATATATTTGGCAAGGCACCGTATGCCGTTGCCGCACATCTCAACCTCGCTGCCGTCTGCATTGAATATCGCCATTTTAAAATCAGATACAAAGGAGGACCCAAGCAGCAAGAGCTGGTCTGCGCCAATGCCGAATCTCCTGTTACAGAGCATCCTGGCAAGCTCAGGAATATCTAGATGACGAGACAGGTCAGCATCCCTGTTGTCAATAACTACAAAGTCATTACCCGTCCCGTGCATCTTTGTAAAAACAATATCCATATCTAAACAAACTTAGGAATGCTCTCGCCTTTCACGAGGTCGCTGTAAATCTCCCTTTTTCTTATA
The DNA here is from genome assembly GCA_963830245.1 of Nitrospirota bacterium. GTDB lineage: Bacteria > Nitrospirota > Thermodesulfovibrionia > Thermodesulfovibrionales > Dissulfurispiraceae > JADFXI01. Next base: position 24,612 of record CAWHNC010000068.1, read on the forward strand.
AGCGAGCAGTTCTTGCCTTTTACGATCACCTCTGCAGCCCTGGTGCGGCTGTTATAATTTGACGACATGGAAAAGCCGTATGCACCTGCACTCATCACTGCAAGATATTCACCCTGCAAGACGCTCTGCATTTCTCTGTCTTTCGCAAGAAAATCTCCAGACTCGCATATCGGACCTACTATATCCGCAAAGATCTTCTCTTTTCTGTTTTTCAGCACAGGCTGGACATGGTGATATGCGCTGTAAATAGAGGGCCGTATAAGATCGTTCATTCCCGCATCGACAATGACAAAATCCTTATCTTCCCCTTTTTTGAGATAAAGTGTTTTAGTAACAAGAATGCCCGCATTGCCGACGATAGACCTGCCCGGTTCTAAAATAAGGGTGAGCTTTCTATCTTTAAGCAGAGGCAAAATATTCCTGGCAAGCTGCGCCGGGGTCGGCGGCGTCTCATCGTAATACGTTATGCCCAACCCGCCTCCGATATCCAGATATTCTATCCCTATCCCCTGTTTTATCAGTTCATCCATAAGCGTCAGTATCCTCTTGAGTGCATCAACAAACGGCAAAACTTTTGTGAGCTGGGAACCGATATGCTTGTGAATGCCGACAACACTGACATTTCTCAAGCCGAGTGCAAGCTTGTAGCACTCGAGCGCATTCTCCATGGGGATCCCGAATTTGTGTTTTCTCAGTCCTGTAGAGATGTAGGGATGGGTCATAGTGTCTATGTCGGGATTGATCCTCAGTGCAACCGGGGCTTTTACCTTCATTTTGCCCGCTATTCTGTCGATTTCCAGCAGCTCATTCTCAGATTCGACGTTAAACATAAGAATCTTGCTCTTGAGCGCAAACCGAATCTCATCTTCGGTTTTGCCGACACCGGCATATACCACTTTTTTTGCCGGGATGCCGGCTTTAATAGCCCTGTAAAGTTCTCCCCCTGAAACAACATCCGCTCCGCTTCCGTTTTTCGCAAACAGTTTCAATAACGCAATGTTTGAGTTAGCCTTAATCGCATAACAAATAAGGTGGGGAAAGCTGCCAAATGCATCTTTATATGCCTTAAAATGCCTAAGCAGCGTGTTATAGCTGTAAATAAAAACAGGAGTGCCAAATTTAGCAACAATGTCCTTTACTGCCACATCTTCAGCATACAATTCTCCACTTTTATAATTAAAAAGATGCATTTAACGCCCCCGAGGACTCGCGAATAAATAACTTGTACCTTGATGCATCTCAGATTCAGGCCATCTTTGCCCGATCCTCAGTCGCAAAATCCTCAACGTAGCTCTGCTACGCCTGCGGTTTTGCTCAGTCGGATCAGCCAAATCTAACCCAAATCAGAGCGCCTAAATGCACAAGACATTTATTCGCTAGTCCTAACCCGGTTGATTTTTTATATGTTTTTTAACATAATAACCAGGTTTATGTCAAAATAGACAATTGTTAACATGCAATAGGCAATAGGCTAAAGGCAAATATTTGTTCTCTAATTCAGGTTGTTTTTCACATTTTAATAGACTCTTGCCTTTTGTTGTTGCCTACTGTTAGTTGACAAAAAACTTGTACAAATAGTAGATTATTAATTCTGATTACAGCGAAGTGTTTACTTTGCTGCTGAGGGCCGCTAGCTCAGTTGGTAGAGCAACGCCCTTTTAAGGCGTGGGTCGTTGGTTCGAATCCAACGCGGCTCACTTGAAAAACCGTGACGAGCAAAACGTTACGCCCGGTCATTTGATGTCCCCATCGTCTAGCCCGGCCTAGGACATCGCCCTTTCACGGCGGTAACAAGGGTTCGAATCCCTTTGGGGACGCTTGAAAATCAAAGGGTTACAGAGATGTGACCCTTCCCCCTTTCCTCTTTCCTGCTTATGTTAATTTTGTTTGCTTGCAAATTTATTCAAAGCTGTTAAAATAAAAAAGGCTCTATATTCTGTGAAGGATATGTCACAAACTATAGCGTTAAAAATCCTATGGAGATGAGTATGAAGGAGGGAGAAATGAGAAAAAGTATTTACAGAGTTTTTGGATTCGCCGCTCTTCTGTGGTCTGTGTTTGCCCTCGTGGGGACTAAGGAGACATTGGCTGGAGTGCAGATCGGCATCAACATCGGCCCACCGCCTATAGTGGTCGCTGCGCCGCCGGAAGTGGTAGCGGTACCTGGTTCCCAGGTCTACTTCGTGCCACAGCCCGGCATCGATGTGTTCTTCTTCGGCGGCTACTGGTGGTCTCCGCGCGGCGACCGCTGGTACCGCGCAAATGCGTATAACGGGCCATGGGGGGTAATTAATCGGCGCAATGTGCCCGGCCCGGTAATTGGGGTACCAAGGGATTACCGGCAGCGCTACGCGAGGGAGCGCCATATCCCTTACGGAGAGTGGAATAAGGCAGGCAGGCACGGGCGGAAAGAGGAAGGCAAGCATGAGATGAGAGAGAAAGACAGGCATGAGCAGAGGGATGAAAGATCCGGCCATGAACATGATCGCTATTAGGATATGGCCGGACATTTCGAGTCATAAGCGTTCTCTGCCCGGTTAAATGGATACCGAGCGTATAAGAATAAAAAAATTCCATGCATTAGCTTCCCTGCGGTTTTGCCGCAGGGAAGATCAATAATCAGATCGTTAGATAAGGAAGCGAACAAGCCGGGTGGCGGAATATGTTGCCACCCTGAGTAGCCTCCCGGCACATTAACCGATGATCATGTCGGACATGGGCGTCACAAATCCTTTGCAAAAATAATCTGACCACTACCGAATATGCCTACATATTTGTCGCTACAAAAAGGTAGTAGCTACAAATATGTAGTATCACTAAACAATAGCTTCCCCATGAAATCATATAGTTAATTGCCTGGTATGGTTTTAGCAATATGAAATCAGCGAATAATGCCGTATAGCAGACTTCAGTCTGTAAAATACCAGGGGTTGGAGGAAGTTAATGAAAGAAATTAAGAGCATAACACTTGCGGTACTGGTAGTAATGGCGCTGCTCTCTTTATCAGCGGGGCTGCTTTATGCCGAAGATCAGAAAGAAGCACCGGCAGCACAAGCTGTCGCACCGGCGCAGGTGCAAGCTGCTGCGCCTGCGCCGGCGCCCAAAATTGACTCCGGAGATACAGCATGGATGATAGTTGCAACAGCCCTAGTCATGCTTATGACGTTGCCCGGGCTGGCCCTTTTCTATGGGGGCATGGCAAAAGGGAAAAATGTCCTCAACACTCTGGCCATGTCTTTTGGCGCATTCGCAATAGTCAGCGTTTTATGGGTCCTTTACGGTTATACCTTTGCATTCGGCACTGATGTAAGAGGCATAATAGGCAGCTCGGAGAAGTTGTTTCTTTCGCACGTCGGCGTAAATAGCATCTCGGACCTTGCCAAGACAATACCCGAGTTTGTATTCGTGGCCTACCAACTCACGTTTGCCGCTATTACTGTTGCTCTGGCAAGCGGTTCGTATGTGGAAAGAATGAAGTTCTCTGCATGGGTGCTCTTCTCAATACTATGGCTCACATTTACCTATCTTCCGATAGCCCATTGGGTATGGGGGAATGGCTTCCTGGCTAAATGGGGCGCCCTTGATTTTGCAGGAGGGACTGTCGTCCATATCAATGCCGGCGTCGCTGGGCTTGTTGGTGCGCTTATGCTGGGAAAAAGAAAAGATCCGACATATAAGCCAAACAATCTTCCGTTTGTAGTAATCGGGGCAGGACTTCTTTGGTTCGGATGGTTCGGATTTAACGCCGGGTCAGCTTTGGCGGCAAACGGTCTTGCCGGGGCTGCCTTTCTTAATACCAATACCGCCACAGCCGTGGCGACAATTGCCTGGATGGTGACTGAGTGGATACATGCCGGTAAGCCCACTGTCCTCGGTCTGGCCTCCGGCGCGGTTGCGGGACTTGTCACTATAACCCCGGCTGCGGGTTTTGTGAATATAACGGGATCAATCGTCATCGGTATAGCGGCAGGAGTGATTCCATACTGTGCCGTTGCATTCCTCAAACCTAAATTGGGTTACGATGATGCACTCGACGCTTTTGGAGTTCATGCAGTCGGTGGGACAATTGGAGCACTTCTTACAGGTATTTTTGCCGATCCGGCGATCAATGATGCAGGCAAGGGTCTTCTTTACGGTAATCCGGGCCAATTCATTATTCAGCTGGAAGCCGTAGGCGTAACAATAGCGTATACGGCGATTACAACCTTCATTATTTTCACGATTATCAAAGCAGTCATAGGTATCAGGGTCGATATGGAGCAGGAGATTACAGGTCTTGACGATACCCAACATGGGGAAAGGGCATATAACATATAAAATGCATGATGAGGTTGAGGTTAAGGCTAACGTTCAGAAAGCCTGAGCCTCAACCTCGACATAAAGGAGATAAACCATGAAAAAAATAGAGGCTATTATCAAACCGTTCAAGCTTGATGAAGTAAAGGATGCGTTGCACGGCATCGGGATACAGGGCATGACTGTTACCGAGGTGAAAGGGTTCGGCAGACAGAAAGGCCATGTTGAACTCTACCGTGGAGCCGAATATGAAATTACTTTTGTGCCTAAAGTAAAAATAGAATTGGTGATTACTGATGCCATGCTCGAAAAGGTAATTTCAACGATTCAGACAACGGCCAACACCGGCAAGATAGGTGACGGTAAGATTTTTATTTCAAGCCTTGAACAGGCCATCCGAATCAGGACAGGTGAAACAGGCGATGTGGCTCTCTGAAAAGCTTCCAGCCACTGCTGAAAGAGATAGTTTGACCATAGGATGGAGGTACTTTTTTGTCGCCTAACTCACTGTTTTATAGCCATTGCAATTCTGCTATATCACTTGTTATCATAAGACCCATATGTCTGTGCTGATCTGTAAAAATATAGAAACCGAAGGACCCGGCACGATTGAGGATTTCCTCAATAAAAAAAACATTGCCTATACTATTCTGGAGTTGTCAAAGACCGCAGATATTCCCGATCCTGCTGATTTTGATACCCTCCTGATGATGGGTGGCCCCATGAGCGTGAACGAGGATGATATCTATCCCTATATTAAGAAAGAAGAAAAGTTTGCCAGGGATTTTATAGCCCGGGATAAACGGGTCCTCGGGGTATGCCTGGGGGCGCAGATAATGGCGAAAGCCCTTGGGTCCAAGGTATATAAGGGAGCTGAAAAAGAAATAGGCTGGTATAATATCGACATTACAGGGGAGGGACTCAGGGACAATCGCATAGTGCGCCTTGCAGCAGATCCGCAGACTGGAGATGTTGGGCAGACATTTAAAGTCTTCCACTGGCACGGCGAGACGTTCGACATTCCGGACGGTGCTGTAAGGCTGGCAAGTTCGGCTCTTTATCCTAACCAGGCATTCAGGTACGGGAAAAATGCTTACGCATTTCAGTTCCATATAGAAGTGCAAAAGGCTATGGTTTTTGAGTGGCTGAAAAACGAGGCCGTAGATATTGAAGAAATAAAAACCCAGACGGAAAGGCTATATGATATCTATAATGCGCGTGCATATAACTTTTATGAACTATTTTTCCAAACTGTATGACGATCTACGGGAGGTGAGATATGAAGAAGATCGAAGCTGTGATAAAACCATTCAAGCTTGATGAAGTTAAAGATGCCCTGAATGAGATCGGCATCCAGGGCATGACGGTGACTGAAGTAAAGGGATTCGGGCGGCAAAAGGGGCACACTGAATTATACAGAGGCGCCGAATATGTCGTCGATTTCATACCCAAAATAAAGTTGGAAATCGTTATCTCGGACGAGCTCGCAGGCAAAGTTGTGGATGCAATAGAAAAATCAGCCAAAACAGGAAAGATCGGAGACGGCAAAATATTTATCTACTCGATAGAGGACGTTATCAGGATCAGAACGGGAGAGCGCGGAGAAACCGCAGTATAAACTAAAGGTTAAGGTCAAGAATTGAAAAGAAGATTTTCTTGGGTTTCAAATCTCAACCTCGGCCTTAATCTTAACCTAATAAAATAAAGGAGGATGTATGACACCGAAAGATGTAATCAAGATGGCCCAGGAAAACAAGGCCGTGATGGTTGACTTCAAGTTCCTTGATTTTCCCGGTATCTGGCAGCACTTTGCGGCGCCAGTCAGCGAATTAAAAGAAGAAATATTCGATGAGGGTCTTGGATTTGACGGCTCATCAATCAGAGGATGGCAGGCTATCCACTGTTCAGATATGCTCGTCATTCCCGATCCCTCTACCGCTATTATGGACCCTTTTACAGCACGCCCCATGTTAAGCCTGATCTGCAACATCGTGGACCCTATCACAAAAGAATTCTACTCAAGGGACCCAAGGTACATTGCACAAAAAGCAGAAGCGTATCTCAAGTCAACAGGGATAGGTGATACGGCTTATTTCGGCCCGGAGGCTGAATTTTTTATTTTCGACGATATAATGTTCGACCAGAATTCTCACAGCGGTTATTATTTCCTTGATTCGGTTGAGGGTATATGGAATTCGGGCCGCGACGAGAAGCCCAACCTCGGCTACAAGCCAAGACACAAAGAGGGATATTTCCCGGTGCCTCCGACGGACAGCCAGGAGGATTTAAGAACAGAGATGGTTATCGAGATGCAGAACTGCGGGATTTATGTCGAGAAGGAACACCACGAGGTAGCCACAGCAGGACAGGCTGAAATCGACATGAGGTTTGAGCCGCTGGTCAAGATGGCAGACTACCTGATGCTCTTCAAATATATAATCAAGAATGTTGCGAAAAGGAACGGCAAGACTGTAACGTTCATGCCGAAGCCGATATTCGGGGACAACGGCTCCGGAATGCACACACATCAGAGCATATGGAAAAACGGCAAGCCCATATTTGCCGGCAACGGCTATGCAGGCCTAAGCGAGACGGCTATTTATTATATCGGGGGCATTCTGAAGCACGCTAAATCCCTGGCGGCCCTTACCAACCCGACGACTAATTCGTACAAGAGACTGACCCCGGGCTTTGAAGCGCCGGTTAACCTTGCCTATTCTGCCAGAAACCGCTCAGCATGTGTAAGGATCCCCACATACTCTGCCAGCCCGAAGGCAAAGAGGGCGGAAGTGCGGTTCCCTGATCCATCGTGTAATCCTTATCTGGCCTTTTCCGCGATGCTCATGGCAGGTCTTGACGGCATCGAAAACAAGATACATCCCGGCGAGCCGCTTGACAAGGACATCTACGAGCTTGGCCCGGAGGAACTTGCCTCAGTGCCGACCATGCCCGCAAGTCTCGAAGAAGCCCTCAACCATCTTGAGGAAGATCATGAGTACCTGATGAAAGGGAACGTATTCACTGATGACGCCCTTGAAACATGGATAAGCTACAAGAGGTCCAAAGAAGTGGATGCCCTCAGATTGAGGCCTCATCCTTATGAGTTCTTCCTGTACTACGACATATAGAATAAAGTAACAGCAGTCATAAAAAAGGGGACTCGATCCGAGTCCCCTTTTTATTTTTCCTGTTACTTTATTTGCTTATTTATTTTCAATAGCTTTTGTCGCTACCTCGAGCATATCCTCCCCTTCAACCTTCCCGAGCAGTCTGTCCATGTCCAGCAATATAATAAGACGTTCATCCACTTTGGCAATACCTTTTATAAACTCGGCGCTAATATTGGAGGCCATCGGCGGAGTAGGCTCAACCGTCTTGGCAGGAATTCTCAGCACTTCCGATACCGAATCAACAACAAGACCCATGGTAATGCCCTGTATATCCATGATCATTATCCGTGTTTGCTCGTTGTTCTCCTTGCTTTCAAGGCAGAACTTCTTCCTGAGATTCACAACAGGTATCACTTTGCCCCTCAGATTTATAACGCCCTCCACATAAGGCGGGGAGTTCGGTACCCTGGTAATTTCCTTCATCCTGTTAATCTCCTGCACCTTAAGGATAGCCACAGCATATTCCTCGCTGCCCAAATTAAATGTAACCAGTTGTAAGAGCTCACCACCCACTGCCGACTTTATTGCATCTGCGGAACCTTTTGCCTCTACCAGCGCGCCCATATAACACCTCCCCCTGAAAAAGTAGCCTCAAATTATGGCATAGAATTTTTTATGTTGTTTTTCATTATACCGAATCGGGCCATTTTTTTTCATTAATCCAAGTTCTTCCACATGCTGCTGACCAGCGCTTTTTTCCGGTGCAATATGTCCAGGATGTCCTGGCTGCTTAAAACAAAAATATCGGCCAACCCCTGCAGGGCAGTGCCGTCCCTTTTCAGGGTCCCTTCATTTCTCAGTCTCAGCATTGTTTCAATGCTCCTGTAAAAGACATACGTTTCGCTGAGCATGCCCGCATCGCAATCTTTCAAAATGCCTGCCCTATTGATTCGCCGTATTGCATCAATAGTGTTCTGCACCAGAAGTTCAGGATGACTCCGGCAGTGCTTCATCTGCAGATACTGAACGATAAATTCAAGTTCACCAAGCCCCCCAGTCCCCCGCTTTATATCATAGACTCCGGCAGCCAAAGATTCCTTTGAGAGTTCCCTGGTGATCCTTTCGGACATTTTTTTTATTTCCGAAACCGTAATGCCGCCCCCTCTGGCAAGCAGTACTTTCCTTCTCATATTCATAAAAGACCTGTTCATATAGTTGTCGCCGGCAATAGGGCGGGCCTTCAGCAAGGCCTGCAATTCCCATAACCGGGCCTGGTGTGTATAGTAAGCGGCGAGCCCTTCCAGCGAGCTTACGAGCGGCCCCTTACTGCCGTCGGGACGCAGGCGCGTATCCATCTTGTAGGCCATGCCGTCCTTTGTGTAAGACATAGCAATTTTCAGTACTCGCTCTGCTGCTTTTACGTCATCGACCGATGGTTCGTTGCGCGTCAAAAATATTATATCCAGATCGGAATTGAATGTAATTTCGCGCCCGCCCAGCTTCCCATAGCTGACTACGGACAGGGATGGCGCTGCACTATCCTGCTCCATCACAAGCAGTTCTACAATGGCCTCTGCAACCTTGGTCAGCGATTTCATAAGCTCCAGTATGTCCATCTTCCCGTCCAAAAACAGGATACCCAGCCCGACCTCTTCAAGCCTTTTGAACAGGCGGACGGCCGTATTTGTCCCGTACAGTCCGGCAAGCGCCGTTAGTTGTTTTTTCAGCCTTGTGAGTCTCTTTTCCCTTACTTCGCCTTCCTCAAGAGAGTCCAGGTATACCATATTGCTCATAATTATTTTTGACAGGTACTCGCTATGCGAGAAGATGAAGATGAGGCTCGAAATTAATTCCATCCTCTGAGCTATCGTTTCCAGATATGATTCTTTTTTAGCCATGAGCGCCGCGAAATCAACCAGATGGAGCAGCGCGAGGTCTGCGTCAGCGCTTTGCAGCGCCCCTTCGATGAAGCGCGGCAAAAGATCTTCGAGAAGCTTTCTCCCCCGTATCGTCTGAAAAGAACTGACCGTATTCCTGATTTTCATTAAATAATATATCGCCCTGTTGGTATCCTTTACACGTTTTTTTGAAAGCTCTTCCGCCAGAAGCTGCTCATCAGGCATATCCATATCCCAGAACTCAGCGCTGAGGATACCGAGATCCGGTGGTCCGGGAACGTTTCCAACAAAAAGCAGTGAATCGTATATTGATCGCACCTTGTGCCTTCTCCTTGTCAGCTCCTCCAGGAAAGCCGACCCGTTGCCGAAGCCCATCCGTTTACCGAGGCTCTCGATATCGCGTTCACCTGCGGGGACAGTATGGGTCTGGATATCGTTCATCTGCTGGAGACGGTGCTCGAGCGTCCTCAGAAAAATATAGTTATCAAACAGATGATGAAAATCCTCGTAGCCTATAAGCCCTTTCTGCAAGAGACTGTGCAGGGTGCGGAAAGTACTCCTGTCCCTGATCAGCACTTCTTTCCCCCCGTAAATGAGCTGGAATATTTGTATGAAAAACTCTATTTCCCGTATACCCCCGTAGCCCCTCTTTATGTCCCTGCTAAGCGTGGAACCCCAAAAGGTCTCGCGACTTTTCCTGGGATCAGTTACTGGCTTGATCTGTTCCACCTGGGACTTCATGCGCCTTATTTCATCGATTGCATCAAAACCGAGATATTTCCGGTAGACAAAGGGCCGTATCATCTCCAGGAACTCCTGTCCCAGTGCCGCATTTCCAGCCACAACGCGGGCCCTGAGAAGCGCCGCTCTTTCCCATAACTGTCCCCATGATTCGTAATATTCTTCGTGTCCGGCCAATGAAAGCGCCAGGCTGCCCTGCTGCCCCTGCGGCCTTAGCCGCAAATCTATGCGGTAAGCAAAACCGTCACCCGTATTGGCTGAAAGAAAATGTGTAAAACCTTCGACAACTTTTGAGTAATATTCAAGCGCGGTAATCTTATTTATGGTGACGCCCGGAACTGTAGTAATTCCGTTCGTTTCTCCTTCATCCCCGTAGACGAATATGATGTCTACATCGGAGCTGTAATTAAGCTCCTGTGCGCCCAGCTTGCCGAGTCCTATTACAACTAATGTGTTGCTCCCCGGGCTTCCGTACCGCCGCGCAATAAAAGGCTCCAGGAAAAGCAGTGACTCATCCAACACCACATCAGCAAGATTGCTCATGTCGAGCATCAATGATTGGAGATCAGCCAGCTTTAGAATATCGTTAAGAGTAATAATAAGAAGCTTCTGCTTTCGGAAGCGCCGCACTGCACTCATGCCTTCATCTATCGTCGTACAGGCGCCGAATATGCTTCTCAGTTCATCCCTGAGATATGAACTTTCAAAAGATTCGTCGAGGTGATTAAGTGCATGGAACAATGCATCCGGGTACTGTATGGAGTAATTTGCAAGGAACTGGCTATATGAAAACAGCATGGCTGCCCGGGACAAATGATGCTTTAGTTTCATCTTATGCCCGGGGTTTTGGGAGAGGAAGGCTTCTATATTATTGCCGGCGCGTTCAGGATCAGGACAGGATGTTAAGTACTTCATTTCTCATTTTGCCACAGGCGCGGATCCAGTGCATCGCGCAACCCCTCGCCGACAAGATTATAACTGAGCACGGTAATAAGAATGGCAAGGCCGGGAAACAGGGAAAGCCACCACGCAACTGTGATATAGTCCTTGCCGGACGTAAGGATATTCCCCCAGCTCGGCTCAGGCGGCTGCACACCGAGACCCAGGAAAGAGAGGCCGGATTCCGTCAGGATCGCCCCTGCTATACCGAACGTTGCAGCAACAAACACAGGAGAAAGGGCATTCGGGATAATATGCCTGAAAATAATACGGGAATCACTCGCGCCGATAACCCTGGCAGCCGAGACAAATTCACGCTCCTTGAGCGTCAAAAATTCGGCCCTTACAAGCCGGGCAACATCCATCCAGCCCGTAAGACCTATAATAATCATTATAGTAGAAATACTCGGTTCGACAATCGCAATGACCGCAAGGATCAGGAAGAATGTTGGAAAGGCAAGCATTATGTCGACAAACCGCATCAGCAGAGAATCTATCGCGCCTCCGTAGAACCCTGCTATAGCGCCAAGAGCCGTCCCTATCGTTATAGCTATACCCACGGCAATAAAGCCGACCTTAAGGGAAGCCCGGCTCCCCCATATAATGCGTGACAAAACATCCCTGCCCAGATCGTCAGTTCCTAAAAGATGCGCGCTATCAGGAGGTGAGAGAACATTATATACATTGATCGTTGCAGGTCCGTATGGCGCGATCAGCGGTGCAAAAAGCGCAACCGTTGCCAGTATCAATATAATAATCAGTCCAGCAACTGACATAGGGTTTTCCCTGAATCGTCTCCATACGATCCCTATCATTCTCTCACACGTATCCTGGGGTCCACAAGTGCATAAGATATATCGGCAATCAGATTGCCGATCAGCGTCAATATAGCGCCAATGACCAGTATGCCCATTATAGTGGGATAATCCCTCGACATAGTGGACATCCAGAATAATTGCCCCATTCCCGGAATAGCAAAGATGCTTTCAAAGATTACCGAACCTCCTATAAGTCCCGGCACTGCAAGACCAAGGATCGTCACAATAGGCATAAGGGCATTGCGGAGAGCATGGGTAATAATAATTTCCGACTCCTTCAGGCCCTTTGCACGGGCGGTCCTTATATAATCCTGCCTGATCACCTCAAGCATGCTCGACCGGCTGTATCTGCTGAACCCTGCAATACCCCCAAAGGCACTCAACAGCACCGGCAGGATCAGATGCCTTGCCTGGTCCATTGCTCTCTCAAGGAAACTCATACCGGATACATCAATACTCTGTATCCCTGAGATAGGGAGCAAGCCAAGGGTAACTCCGAAAACAATCATCATGATCAGGGCAAGCCAGAAAGCCGGCGTAGAGAAACCCACAAATACAAATAACGTTGTCAATTTATCAAAAAGAGAGTATTGTTTCACAGCGGAGAGAATGCCCACAGGAATTGCTATTAAAACAATAAGAACTAAAGAAAGGATATTGATCTTCAGTGTGACCGGAATCCGTTCGCCTATTTTATCAGCAACCTTTTTGCCGTCGACGAAAGACGTACCGAAGTCCAGTTTCACAAACCTTTTGAGCCATTGAATATACTGGACATGCAGAGGCTTATCGAGACCGTAAAGCCTCTTGAGATTTTCCCTCGCCTGGGCAGACGACTTGAGAGACATTTGGGCTTCAACCTCTACAGGACCTCCGGGTGCAAGGTGAATGACGACAAAGGTGATGAGCGTAATCCCGAAAACAAGCGGTACCATCGTCGCAAGGCGTTTAAGAATATACAAAGACATATAACTAACTTAATGGAATACGTAAGCAAAGTCAATCACGATATCAATCACACTGCAATTCAGACAGTAGACAAGTTTCCGGAGCGAATCGCGGAGTCCTGGTAACAGTTCTATGCGAGAGAACGTTAAACAGGCGCTATGTTTGAGCCCGCAGGGCGAGTTTAGCGACTGTAGCGAACGAGTCTTTAGAACTGTCAGGACGCAGCTGCTTAAGGCACCTACTGTTGGGTCTGAGCGCAGGGGACTTGTCTACTGTCTGAATCACAGTCAATCACAAGCTCCCGCAGCCATAGTAGCTCTGCATCTCATCCGTATAGCTGCCGTCTTCATTATATATGATCAGGGGTTTTTCTATTTTCATTCCGGCCCTGGCCCCCTTGGCAGCATCAATAAGAAGCATCTTTGCATCAGAAGATGCAGTGGAATGAACGCATCTCACCCGTTTTACTTCCAGCCCGTTGTCCCTCATAATATTTATTATCTCGGCCAACCGCTCAGGCAAATGAATAATGCACAACTTTCCGTGATGCTGCAACAGGGTCGAGCCCGCCTTTACCAAATCCTCCAGGCAAAGCAGTATCTCATGCCTGGCTATTGCCTTTTCATCATCGGGGTTGAGCAGCCCCGAGTTTATCTTTCTGTACGGCGGGTTTGAGACAATAAGATCGAAGGACCGGGGATGCAGCGCGGAGGAGTCCAATCCTTTACCGGAAGAGAGCGATCTGATGTCCATCCTGATCACTCCGACCCTTTCCTCAAGCCGGTTTAATGCAATGTTTCTCTCTGCAAGCCGGGCGAGGCTCTCCTGCAGTTCAATCAGCTTAACCTGTGCTCCAGGGCATTTCAGGGCGAGGAGCAAGCCTATTATTCCCGAACCTGCTCCGAAGTCAGCGATGTTCTTTGCTGCCGGCCGTTCGGAAAAAGAAGCGAGCAGCAAGGCATCAACGGAAAAACGATAACCTTTCTTATTTTGGTGAATTTTGATATCCCTCAAAAAATCCAGCGTAGTCATATGCAATTCATCTTAACATGTACTCCCTATAATTGTTATAGAATCCCGTCGAAAAAAGTGTTACCTTCTACCGGGGGCAACACCTCGGCCATCTCACCAAAAATGTTAATTTCTGATACAATGTGTAGATAGGAATTGCCTAATGTGGTGTTTATGAAAAGTTACCTGAAGTGCAGTTACGTGCTGGTCTTACTCATCCTGTGTATTGCGATTGACGCCGTGTACGGTTATGATATCAAGATCGGCGTACTTGCCAACAGCGGCACAGAAAAATGTCAAAAGATGTGGACTCCGACTGCCAAATATTTATCGGAAAAATTGCCGGGATCTACCTTTAAAATAGTTCCCTTGTCCTTCGATAATATCTCTGCTGCCGTCAGGAATGAAGAGATAGATTTCGTGCTGGCCAACCCTATCATCTATATTGATTTAGATTTGAAATACGGCGTTTCCCGCATTGCGACTTTGAAAAATAATTTATCTGATAAATATCCTCTTTTAGGCGGTGTAATTTTCACGAGGTCGGATAATCGTCAAATATATAAATTGAGGGACTTGAAGGGGAAGAAGTTCGTGGCTGTAGCCCCGTATTCATTGGGAGGATGGCTTGCTGCGGTACGTGAATTGAAAAAGGGAGGGATAGATCCATATAAAGATTTTGGCGGTATCCAGTTTGCCGGTAACCATGAATTGGCAATTTATGAGGTACTGAAGGGCAAGGCTGATGCAGGGACGGCAAACACAAACGAGTTTGCCGATTCGATTCGGAGCGGGAAATTCAGAGCAAGCGATTTTCGCGTCATTGTTCCCGAATGGATAGGGATATCCAGGGAGTTCCCTTTTCCTGTCAGCACCAGACTTTATCCTGACTGGCCTTTTGCAAAACTGCGCCGGACCCCGGAGGATCTGGCTACAAAGGTGGCGATCGCTCTTTTAAGTATGGGATCTGATAATGAGGCGGCCCAGGCAGCGAACTGTTATGGATGGTCCTATCCTCTTAATTATCAGAGCGTCGATGAATTAAGCAAAGAATTAAGATTAGGAGCTTACAGGGATTTGGGGGAAATGTCCTTCAGGGACATCCTTTATAAATACAAGACGACCTTTATTTCGGCTTTTATCATATTCGTAATTTTATTGATTGTATCTTTTATTCTGGCACGACTATACAGGCAGACTAAAATAGCGGAAGAGAAGATTCGTCACCTGGCAAACCACGATGCGTTAACGAACTTGCCCAGTTTGAGATTGGTAAAAGACCGCATATTAATCGCGATGGAGATAGCTAAACGAAATAAAACATTGATAGCAGTAATGTATGTAGATCTGGACGGCTTCAAGGATGTCAATGATAAATTTGGGCATGAAGCAGGGGATATTCTGCTGAAAGAGGTGGGGAAGCGCCTTGTTTCATCAGTACGAAAAGCTGATACAGTCGCCCGAATTGGTGGCGACGAATTTCTGATGGTTATAACAGAACTGCAATCTCCTGATATTGCAGCGCTGATTGCCAGGAAGATACTCCAGTCCATGTCCGAACCGTTTGACCTTGACGGGAAACATTCTACAGTTGGGGCAAGTATAGGGATCTCGCTTTACCCGAACCACGGCGATGATGTGGACAGTTTAATTAAGCAAGCAGATAAGGCTATGTATGCAATTAAACATTCAGGTAAAAACGGGTACACATTCGTTAATATGGCGATGTATTCTCATTAATCAATTTCATCAGCGCTTCCAGCAACTCCTCTTCTTTCACCTGTCCCACTACTTCCCCTTTTTTAAAGACAAGACCCATACCCTTACCACCTGCAATGCCGAAGTCGGCCTCCCTGGCCTCTCCCGGTCCATTAACAACACATCCCATTACGGCAACACTGATGGGCTCTTTCATGTCTTTTATCGCATCCTCCACTTTCTGGGCCAGCGGCTTTAAATCGATACAGCACCTTCCGCAGGTTGGACACGAAATTATTTCCGGGCCCCGCCGACGCAACCCTAGTGATTTCAGGATCTCATATGCAACCCTGATCTCTTCGGTAGAGTCGGCAGTCAGAGAAATTCTCACCGTATCACCTATGCCACCGGCTAACAGTATGCCGACGCCGACGGCACTCTTGATGATTCCACTAAAGGGCGGACCCGCCTCTGAAATGCCCACATGGAGCGGGTAATCATATTTTTCCGAGAACAAGCGGTAGGCCTCGACCGTCTTTGTCACATTCGAGGCCTTGAGCGACACCTTTATATTCTGAAAATTCAAGTCCTCAAGGATTTTGATATGGGTCTCGGCACTCTCTACAAGCGCCTCAGGGGTCGGATGTCCGTATTTCTCAAGCACTGTTTTATCCAGAGAACCCGCATTGACGCCTATCCTTATCGGCACGGAACGTTCAGATGCAGCCTTCACTACTTCTTTTATCTTCCAGGACGCACCGATATTGCCGGGGTTAAGTCTGAGGCCGTCTACTCCCTGTTCGAGGGTTTCAAGAGCCAGTCTCCAGTCAAAATGTATATCAGCGATAATAGGGATAGTTACATCCTTCTTAATCAGACCAAGGGCGCGGGCAGCATCCAAATCAGGAACAGCCAGCCTTATAATTTCACATCCCACAGACTCCAGATGCCGTATCTGTTCAACAGTGGCCTGCACATCGCGGGTATCGGTTTTTGTCATCGATTGAACAGAGATAGGTTCCCCCCCGCCAACTGCAACGTTTCCGACATATATCTTTCTGGTTTTTTTTCTAATAATCTCCGACATTCTTACTCATCCTTTCCCGGTTGACGAGGAGCCATTTACTGACCGTATCCTCCTGATTGCAGCACTATGCTCAGCCATTGTCTTGGAGAAGTAGTGAGTACCGTTATTTTGGGACACAAAATACAGGTAAGGCACTTTTGCCGGGTACAACGCCGCGATAATCGATTTTATTCCAGGTGATGCTATAGGTCCCGGAGGCAGCCCTCTGATTGCATATGTATTATAATCGGTCCTTTTTTTGAGATCATTTCTGGTTATTTTTAATTTACTGCTTTTTACTCCGTAGATCGCAGTCGGATCTGCCTGCAGGGGCATGCCCAGATTTATCCTGTTATGATAGACGGCAGAAATAATAGGCCGTTCCTCATCGGTTACCGCTTCTTTCTCAATAATGGAAGCCAGGGTCAGCACGCTGTTTTCATTCCAGCCGATTTTTTTCGTCCGGGCCCGCAGTTCATCAGTATATGCCTCTCTTAATAAAGAAACCATGTCTTTCAGCACCGTCCTCGGATTAACGCCTTTAGGGATTTTGTACGTCTGCGGAAAGAGGTAGCCCTCCATGCTCGGGGAATCAATTCCCTCGATCCTGAGAAAGTCGCTGTCACGGACAAGTTGATTAAACTTGTCGATCGTCATGATTTTAGCCGCGGCAAGCTTAGTGCCGATCTCCGGCAGGCTATCCCCCTCAACAATAGTTACTTCATATTCGATAATTTTCCCTTCTTTTAAATGCATGAATACCTGAAACGGGCTCATTCTGCCCCAGAATGAATAATATCCATACCTTATCTTACGATCAAGGCCGGTCAGTTTGCCCAGAATGATAAAGATATTTTTGTCACGTATGAGATTGTTCTTGTAGAGGATGTTAACGGCCTGTTTGTAGGTAGCTCCCTCGGGTATTTGCACTTCCAGTTGTGTACTGCCGATGTAAGAAGGTATGAAAAGCTGCGAACCCGCATATATCAGGGGCAGGAAAAAGAATGCGGCAATAAATAATTTGAAATTATGTCTCTGGGTCATATTAGTAAGAATAACAGATAACAATCATAAAATGAAAAATGGGGCGACCTTATTCAGGTCGCCCCTGACTTCACAAACGTAATCCCGTGGACCTTAGGGCCAGGTGATTACTGTTTTTTTAGTACATGCCTTCCATACCGCCGCCGCCCGGCATCGGGGGCATTTTTTTATCATCTTCAGGCAGTTCGGTTATCATCACTTCCGTGGTAAGCATCAAACCGGCTACTGACGCCGCATTCTGAAGAGCCGACCTGGTTACCTTTGTCGGGTCAATGATGCCCGCCTTGATCATATCGGTGTACTCCTCTTTATACGCATCATACCCGTAATTAACGTCTTTTGATGCCCTTACCTTTTCAACTATAATTGCACTCTCGATGCCGGCATTCTGAATTATCTGCTTTATCGGCTCGTCAAGCGCCTTTCTGATTATATTCACGCCGAGCTGCTGGTCCTGGTCAAGTTTCAGCTTGTCCAGAGCCTTAACGCACCTGATAAGGGCTACGCCGCCGCCCGGTACTATACCTTCTTCAACTGCAGCCCTTGTAGCATGGAGGGCGTCCTCAACTCTGGCCTTTTTCTCTTTCATTTCAGATTCGGTTGCAGCACCGACATTAATGACTGCTACACCGCCTACCAGTTTCGCAAGCCGCTCCTGAAGCTTTTCCCTGTCGTAATCAGAAGTGGTCTCTTCAACCTGGGCCTTAATCTGCTTTACCCTGCCCTGGATCTTTGCATTATCGCCTGCGCCCTCGACAATAGTGGTATTTTCTTTATCGATGGTGACTTTGCGAGCCTTGCCCAAATCGTTGACCTTGATATTTTCGAGCTTTAATCCGAGGTCCTCGGAAATAACCGTACCGCCGGTCAGAACGGCAATATCCTCGAGCATTGCCTTTCTCCTGTCTCCGAAACCAGGGGCCTTTACTGCGGCAACCTGAAGGGTCCCGCGCAGCTTGTTAACGACAAGGGTTGCAAGCGCCTCACCCTCGACTTCCTCGGAAACGATGAGCAGAGGCCTGCCCATTTTTGCGATCTGTTCAAGAATAGGGAGGAGGTCTTTCATGCTCGAAATCTTTTTGTCGTGAATAAGAATGAACACATCATCAAGCACGCACTCCATCCTGTCGGGATCGGTTATAAAATAGGGAGAAATATATCCTCTGTCAAACTGCATTCCCTCGACCACGTCAAGAGTTGTCGCCATGCTTTTAGCTTCTTCAACTGTAATAACCCCATCCTTGCCGACCTTGTCCATCGCCTCGGCAATCAATTCGCCGACTGAGGGATCATTGTTTGCTGAGATGGTGCCGACCTGTGCAATTTCCTTTTTCTCTGCCACAGGCCTGCTCATTGCCTTTAACTCCGCAACTACCGTTTCTACTGCCACGTCAATTCCCCTTTTCAGGTCAATAGAATTGGCGCCTGCGGTAACATGCCTCATGCCCTCTTTGTAAATAGCATAGGCCAGCACGGTCGCGGTTGTGGTCCCGTCACCTGCCACATCAGAGGTTTTTGAAGCTACCTCTCTCAGGAGCTGAGCACCCATATTCTCAAAGGGGTCTTTAATATCGATCTCTTTTGCAACAGTGACGCCGTCCTTTGTTATATTTGGCGCACCAAATTTCCTGTCTATAATTACATTCCTTCCCCTAGGTCCGAGTGTTGCTTTTACTGCATCGGTAAGAATAGTCACACCCCTTAAAATGGTATGTCTCGCCGCTTCGTTAAATAGAAGTTGCTTTGCCGCCATAATGTCAATTCCTCCTTTTTTTCTTTTTATTCAATTATTCCTAAAAGATCTTCTTCCTTTACTATCAAATATTCAATGTTGTCGATTTTGATTTTCGATCCTGAATACTTGTCGAAAAGCACCTGGTTCCCGGCCTTTACTTCCTTAACTTCGGCGCCGACCGCCTCCACCGTGCCCTTTTGTGGTTTCTCTTTTGCAACATCAGGAACGTAAATGCCGCCTGCTGTTTTTTCTTCCTGCTCCTCCGAATACCTGATAACTACTCTGTCCTTAAGTGGCCTAATCTTCATACCAAACAAACCTCCTTTTAAAAATAATTTTCAATCCTTAACGGAAAACCGTTGAAGGTATTGACCGGCATAGACGGCCTGTTAGCACTCACCGTCGATGAGTGCTAATAATAACGTGAAAACGGAATCGGTTGCAAGGCTTCAAAAAGACTAATACGGCTTATTATCTTCAAATAATAGCTGTTATTAGCTATTTTCGCCTTTTTACTATCAAAATCTTTTTTTTTGCGGCACCCAGAACTTTATCGTCAGGAGTCCTGCCAAAAAGCCACCTACATGAGCAAACCAGGCGATGCCGCCATGTTGGAGAGCTCCGGCACTGGAGAGGCCGCTAACGACCTGAATCAGAAACCAAAAGCCGATGACAAGGACCGCGGGAATGCGCACAATTTGCCAGAAAAAACCAAAGAAAATAAGGGTGTGAACCCGCGCACGAGGGAACAACAGAATATAGGCGCCTAACACCCCCGATATTGCACCGCTTGCGCCGATCATGGGGAGCGTAGATTGAGGATCGGTCAGTGCATTCCCATATGCTGCAACAACTCCGGAGAACAGGTAAAACACCAAAAACCTGAAATGACCGAGTGCGTCCTCAATATTATCGCCGAATATCCAGAGAAAGAGCATATTGCCGGCGATATGAAAAAAACCTCCGTGAAGAAACATGGAAGTGAACACACTCACCAGGGGAGACACCATCTGAGCACTTCTAAAAGTAACAAGGTTATGCGGTATAGCACCATACAGGAGAGCAATCTGCTCTCCCTCCATTGGTGTCAGTATTTCCCAGACAAACACAATTATATTGGCAATAATAAGCCCTATTGTGACAAAAGGGACATTGTTAGTCGGATTATCAACTTTAAAAGGAATCATTCACTATTTCTTGATAGGACGTATAATTTCGGCTGCCGGCCATACAGATCGTTGTGCCCTCGCGTACTGAAGTGGATAAAGTATAGAAGCGCCGAGCTTTTCAGAAGCATGCGAAACAACTATACGGTTTGCCAGTTCCAACGGTCCTAATTGCAAAGGAGTAAAAAGTTGACTCATGGTTTATAGATTCCTTTCGCTGCTTAAAATAACATCTGCAAACTTCATATCCAAATTATATCATGCAAATGCAGGGCTAAGAATAAAGTAAAAAGACCCCTCAGGGCAGCGCACTCAACTGGCGTCCATGTCCCATGTGAGTAGTTCAAGAGGCAATCGCTGGAAAAAAAGGCGTGCCTTCGTTTCTGCGAGGCACGCCTTTCGCCTGAGGTTACAATCAGACCACCGTTGGCGGACGCCGATCGCGGTTCTGCCTTTCGACCATCCAGCCTGGATACTCCGAGGGCAATGCACTTGCTTCGTCGAGTTGGACAATGTGCTCTGATGACAAACTCACTTCGCTTGAAGCGAGATTGTCAATGAGTTGTTCACGTGATTTCGCTCCGATGATAACGCTGGTAACGCAGGGGCGTGTTAAAAGCCAGGCGAGAGCGACCCTGGCAACTGAGATCTCCATCTCCCTGGCAACAGCACGCATAACCTTAAGTACCCCGGCAACACGCACCTTATCAACGGGTGGAAAGTCGAACGAGGCGCGCCTTGCTCCTTCCGGGCCGGGCTTATCTATGTCGAACTTGCCCGAAAGCAAACCACCAGCCAACGGACTCCATGGCAGAATAGCCAGACCCTGATCCTGGGCCATAGGTACCACCTCGCGCTCTATATCGCGACTTCCGATCGAGTAATACATCTGTGCGCTGACAAAGCGTGACAGATAATGTGCATCGGCGTGCCCGAGCGCCTTCATCGCCAGCCAGGCCGGCAGATTACAGAAACCCACATAACGCACTTTGCCCATGCGAACAAGGTCGTCAAGAGCACGCACGGTCTCCTCGATAGGCGTGTCGAGGTCGCAACCGTGTATCTGGTAGAGGTCAATGAATTCCAGTTTCAGACGGCGCAGGCTGGCGTCAACCGCTGCAAAAATGTGAGCGCGTGACAAGCCAACCTGATTAGGGCCGGTACCCATGCGTAAGTGGACCTTGGTGGCAACAATTACCTGATCGCGTGGGCAGTCAAGTGATGCAAGCGCCAACCCGACAAACTTCTCTGATTCCCCTTCTGAATAGGCATCAGCCGTGTCGATTAAGTTTACGCCGGCGTCCAGCGCCGTTCCGATGAGCGCTTCAGCCTCAGACGCAGACAGCTTGCCAATGTTACCCCAAAATCCTCCCTTCCCGGAGAATGTCATAGTCCCAAGACAGAGTTCGGAAACGTATAGACCTGTCCTGCCAAACAGACGATAACGCATAATATTCCTCCTCTTCACTTAGATCGGATTCTTGCAGTAAACAGCAATTTTGCATGCCTTTATAGTAATCCGGAAGTCTCTGTTAAGGCCAGGATTAGCACCGGACATATTGGGCTAAAAAGCACTTTTTATCACTCCTCCATCGACCCGTAAGGGTGCGCCTGTAGTCGCTGATGATAGCGGGCTCGCAATATAGGTCACCATGGATGCTACTTCCTGTGACGTCGCAAATCGCTTAATAAGCGAAGTAGGCCGAACTTTCTTGAAGAATTCCTGCTCGATCTCGTTGATAGACTTTCCTTCCTTCTTCGCAAGGGCCTCTACAAAATCACTTACCCCTCGAGAACTGGTGGGGCCGGGAAGGACACTGTTAACTGTGATGCCCGTGCCTGCCACTGCCTCAGCTAATCCGCGAGCAACCCCAAGAAGTGCCGTTTTAGTCACTCCGTAATGGATCATTTCGGCAGGGATCTGGACACCGCTTTCACTTGAAACAAAGATGATGCGGCCCCAGTTGCGGAGCCTCATCCCAGGCAGGAAGAGTCGCGTCAAGCGCACTCCGCTCAAAACGTTCACTTCAAATAGACGTCGCCAGTCATCATCCGAGATATCCTCGAAGGACTTTGGTTCGTAAATGCCCAGATTATTAATCAGTATTTCAATGTTGGGGTACTCTCTCGCTACCTCTTCGGCTGCTTCGACTGTGCCAAGGTCGCCGGCGAAACCGAATAGTTTGCAGTTAAATCCTTCTCGCAGGCGCGCCAATGCGGCCTCAACAGCATCCTTTGAACGACCGTTGACAATAACATGAGCCCCTTCCCTGGCAAGCGATTCTGCAATCGCGTAGCCAATCCCGGCGGTGCTGCCGGAAACCAGAGCAAGCTTACTTGTCAGCCTTAGATCCATTGTTCCCTCCTTCGGTACCTGATGGCATTTGCAGTATTGTCGCTTCTCGCGCCTGTATTGGCAATCAAAAAGTGATCCCCTTCTTGATCTTCCCTGCGGCAAGACCGCAGGGAATCTAATGTATGGAATTTTATTATCTTATTCGCTCGCTAAACCGCCGTGCTCGACCACGGCGGGAATACGCTCGCTATCCATTTAATAAGATTATATCTGCACTACCGCTAACAATCAATCGACTATTTATGGCGATCTAACCGAAAATGTTGATTTCGGGGGGGGCACACCGGAAGTGGAAGACACAACCTATCAATGATGATTTGTGCAACAGGCTCTATAGCCGTATTGATCTTCCCTGCTGCAAGACCGCAGGGAATCTAATGCGAGGAATTTTTTTATTCTTATTCGCTCGTTAGACCTCCGTGCTCAACCACTCGGGAATACGCTCGCTATCCATTTAATAAATACCGTTAGCTTTCCAGTATGCTCTGATTTTGTCCTTTATGGACTCGCTAAGAGGCACGTAGCCAAGTTCTTTAGCCTTGACATCCTGGTTCCTGAATGCCCAATCAAAGAATTTTATCGCCTTGACATTGGCATACTTTTGATCCTGTGCAAGGAGGATAAACGTCGCTCCTGTGATAGGCCATGCTCTTTCCCCAGGGGTGTTGTTGAGCCATAGGAAAAAAGATTTCCCGACATCAAATTCTGCCGAATCAGCAACAGCTTCAAAGGCATCAAAGCTTGGCTCGACAAAATTGCCGGCCTTGTTCTTCATCTGCGCATATGTAAGCTTATTCTGCCTTGCATAGGTGAACTGCAAATACCCAATAGAGTTGGCACTCCTCTTCACATAGTTAGCAACGCCTTCACTGCCCTTGCCGCCGATGCCCACCGGCCATTTAACTGACGGCCCTTCTCCCACCTTTGCTTTAAAGTCGGCACATGTGCCCGTAAGGTAGTGAGTGAAAATGGCAGTCGTTCCCGATCCATCAGCCCGGTATACAACTGACACCGAAGCATGAGGCAGTTTTAGTAACGGATTGAGACCCTTGATCTTTGTATCATCCCAGAACTTTATCTCTCCGAGGTATATCTTGCAGACAGTCTCGGAATCAAGTTTTAACTCGTTTTCTTTGATACCCTCTAAGTTTACTGCCAGGACAACGCCGCCTATCAAAGTAGGGAACTGCAGCAGATTAAATTTCTTGAGGTTTTCAGGGGTTACCGGATTATCGGAAGCTCCGAAATCTACTGTCCTATTGACAATCTGCCTTATTCCGCCACCGGAACCGATGGACTGATAATTAACCTTTACTATGTTCACCCTATTATAATCGTATGCCCATGCCTGATATGCCGGAGTAGCGAAAGACGCTCCGGCGCCATGAATGACTTCCCCCGCCCATGCCGCGGAAAGGAAGGTCAATACCGCAGTCGCCCCAATAAGAAGATAAAGTTTCTTCATCGTTCCTCCATGCTATGTAATCCAGGCCCTAAAAGAGGGCTCCCGATAATTATCTCAATGTTATAACCTCATTGGCCACTCCATATTTTAGCACAAGAAATTCTCACAGCTCACCATAAAAACCATTACTTACACACTGTTGACATACTATCGGGGCATCTATTAAGCTACCTGCACGCGCTAATATGGGATTCCTTTTTCCTAAGCAAACAGATTTTTTTGAACTCTTTGACATGGCGTCACGCAATGTAATCAAAGGGGCCTCCCTGCTCGTCGCCCTACTCCAGGACATGGACAACCTCGATATTATTTCTAAGGGGGTTCGGGAATGCGAGAAGGAGGGCGACTTCATGACCCATGACATCATAAGGAAACTCAATAAGACCTTCATCACGCCGATTGATCGCGAGGACCTTCATGAGCTGGCTATAAAGATCGACGACGTAATCGACTTGATTTGGGCCTGCGTGGACCGTTTCACTATTTTCAAACTGCAGAAGCCCACCCCGGAGGCGGTCACCATGGCGAAAGAGCTTATGGCGACAACTGAGGTGATGAGCAAGGCCGTAACAGCCTTAAGGGACAAGAAATATTCGTTTGTCCAGGAATATTGTATCGATATTAACAGTCTTGAAAACACGATCGACAGACTCTACCGCGATACACTTGTGAAGCTCTTCGACGAGGTAAAAGACCCCATATTTATCATCAAATGGAAGGAGGTCTATGAATACCTGGAGAGTGCAGCCGATGCGTGTGAGGATGTTGCAAACATTCTCGAAGCAATAGTCGTAAAATATGCATAACTCTTTTTTCCTGCTGGCCTGCGTAATCGTAGCGTCTGTTATCTTCGATTTCATCAACGGCTTTCATGACACAGCTAATGCCATTGCAACCTCGGTCTCGACGCGTGTTCTGTCGCCAAAGAAGGCTGTGGCTATGGCTGCGGTGCTTAACCTTGCAGGCGCCGCTTCAGGAACTGCTGTGGCGAAGACTGTAGGGGCCGGACTCGTTGATGCCGGAAGCGTTACTCAGCTAACGGTGCTCTCAGCCCTCCTTGCCGCAATTATCTGGGACCTCATAACGTGGTATTACGGACTTCCCACGTCATCAAGCCATGCTGTATTGTCCAGTCTTGTCGGAGCGGCAGTGGCAACTTCCGGCACCGGAGTGGTAATCGGCGCCGGCGTTTTCAAAATTCTGATTGGTCTCGTCGTCTCGCCTATTGTCGGCCTTATCCTGGGGTACTTCATCATGGAGTTGCTCTCAAGGTATTTTTGTAATCACTCTCCATCATCGGTCAATAATATTTTCACACGTTTCCAGATTCTCTCCGCCGCATATATGGCCTTCAGCCATGGCAGCAACGATGCTCAAAAGACAATGGGTATAATTACGATGGCCCTGATCAGTTTCTATCATCTCCCTACTTTCAATGTTCCGTTGTGGGTCATTCTCGTCTGTGCGGTTTCAATGGCTATGGGGACGGCAGTCGGAGGATGGAGGATCATAAAAACTCTTGGCACCAAGCTCGCGCAACTTAGACCTATCAACGGCTTTGCTGCCGAGACGGCTGCGGCGACTGTTATTGAAATAGCTTCCCGCATGGGCCTCCCACTCTCCACGACTCATGTTATAACCTCGTCCATTATGGGAGTAGGTGCATCAAAACGTCTAAAGGCCGTGCGATGGATCATGGGCGGAAATATTATCGCTGCCTGGATCATCACTATCCCCGCCTGTGTAACACTCGCGTGGTTTATTTGCACGGGATTAGTCTTCATTGCGCATTAACAGGCCGGATCAATATAGCCGGTTTCGCTTTAATGAACCTAAAATTTTCTTAAAATTATAAGCGCGAAAACAACATAAAGGGTGAACCCAGTTGTCAGCGAGAATAGAAAACCGAGACGCGGCGTCAAAACAATAATGGCAAGAATATATGCCAGCCAGGGGATAATCATCACGACCAACCCCTTGGCATAGGGCACAATGGCCTTTTGCCCCGCTTCATGATAAATGGTAAGAAACGTAACAAGCGTGATGACCGGCATATTGGCTAAAAAAGCCGCAATTAGCGCCCTCCCATGACCTGCGAAATAAGTAACAACACTTATCACCATACCGCCGATCAGGAAGTAAAGAAAGTATTTTAATTCCATAGGATATTATAACAGCATTAATTGTTGCTTGATACGAATAAACTTTATATCCTGTAGATGTCAAAAAAGCAAAATTTTTTAAAGCACCACCATTCTACAGACATGCCCCAATATCATATCAAGGCGGCAGGCATTTTCACTCCCACGAGCTAATTGCCTGCCGCCTTTTTTGAGATAGACCAACGCCGTCTTTTCAAATTGAATTGAGAATAATCTTCTCTCAGATTATTACGCCCTTTGGAAAAGGGAGATGAGCTTGTGGAAAAATTCGGACGCCTTTTCCCACAAAAACTTTGCTGTCGGCAATAGCGCTGCGAAAGTCTTTTTAATTTTTTCAAGGATACCGGGCAGGATATCCTCGGTTACAGACTCCCGGTACTCACCCACTTTCTCCATTAGGCGTCCCAAACAGCTTCCGACAGCTTCATGCATATGTTCGATTACCCTTTCCAGGACATACGCGATATAGACCTCTACCGCAATCCTGCCAAAGTTTGACAACTCCTCCCGGTGGCTTATTATGTGTTCCACTACGCGTTCGACAGCTTTCATGCATCCTCCTGAAAAAAACCCGCCCTGGAGTTCTACGCTTCGAGGACAGGCGTTAAGGGTTCGAAGACGCTTTTTAAACGCAAAAAGGCCAGTTACTCCGCAAACTCAGACACACCTTAAGCTGCGTGTTGAGTGCCCGGAATGCCGGCCATTTCATGTGATCTACGGATTATTCGTACTTCGAAACGAGCCCCTGGATATACTGCTCATATTGGGCTGCGATTTTCTCATTATAAATTGTAAGGATGTTCTCTGCGTTTTTGGTCGCATTGCCCGAGAAGTTGAAGCTCCCCGTCTTCACGATGCTCCTATCGACCACGACCAGCTTGTCATGCATGAAATCGTGGGGCCCATCTTCGCTATATGGTGTAGAATGTTTGGCAACCAATTCTTTCTTTATCACATTCCACAGCCCGATTTTGGTTTTGCTGGCGACACTTTTGCCCTTCCCGAAGGCCCTTGCAACCTGGTCCATCTCCGGGCCGTCATAGATGCCCCATATCTTTACGCCACGTCTTAGTGCAGCGGCCAGGGCATCCAAAACGTTACCGGACGAAACAACCATCGATGCAATCGCGATCTCACTTTTCGCTGACGTGATCAGATCTGCGATACCTTGATCCATAGCTGCGCCATCACCGGGCGCAAAATCAACTTCAACGTTAATCCCGTCGATTTCAGCATCGCCGTGATCGTCCTTGCCTGTGCCTGCAATGCGACCCGATTCCCACAATTCATCAAAGTCGGTCTCGTAACACTTTGCAATTTCGGCTGACTTCAGAAGGACAATGTTGTTATCCTGAATGCTCCATGCGTCGCTGGTAAAATTGGCCGACCCCATCCAGACACGACAAGCGTCAGCAACTACGTACTTACTGTGCATCAAGTGTCCGCCTCCTTCAATCGGTAAGGCCCGTACATCAGTCGGAAGATCGTGTATTCCTTTGACCGCCTTCACCTTTATATCCTCATGAAAACGCTGCGGGAAATTTCTGTCCGTTCCCTGAGTGGGATCTGCTCCGGGTGAAGATTTGCGTTTCCTGTATTGCTCGAAATAGGCGACCCTGACATCCATTCCGGCAGCAGCCTTGTTACTCAGCGCGTCGATTACGATCTCAGCTTCGCCCTCGGCAAGACGGAAATCGTAGATCGCAATGTGGACGCTCTCGCGAGCCTCGCCAACGAAATCGCTGAATTTTTTGGCGACCTTCATTGCCTGCGCTTTCCTTGTCCCTTCAGTATCCTGCGCAGTTAAAAATTCCAGTTCAATATTGTTAGTCATCATTTTTCTCCTTTTTGAGATAAAAGAACCCGCCGTGCGTCAAATGCCGGACAGCGGGGGTTGAGGGTTAATGGTTGTCAGGTTTTGAACGCAAAAAGGCCGGCCACTCCGAGAACTCAGACGTGTTGAGTACCCGGAATGCCGGCCTTATTTGATGGGATGTACTATTAGTTGCTGTTCATTAACTGCGCGACAGCCTTTTCAAATCCGCCGTCACTCATTGAGGCGATGTAGTCCACCGCGATTCGCTCAACCGGTGTTGTCCTGATATAAGATGCGCCGATGCCCTGTGCCCAGTTTCCGGCTTGAGATAACCCTGATTCGGCAAGCTGTTCGCGGCACGCCTGAAAGAGCATGTGAAACTTTCTCTCCCTCTCCTTACGCAGTTCGTTCAGGATTGTTTTCAAGTAAATCGACTTGTAGCAGAACTTCAGCAACTCTTCCAGTGCCTGGAATACTCTGTCAGAGTAGCGGATAGCGGTTCTATTCCGGCTTTCACTTATAAGATCATTAATCAGAGCTTTCCGGATATACGCCTCGCTGTTTCCGAGAACACTGACAGACACTTGAGGCAGGTCATCCCTTGTTATGAGCCCGAGCGAAATAGCATCTTCGATATCTCTGCCGATATAGGCGATAACATCCGAAGCCCTTACCACGCAACCTTCGAGTGTCATCGGCCTGATGTTCTTGCTAAAGCCTGGCAACTCAAGACAATTGCGAATTTCAGCCTGAAGCCTGCTGATGGTTTTGTCGCAGTCCCGCTCATACACCTGGCTAAGGGCCTCACCGTTATGGCATAGAACTCCATCTACCACAGGCAGTGAAACGTTCAGGCCTTTTCCGCTCTTTTCAAGAAGCGTCAGGACTCTGGCGCTTTGGGCATTATGCGCAAAACAACCGCAACCTGAAGCTATGCAGATACCGTTCAGATACTTTTCTCCCTCATGACTATATGGCGGATGGCCGATATCGTGAGCAAGGGCAATGGCTTCGGCAAGGCTTTCACACAACCCCAGCGCCATGCTGATCTGCCGGGCAGCGTAACTGACAAGCTGAACGTGCAGCCATCGGCGGGAAATACCTTCACCAGCGGACTCAGGGAAGGCCTGCGTCTTATTGTAACGGGCATATGACGATGAATGTATGATCTCACCTGTTTCATCAAAAAATGGCACTTTCCATATCTTTTCCATACTTTTCTCCTTTTAAAAACAAAAAAAGGCGGACGCCCTAAATATAGAGCTGCCCGCCTTTTTTATAGTTATTACTGCTTGCCTATATTCTTGCCAAAACCCACTTCAGACTTTTCCTGTCTGCTTCAGGCAATTCTGAAAGGGCCCTCACGACGAGCCAGGGCTTCTCTGCAATAAGCGCTTCTATTTTTTTATAAATACCGGCGCCGCCAATTAGTCCCCTCTCTTTTGCAACATGCTTCCCGCCGTTCATTTTGAACCCCCTTTTTCTTTCATGCCCTCGATAGCCGCTATCGCCTGGGCTTGTGACTTTTGCGTGGAGCTGATTAATCCCCTTACTCCTGAAACAACAGAAAAAATAATGACCGCCGCTACAATTGCTGCTATGACTGCTGCAGTGCTTGTTTTCATGACTTCCTCCTTAGGGTATGCTCACGAATAACTTGAGCAGACCCTGACAAACAAAAAAAAGCGGCAGGCTTTTTCACTCATACGAGCTATTTGCCTGCCGCCTTCGGTTGATGCGTCTAAAAAAGTTACTTTACCGCTCTAATATCCTTCCTCCTTTAAAAACAATCAAGGCACAGTCCCTTCCAAAGGTCGGGCACCGTGCTCGTTGGTCCGAATTCGTTATTAATGAGGTCTATTGTTCAAACAAACCACTGAAAAAACAGAGACACACAAGGAATGTTACTGCCGTGGTTAATTGCAATATTTGTGTTAAAGATTAAGTAACTGGTCTGTTAAGGGGGAGTGCGCCGGTTTAAACGCTGAAGTACTAAGTCGTTGATTTCCGGTAAAAATAGATTAACGATAGGACAACAATTTCCCAACTTTGATTTTTTGAGGTATTTTTGGCATGTCGCTTGAAGAGGGGATTGATCCAAGGTTTATATAAAACCTTATGAAAATCAATCAAAAAAACTTTATAGAAATTGCAATTAGATTCGTCAGTAAAGGTTATCTCTAAAAATACTATAATGATAAAGGGCAACCTTGTAAATACAAAAAAGCCATTAAGCGGAAAACCAGTTGAAATGTTTGCTAATTCTGTTCAAAAAATCGGCCTCCCCCGCCATTTGCCATGTAACGGCGGAGGGAATGCAAAAAAACCCATAAAAATAAGAAGATCCTTCTTAAAAGAACTTTCAGAAACAAAAAGATTCTTAAACAAATAATAATGATGTTAGACTTAGTAGATTAACAGGATATGAAAACGCTCATTTCTATTTATCTTGCAAGTTGTTACGGCCTTTTGATTCATTCCTTAGTCACCTCTAAAGTCACCTGCTACCACATGCTTTAGTCACTACGTCAGTCACCTTGCAGCATTCAGCGTTAAATGGATAGCGAGCGTATTCCCCATGGTCTTGCCACGGCGGTTTAGCGAGCGAATAAGATAATAAAATTCCATACATTAGCTTCCCTGCGGTCTTGCCGCAGGGAAGATCAATAATCATATGTATAATGATTCCCAACTCCTCTATGATGCATGCTTTTTACGCCATAACGCAGAACGCACGAGGCTTGAGGCTTTTTGAAAATCGCTATCAATATGAAAGCTACATGCTAACAAAGAAACATCTGCCTTGTTCGTGCAAGCTTATTGCTATCAAAAGTAATATCCTAAAAAGCAGTAATGCATAAAACATTATGTGCAATGGGTGAATGCCTGAAGAACACGGTGCTTTTTTTTGTTAAAGGAGGGAGAGTATTGTGAAGATTGGAATTGATGTAGGATACGGTTATACCAAGGTTGTTACGGCGCATTACTCTATTATTTTTCCATCTCGTGTTGGACCTGCCAGGGATTTGTCTTTCTCTCTAAAAGAAGGCGCGGATACTATCGGAGAAACTGTCGAATATGATGGCGAACGATATTTTGTTGGAGAGAAGGCGAGGCATTGCGATGTTATCTATACTCTGAGGACAAGGGGCTGGGTAGTGAGTAAAATGTATGGAGCATTGCTAACTTCAGCCATAGTCAGGGCCATAAATGGCAACAATACGGTATCGGACCCTGAGGCATTAATTGTTGTCACTGGCCTTCCTGTAGATTATATGGGAGATAAAACAAAAGCCGAGGAGAGTGTCAGAAAGACGTGTGATAGTATTGGTCTCCACATAGCAGGAATCAATGTGATTCCCCAGCCTTTCGGCTCCTTTTTTGACATGTTTTACGATAATAACGGTGAGATTGCCGGAAGCGCCCCTTTATTTAAACGGCTTGGCATCGTAGATATCGGTTATCACACTACGGATTACATACTTATAGAGGATGCAAAACATAATATCGAGAAGGCGTCCGGCAGCGTTCCCTCCGGAACCTATGAAATATACGACATTGTAGCCCGTGAATTAAAAAACATATTCGATAAGGATACCGTTACTGCCGAGGAGGCCGAGCACTGCATTAAAACAAAATATTTTAAAGTCTCCGGCCAAAACAAAGACGTGAGCACTCTTGTTAATCGCGTGCTGTCACAGGTAGGGCAGAAGATAACGGGGATTATCAAATCAAAGTGGAGCATCACGGGAGAGGTTGACGTCGTCCTGCTAACCGGAGGCGGGGGAGCACTCATCCACCAGCATATATCATCGATAGCGCATACTCACTTCCTGATAACTGACCCACAGATGGCAAACGCAAGGGGATACTATAAAAGAAGCGTGCTTCTGGAACGAAAAATAACGGGGTGAGGATGGAGAAGACTGAAGTATGTTTCATACGGCTATATCCTGATAATCCTGAAGATGCACTTATTATTAATGGTCTCGGCACAAGAAAAAGAAAAGGGGAGAAATCCAGAGTCATAAAAGATATACTTTACGCCTATTTCAGCAGAGAGAAGAGCGGAAGACCGGAATTGAAATCAACAATAAAATCTGACCCGCGAGATTATACTGCTGCCGCATCACACAAAACGATTATAGAACCATCGCCTCCGCTCTCCGGAGAAATGCCGATGCTGTCGGATAATGATAAAAAAGCTCTGGAAAGGAACCTTAACGAACTATCCGATATGTTTGCGTAAAGAAAAAAATTGGAAATGTCCCTCACCTTTATGAAGGGGACGTGCCCGGCGGCACGCCCCTCGAAAAAAAACTACACTCTCTAAACCTTCACATGCGCTGGTATCGCCGAGTATGGTTCTGCACGACGCGCCCATTCGCTCCCCGGATATTTAGCCTGAAGGGTATCATACGCATTGCGCAAGGCCGAGGCATCATGATACTTCTTATACTCAGCTACGCCCAGATAAAATATGGCTTCAGGCGTTGCCCCTGCATGAGGATGCAAGGCAATGATGGAATTTAAGGACTCTATCGCGTTGCTGAAGTGGTTGCCATCGAAAAAGACCATTGCCCTCCCAAGTTCGAGATGAGCGAACAAGTCATCAACCGGCACATATCCCACAATCCGGTGGTGCTCCCTTCCCCGCTTATCGTGAATTAAAAGAGTTGGAGTCCATGTAATATTAAACTGCTCCATCAATTCGACCGGCTTGTCAAAAAAACATTGGGTTTTAAGGGAAATGAAATTATCTTCCAGGAACTTTTGCACTTTCTGATCTGAATACGGACCCGTATTCATAGATGCACAGCCAATTCAACCCTCGAACCAGAAATCATGATAAATCGGCTTGCCTTCCCTCTTTGCCTTTTTTATCGCCTCGTTAAAGTCTCTTTCCCATCTTATTTCTCCCATGATGACACCTCCCTTTACAATAATCATTCACTCCATACTCAATCCATATCACTAATCAGAGCGGTTGTCAAATTGGGGTAGTTAGGTGAGTTTGACAAATTAGCAAAAATACGGGAAATCTATTTTGCCGTAATCCCCGTGCTTAAGGCATCTACTGCTGGAGAAAAATAAATCCAGTTTTTCAAAAAGTTACTTACACTCAATGGCCAAAACATCCCGTTCCTGTTCGCACCAGTTTGCCCGTGATTATCCTTGCAGCATTGGTATCAAGAGTGTCTACTCTGCCCTCAAAGGCAGCATCCGCCAAAACAGCAGTCGTCCTCTGGAATGAAGCGGAAGCAAGAAAACTTCTTGAAAATAATGGTATCTGACTAATCCCAAGAAGCACCGGAACCGCTGCCGGGGAAGTTACCCCCCTGCTCCTGGTCCTGTCACACTCGTGGCCAAACTCACCTTTTTGAATTGTTTCACCCGTTAAAAATCGCGATTCTCCCTGATCAGTGATCCTGACAAACCCGGTCATCTGCTTGAGAATAATCTCAAAATGTTTGTCATTTATAACCACCCCCTGCTGCCTGTATATTTTCTGCGCTTCATCGATTACATATTTCCACAGGACAGCAGCGCCATCAACATGCAGCAGGCCATGAAGGTTTACTGTACCGGCACTCCCAGGTTTTCTTGCTTCAAACAGATCAATAACTGCCGGAAGCCCACCAGTAATGTCCATAGTTCTTATTGTCTCTTTGGGCTCTGAGACAGGCTTTGTTCCCGCAAAAACGGCAGTTCCGCCGCTATGGAATGTGCGCAGAGTAAGCTGTGTCCCAGGCTCACCTACTGACTGTGCAGCGATAATACCCACTGCATCTCCTACTCCGGCAGGCATGCGTCTGCCGACGTCGAATCCATAACATTGCGCGCAAACGCCGTGTTGTGCTTTGCAGGTAAGAACAGAGCGTACTTTCACCCTTTCTATTCCTGCACCTGCGATTATTGCCGCAGTTTCCATATCCACAAAAGTGCCAAAAGATGCAAGCACGGTGCGGCTGTCAGGATGCAGGACATTATCTGCCAATACCCTGCCGGCTATTCTTTCTTCCAGCGCTATTTCTATTGAACTGCTGTCCCTTAGCGGTTCAAGATAGATGCCTTCCAGCGTGCCGCAATCGTCCATACTTACAATAATATCACGCACAGCATTCACCAGCCTTCTCGTAAAATAACCGGCCACTGGCGTCTTAAGGGGACTATCCACCCTGCCTTTTCGAGCACCGTGCGTTGAAAGAAAAAACTGGAATGCACTGAGCCCTTCGATGAACCCTGAGGTTATAGGCACTTCCACAATCTCACCTGTCGGCTTGGCCATCAAACCCCTCATTCCGTTTATTTGACGTATCTGGTTGATGTCCCCTCTTGCTCCGGAATCCACCATCATAAAGAGCGAATTCAATTCTTCCGGCCGATTTTCTCTTAATGCACGCATCGCTTCAGTTGTTATCCTCTCAGTTGCCCTGCTCCATATGTCGATTATCTTATTGTACCTTTCAACATCTGACATAAGCCCCGCTTCAAAATGAGCTCTAACCTCCACAGCCTCCCCCTCTGCCTCACTGACAAAGGCCGTCTTTTCAGATGCGACCTGCATGTCATCAAGGCACAGCGATATCCCCGACATTGTCGCATACTTAAAACCCATGACTTTTAGATCATCCAGAAACCTGATCGCCTCTCTGGCGCCGCACTTTTCGTAGCACAACTCAGTTAGATCGGCCAGATCCCTTTTTTTTATCAGCTTATTGACAGCCGTGAATGAAATACCCGGCGGAGTGATGTCAAAGAGGAGCACCCTGCCCACTGTTGTAATTACCAAAGAGCCGGCGATTCTGACATTGACTGAGGTATGTTCCTCTACGATATTGTTCTCATATGCAATACACACTTCGCCCACATCGGAAAAAAACATTCCCTCCCCCTTTCTCCCTTTCCTCTCTTTGGTCAAATAATAAATGCCCAGGACAATATCCTGGGACAGCAATAAAGCGGGCTTGCCGTTGGCAGGATGGAATAAATTATTAACAGACATCATGAGGACACTTGCCTCTATCTGTGCCTCGAATGAGAGGGGAACATGCACTGCCATGGTATCTCCGTCGAAATCGGCATTGAAACCGGAACAGACCAGGGGATTAAGCCTTAGCGCGGCGCCTTCAACAAGGACAGGGTCAAAGGCTTGCATGCTTAATTTGTGCAGCGTGGGCGCCCTGTTTATTATGACCGGATGCCCGGAAATTATCTCCTCGAGGGCATCCCAGACTTCGGGTTTCTCTTTCCCGCAAATTTGCTTTGCCTGTTTAAGCCCTGAGGCAAAGCCATTCTTTATGAGCCACCGGTATATAAAGGGACTGAAAAGCTCCAAGGCCATTGCCTTCGGAATGCCAACCTGATGAATCATTAATTCCGGCCCTATCGTAATTTGGGCCCTGCCGGAATAATCGACCCTTTTCGCGAGAAGATCAAATCTGAATCTTCCGCTCTTAGCCCTGATCATGTCTGAAAGCGACTTAAGCGGCCTTTTTTGAAACCGATTTTTGGCAGTAACATTTCTGCCATTATCGAGCAGGCTGTCTACCGCAGCCTGAAGAAGCCTTTTTGCATTTTGTAGTATTATGTCCGGAGCCCGGATGTGAATAAGCCTCCTCAAGCTCTGATTTTTGTAAATGACCTTGCTATACAGCATGTTCAGGTCAGAGGCAGCGACAGTGCCGGCGTCAAGAAAAAGTATAGGGCGCAGGTCAGGCGGCAACACAGGCAGCATGTCAATAATCATCCACTCCGGCTTGTTGCCTGACCTCAGCAGTTTCTCAATCAATGAGAGTCTGCTTCTTTTTCTCTGAGATAACGTGTCATTATCTTTAAGCTCCTTTGAAAGACCCTCCATGTTAATGCTTTTAAGAAGCCCCTTAATAGCTTCCGCACCGGTCCCGGCGCAGAAATGGGCACACGAATGCCTGTAGCTTCGGTACTCTTCATGTGATATGATCTGGTTTTGTTTAAGACCGCTGCCACCCGGTTCAATTACAACATAGCATTCATAACGCACAATTTTTTTGACCTGCTTGGGGGGCAGCTCAAGCAGCCTTGCTATAATGCATTTCGGTCCCTGGTAATACCATGTATGAACAACCGGTGCTGCAAGAGTTATGTGGCCCAGCCTCCTCCTTCTCTCCTCAGGCTCCAAAAGCGTCATACCGCAGGACGTGCATGCAGCGCCACTTGCCGATGAGCCATTATCAGCGCCACAAGAACATTTGCCTTTTCTTATAGGGCCGAAAATTCTTTCACAGAATAGCCCATATTTAACCGGCTCGCCATTTTTTATATTAAATGTTTCCGGGGAAGATACCTCTCCACATGACATCAAACCTATTTCACGGGGACTTAAAAGACCGATTCTGATTGACTCAAAGACCCCGCCATTCGACCTGCGTTGTTTATAGTCGTGAGAAGACATGCTAAATATTACCTCTGAAGGCTTTTTATTTCCGGGGACACCATACTTTTTTATTTCCGGGTAGAGTAGGAAACTGAGTCTCTACGCCAGTCAGGACTTTTGGAACGCCTCGCCGCACGCGGCTACTACGTGTCAACAGACCGGATTCAATCATCAGTCTCCCCTCATCAAACCGTGCATGCGATTTGCCCGCACACGGCTTTCCGATGTTCTTCATCGTGGGGCATGCGCCTTCGTCCAAGCCGCTGTTGTCGGCACTTTGTATAATCCGTACCGTTCGTATAACGCCCGTTGTGGAAACCGGACACATCCCGTGTTCCTATCTCTGACCTTGTGCCTCTTACGCAGATGCGTTATCAAGCGCTGCTCCAAATGATACCTCATAAGGGCCAGTGTTTGACTGCAATTGCGATAGTGAAAGTAGCCGACCCAACCGCGCACGGTGGCATTGACCTCATTCACTATCCATTCAAGAGGCATGATTGTCCGCTCTCGTGTCGTAAGTTCGGTAATCCGGTCTTTGATGGTTTGCAAGGATTTCTTTGAAGGTTGTACATGGGGATAGTAATTCCCAGTCTTCCTGCCCTTTCCCATCCAGATCGTAAACCCCAGAAAGCCAAACTTCCCATTATAGGCATCGACTGTCTTGGTCTTTGCCTCATTCAGGGTAAGTTTCATCCGCTCCAGTATCTGCCGCAGGGCCGTCATCGGACGTTCGGTGCCGTACCGACACAGTATTACGATATCATCCGCATAGCGGACGATTCGGGCGCCTATTCGCTTTTGCATCTGCCGCTTCTCCCATATCCTGTCCAACTGGTGCAGGTAGAGGTTAGCCAGCAGCGGCGAGATGACTCCGCCCTGCGGTGTGCCTTTGCGATTACCCTTGCCGCCGCCAACTGTCCGCTTCTTTCCATCCTTGTCCTCTTCCATAATCGTAGCCTTGAGCCACATCTTGATTAGACGCAGTATCTCGCCGTCACTGATGCGCTCGGCAACCACGGCCATAAGGTCGGCATGGGGAATGGTGTCAAAGTATTTGGATAGGTCAGCGTCAATGACTTTACTATACCCCTTGTTCAGGGTATAGGCTACGTCATCAACTGCGTCATGGGCGCTTCTTTTGGGTCTGAATCCGTATGAGGTGTCGCAGAAGTCCGCTTCAAAGATCGGCTCGATGACCAACTTTACTGCCATCTGAGCCACCCTATCCCGTATGGTCGGAATACCCAACGGCCTTTTAGTGCCGTCTGATTTAGGTATCCTGACCCGCTTTACGGGGTCAGGCCGGTAAGTCTTATTCTTCAGTGCCTCCGCCAACTCCGCCACAAAGGCGGTTATCCCTTCTGTCGTCTCAATGGCCTCAAAGGTAATGCCGTCTATGCCGGCGCTCCCTTTCTTGGCGCAAACAAGGTTGTAGGCGTGGCTGAGGATGTCCGCCCGGCAGACCTTGTCATACAAGGCGTAGAAGCGATAGGCCGGTTCCTGCTTGGCCTTACGGTAAAGCTTCCTCTGTAGTGTCCTGATGTCTTCCGGGGTCGTTAGCATATTTGCAATCCCCTCATCCTCCACTCTTTGGTTGCGTGAACAAAGCAGGGTCTCTTCCCTCAGACAGGGTTGTGTTGTCCCTTGCCCTCAATCGGTACTTTAGACCCCTCCGACTCCCGCTACGGCCCCTCGCGTTTTCGTTTCCTTATACGCGCCGGTTGATGTCCCTCAACACCACCATAACGGGTCTCCAGCACTGTACTGCTCATCTTCCGCAACATGCCGCCCCTGCTACCCCGGAAGATTCCGCGAACCGCTTCCGTTTTCCAGATTCGCGACTTCGGCCTTCCCCATGTGTCCATTGGGTCGGCATCTCCACCTTAGTTTAACGAGGCTACATGCAGGTTCACTTGCGTTACGGCCTGCTGCTTTGCCATTCGGGAACTTTCGACCCCTGATTGCTCAGACGCCGCCCCCTTGTGCTACCGGGATGCACGGACAATTTCCCGGACGGGACTTTAACCCGTAAGATAAACAGTTGTTACTGCGTACGGACATCATACCTAATTCTTGAGACTATATAGTTGGTCGCCGTAATATTTGTTATGGCCAGGATAGCAAGAGTCATAGCAAGAGGAATACCCCATCATATAACCCAACGCGGCAATCGTCGACAACAGACTTTCTTTACAGAGCAAGATTATCGTTATTACATAGAGCAGATGGCTGAATGGTGCGGTCGCTGCAACGTAGATGTATGGGCTTATTGTCTTATGCCTAATCATGTGCACCTCATAGCTGTGCCGAATTCAGAAGAAGGGTTGAGACGCGCTGTTGGCGAGGCACACAGAAGATATACGAGACGTGTAAATTTTCGAGAGGGCTGGCGCGGGCATTTATGGCAGGGGAGGTTCAGTTCATTTCCAATGGATGAAAAGTATTTGTTGGCTGCCACACGATATGTTGAGTGTAATTCAGTAAGGGCAGGGCTTTGTGGAAGGCCTCAGGAGTATATCTGGAGCAGCGCTGCTGCTCATTCATCGGGCCGCAACGATGCCCTTGTAAGCGTTTCCCCGCTTCTCGGAATGGTTGGAGACTGGAATGATTTCTTATCCGGTGCTGATGAAATTGAAATTACAAAGGATATTCGGAAACATGAAAGCACAGGCCGACCACTTGGCAGAGATGATTTCATTAAAAGAATCGAAGAAGATTTGAATAGGGTTCTAATATGCATGCGGCCTGGGAGAAAAAAAATGAGTATGGTGTCCCCCAGATAAAGGCAAAGATAAAGGTTAAGGTTCGGGTTCAGATTAATTTTCTCCTATCCTTAACCTTTTCTTGTCAGACCGCTTCCGGCTGGTCATTATTGTCCTTGACCACGATAAAGTTTTTATACTCCCGCTGGCTCTTCTGGGACTTGACCTTGCCCAGATATTCGATGGCTATAGTGTCGCCCTCCTCCACTTTCTCCTTATCAAATTCTTTGATAAGTACCGAGTTCAGGAATACTGTTACAATCTTGCCTTCCTCAGCTGCGATCTCGGCAAATTCGGCCTCCCCTTCACGTGTAATTGTCGTGCCTCTTTTGACGAGTTCCCCTTCCAACACATCTCCTTCCTCAGGATGCCAGAACGCTGCATCATTAATAGCCTGCTTCTTCACCTTTAACTTCTCGGTTAATACGCTCATGTTTTTTCACCCCCTTTCTCTTTTAATCTGTTTCAGTGATTGTCGCCCAAAACCAAATATTCCATGCCGTCAGCTTCATAACTCTTTTTTATTAATTTTTCATACGCGCTTCTGAACTTCGCATCGTTTTCCTTCTTGATCTCTATGATGGTTATTCCTCCGTCCTTTACTGCAACCATTGCGCCGTATGAGCTCTCCAGCTTTCTGCCTTTCGCCCTGATTTTATCCAATATCCACCCGGGGACACCGTTTGGAGTATTTAACGGGCTTGAACTGTCCGGAGTCACCCTCGTCTCAGTTCTTTTTTCTTCTGCCTTCGTTGGAACTGATGCACCGGAAAGAACATCGTCAATCCTCTTATGAAGGGACTTGACATCATCGTTACTTGCTGACATACTTATGGCAATATTATCAGCATCAACGTTTTTATATGAACCGGCAACTGAATGAAGTTCGCTCAGCCCCTTCCTTTTTATGTCGAGTTCGTTCAAGTCAGCAGACAGGGTTTTGAACTCAGTGTCCTTCTGCCTGTATAACACCGTGAAGTCTTCTGCCTGCCTTGCAAGGGCCCCTATCTCCTCAGACAGGGTTGTCATTCTCTGCTTTTTGACGTCGCCTTGAACCGACAACATCTCAATAGTCTGTTTCTCCGACTCAATAGTGCTTTTGCGCGTTGCTACGCTCCGTATTCCAGCCAGTATATTCGAAATATCCTTTTGCAGGGACGCGAGGGTTTGCCTGATGTCTTTTGAGAGGTCATCAATTTCCCGAAACTCCGGCGGCGTCTTCAAATCAGAATTTACCTCTTGGTTGTTATCAATCTTACTGACGTGTCTGGCATACTTTGCTTTAACCCGGTTTCC
Organism: Nitrospirota bacterium; assembly: GCA_963830245.1. Lineage (GTDB taxonomy): Bacteria > Nitrospirota > Thermodesulfovibrionia > Thermodesulfovibrionales > Dissulfurispiraceae > JADFXI01. Next base: position 65,358 of record CAWHNC010000068.1, read on the forward strand.
AGCATGGTTCTTAATATTCACCTCATCGGCGAGTACGCATACCGCCGGGATCAAAAAAACAAACAAAAAAGAACAAACTATTGTTCTTAACATTTACCCTTCAACGGCATTTTGGGCCGGGATTTATTTCGCATACTAAATATTACTTTTTGATTTTGGATGCATGTGCCGCGTGCCTTTAAATATTATTCGGCAAATAGAGGGAGGCACTCCGAAACCGCCCTATAGGGGGAAGCTTAAAACCGCCTATAGCTGCTGTGGACGAAAGTCCAACGGTAGCGAGTGTTGTAGGAAAAGGCGCACATGATGCCTATCCTTCCAAATTTTTTTTAATTTTCTGGACAATATCTGAGGCTATCTGAAATATTTCTTCTGCATCCTCTTTTGTTGGCAGTCCTGTTGGCAAAAGACCCAAATCCGAAGGGTATCTCGTATCTAAGTAAATGTCAGAAAGGGAAGACAAGTGTTCCGGAGAAATATTCAAGGTTTCCTTGATAGCATCGGGCATCAGTCTATAAAGTTCCTCAATGTTATGAATCTTGGGAACACGCAAATCGTATTCCTCCAATACCGCTTTCAATATTTTTTCCACAGATTGTTGGCAATGGAAAAGAATTGCTTTGGGCAGGTCAGCAAACTCTGAAAGCTCAGAGGATGCCTTTAAATCTTCTTCCGACAGTGCGATCCAGACCCTAGTCTTTTCTTGCATAAAGACTGATGCCATGCTCATTTATTTGTTTAAAGAAAGAAGCCTTACTCTCAAGCAGTTTATTCCACTCATCTATCGTATACACAAATAAGTCCACGGGAATATTCAAATCACGCAAAAATTCCTTCACCTGTAGACGCTGTTTAGCCCGCTCTTTATAAGTTCCACAAAACCCCCGTTTGTTGCTAACAACAACCAAATCAATGTCGCTGTCGTCTTCGGGGGCGCCATAGGCATAGGAGCCAAACATGATAACCTTGCTAATATCCAAATTCCCGGTTAAACGATCTATTATTTGGTTAAGTATTTTCGGGATGTTCTCTTTCGTTGCTGTTGCCACACTCATAATATAACAGAAATAAAACCTTTTTTTAATAGAGAATACAAAAAATGATATTTTTATAGAATATGGCATCAGTGTACTCCCTTCATATCAACCGTAAAGGAGTTTTGATGACAGAGGAAAAGAAACAACAGATAGCATTGTTTAGGTTTGGTGTTATTGCAGCCTTCCCGCAGTTCCCGCTATCGTGGTTACGGCTCCGGTACTAACGACTATCTTTATGATCGCGTTATTGCCGGCATCGGTCACATAAAAGTTTATCCCGTCAGTGGTGACGCCGAAAGGGTCGTTGAAGCTCGCAGCCAGGCCAATGCCGTCAACTCCCGAACTTTGAGCGGGATGCCGCGAAACAACCGCAACCTCATTTCATGGAAATCGGCAAGACCCCTCTGTCACCCGATGGAAACTGTATAACCTCGCTGAATCTGCATCCGTTTACAAGGAAATGAGACCACAATACAAACGATACAGGCGGCAGTGTTGCCTGCCTTTTTGTCATATCAGTCTGCAAATACTGGAATATCCTTCGGAGACGCTCGCCGTTTGGCACTACCAACAGGACATTATTTCGGAAAGACGATATTTTCTCAAAAACCATTGACCTGCCCATACTGGCTGCATCTATTTCAACATCAAAAGTAAAGGCCTCCCCTTTATATGGAACTATCCGTATTCTGAAGTCGGGGAAGAAGGTGCTCCTCTTTTCCCCCCTTTTTTTAACCTGCCTTCCAAATGCCTTCCGCGTGTAATACTCTGTATGGATATATTCTATTTTATAAAGATTATGAGTCTCAGCTTCTTCTACCATCTTGCGCATGGTAGAGGCGACCATGAGATCGTGCATGAGCTCAATAGACTTGGGAAATACACAGCGTATGTTTTCTATTTCAAACCCGTACTTTAATGCAACCTCATAGGCTCCGGACTTCTGCAGCACAACAATGGGGCTGTCGTGCCTGTCCACTTTCCTGCACTGGATAAGACCGGCATTCTGCAGTTGTGTGAGGCGTCTCCACGTATATTTGGAAAATTCTTTTGAAGCCTCCTGTTTCAAAAAAAATTTCTTCCCTATCGAGATAATGTTGCTCGGCCCATATGAAAGGTGTTTCAATATTTCAAAATCTCGTTCTGTTACCTTTTCGATTCTCATAGACTATCCATCGGGAATTCAGTCGTTTCCTGCAGAAAACCTATTTTGCCGACCCTCTCTGCCTGGGTTGTTGCTATTTCGTCCTGCGCAGCTTGAACTACTGTTCTACCTTCAAACTTTTCGAGTTTCTTCAAGTAGCCCTGAACATCGGAGGCCCTTTCCTGCAATAAATCCGCTATCTCTCCTTTCTTAATTTCATGAGCGAGTTCCGGCATATAAAATTTAAACGACTTATTCAGCAAACCCTTATATTTCCGGTCTTTATAGTAAGGAAGCTGTTTGGCAAAAAAAGGCCTAATCCCCTTTGCGAGTACCAGGCATTTGTTTTCATCCATATAATGAATATTATCTGCTGTTATTAGAGGGGCCTTTTCCGCCTTTTCATAATACCTGAATGAAATAAATTCAAAGACTCCCCTGCTCTTCATGGGAGAATTAAATGAAGTCTCCCCCAGCCATAAAGATATGTCCTTGCACATCTCGTAAGAGCATCCCGGCAATACAATGATTGTCCTTAACGAGGAAATGAAGGACTGGGCGCTGCCCGACTTCAACTTTTTCATCATACCTTCAATATCAGATTTGTCCTGCACATAAATAGTCAGCCCGGCCTCCGAAGATCTTCCGGTCGCGGCAAATTCATCTATTTTTGGCAGATTCAGGCGCGCAAATTCGTCAAGATAAAACCATACAGGGCGGGGCTTCAGCCCCCTTTTATTGGCATCAGCCGCTTTTTCGTAATCGCGCAGAATGAGAAGGCGTGCTATCATGCTCGCCATGACTTTCATGTCGTCCCTGTGCATTTCCGCTTTTACTACAAAAAGGCAGGGCTCGTTGAAAAATATTTCCATATCGAAATCATTCCGGATAAGTGATTGCCGCAACGTCGGTCCATCCATAAACTGAAGCTTTCGATAGAGACCCTGCATCGCATTGACTCTTTCCTGAGGAGTTGCATCCGCAAAGAACCTGAACTCGTCAATAATATACCTGTCTCCGGTGCTTGCGATAAACCTGGTCAGTTCATCGGGAGGAAGTTTAACGGCATCGAGCACCGTGGTAAGATTCCTGTATTCAGAAGGCATTTTAAGCACCGCCATTAAAACAACCCATATCAACCTGTATTCTCTCCCGATGAAATGGTCCGTGTCAGGTCTCACCTCGCCAACCATGGCAAAGTAGCTGCCGAACAACGCATTGATTATCTCTTTCACGGCATCGTGTGTCTTCTGGCTCACAAAATCGCTTCCCACAATCATCAGGGGGTTGAAATGCATTTTCCATTTGTACGGATCAAAATTAATTACCTTTCTGCCCCTCGCCCACCATGCATGGCCCACTATATCAATTATGTCTTCGTCAGGCTTGACATCAACACAGAAAACAGAACAATCGCTGAAAGAGTCATTAATGATATTGCTGATCAAAAAACCGGACGTTTTGCCCGAACCCGGCGGACCCGGAATCAATACCCCCTCCTGCCTTCTTTTCTTATCGATCCCTATCCTTCTGCCTCTGTATAACCCTATTTGGAAAAAATTATCTTTGCCGGTCTTTTTTTTCGAAAAGCATGGACCCTTTAATAAAAACATTCACGAGACCTGACGCCGCCGCCAAAGCCATAACAGCCAGGACCGGAGAGGCTTCAATTTTATGATATATGAGGTAATAGGGGATTATGCCGAGAGCATAAAGCACAACACTCCCAACTAAGCCCCAAATAACATAAACTCGCAATTTGCCCGGCATACCGAGCCTTGACAGTATTTCCCTATTAGTAGCAAAACGACCCGATGTGGCAGGATTGTCTTTTATACGCACTCTTCCACGGGAAAAAATGGTTATAAAGAAGACTATGATAAAGAAGAGGATCAGCAAAGCCAGGAATAAAAGCACAGTAACCTGGCTGGGACTTACATGCAGGCCAAGTGTTTTATTAATTGATAGAACCAAACCTGAAAGAGAACCCTTTTTCAGTACTCGCTCAATATCTGCCGGCGTTACCATATATCTGCTGCGTTTATCAGGTTTGCGCTGACGCCGTGAGGGTATGTCTTGGCGAAAACCTTTGTTGTTTCTTTTTCTATTTCGTCTTCATCAGCGCCGGGCATATTTCCCCTTATCACTTTCCTGATGGCGGCATATGCCTCTTTGTCAGGCGGGTCAGTGGTGAAAGTGGCATAATTGAGAGGCGTTGACATAAACCTCATAATACCCTTACCCGATCCTCCTGCCCTTAGCCTTTTAATATGAATAAATGCTTCGCTGTAAAATCCCATCAGACTTTTTAAGCTCTCTGTAGTATAGGCGTCAGGCTCTGATAGGCCCAGGTAGCCCATGGCATCGAGCACACTCAGACTCGGCTGGCGAAAATAAATCTGGATGTTCGCCTGGGAGAGACAGACTTCACCTACTTTCCCGGCTTTGAGCAGGTCTGAAACCTTCTGAGTCATTACGCCTACAGCGGTATTGTAATGCCGGTATGTCCTGAATGCATTGTCGACAAAATCGGCGCCGACGGACTCAATGAATATCCGGTGGGCTTCATCAATTGGAAGCCATTTTCGTCCGAGTAATTTTTTCACCTGCTCGCCAATGACAAGCATAATATTAAAAAGCATTGCGCGCATAAGGTCCGGAGATTCTTTTAACCCTCCGATATCAAATACTATAAAAGGATTATTCACATCGAATGAAGACCTTCTGAAAAAGTTTGCGTATTTCCCTTTGCCGACGTAAAACACCAGGCGCTCTGAAAGGGAAAGCCCTTTCGGTCCAAAATGGGACTTCAACACATTATTAAAATCTTCCAGTTCAGGCGTCCTGTTGTAGTGACCGAGTTTCTCGTAAGTAAACTCGATTGCCTTGTCGATCAGCGCTATATCAGACTGGGCCAATTCTTCATTCCTGCGCGTCATGATCGATGAAAGAAAGTTCGACAACAGCAGGAGACGTTCCTTGTCGAGCACACAGTCAAATGGATTGTACGATACAGGGTTGTTAAGGCCAAACGATATATACTCTCCATGAAGCAGGCAGCAAAGTTTTTTGTAGGACCCCATCATGTCTATAATAAAAAACCTGTCGCCCCTTTTTAAAAATCTAACCGCGATCATATTGAGCAAGGCGCTCTTGCCGGTGCCTGTTTCTCCGGATATAATAAAATGCGGCACCGCCCCATCGAAAAAATCGAGATATACCGGTTCGCAAGTCCTTGAAAGCCCTATTATTCCGGGGTTTTGAGTTCCAAGCCAGGCCCCGGTTGCCGGGACCATTTGTGCAAAAAAATTAGAAGGCAGCTTGAATGTCCTCGACAGATGGTTTCTGTTATCGAGTGGGGCATAATGGAAAGGGAGACAGTTTTTAAAAAGACTTTGAGATATAATGTTGTCTGCAAGCATCGGTATTTCCAGATCAGCAATCTTGGCCTTGACCTTCTGCGCATAGGTATTCGCCATGTCGTATGTTTCACCCACATTGGTAACGTAAAAAGAAAAATGGAATACTTTTTTACCCGCAAGCATATCCTTTTCGATCGTATCTATATCTGCCGCTATAGCTGAATTATCATTGTCCTCTCTGCCGAAAGGATTCATCAGCCCAAATGAAGCAAAGTTCCCTTTCCATTTAAGTTCGCCCTTTTCTTTGTCCTGCGCCTCGACAAAACCTGTCAGGCAGATATGGATATCTCCCGGTATTTCCATAAGCTTAAACATAATCCCCGGCGCCGTATATTGGGGGGCATTCGTCGCTGCAGTGGTCCGGTAGTAATGGCCGTCTGAATAAACAAATGAATCGCCGGTATAGAGAAATGTCCTGAATAGCTGACTGCTCAGATCCATTTTGGGCGTGTATTCGGGCGCTCCCAATCCATCTTTAAACATGTTCTTGTGGAGGTGCTGATGAAAATAACTAATAAGGTCTCGGGGGTCGCATCTACGCAGGCCGAAACCGTTATTTTTCATCATGGATTCGAATATTGTTATATTACCGCTGAAAACATGTATTTTTTTACCGATATCCATGGTTGTTGACTCCAGTTCCACTCTTTCAATGGCGCTCACCGACCTTTCTCCGAGTGTAATCTTCCTGGGGACATGAAAAACTGTTATATAAAACCGCATAGTTCTGGGGAAAACGCTCTTCCCTCCCCAAAGTCCTGTTTTAGAACTCTCGTGCAGAAACGTCACCTGTTCATTATAGAGATTGTCAATTGCAGCCAGGCAGGTCCCTTCCGAGCCATCCCCCCGGGGGCTAACTGATGTATCGGAGGGTAAGGGAAGAAATGAACCGACATTCCGGTCCGACACGGTAATGAACTGGAATGCATAACCCTCGGGTATTTGCAGAAGCGCTGTTTCCATCAGATTCGCTATTGCGAGTTTCTGCCCGTCAAGACTGTTTGACTCATGCACAAACGGCGTATACTCCCACATAGCTCCGACATGTCTGTCTTTTTTAGCGGAATCTCCCAGAATGAACACCTTATGCTGTTCATTGAAACTCCTGTAGGGGAGCATACCGCCAAAAGACGGCAGTGTTGTGAAGAAGTTGTTGACTTCCCCATTGGTATCGAACCGTACACCATCCAGGTCAATATCTGCCAAAGTCTTTTCAATCGACATTGAACTTCTCCAAAGTGTTTATATATTCCGAGCCGTTTATATGATAGGGAATCTCATGGCTTTTACCTTCACGTATAAGCTCTCTGACCGCTTCGTTCGGGAATAAAGCCTCTACCAGGGCCTTTCTGCCTCCCTCCGGTTTTTTTACCAGTCTTTGCGCTACAGTAAGGTTCAGGGTCGACGCAATCTGCTGCTGGACAAGATGCCTTTCCTGAGGAGGGAACAACCCATAAAGACGGTTTACCGTCTCAACAACATTTATAGTATGCAGTGTCGCGAAAACAAGGTGCCCTGTCTCAGCAGCATTTACAGCAAGCCTTGCTGTTTCGGTATCCCGTATCTCTCCGACCAGTATTACGTCAGGGTCCTGCCGCAAGGCATACTTCAGGGCATTGGAAATCTCATCGGTATCGCTTCCAATCTCCCGTTGATTTACCACAGAATAATTGGTGCTTTCAAAAAGATACTCTACGGGGTTTTCTATTGTTATAAGATGTATGCTCTTTGTCCCGAGCATATGCTTAATCATGGCTGCGATAGTGGTGGACTTGCCGCTTCCTGTAGGACCTGTTACCAGCACCAGGCCATTTTTCATGTCTGCTATCCGTCTGAAGCTTGCCGGCAGACCCAGTGCCTCAACATTGGGGATTTGAAGTGGGAGCAGCCGAAGCGCTATAGAAAGCTTCTTCCCATTAGAATGAAAGTAGTTGCCCCTCCATCTTCTCTTTGCGAAGGTGAATGAAAAGTCTCCGTCTTTACCCGAAAAACCAGCCGGGATTACGTTATCCAGAAATCTGTTCATATCTGAAATGTCCACAGGATCAGGCGCGCTCCTCACCAAATCGCCATCAATGCGAAATACAGGCCGGCTCAACTCGGTAAGATGAATATCGCTCGCGCCACGCTCAACTCCGGTTGAAAGGATGTCCTCAATGCCCTGATGCGTTTCAATAAACACCGCAGCCATCTTCCTTCAGTCGATCCTAAACCCGTCTTTTGTCAACTGTTTCTTCACGGATGTGACATATTTTATTTTCTTGAGCAAGTTATAGCTGTGATAATTACCGACTGCATGCCAGGTATAGCCGCTTGCCGCTATTTCGCTTGAGAGCTTGTAGGCGGCCAGCAGCGAAGAGATATAGGGGTCCAGCATTTGGATTTTTGTAACTCCCAGCCTTTTGCCGATGTAATGATAATTGACCTGCCAGGGGCCTACGTCAACATTGTCAGTGCTTATTCGGGACAGGTATTGGACCGCTTCATAGTATGTCGCCGGATAAATTGGTATGCTTTTGCCGTTTCCCAAATTTACACATAGCGCCCAGGGGTAACCGCTGCTTTCAACCTGCTTGATGGCATTAAGCAGTTCAACCGGCAGGTGGAACCGTGCAGCGGCCTTATACTGAGCGTCGCTGATCATTTCGTGGATGTCCTGCTCCGCGCCTGCACTAGCAAACGGCAAAAGGCATAGGGCGAAAAACAAAAGATATTTTCTCACTCTTAATATTACTTATGGCCGGAGGGTTATATTCAAAAGAAAGGCAGGAGAAGGGGGACAACCTGTACAATATAAAGTAACAGTCGTTTTTTATTTCGACTTCTTTTTCGGATGGTCCTGTCGGTAAGACTTAAGAAAAAAGACTAACGCCATAATCACCAAACCTGCAAGTATCACATATACCCCATCTGGCATGTCAACCTCCGCTTTTTGGTGGGATAGTAAAATAAGCAATCAATCCCAACATCACTACTACAATAATTATAACTAATCCATTAAGAAATGTTAATTTGTTTGTGATAATGCCGCTAACTAGTCCTCCCGTGGCCAGGAACTTGGCAATATCCATGAACATCTTGCCAAGTTCTTTTCTCCGATCCTCATCTCTTAATTTGCTTGTCATAAATATCTTTCCGTTTGAGGGAAAACCGCTTTACACAAACTTTTTCTGCTCCCTGTTCAGAAAATCATATAAATCCCCCCCGTACATGTTCTGAGAGCTCATCACATTTCCCCATCTGAGCTTCGCCACATTTGCGCCACCGCCGGGGAGGTAGCTGAATTTTATGCCGTCAATAGCAGTTCTTGCCGCAAATGTCTCTCCTTTGCCGGCACTGTTCAGTCTTGCAGCCATCGCCCCATCTGCGTCAGTGCCGCCTTCAGGTTTTGAAAAACTCACCCTGCCGTCGGCGCCCGCCTTCATTTGCACACTGTTCCAGTAACCGGAAGCGTTGTCCCGCACCTGGGCGACCACGCCCGCCTGCATCATTTCAGGGGAGATACTTTTGAACGCGCCTCCCGGTTCTCCTCCATTCCTGCCGCCAGTAATATTGCCTGATACCATCTGAGTAGCAGCATAGTCCGCGGGGGAAGGCGAATTATCGCCGGTAACAGCCGCCAGTGCATTGTTAAAAGCTTCGCTGTTGCCTTTGTGCATTTCATAATTGCTCGCCGCCGTTGTAACAGGGGAACCGGAGGGCGGCTGCCCCCTGCCTCCGGTACTGGCCACCACATTGCCGCCTCCCCAGCCTCCGCCGCCGTCGAGAATATTTCCGGCCGGTCCGCGGGAACCGCCTCCGTCGCCTCCTCGGCCTCCTTTGGCAGATGAACCCATTACCGACCTGACCGCTCCCCTCACCGCCGCCGCAGCGCCATAGGCAGCGCTACTTGCTACATTGGATGAGCCGATGCGGGATGACCTCTGCCCGAAAAGCAGAAAGGAAGTTATTGCAGGAGCAGAAAGCACAATTGCAATTTTGGCCAACATAAGCATCGTAGCAGGAAGACTCAATAGATCAGCTGCTATACCCGCGAGTCCCATACCGGAAAAATCGACTGCCGCAACAACTACAGGTATAAATGCAAGCCAGAAGATATCCTTCAAAATACTTGACTATCCCCTTCCAGCTGCCCGGCAGCATTGCCATGGCAACGACAACAGGAAACATGGTGACATACATCTGATTAAGAATGCCGAGGAAAAAGGGCAGCGCTTTGGAATATAGAAAAGCAATCGTATAGGGAATTAATGAGTAATACCTCAACAATACACTCGCAATAGCTTCGGCCACAGCTATTGCGATGTTCGATGGAGAGAGTCTTCCAACAGTGCTGTCCCAGGTGCGCTGCGCCCAGGTCCTGGGATCAGCGCCTGCAATATCAGTTTGATTCATACCCGTTTGGTTGGCGATTTTAGTTATCGCGTTCTGCTCCAGATTAGTGAGATCGGTTGCATAAGTCAAACACTGTGAATTAGGCAGGCGGGTTAGTACGAACATAGCTGGGTCCGTATATAGCATAACTACTTTGTGGAGGATTCGCCTGTAGATACTGCTGGTTAAGACAATTTTCATAGTAGAATTTGTTCTTATCTGCAAAGGTCGGATCTTTTGCTGCCTGGGTAATCAGCTGCTGGACCTGACCTAATTTCATTGTGTATTTTTCAGTGGCAAATGGCTTTGCGCCGACATCTAAACTAAATTTGCTCATCGATATGGTACCGATAGCGCTCTTGGCCCAACCAGCTACCGAATTTATGACAGTGGTCGTATAGTAGTACCCGGGGGCCATTTGGTAGGTCAAAGATGTCGTACTGCCATCCGGGTTATCTAACGTCACAGTGACATCGGATGTTATAGCGCCGCTGCCGAAAAAAATCCAGATAAAGAAAATGGTAAAAAAATGATTTCGCAGATTGCTGACAAGTGCTGTGGTACCCTTGAAGTCAATGATTATCCAGATGAAACCGACAATTGCAACCAGGGCATAAAGAGTCTCAATATAAGAACTATAATTCGCAATCGTAGACATTCCGTTATTAACGCCGTTGTATATTTCGGGAATGGATGTTTCCATCTTCCAGGGAGTTACGGATTAGAATAGCTGTTTGAAATGCTGTTAATAAGAGTTTGAACATTGCTTTGATTAGTGTTCTGATTGCTGCCGACCGCACTGAGGGTACCGCTGCCAAAAAGGCTGTTGCCGGCATCTGCTTCATTCCGCTGACCCGTTGCCGATTTTGTCCAGTAGCTGTTCCGCTCCATAACCTGGCTTTCCCAACTAGAAAGACTGCCGTCAGTCCCATTGGCATGGACTTTTAACTTGACCAGGTCGTTAACTTCTTTTTCCTTTTGACTTGTCATTTGGGCTATGGGCGCTGTAAACGCGTCGGGGACAGGTGTTTGGGCAGTAGCCGCCGCTTTATTCATAACTGACGACCAGTTGTAGGTATCGTATATTGTTTGAAGAAGTGAAAGGTGTTCAGCTAATTTTGCCGCAAACACAGCTTGTTCGTCAGCCGGAAAGGTAGCAACCATATTGATGATTTCCGCGTGAGGGCAGGTTACACCGGCATTGCCCCCACTGCCATTGTTGCCAAACCCGGGGCCGACGCATAAGTTCATTGATTGAATGTCTGCCTGCCCGAGGTATCGCGTCTGTGCTGCGGACACGGCACTGCTTACTGCCGGACCGTAAAAACTCATGTTTGCCTGGTACACCAGGTCGGCAGTCAGTGTAGGCGCAGTCCTGCCGCTGTTATCCGCACAGACCTGGTAGTCGCCGAAAAAAGACTTCATGGTGGCATTATTTGTGTTTTGAGGAAGCGTTACACCGGTGAGTGATTGGTCCACAACCGATACACAGCCCGAAGTGCCGTAGAGATACGGCCACGCATTTGAAGGCTTGGAACATGTAATATCATCTCCCATAGTCTGCTCCAGGCACTTGGCATAGGCGGCCTTCCTCATACCTGCCGTATCTTTATTTTCCATATTGCCCCTTGCAGCCCGATATGTATTGCACTTTTGGGTCAATAAAGCGAGATTCTTCTGTGCCATAGACATCAGGTTGGCAACAGTACTGTATTCGGTCGGCATAAAGTAGGCAAACATGGCCGTCGTCGCTATGCTGGCCAGGTTCTGAATACTGCTTACCGACTGTGATGCAAGATTCATGAGGTTAGTCAGTGAAGTGTTCATCCCCATAGTGCCGCAGCCGCCCAGCCCCATTGTGTTAAGGCTATTAAATACCTGAAACGTTGCGCCGGAGTTTTGAGGCAGCACCGGTATCCCAAGTTTCGCAGTCGTCTCCGGATCAACAGCATGGCAAATATCCACAATGCAGATCACTATTATCATGCATGCCAGCACCGTCAGTTTCATTTGTCTCCCCATCTTTAATAATGTTGAATTTTGAATGCTGAATTTTGAATTACGTAAAAAATAATTTATTTTATATTTGAACTCCACAATTCAACATTCAAAATTCAACATTTGACATTATCGACACGGCGTTTCTACTGCCTGCCGCCAAAAAGCCTTAAGAGCGCTGCCTTGTCCATAATGCCCTCATAGCGGCCCACGATATCACCCTTGTCCGAAAGGAGAACAAGCGTAGGAACAGCAGTCACATTGTAATTCCTTGCGACATCCCCGGACTCGTCACCGCCGGAAGGGATTATCACACCGTTGCGCTCTAAATATGCCGACGCGCTGCCGTCAGTCGATTTTATCCCTATCCCTACAAGTTTTCCCGACTGTTGAAATTCTGAAAGCAGCGGCGTCATTTTTGCACACACGGGACAATCCTCGTCGAAGAAATACACAGCTTTGTTAAATATTACCGGTCCTGTTTCGTTTGCGGCCTGGGAATGCGCATACATATCAGGGTTTGAAATGATAAGCCCGATCTCGTTTAAACGGTCCATGCGTTTTTTGTACCATTCCTCGTAGCGCGCTACGTTTTCAGGCGAAGGGTCTCTGAACACATCTACCAAAGGAGGAGGAGGCTCACCGGCAAACCTGGGCTGCCAAACATACGGACCACTTTCAGCTTTCTTATTGCCGGCTGGAGTTTCTGTCTTTTCCTTACACCAACCGTCAAAATAATTTACGCCGCAGCTATTATCAGAGGCATAACCAAATGAAGCACACAAAATAAAAATGCCCGCCGGTATAACAAACAGCGCAAGAAAGATGCTGTAATTAAGCTCTTTTGGCATAAATAGAGACTATATACGGGATGTTACTTTTGCCCTTTTTCAGAATGTTCCATAATTGCAGCATGTACTGACAAGCCTCCAGTATACGGTAACAACCCTGTCAGCGCAGAACAGTCTGTTGGCACTCATCTCCTGGAGCATTGGCGTCGCAGGATTCCCTATGGGATAGCAGGCGCCAGGGTTAGGTCCGCCTATTTCATATTTATCAACATAAAGCGTGCCTCCGCGCAATGCTGAAAATTCAGCTCCGAGTTGCTGTGCCCTGTATGCCAGGAGGAGGCTGTTAGTTATGTTCGACGGGTGATTGCTCCACCCACTGCGCGGATAGAGAGGCCCCCACGAACCGACTGCTGCTGGAGGGTTGGCCGCATTGACAATGCCGGTAAGGTCTCTCCCAAGTCGCCATCCAGGGAATGCTTCGCTCTTAAAGACAGTGCTTCCGGTTATCGAAGATGCTGCAGTGAGCATGCAGGTCATGGCAGGATGTCCTGCAAGGATTGTTGCGACATCAGATGCCGACAGCTGATAAATATGGGCTTCCCTGTATTTTGTCTGCGTATCATTACCGGCCTCACCCTGCACCATGCCGCCGCCGGTTGTGGTCAGGCCCGCGCTTAAAATATCAGTGAGCGACGTGGGAAAAACAGTAGTATTGGCTTGTCCCGTAATTTCAATCGCGTATGTCGGCAGCCAGAATGCTGCCATTGCGCCATATGGTTTCCCTTTGTTATAACAAATCCCCGTAGTGGTGAACTGAGCACATGGAGCGACAAACGGTTTAACTCCAACGAGCACCTGGCCGAATCCTCCAGGATAACAGGCTGCAATTGTGCCGCCGTCGCCATCCAGCGCAAAGGATGGCGATGGGCAAAACACCGTTGCCAAAAAAGCGCAGAGATAAAATATTATTTTTTTCACTATCTCATCTTTTTTCAGAAGAATGTATTCAGTAAGATATTACTTTTGGAATCAATCAGGATGGAGGGGAGGAATAATATTCAAACAGAACGGGACCGAGCATAACTTGAAGCGGCAAAACCGTCTTTAAAACATATTGAAATTGATCAGTTTGCCAAACATCAGGGCTCTACAATATTCAACCCCTCTATCATCGGGAGTCTCCTGAAATCTGCTCCATTAAGCGTAAGCAGCGTTTCAGCATGCGCCTTTATCGCCGATGAGTGGACAAGCGCGTCATATATAATCCCGCCACAGAGTCCGCCCTCTTTCAATTTCCTGATAACAACCTTGTAATCGGTCGCGGACAAAGCAGCAATATCTGCATTACCAAGGATATTTTCCTGTATAAGGTTCCAAGCCAAATCAGGAGTTATACGAGGACTCACGGGCAGAGTCGTCAGCACGGCATACAGTTCTGCGAGAGTGTGGGATGAGACAATCATGGAAATCTCTCCCGATTTTACCTTCTTTAGCCACGGTAAGGTTCTGGCATGAGCTGAATGCGGCCTCACAATCGCCGCTACAAGCACACTCGTGTCAAAAAGCACCCGCATCATCGCGAGCCAGAAAAAATGTTTCTATTCCGGTCTTCTCGCACCTTGCGGACCCAGGATGCAATATCCCCCGCGGCCTCGCCCGTAAAGACCAAAACTCCATCTTCAGTCTGCAAGGGCGGATACCCCGCGACCTGTCGAATGACTATTTCTTGATCACGTTCATCTATCTCGACTGCAACCCCCGGAGCAAGTCCGAAATGCTGCCTCATCTCTTTGGGCACCACAACCCTGCCGAATCGATCAATCGTTGTCTTCATGCCTAGCGCCTCCTATGCCATAGTATTATGGCACATGGCACTGATTAATGCCAATTATCTTTTTTTTGGAGTGCTGGATCATCAAGCTATTTATCACGCCCTGTCACTCCTTTTTGTAGTTAATGTCCACCATATTTTTGTCCAGTGCATAGTATACGTATCCTTTATCAGCGGCTTCTTCCAGAATGGCTCTTTGCAGCACGGTTTTCGCCCTGTCGCCAGCCGCACGGGGAACCCTGATAATCAGCTTGTTTTCACCCAGCAAGAACTTGATGCCGCCAAGCTCTGGAGAATAACCGGCTTGGCCTGCGGATTCCAAAGTGGAGACCAGGGCATTAATCTTAGGGGCCGGGGCAATTACGGTATCAGGGGCTGCCGCGCTGTTTTTTTGCGCCAGTTCTTTTTCCAATTTTTCGACAGCGGCGATAAGTTCTTTATTATCCTTCTCGCGACGACCCGCAACAGCTTCGACCTCCTCTTTCTCCCGCTTTAATTGCGCCAACTGTTTCTGAAGCTCCAACTCCTTTTGCCGCAAAACCTCTGCTTCCTTCATCTCGATGCCATTATTTTTAATAGCCTGCTTCTCTGCGGCGTCGCATATGACTTTACCTATAGTTACCAGGCAGCCGTCTATTTCACTCCCAATCTCTACTAATGACGTATCCCCCCTGCCGTTGACAACAACTGCTTGGTTGCCTATGCTTCCCTGGACCTCCCATTTAGTCTGCCCCGCCTTTTCGCCGGAAGCATTAGAAGTCTGCCGGGAAGGGGAATTATCCTGTGCGTATGCAGACACAGCTAATGCTATTATTAATACGAGCAGAATATTTTTTAGCATGCTCTCTTTAACCCGAGTCTCCTGGTTTATACGCTCCTTTTTTATGAGGCGGACTGAGCCCCCAACCCTTGTTCTTCCATTTTTTTATATTCCCTCGCTGTATATTTGTCCTGAACATCTTTTCCATCACCCTGCGCACAGGGCAGCCCTTATCTAACCACCTGATTGAATAGCAATATTCCTATAAGTCTCATATAGATTGATGGGCGGTATTATTTTCCCTGACGCCTCCTGGTATATCAGTTCGGTCACGATCACAACAGCCCTCGATTGTTCTTTATCAAGCGCGTACGAATGGCATATCTCCAGAGCAGCAGACAGGTCTTCGACACCCGAAATATTGTGGATTTCCCTCAACCACCCGAGGACTTCGCCGATCTCTATTTTGAGGTTGAAAAATTTTTCAGAGTTTACCTGTATGTATTTATTTCCCACGCCGAACTCTCCTTCTAATTAAAAGCAACCATCATGGAGGCCAGCATCTCTTTCTTTTCTTCATCCGATATCACGCCCTTGTTCATGAGTTCAGATATGCAATCCGGGAAAGTTATCGACGATTGGGCCAGGACTTTTTCCTGGTAAAACATTCTATGTATGTCCACTAGATTACCGTCCTGTATTTTTTTCTTCACTGTTTTATCCGGGATGAATACTTCATAAATAGGCACAATTTTGCCGTCCAGAGTAAGATGAAGATAATGTGACACTATCACAAGCAAACTCGTTGCAAGCAAATGCCTGGCGCTCTGCGTTACCGACATCATCAGAGACAACGCTTCTATTGTATTTTTGGCGTGCATTGTGGAAAACACGAGATGCCCCCTGTTGGCAACATCAAGCAGTTCATATATCTCCTGTTCAGTTTTCACTTCTGAAATCATCGCAACAGACGGCGCATTCCTTAGGAGATGATACTTCAATGTTTCGAAGGTCGATAGTTTGTCCTGGTCCTTTATGTGTTTGCCGAGTTCATACTGCCTGACTATGGCCTTTGTCTGCACAAACCTGTATTCCACAGGATTCTCGTAAGTAACTATGGTCCCGCTGATCCGGTCTGCTATATGTCGCAATTCACTTGCGATCGCGGTTGTTTTGCCGCTTCCGGTCGGGCCGATATGCAGCACAAGCCCGCCGCTTCCTATGTATCCTATGCCGTGTCGCTTACCGTCGGCGTCAGTCAGGGTCCTCTCCCGTATCAACGTCTCAAAGAATTTCTTGTAATACACCGGATACTGGAGCCCGTCAAACTCCGGAATGTCAAAATCCAGGTACCGGATGCTCAGACCAACCCCCATTATGTCCCTGGAGTAATTCATTCTGAATATCCCAATGCCGTAAATAGCGAGCGAAAAATCTATAGAGGACATGCTGTTTAGGTAGCTGTGATCCTTCCCTAACAAGGAGTGCGTGAGAAAGTTGATATCGTCACCGGAAGGCTTAAAAATGTTGCCGTTCAGCTCAAGTTTGATCAAAAGAGGAATGAATGATTTCACGGCCCCCACCTTGATCAGCTGGTTCTCTTTGATGACGATATCTGTTATATTCTGGTTATGCTTCATTTTTACTACCTCGCCGATGAACCGTACAAACCAACCGTTTTTTGAACCCAACTTGCTCTTAAGTTCTTCCAAGGCTTTTGACGGCTCTCTGTGGTCGAATCCATAATTAAGCTCATTCATATTTATCAGATTTCCTCCACGCATGATTTTTCGATTAATCCTTCCTTGACCCTCTCAAGGAAAACCGACAGTTTCGTCTTGCCTATCCCGTACATCAATGCCAGGTTCTTTATGTCGTTGGGGTTGAGGTCGTCTTTGATCACCTCGCTTATGAACTCCTGCGTGGGGATGAAATAATCGTAGATGACTGTCCTCCCCTTATATCCTGTGTGATAACAGTAGCTGCACCCTTCCTCATTCCTTCTGTAGCCCCGGGCCGAAAAGGAGAGCAGCTTCTCTTTTTCGATCTTGGATAAAATATTCAGATACCTCACGTTATCCTGTGTAAAGTCAATCTCAGTTTCTATTCTGCAATGATTGCATAATTTCGGCAGGAGCAGCTGATTCAGAGACATATGCACCATCCTGGCGGACACGTTTTTAGGGATATGAAACATTTCATTAATCGCGCTGTAGATCTCAAAAGAACTTTTTATGTGCAGTGTGGTAAATATCAACTGTCCCGCATTTGCCTGTTCTATAATTGCTTCCGTCAGTCCCTTCGATTTTCTCCACTCCCCTATAAACACGACATCGTAATCCCCTCTCTTGAATGACTTTATGAACTGCTCAAACCCCATCTGGAGGTTTTCCTTTTCAGGTTCATATATCTGGTGCTGGATTATGTTATGCCTGTCCAGCACGCATTCCACCGGGTCCTCCACAGTCCCTATCTTTTTCGTCCGGTCAAGTGCAGGCAGTATGTTCCATATTGTCGTGGATTTCCCTGAGTTTACGATGCCGCTCACAACAAACAGACCGGTTTTCCTGCGAGTTACGGACCCAAAAGAGATGATGTCGTCTTCCGCGAACCCGCATTTTCTCAGGTTGCCCCCCATATCCTCCGATATATGCAGCGCACCCTTGGAGATAATTCTGGCCGTGATATCAACGTGCTCAAGCGTTCTGCCGTCGGGAACAAATTCAAGCCTCAGTCCGACACCGAGGTCGGCATATTCTATCTTCCCCAACTGCGAGACCTTCGTTTCATCTATATTGAAATTGCCTTTGGTATGGTCGCTCGCCTCTATTCTGATAATTCTCGAGAATGCCTTCCCCTGCTCTACATTCATCAGGAACTCGGGGATTTCAAGAAACCTCCCGTCCAATCTGAAAAAAACCCTGTAGTGGTCCGTTTTGGGCAGGATGTGTATGTCGGATGCATTAAAAAGAAGGGCTTGTTTTACCACATCCTTGAACGTAAAACATATCAGGTCTCCTTTTTCATCCGTCTTTTGCATCGAGGACTCGAGTGAAAGATTTTGGCAGTGGTCGTAGCTCAGCAGTATCTGAATCTCTTCTGTCTCCTGCAGGGGGTAGAAGATCGGCTTGACCTTAATGCGGCTGCCGTCGTCCGCGCCGCACAGGTAAACATCTCCATCGATTACTGTGATATCGTTGGGGTCGTAGTCTATTATCACGCCGTCGCTCCCCAGTTCCCTGAGCGCATCTCTCAACAGTTCGAAGCTCTCACGATATGTGAGGATGCCAAGGGAGTTCAGCGTGTTGATTATATGAGAGTCTCTTGTGTCCTCTTTCTTGCCTACTGCAAAAACGTATTTGTCCCTCCCGACCCTGTCGATTACTTTCCTGACAAAGAGCCTGTAGAAGCCATTCTTACTCCTCTCGACAAGACATTCCATTTCCCTTCACCCCTCTACTATTGCACATAAACAATGTCCGCATACGCACACGGGTCAGGCTGCCCTCTGATTACTCCCGTCCCCCCACTGTTGTTAAGGTTATAGCTGTACCCCGTAAGGTCACTGTACACGCCTTGCAGCAGATATACCCCGTATTGCGCCGGGTTTGAGCATGAAAATGTGCCTGAAGATGCGGCACCCAGAATGTTGTTGAGTGTCCCTGCATTGCCGCCCTGGAACAGGAAACTCCAGGTAAAACTCTCGCTCAACGGAAAACAACCGTTGTTTGTTCCCATCCAGTATATCGCTCGACACACGTCTACAAGCGACTGCTCCACGCTTGCGAGCCTGTAACGTTCCATAGTTGTGTTTGCTGCGGCGGTCATATTTTCTGCGCTGCCGTAGTAAGGCGACTCAGGCGCCGGGCTGTCAGCTACGGCTTGAGTGTCGCCGTGCAGGGCAGGGTTTTTGAACTCCTGCCCCATAATGACCGTAATCGCGAGCAGGGCAGCGATAACACCCATCAGGATCATTTGCATGGTTACTATATCAACTGCACGTTGTCCCGCTGATCGTCACGGTGACTGTTGTGGTGTTAGTTATGACAGCGGATAAAGCACTATTGCCGGCGTTGTTAATCTTGTTCACCAGCATACCCTGGGCATCGGAATTAGGCGTAGCGCTGTCGACGATAGCAATTACAGCCGTTGAATTTGGCGATACACATGTGTATGTCCATTTGCTGATATCTGCTGAATTAGACCCTACGTATGGCGCTAAGGCATTGGCAGCACCGGTGGTGGCCCCACTGGTAATGCTTCCCGCAGATGCCGCAGCAGGATATGTTCCCCCCCTGTCGTTCTTGGACGTATTCAGAGCAGCAACCACGCTGTTGAACGTGTTATATTGTGAACTGCTCCATGTTGCCGGAGCTACCCTGTTGTTATAAAGTAGAAACACGCCCCCTCCCAACACCGCAATGAGCGCTAAAACCAATGAAATCTCGATCAATGAATAGCCTTTGCGGTTTCTTAAAACCGTGAACACAACTCCAGCTGCGTTTTTCACTTTAATACCTCCTTCATTTTTACATCGACTGCGACCTTGGCGCCCCGCCGAGTTACCTGTTGAGATGCGCTCATGTAAAATATTACTTTTGAAAAAATACTGAATAATTCCGGACATCATACTCAGTTACATCCTATTAGTCTCAAGCTAAAAGGCCGCAAAATCAGGACAAGGGACGCGACATGACGTACATGCTTGACCACGCTTAGCAGACACTATTTATGCTATCATTGATATATAAGCTATCCACGGAGGTGTCAAATGACTTCGCAGATATTGGTAAGGTTGGATAAGGAACTGAAGGATAAATTTCAGAGGCTGAGCGGAATCGAGCGGAAATCGGTCAATGAGAAGGTACGGGAGCTCATGGAGAAATATGTAAAAGAGCATAGCTTGGAAACGACGATGAAAAACCTCTGGGATGAGATTGGCAGTTCGATGAAAAAGAAGGGATACAAAGAAGCGGATGTTGCGAGGATGATTAAAAAAGCCCGGTCGGCCAAATGAGAGTCGTTATCGATACGAATATCTTTGTTTCTTCATTTTTCGGCGGGAAGCCGCGTAAGGTGATCGATCATTGGTTTTCAGGCGGCTTGACCCTCTGTGTATCGGGGCCGATATTAATGGAGTATTTTGATGTACTGGGCCGTTTTCAGTTTGAAGACGATACGCTTCTTCTTAGGCTCATGACCGCAGTCGAAAAGAGATATAATATCCTCTTTGTCGAAAACCCGGAGGAGGAGCAATGGATAACAGAAGATCTGGCGGACAATAAGTTTATCGCCTGCGCAATTGCTCTAGAGGCCATATATATAGTCTCCGGCGACTCACATCTTACAGCGAAGGGGAAGGTAGGGGGTATTGAAATCCTGACTCCATCTGAAATGCTGAAACTGATGCCATAAATTCGGTAATATCTCAGGAGAGGAAGTACTTAAAGTCCTTTTTCTTCCCCGGCTGTTTGCAATTCTTGTTCGACTTCAAGGGTAATAATAACAACGAAAGATAGTAATCTCCTTTTAACTATCTCCCAAAATAGCAGGGGGACGCATACAGCTAAAGGAAAGGCGACACAAGAGCTAAAGAATTGATCCCAAATTTAATAATGTTATGAAGATAGTAATAGACAGTGATTTGAATGAAACCATGAAAAATTAAAATAAAAAGACTGCCCTTGCCTATAAAGGCAAGCACGTTTCCAAGCACTTCATTCCTGGAAATAATGCTCGATACGTAATCGTAATATATATGCCGCAAAGAGCTTCTGTGGTACAAATGAAAAAGTTATCATAAATCCGATCATTAAGCCCAATTCTATAGTTGAAGAAATAATTTAAGGCTGAAAAAAACAGAGTTGCAATAAAAAGAAGCAAGCCTTATGTGTTAATATTGTTGATGTCTTTACATTTTGCCCTCATCGTAAAACCACACAAAAAATAAAAAGCAGTCAGGCAAACAATGTCCATGCTGAATGGAAGGCCATTGAGTGGCGTGTAGCGCGGCATAGCACCCGAGTCTATCGAGGTTATTACGCCGACCACGTTCGGAATAACGGTCCCCTGCTTTGTGACCAGGGTTCCAATCAATGCTTTCGAGGCTATAATATATGGGAGTTCATTGTTTGCAACAAACCGATCGTAAAGTATCCAAACAATAACAATAAGACTAGGAAAATAGATTTCGTAACCAGAGTCTTTTTCTCGTATCCAAGTGCCCTCAGGAAAATATACGAAAAAAAACAAACCGCCCATAGATGGGGTAGAAACCAAAGCGGTCCCCAGCCACGCGGCGTCAGACTCCCTATCCCGTAAATAACTGTGAGAAAATATCCAAAGATACCTAACAATGTAATACAGTACCGATGTGGATAGAACTGGTGCCGTAGATAATTTACAATACAAATTTACTACAAGCATAACAGGAAAGACAAGACAATAAAATATGGTTTAAGAAGAGAGTCGGCTTTATGCATGGACAAAGATTTCAGCCCCTATTCCGGCTTAAAGAAAAGTCCGGATAGGAAAAAAAATAGTGGCAGATGAAATGAAAATATCACTTTCGCTAATTTGACGTTATTCATTAAATGCATATCCCAAAAAAACTATGAGAAAAGCAATCAGCAAAATGGCGATTCCTCTCGCAATATCTATATGTTGCAATCTATGGTTCATAGCTTATTATTCTATCACTTGCCAGTAAATTATCGCTATGCCGGGACCGCCGCTATAGCGTCGCCGCTGACTCCTCGCTTCCTGAACATTGGTTAGCCCCGACCCCGCCACCACCGCCGTCTATCACAAAAGAGATGTGTTGTACAGTCTATATACCGTCCAAATCTAGTACGGGTGTAATTATCCCTAACCAACTAAATGCCTTTTCCTTCCCCGGCTGTTTGCAATGTCTTGTTCGACTTCAACGGTAGTAACAACAACGAAAGATAGTGATTCCTTTTAACTATCTCCCAAAATAGCAGGGGGACGCAAACAGCTAAAGGAAAGGCTATAATATTACTTAAAAATGATCCCAAATCAAGACCTTGAAGAAGGCTAAAGACGTAATTATAAATTAAGAAATGGAAAAGGAATATAAAAAGACTGCCCGAACCTATATAAGCAAGAACCTTCCCGGTCAGTTCATGCCTGGCAATTATAAGCGATACGGCAAGGGTTATATATATCCCGCAAAGAGCCTCGGCAGTGCAAACCAAAATGTTATCATAAATCCCCCAAGCAAGGTATAATTTGTAGTTAAAGAAATAATGTAAAGATAAAAAGGCGGCAGTCGTTAGGAATAGAAGTAACCCGCCGTCCTTCTTAACATAATCAATCGCTGCAATTTTATTCCGCATCGTAAATCCACATAGAAAATAAAAAGCGGTCAGACAAATCATGTCTATGCTGAACGGAAGGCCATTCAAGGGCTTAGCGCGGCATAACACCGAGTCTATAGAGGTTATGATGCACACCACATTGGAGTAAATCCCTGCAAAGTGCGGACTGCACTTATTCTTTCGCGGATCGAACTATCCAGGTACCAGGTATGAACAAGACCTATAGTAAAGTATCCAAACAATAACAATAAAGTGAGAGAGATAACTTTCATAACTAGAGACTGTTCATCGTAACTGACTGCCCTTACAAAGAGATACGAAAAAAAAAAAAGCGCCCATAGATGTGGAAGAAACCAAATTGGAATCCAGCAAAATGGTATGTAAATTTCCTATGCCATAAATAACTTGAAAGAAATATCCGATGATAGCGTTAATGACTTGAAAAAAAAAGCCGATAATAGATAGGAAATTATGGCTGGTGGGGAAATTTACAACGAACAAATTTTGCCGCCTAGCCATAGCTAGAAAGGACAAAACAATGAAATACGGTTTAAGTAGTGAGTGGGTTTTTCGGACTGCAAAATATTTTAGCCCCAACTTTGGCTTGAAAAAGACGCCTGATATGAAAAAAAATAGCGGCATATGAAACGAGTATATTACTTCAAATAACTTCCCCCTTTCATCGGCTGATTGTAAGGCAATACAGTTATGGCCGAAAACGACAAGCAAAATGGCGATACCCTTCGCAATATCTACATGTCGCAATCTATTGTTCATGGCCAATTATTTTATCACTACCAGTAAATTATCGCTATGCCGTTGCCGCCGGCTCCGCCGGGGTAGGCGGCGCTATTCTGGCCCCCGCCTCCCCCTACCACCGATGCCGCCGTTGCCACCGGACCAATTTCAGGTTCCTCCCCCGCCACCCCCGAATCCCCCAGCGCCACCATCTGCCGAGGTTGCAAACAAATTCACGTTCCCAAAGCGCGAAGCACACCTATAGAGCTTGTTATGGAACTTATGGTTACACCTCCAGTGCCTTGGATGTCCCGAGGGTCCCACCATTTATGTCATGTCCAACTGTTGGATAACTCTGTGGATATGCCGCCTTACTTGATTTGCTGCGTTCTACTACATAATATGTGCTGTTTAAGAATACCTCCAAATGGTATGTCATCAGGAGAATTGATTTGACACAATCCATTACATTCCTTTTTCTTCCCCGGCTATTTGCAACGTCTTGATGGACTTCAACGGCAGGAATAATAACGAAAGATAGTGATTTCTTTTAACTATCTCCCATAGTAGAAGGGGGATACAGACACCTATTGGAAAGGCTGCTACTGCGCTTAAGTATGGCCCCAAAAGTATGACATTGTGAAGGTAGTCCAAATTCTCTCTTGGATAATTTGATGGAATATCAATATAAAGATACTGGCAGTGCCTATATAGGCAAGCGCATTCCCGATTAATTCATTCCTGGAAATTATTCGTGATGTTTTTTTTTTTTTTTTTTTTTTTTTTTTTTTTTTTTTTTTTTTTTTTTTTTTTTTTTTTTTTTTTTTTTTTTTTTTTTTTTTTTTTTTTTTTTTTTTTTTTTTTTTTTTTTTTTTTTTTTTTTTTTTTTTTTTTTTTTTTTTTTTTTTTTTTTTTTTTTTTTTTTTTTTTTTTTTTTTTTTTTTTTTTTTAAAAAAATAAATAGAAAGCGGTTAGGGAAAGAATTTCTATGCTGAACGGAAGCCCTAAGGTAGCAAGTCGGGGAATTACCTTTTGTGTCCCGAACAAGCCTATAGTAAAGTATCCAAGAAATAACAATACAGTCAGGGAGATAACTTTTATGATTGCCGCTTTATCCTCGTAACCAACTACTTTTACGAAGATATACGAAAAGATAAAAAGCGCCCATAGATGGGGCAGAAACCAAATTGGAATCACCAAAATGGTAGTAAACGTGTGCCGCAAATAAACTAATAGAAAGTATCGATGATTCCCAACAGAAGATGCCCAGTGAAGAATAATGCCAGAGAAAGCATTATTATGATTTGCAATTTGGACTTATAAGAGACTCCGTTATAGAAACAAAACAACGAAATACGGTTTAAGTAGTGAGTCAGTTTTGTAGGACTGCAAAATATTTTAGACCCAAGTTTGGCTTGAAAAGAACTCCTGATATGAAAAAAAATAGTGGGAGATGAAAAGAGTATAATGATTCCCATAACTTCCCTTTCTCTTGCCATGACAGACAAACCAACCAGTTATGGCCAAAAACAACCAGCAAAATGGCTATACCCCTCGCAATATCTACATGCCGTAATCTATTGTTCATCGCAATTATTTTATCATTACCAGTAAATTATCGCTATGCCGGAGCCGCCGTTACCGCCACCAGTGCAGATGAGGGTCCCGCTCCCGCTGGCTGCTGACTCCCCCGTTTCCTGAACATTGGCCAATTCCACCGCCAAAGCCTCCCTCCATCCCCTCCTGCCGTGTATGCATAAGCAGCCTGGGCAGGCGAGCCGTTCGCGCCCATACTACCGACACCGCTATTGCCGACAATTACATTTACTGCATTGCCGCCGGCTACCATGTATAGTTTTTGTGCATAACCCCCACCCCCGGCACCGCCTATCACTACTGCCAGCATTTTTGTAACCAAGGCTGGCACCGTCCAACCGTAGGAACCGGGCGTGACAAACATCACCCTTATAGATAGATACTATTGTTATAGTATCTTATAAACGTTTCATAATCAGCAGGATATTAACGGTAGATTTATAAATATTATAGTTAACAATTCGTTCGAATGGAGCTGAATCTTATGAAAGTGTAAACATAGAATGTGTAAACCGGGGATTTATCGCTGCGTTGTCACTGTTGGTATTCTCGATTAAATGCCTTGTTCTTCCCCGGCTGTTCGCAACGTTTAGCTCGATCTTCAATGGTAGTAATAGAAACGAAAGATAGCGATTTCTTTTAACTATCTCCCATAGTAGCAACGGGACGCAAATAGCTACTGGGAAAGGTATAAAGTAACTTAAGAATGAATGAAAGGGCATGGCCTTGTGAAGATTGTCGTAGACGTAATTTTGAATGACAAAGTGAAAAAGCATTATAAATAAAGTACCAGTGCCTATATAGGCAAGAACTTTTCCTAGCACTTGAGTTCTGGAAATAATGCACGATGCAACAAGAGTGATAAAAATACCGGGAAAGTGCCTCAGCAGTACAAACCAAAAGATTATTATAAAATCTAGCATTAAGGTCAGCTCTATAGTTAAAGAAATAATGTAAAGACGCAAAGACTGTAGTAGCTATCAAAAGAAGTAGCCAGCCATTCCTGATGTTATTAATCTTGAAGACCTTTTCCCGCATTGTGAAACCACACAGGAAATAGAAAGCGGTCAAGCAAATAATATCTATGCTGAACGGAAGGCCATTGAAGGAAGTGTGGTGCGGAATGGATGTTGAGTCTATTGAGGTTATGACGCCCGCCACATTCGGTATAACAGTCCCATGCTCAGTGAGCCAAATTCCATTTTCATTCAAGCTGCTTGAGGCTATAACCACCTCATGGCTCCCAAATAAGCCTATAGTAAAGTATCCAATCAGTAACAATATAAGTGAGGAAAACAGATTTTATGAGTATGGACATGATGATCGTATCTGACTGCTTTCAGAAAGGCATATGAAAAAATAAAAAGCACCCAAAGGTGAGGAAGAAACCAAAGCGCCCCCCAGCCCAAGCGGCAGTAAATTTCCTATCCCGTAAATAATCTGGAAAAAATATCCGATTATACAAGACAGAACATGCACAGAGTAGCCTATGATAGTCAGGAGACTAGCTGCTGCCGGGTGAGTGACAATTACAAATCTTACTACCAGCACTAAGGACAGAAGGGACAAGACGACAAAATATGGTTTGAGGACTGAGTCCGCCTTTCGCATGACCAAATAGTTTAGATCTTGCTCTGGTTTGAAAAGAACGCCGGATAGGAAGAAAAATAATGGGATATGAAACGAGTATATTACTTCCGACAACTTCTCCTTTAGGGAAAATGACTGAAAGAAAAACAACGAGCTCCATGGCCAAAAACAACAAGCAAAATGGCGATTCCCCTAGCTATATCTATATGCTGCAATCTGGTGTTCATTAATTTTTAGTCTATCACTACCAATAAATTATCGCTATGCCGGTACCGCCATTGCCGCCAGTGCATATACCGCTGCCGTTACCAGCACCGCCGCCGCCGATTCCTCCGTTTCCTGCACACTGGTTGGCCCCACTCCTACGCCGCCGCCCCCCCCAAAACCTCCATTCCCTCCCGCCGTTCCAACATAAGAAGCCTGGTTAAGCGCCCCATTTGCCCCCATACTACCGCCGCCGCCAAGACCGGCAGGAATAGTGCTGCCGTGGCCTCCATTCCCTGTAATGTCGGTTGTGTACCACCATACTCCGTTGTTTGTCCCTAATGGGTTAATATCCGAGTTGGGAGCAAGTCCAAAGGCATAGCCGCCATACTGCCCGTAAATATTATCAAGACCGCCTGCTGTCATTGCTGCACCAGTGCCGAACCCGGCGCCGCTGAAACAGGTGGTACAAGGACTACCGCCATTAGCCTACCGGACCTCCTGCACCAGCCCCGCTGCCTCCCTGAGCACCAAGGAACGGCAGCGCTCCCTGTGCCGCCGCAAGTATTAATATCTCCTGAGGAGCCACACCCGCCATTACCAGCCACGTAGCCTGCTCCCGCGCCACCGCCCCCGCCTGCTGCCTGTATAATAACACCAGCAATTGATATCGACGATGTACCGCCAGAAGAACCAGCAGAGCCTGCGATGGCACCGCCGGCACCGCTATTTCCGACAGATACACTTACTGCGTTGCCGCCAGCTACCGTGTATAGTTTTTGTGCATAACCTCCGCCACCGCCACCGCTGGGGCATCCACCGGTCCCCCCGCCGCCACCACCGCCTATTACTACAGCCAGCATCTTAGTAACGCCTGCTGGCACCGACCAGCCGTATGATCCTGGGACTGCAAAAATTAGCCGATTAGAAAACCCCGTTATGGTCACAGCCCCACCGCTACTTATCAGTGGACCGGGGCTGGCACTAAAACAGTAGAGACAGCCGGCTCCCGGAAAATTTGCCTGGCAGGTTATCCCTATAGAGCTTGAACCGGCTGAAGGCACTCCAGGGATATAGACGCTGGAAGCGGCGTATGCCGAAACTGAGAACCCAATGCAATAAATGCCCAAAACAATTACCCGCAAAAATTTCATTATGACCTCCTCGCAGCCAGTGCCGCTATTCTTAACGCTGGGCATTGTGGCGTATCATTCTTCTTTTATATTAATAATACTGTGCAGCGGATAACCTTCCGTTAATTGCAGCCTAAGTCAATCCCTTTCTTCAGGAATTAAAAAAGGCATATTCAGCTACAAGGATTTTAGATAACTCTTTGACTTTAACAGCATCAAAGGCTTTATATATTTTCATTCTTTCCGTTATTTTCTGCCGTTCAGGTTCATTCTGTCACAATTCAGTCACAGTGATTTTCTCTCTCGTCCAGATCAAATTTCTGAAAAGCTCGGTGGGTCATTTATGTACGAGGCGTTTAAAAACAATTTCCTGCTTTATATAGTCCAGAACGGCTATGAAATCCATTTCTTCGCAACTGGAAACGCCACTTGATAGATGTCTGTGGTGCGGGAAGTTTTCGAGGGTTTTATAATGCGGCGCAGTGTCCCATCGGACTAATATTTTATTCGAGACATCCATCCAATGGAATCTGTAATCGTGCTCGTTTGTTGACAACAGCTCTCTGAAATCCAACACTGAACCGTTCATGAAAGCTATCCTGCCTCTCAGCATGCCCATGTCGGCAGAAACCATTTCAAAGGTTGAAGTGTCGGCTTGTATAATGGGAGAAATTTCTTTGAGCTTGTTACGGACCCTGTTGAAATAAGACTGTATCATCAGACTATTGCAGCTATTCTATTCAACCTGCCTTTGACATGCTCACAAGCTTTAGATGCAAAAAGCCAATCGAACCATTCGCCGTCGTCTCCCAATGTGCCCGAGTTGAATTTCTGCAAAAACGTTTTGGTGGTCATCTTGTGTTTCTTTTCAAAGCACTTCAGTTTCTTCCTGTATTCCACAAGACTGAGCTTCATGATGTTCCTGTCAAGCTCAAGACTCTCCTTCACGATCAATGCGTCGTTTTTGTCCATCTTCAATGTTGAAGCCATATTTACACCTCCTATGCTATTTTAGCATGTAACGATGCTGTTAAGGAATTCCCCGAGTTGCCCCATATAAAATCTACACAAATAATCACAATGTCTTCTGGCGCTCTTAGGCAGAAGAGAGTTGGAAATGCGTAAATTTCCACCTTTTAAACCCTTTGCGTCAACTGCGCCACTATAGACAACAGCACATAGACCGATATCCCGACCGGAACAATAGCAAAGGTGGTCAGCAGTTTGTTGAATGTGCCGGTAATGCCGCTTACGACCTTTTCCACGTCCATAACCCTTCGTTCAACAATACCGGAAAGAATCCTCGGCTGTTCTCCAAATTTGACCGATGTTTTTAATAATGCACTCTCTACCGGAGTAAGGTAATAGGCAAGGGCTTTGGCCAGTCCCTCGATGTTCTTCTCATGCGGCTTCAGCTCCTTTATTCCTTTGAGCAAGTGTTTATCGTCGAGTTTCTTGAAAAAAGCTATTGCGTCCGCGGATGACATGCCATTGTCATTGAGTGTCTTTATTATCAAGAGATAATTTGCCGCTCTGATATATCTGTATACTCTGTTCCACAGAGGTATCCTGTCGGGAAACTTCGCGATGAGAAAATGCACTGTGACAATGGGAGCCGATACAAGAAGAAAGTAGTAACTCCTTATGATACCTATGGCCGACATGTCCATGTGCGGCATTTTGCTGAAATTAATATAGAAAGTATTAACAGTAAAATATGAAAGCAATGAGACCATCGCATACATGATTGTTGGTTCCAAAAGGGCGCTTTTCATAATGCCTTCCGCCTTTTGGATTATGTGCTGCATGGGGAGGTAGTCTTTGAACAGGTCGCCAGCCATCACCTGTTTGGCTTCTCCGGTCTTCAGCAAGGTCAAAATACTTGAGGGAAGGATGTTTTTATATGCTATGCTGCGCGGTTTGCCTTTTGACAGCAGGCTTAACGCGCTGTCTATGTATTGATTGCTTTTCAATTCCTGCCTGACGTGTTTCAGCACCTCGATGATGTCCCGTCCTGAACTCGGGACAGAGACCTCGGCGCTGTATATTACCTCCCTTGCCTCTTTCTTTTTGCAGAATGAGAATAGGTAATGGATAATCAGGTTATAGGGAGACCTTATGCTTATCACCTGTCACCCGCCTTTATTATGCCTTTGTCTTTACCCATTACCTTTTACCTGTTATTAATTCGGATACACCACTGTCCATCGGCACCAGTCAGGATATGTCGTTGTCCCTCCCGTACACAATGGACTCACTATAAGGCTAGTATATGGGGGTCTCGGCGCATAATTAGCGGCCGTCAGAACAGCAAGATAGCTGCCCTGGGGCACAGGGGGCGTATTGGCTGACGGCACGCAACCTGAAACATCGCCGGTGCAGCCATTGGCAATCGGCACTATCCTTAACGGGTTGCCGAAAGCGTCGCCCACATACATCAGGTTCGACGACATAAGGTTTGTAGTTATCAGCATCCATACGTCTGCATAAGTGGCGGTCTGCCCTAGAGTGGCCCATTGTACGCCTGAAGCTATTGAGTCACATGTGGTGGAATTGTCGCACAGAATGGCCGTGCCGCCCTGAGTGGTCGCGAAAACCTGCCATATCCATGGAACGAAGAAAACGTCCTTGCTGGAAAGACCATTGGGCGGCACGTTCTCGAATTCTGAGGTCATGGCGCCTATAGCGTACCCCCTGAGCGCTGCGTCAAGTGTTATCAGGTCGTCCCGCGTCTTCTTCACCCTATCGAGGTAAAGGTCTGTCATGTCCAAACGGTATGCAAAATTCGGCACATTGGCTTGGGCGTTGATCATGTCGTAATGCGCGATTGTGGCCCCGGAGTTTGAAAGCGTCTCTGTGTATTGAATATACACAGCAGAAGGGAAATCAAGAAAGTTTAAAAAATCAGTGTTGGTGGCGTTGGCATGAGGCGTCGGGAATATGTTTACTGTGTTCGCCCTCGTGTTATTCGCCGGCGTCGCCGTGTTACCCGGCCCGGATGCGAGAGTTTGATACTGCAGCCCGTTTATCCCCAGCCCAGAGCAGGAGAACGATACCGTTGTGCCAGTTTGAGAGGAGAATGGGCAGCACGGCGAAATATTGTTGATTATCGAATTGACCTGGCTGCTGAAATTGGCCGTGTCTATGCTATAGGTCAGGAGGTTCGTCGTTATATTATAGATCGGGAACGGAGAAGTGTTTAAACAACTCGTGTGCCTCCAGCCCCAGGCATCGTTGGAATATGCATTTGTTATATTGGTGCATATGATCATCGAAGCATCCATTATCAGCTTTGCGTTTTCTTTAATTGCATTGGCAAGCGATGAAATATTGTAAGACTGCCGGTTAACATTGGTTTGCATTGTATATGTGTTGATGAGCTTGAAAGAGGCTGCCAGGATAATCGACATAATCACCAGGGCCAGAGACATCTCGATAAGAGAGAAACCCATATTACCTGAACGCGAGAACGTATGAAGGTGAGAACATGTGAAGGTGGGATTGCCCATCACCTATTGCCTATAGCCTATTGCCGCTTTTTTGCAGAGTGTGACATCCAGCTTACCCTTCCCTGTCGAGATGCTCATGGAATTGAGCATGGCATTACAGTGCATAAGGGATTTATATGAATCAACCGTTTTAGCGGCGTCACCTTCGTAAACGAAATGGACACACTTATCCTCCCTCGCCTGGACATAAAAACCGTTGTTCAGCATCTGCATAGAACAGACATCAAAATCTTCGCTTTGTACAGGGACAATGTCTTTTCTCTCAAGGGATACGGTTTTCGCAAGAGTCTTCCCCCATATGCCCCTCTCTTTTGATGCCGACCCGATCTCAGGATAACGGTATTCTTTGTTCGCGACAACTATATATGAGATATACTGCGAACCCTCTGTCTTCTGTACCGTCATGGATGCTATCCTTGCGTATGAATCGTGGCGCACTGAAGAAATAATCATCGAAATTTGTTCCGCGACTCTCCTAGTGCCGGCCAGCATTAACTCGTTCTTCTCGTTATCACTTAGCGAAGAGGGCGCGGAAGTCATGTTTTTGTTTATTGTACTGTACTTTTTCGGCTCAGTGACCTTCAAGAGCGCATAAAAAAATACGGCTATTGCTACGAGCATGAGTGCGAGGACGACCCTCTTGTCCTGAAACAGGCCCTTCTTGACCTCGGGGACTTCGGACTCATCGAAGACCTCCGCTGACCGGCCCTCAAAGAAGGAGTCGATTTCGAACTTAGCTTCGCTGTCGTCGGTGATGTCCCTTGCGTCGAACGTTATTACGTCGCCGATCCGCTTTACAAAAAGATACCCTGTCTCAAGTCTGTAGATAGCCTGCGATAAGCCGTTTGATAGCAGATGAGCTGCGAACTTGAGGTATTCCTCCTCTTTTTTAATGTCAAGGGCAAGATACGCTTTCCCGCCGTAGATTTTAAGCGGTAAGGAATCTTTATCTTTTTTCTCCAGTACTTTCATCAGTTGAACTCCACCGTCCTTTTACTTGTCGCCAAGGAGGTCTTGGTTACGGCAAAAACGGTCTCGCTGCCGAGCTTGTCACCCTTCTTCAAGACTCCTTCGCTTGTTATAGCCGCACACTTGTCGTCAAGCAAGCCGGTTTCGCCGATGCATGTAATGCCATAAATTTTCACTTCCATAGGCTGTTCATTAACGGGTAATGTCTGCACCGGAGGCAGTGGCTGCGCACCGCTGTTTGCATTCAAGAGCCTTGTCAGGTCCGGAAGGTTCTGTTCCAGGTGCATGGCAGGGCCTTTTGTTAACGCTGCACCCGGCGCCCCATGCCTTAAATAAAACTCCTTAAAAACATCCCGCTCTTCTGCGTTATGCGTTGTGCGTCGTGAATTGCGGGTTAAATCTTCCACCTTTTGCGTTGCGTCTTCTTCATAGTGCACCGCGCTCTCTGCTCTTTGCCTCTTAACCTCTGAGTTTTGGGCGTGAGCCTCCTGCGCCTGAAGCGCAGCAGGCGGGAGAGGAGACTGGGAGAACGGTTGCATTGCCGACAACTGCCGATAGGCACCCTGTATTTTTTTGCTACTGCTGTCGTCATTCGCCATTAGAGTCACGCCGGCAAATCCTATCCCCGCTAACAAAAAGAATATCAGAACTGCAATCAACTGCCTTTTTAGTGATTTTTTCTTCATTCCGGTATTGACAGCATCACCTGTTTCAGTAGCCTGCGCATCGATAAGATTTTCTTTGATCTGATTTTTCCGCAACAGATTTTTAATCATGGCTATCCCCATCATTCTGATGTTCATTGTTTTTAGTGGCAGCAATACGTAACTGTAACTCTTAAACATAATAAACGGGTGATCAATCAATCGCATGAACAAAGGCAAAATCGTTCAAGTCATCGGACCGGTCGTGGACGTGGAATTTCCCGATCCGCTCCCCGCCATTTACAACGCGGTGGCCGTCGAATTCGACGTGCCCGGCCAGGGCCGCGCGTACTGTGGGGCCAGGGCGAGATGCACTTGCGCGTCACGACCGAGCGCCTCGGACGAATCGACCCACGGCATTGCCATCGAGCGGCGGCAGCCAAGCGTCGGTTACCGCGAAACCACTCCCTGCAAAGCAAATCAGCCACCAAAGCAACAATCCGGCGGCCACGGCCAGTACGGTGACGTCGTACTCGACATCAAACCGATAGCAATACGCTGAACGAAGCCAGCAGGGGCTCTGCGTTGGCCTTTGCGCTCAACAGGGTTTGCCGTCTGTGCAGGACTCCCACTTCATGCGCCCCGGCTTCAACAGCAGCAATGTCCCACTCTCGGTGCGCCGCATCCCCAGGCCTTCATAGCTCTCGCTAAAGCCCGCCCTGAGCGAGTGAAGCTGGTTGTAATGGCGATCCACGCGCTGGGCGATCTCGTGCGCGGAGTCCTGCACAGACGGCAAACCCTGTTGAGCGCAAAGGCCAACGCAGAGCAGCGCGGCGGCCAGAATTGCGCCGCGCCGGAAGAGTATGCCCCCGCTCATTGCACCAGCTGTGAGCAGTTGGTGCCGCCCGCGGGGTCGGATTTGATGCTGGCGTCGTCGGCGCAGAAGCCGCTGTCGCCGGTCTTGCCTACGGTCTGCGGCACGGCGGTGATGGTGTAGCTGGTGATGCGGTCCGTTCCACTGGCCGTCACCTTGGTGCAATTATTGATCGAGAAGATATAGCCGTCCTTGAAGCCGGAAGTAATATCCGCCTTCAATAGTTGAGCGGCAGTTGGCGAAGGAGCCCCGGCGCTCGGATCTCCCCCCAGGGCGGATAGCGAACAGGA
>CAWHNC010000069.1:0-11052 GCA_963830245.1 Nitrospirota bacterium
CTGACAGGGAAATATGAAAAACACAAGAAGAAATGACCGGTAATATTATACAAATGCAACTGACAATTGACGCCAAACCGGCGATTCAAATCGATGCAGGAAAGGGGTGACTTTATGAAACCATCAAGCAGATGGAATATTGGATCCATAGTGGGCAAGATTATGATTGGGCTTGCTTTAGCCGCGATGATCGGTGGTATAGAAGCGGCGCCGGCCCTGGCCAAAGATGACCACAAACGCGTCGAAAGACATGACAACAGACGTTCCGGGCCCAGAGGACATGGGTATGACCGCGGCCGCTATGTGCATGGCAGGGGGTATTATGATCCTTATGGCTATGCCCCGCCGCCGGTTATCTATGCACCGGCTCCACAGCCGGGCATCAGTGTCTTTTTGCCGCCCATTATTATTCGCTAAGGGGGTGAGAATGAAGCGAAATTTTTGAGGGCATGTTGAGGTTGTGAAAATAAAAAATTCCGCAGGAGGTCAAAAGTGAAAGTAATAACAGCAAACAGAATGTTTATATTCATCATCGCCATATTCACCATGGGTTTGATGGTTGGGTGTGCCGGTATGGAAAAGGGACCTGATTACAGAGGCCCCTATGCGTACTATCCGCCGGCATTAGTTGATGCAGACCGGTCCCTGGATGAGGCACGCACGGCCGGCAAAGACAAGGCATGTCCTGCAGAGTTTAATACTGCAAAAGGTATGGTGGACAATGCATATCAGGTCTATCTGGCATGTCATACCCAGGAAGCGATCGATATGGCTAATGCAGCGATGGGCAAAATTAAGGCCCTTTGCCCGGTTAAGCCTGTTGTGGAGATGAAACCTGAACCCAAGCCTGAGCCTGTACCACCACCGCCACCACCGCCGCCACCACCAGTAGTCGAGAAACATCAGGAACTTGCAGCAAGAGTCATCGACCGGCTGATCATCCATGTCAACTTTGCTTTTGACAAATCAATCGTAACAAAGGCCGATGACGCTGAACTTCAGAAGGCCATTGACTTTGTCAGGAAATACCCTGGCGCAAAGGTTGAACTGGCAGGGTATACCGACGGTATTGGAACAGAACAATATAATCAGAAACTCTCAGAAAGAAGAGCGGAAGCTGTTAAGCAGTACCTGATTAATGAAGGTGCTGTTGACAAGGCAACGATTACGGCCAAAGGTTATGGTAAGTCAAACCCCATAGCGCCAAACAAGACGAAAAATGGCAAAGATAATCCCAAAGGAAGGGCTGAAAACAGGAGAGTAGAAATTCTTATCGTCAATGAATAGGTTCATCTGAGCCGAAACAAATTCTTTGGGGGGAGGGTTTTATGCTCCTCCCCCCAAAGTCTGATGATTGACATTGAATGAAAAAACTTTTTGTGATATTGCTGATAATTGCCGTTGTTCCATTAATGGCCATGGCCGCTGATGTGGAAAACCTGAAAGCGAAAAGGAGCGGTGAGAAGCCAGGTGTAGCCACCTATAAAGACCCCTCTCCGGGAATGGAGTTTGTCAATGTCCAGGGCGGCTGTTATCAGATGGGGGACACTTTCGGGGATGGATTCCGAAGTGAGAAGCCTGTTCATGAAGTCTGCGTGAATGATTTCGCCCTGGCGAAATATGACGTTACTGTGGGTGAATTCCGCAAGTTTATCGTTGCTGCCGGGTATAAAACCGAGGCTGAGAAGGAAGGCGGCTGCGGAGTTCTAAACGGGAGCAAATGGGAGTGGGACGCTTCCAGGGACTGGCGCAATCCGGGATTTAATCAGGATGACAGCCAGCCGGTAGTCTGTGTCTCATGGAACGATGCCGAGGCGTTCATCAACTGGCTCTCCCAGGTTAGCGGCGCGCGTTACCGGCTTCCGACTGAAGCAGAATGGGAATACGCAGCCCGCAGCGGCGGCAAGAAGGAGAAATACGCGGGTGGCAACGATGTCGATGCTTTGGCATGGTACCATGCCAACGACGGCGTAACTTCGCACCGTGTGGGAACCAAGCAGCCCAACGGCCTGGGGCTGTACGATATGAGCGGCAACGTCTTGCAGTGGGTGGAGGACTGGTACGGCGAGAACTATTACCGTGACAGCCCCCGGTCTAACCCGCAAGGGCCGGGAAGCGGGCACGAAAGAGTGCTTCGCGGCGGCGCCTGGAGCGACGAACCGGCTTACGTTCGCACGGCCAGGCGGAGTTGGAAGTCGCCTTCGCACCGGGGCAGTATCCTCGGTTTTCGTTTGGCCCTTTCCGCCGGGAAGTTATTCTCCGAGTGATGAAGCCTGCACAGCCGGGGAAAACAGAATGTATGAGCCACAAGTAAACTGATAAAAAGCTTATTAGAGGTTAATGGTGCAAGATAGCTTAGAAATAGAATCGACTATAAAAGAGAATGCGATCCTGTCTTTTTTTCAGTTCCTCGGCAAAAGGACAATTAGCGTAATCAACAATCTTGGTGGTATTTTAATCTTTTTTACGCTCGCTTTTCTGAAGATCTTTCGACGCAAACAGATCCGCGAGATTATTCAGCAGATCTATTATATCGGGGCCAGGTCCTCGAGTATCGTGATGCTCGTCGGCCTCTTCACGGGAATGGTACTCGGTCTTCAGCTTTTTTATGCCCTGTATAAATTCGGATCTCAGGGGGTCTTGGGTTCTCTCGTAGCTTTCACGCTCATCAGGGAACTGGGCCCTGTCCTTACGGCGATTACGATAACCGCACGGGCCGGCTCCTCAATGACAGCCGAAATCGGCATCCTCCGTATCTCGGAGCAGATCGACGCCCTCTATACCATGCGGATCGACCCCCAGAGGTACCTTATCAGTCCGAGGATTGCAGCCTCGATCATCAGCTTTCCCCTGCTGACGGCCTTCTTTGATCTGATCGGTATACTCGGAGGATATCTGACCGGAGTGGTCCTCCTCGGGGTAGATAAAGGCGCCTACCTCTCTCGCATCTATACCTATGTGGAACTGGTCGATGTCAGGGGCGGGTTTATCAAGTCACTTGTCTTTGCCGTGCTGGTCTCGACTATCTGCTGCTATGAGGGATATTTTACCCACCTTCGCACCGACAGCTACGGCGCAAAGAGCGTCAGTCTCTCGACCACTTCGGCGGTCGTATTCTCCTGTGTCACGATCCTGATTTCGGATTACATCGTGACCTCTTTTCTTATGTAGAGACTATATGGAAACGCCATTGATAGAATTCAGAGATGTCACCAAGCGCTTTGACGAAAAGACTATTCTCGACAAGGCGAATCTCCTGATTTACGAAAATCAGATTACGACGATCATCGGCAAGAGTGGCAGCGGCAAGAGTGTTCTCCTTAAAAACATCATCGGTCTCCTTTCTCCGGACGAGGGGAGCATACTCTTCAGGGGAAGGCCCATTAGTGAGATGAAGAAGGGCGAATGGGAGGGTTACAGGAACCAGGTCAGCTACATGTTCCAGAATAATGCCCTCTTCGATTCCATGTCGGTCTTTGACAATATAGCCCTCCCGCTCAGACAGACAACGGACCTCAAAAAGAAGGAGATAAAAAAGAAGGTGATGTCACGGATCGAACAGATGGAACTTACCGACGTCGCCAGGCAATACCCCTCGGAACTCTCGGGCGGGATGCAGAAGCGGGTGGCCCTTGCGCGGTCCCTTGTAACAGACCCGACCATCGTGCTCTTTGACGAGCCGACAACCGGCCAGGACCCTATAAGGAAAAACATCATCCTGAGCATGATCGCCCATTACAAGAAGCAACTGGGGTTTACCGCCATTCTTATCAGCCATGATATCCCGGATATCTTTTTCATTTCTGACCGGATACTTCTCCTCTGGGAAGGGAAAATAGCCTTTCAAGGGAACTATGAAGAGTTCAGGAAATTTAAGCATCCCATGGTCGACGAATTTCTCGGCAGCATTGAGGGGCTGCGTGACGAACTCACCGGTCTTCTCTCAAAAGAGATGTTCAAAACCAGGTATGCCATGACAATGGGCGGAGGACGCGTAGACACGACGATCACGGCAGTGCTCTTCGGCATGAGCTTTGACCTGCTTGCCGATGAGCTCGGACCTCAGGCTGCCATAGCGGTTCTCAAGGCGCTCGGTGAACATGTGAATGAAAATTTCGTTCCTTTGGGAGGATTCTCGGCCCGCCATAGGAGAGGCGAGATCCTTACAATATTGCCAAGGGTTGGTATTGACGAAGCCGGGCAATTAGTGCAGGATTTTGCCGGGAGGCTCCTGCAAAAGGCCCTTCCCGGGATCCAGGCGCTTAGCAGGATCAAAGCAAGGGCCGAAAAATGCATCGAAGTATCTGTGACTGCAGGGATGACTGAGGGCAGCGCCTCTGACGACATTGATCAGATCATGAAAAAGGCTGAAGCGAATCAGAAGGTAATTGCACGATATGAGTGCGGTAAGGAGGGTGCTTAGAAATGAAAAAATACTCGATCGAAACGGTTGTCGGCATCTTTGTGGTCATCGGCCTCATATGCGTGGCATACATGACGGTAAAACTGGGCAAGGTCTCTCTCTTCGGGGACAACTACTATTTACTCTATGCGCGCTTCAGTTCAGTATCGGGATTACGAGAGGGCAGCAATATTGAAATTGACGGCATCGAGGTCGGACGAATTGCGGGACTGACCTTGGACCAGGAAAAACAGTCGGCATTGATCACATTGAAAATCAGGAAAGGCGTCAAGGTTTATGACGACGCGTCCGCTACAATCAAGACTTCCGGTCTGATCGGCGACAAGTTTGTCGATATCGACCCGGGGGGAGGCGGTGAACTCCTCAAGCCGGCAGGAACGATTACAGAAACCACCACTCCGACCGATATAGAGGATCTTATCAGCAAATACGCTTTCGGGGATGTCAAGAAGGAAAATAAAAATGAGACCAAATGAGTCTTCAGGAGGAAGCTATGAAAAACTGTATCGTTAGAATGACGTTCATTCTGTGCTTGATATTTCCGGTCTCTGCCTTTGCAGGTATTCCGCTCGACACCGTGAAAGCCAATGTCGACAAGGTGCTGGATGTGCTGCGCGACCCGTCCCTGAAAGCCGAATCAGCCAAGAAGGTGAAGAAGGACAAGATCCGGACCATCTCCGAGACGATGTTTGACTTCACAGAACTCTCAAAGAGGACCTTGGCCCAGAACTGGAGTAAGTTCAGCCCCGAACAGCAGAAAGAGTTTGTAGGGCTCTTCAGGTCTGTCCTCGAGGATGCCTATGCCAATAAAATCATTGCGTATACCAATGAAAAGATAGACTTCACCAAAGAGGTTGCACTCACAGAAAAGACAGTCGAGGTCCAGAGCATGGTCCTGAGAAAAAATGGAGATGTCCCGATTTACTACAGGGTAATTATGACGGGCGGTTCGTGGAGGGTCTACGATGTAATCGTTGAAGGGGTAAGCCTCGTCAATAACTATCGCGCTCAATTCAGAGAAATACTCACAAACAAGCCGCCGGAGTCATTACTCGAAACCCTGAGGAAAAAGGTCGGTAAAGCATGAGCCACAAGACAATCCCCGGGAACCTGCCTATTTGCCGCCTTGAAAGAAGCGCTTTGCCTTCCTGTAAAGATAGAACTCTTGACGTTGTCTATCAGTAGATCATTTCCCGAACCTCCTTGCAGTCAAGGTTGCCCGTAAAGTAACCGCACAAGAGTGTCAGTGATAGCTTGTCATCTATGGACAGAAGAGTTGTTTATGCTCTAATATAACTGCCAGTCGGGCCGATAAACAAAATGGCAAAACTTACAGACAGCTGTGAAACTGCACACAAAAAGTGAGCGAATAATGGAAGACCAAAAGAAACAGGAAGAAGAGCGTCGTCTTGCCCGATCGCTGAGGTCGGATGCGGAGAAAAACCTCGCCCTATCTTCCGGTGAAAAGCCTGAGAGGGAGGGGAAAACTCAAGAGGAGATTGTCTGTGAACTCGATGTGCACCAGATCGAGCTTGAGATGCAGAACGAGGCGCTCAGAAAGACCCAGCTTGATCTGGAGGAAGCCAGAGACAGGTATGAGTATCTCTACGATTTCGCGCCTGTCGGCTATTTTACCTTCGACCAAAGGGGTATCATCAAAGGGGTGAATCTCACAGGAGCAGCTCTTTTGGGAGTTGAGCGTAAGAAACTGCTCAACCGCGGCTTTGGACGTTTTGTCGATGAAGAGGATCTCGCAAAATGGGACCGCTATCTCCTTGACATACACAAAAACCTGGAGAAGCAGACCTGCGAATTATTGCTCAAACGGGAGGATGGTTCCAGCTTATATGCTAACCTTGAAAGTGCCAAGGTGAATTCAGGCAGAGGTACCTCAGTTGTCCGCTCAATTTTGAGTGACATCACCTTGCGCAAACTGGCAGAGGAGAAGCTCCGGAAGGCATATGATGAGATAGACCTGCGTGTGAAGGAGCGGACTGCCGAGTTGGCCGAAGCAAATCAGCAGCTATTGTTGGAAATAGAAGAACACAAAACGACAGAGGAGTCACTGCAGGAAGCGCTGCAAGAAGTCAGGCAGTTAAAAAACCAGTTGAGTGAGGAGAATCTCTACCTTAAGAAAGAATTTAATCTGTTGCATTCACATGAGGACATTGTGGGCAACAGTGAGGCGATCAGGACTGTGTTGATGCAGATAGAGCAAGTTGCAGGAACAGAGTCTACGGTATTGATCCAGGGGAAGACCGGCACCGGGAAGGAATTGGTCGCAAATGCTATACATGGCCTGAGTTCGCGGAAGAACCGTCTCATGATCAAAGTCAACTGTGCGGCTCTGCCGCCGACCCTTATCGAAAGTGAACTGTTCGGTCGGGAGAAGGGCGCTTATACCGGCGCGCTGTCGAAGCAATCGGGCCGTTTTGAGCTTGCGGACACTTCAACGATTTTCCTGGATGAGATCGACGCCCTGCCGCTGGACCTTCAGGCCAAGCTGCTTAGGGTGCTGGAGAGCGGTGAGTTTGAGCGCCTGGGCAGCCCCCGGACCGTGAAGGTCGACGTCAGAATCATTTCGGCGACGAACCGCGATCTTGGCGTGTTAGTCAGTGAGGGGCGGTTTCGGGAAGACCTTTACTACCGGTTGAACGTTTTCCAGATTACAGTGCCGCCTCTTCATGAGCGTCAGGAGGACATATTGCCGCTCGTATGGTCTTTTGTACAGGAGTTCAGCAAGAGGATGGGCAAGCGTATCGAATCAATACCGCAGAAGAGC
Source organism: Nitrospirota bacterium (assembly GCA_963830245.1). Taxonomy (GTDB): domain Bacteria; phylum Nitrospirota; class Thermodesulfovibrionia; order Thermodesulfovibrionales; family Dissulfurispiraceae; genus JADFXI01. The sequence continues at coordinate 7,206 of CAWHNC010000069.1, forward strand.
GTTGAAGCCCTGCAAGCCTATCCCTGGCCGGGCAATGTAAGGGAACTGAAGAATGTTACGGAGCGCGCGATGATAATCACTACCGGACCTGTGCTGCATCTGGATGTACCAAAGATAGCGCATTCAGGCGCAGACCAACGGGGCACTCTCAAAGAGATAGAGAAACAGCGTATTATCGAGGCCCTGAACACCACCGGGTGGCAGGTGAGCGGCAAGGATGGTGCAGCAGAGATTTTAGGCATCAATTCAAAGACGCTTGAATCGAGGATGCAAAGACTGGGTATCCAAAGAAATAAGAAGAGTACCTGATATATCAGGAGTCTCCTGATATATCAGAACGCGGTGCCTTTCACAGTATCATTCCCCTAATACTAGTCTTCGCTGAATTTTTAATGTTTTCAACAAAATGGAAACTCCTGTCCTGGCAACAACAATCCTGGCACACATTCTGCTTTTCAATACGAAAGCAAACACTAAAGCATGTTCGCTTTTGATGCTATATGTGCATCAAAAGGGGCGGTAATACCGATTAAGGAGGAGTCATGATCAAGAAAATACTGGTACCCATCGATGGTTCTGAAACTGCACGGAAAGCTTTGGAATATGCTATAGATCTTGCCAAACAGACAGGATCGACAATTATATTGCTGAGTGTGGTCGATAAAAGTCCCTATTATGGCGCACAGACCGTTTCCGTGGAATCAAGCCCGATCCATATGATAGAAAATTTGGAAGATTACTTTAGACAGACTGCTGAAGCTTATGTTGCAGAGGCCGAAGGTCTATGCAAGACCAAAGAAGTTGGTTCTCAGATGATAATCAAGGCTGGACACCCGGTCGAGGAAATTATAAAAGCGGCGGAGAGCTCGAAAGCCGACCTCATAGTCATGGGTTCTCACGGAAGAAGCGCATTAGGCGCTGCGATTATAGGCAGTGTAGCAATCGGCGTAATACACAGGGAGACAAAATTTCCTGTCCTGGTTGTGAGAAGATAACGAGTTGTCAGCCATGAGCCCTGATCATCAGCTCTCGGCTCCAGAACATGAAAAGAGAGGGAATAAAGCGCGTTGAATAAGTACGTGAAATCTTGTCAGAGTCGACTCTTGAAGAAGATGCCTGATCTTTTACGGCTGATGCGAGGTGCACAACTTCCGCAATGGATTTAAAACAAACAATAGGGAGGTTCTCAACGATTACAAACTCAAACCAAATGGAGTCACGTCATAACTATTAATATCACAAATCCAAGGAGGATTAACCATGTCAAAGGAAACTGTAGCTGTTGCTATATTCAATACTCACGGCGAGGCAGAAAATGCTGTAAAGGAATTGCAGAAATCGGGCTTCGATATGAAGAAACTGTCCATAGTGGGCAAAGACTATCACACTGAGGAACAGGTTGTCGGCTACTACCATACGGGTGACCGGATGAAGTACTGGGGTAAAATGGGCGCTTTTTGGGGCTGGCTGTTTGGTCTTTTCTTCGGAGCCGGCTTCTTCCTGATCCCAGGCATTGGTCCGATTGTTGTAGCCGGTCCGCTTGTTGTCACCATTGTTGGAGGCCTGGAGGGTGCTTTGGCAGTTGGAGGCTTATCTGCGCTTGGCGCGGGTCTATACAGCCTTGGCATTCCGAAGGACAGCATTATCAATTATGAAACCTCTGTCAAGACCGACAAGTTCCTGCTGGTGGTTCATGGCTCGGGGGATGACCTGGCGAAGGCTAAGGATATTCTGAAAAACACCGGCCACGAGGTATCGGTTCATTCACAAACTTAGAACAAGGAGACAATTATGCTGATCGAAGCAAAAAAACTAAGGGGCTATAAATTGGACAGCCTCAACGGGGAAATAGGAAAGGTCAAAGAATTCTATTTCGATGACCTGCATTGGGCGATTCGCTATCTGATCGCTGACACTGGAAACTGGCTTATGAACAGACAGGTGTTGATATCCCCTTATGCGCTGGTCTCCGTAATTAAAGAAGAACAACTCATTTCCGTCGCTTTGACCAAAAAACAGATTGAGGACTGTCCCCCCTTGAGCAGTGAAAAGCCCGTCTCGCGACAATACGAGGAGTCATACTACGGGTATTATGGATGGCCGCTGTATTGGGGCGGCCCATACATGTGGGGATATTATCCCGAAATTGTGCGTGACAGTGAAAAATGGAGGGAACCCACCCAACATGATAAAGATAAAGCCTGGGATCCCCATTTGCGCAGCTCCCACGAAGTGACCGGCTATCACATCGAAGCCGCAGACGGCGATATTGGCCATGTCGAGGATTTTATCATTGATGACGAGACCTGGGCTATTCGATACCTGATCATCGATACACGGAACTGGTGGCCGGGGAAAAAGGTTCTGGTGTCATCACAATGGATCGACCACGTCAGTTGGCACGAGGAAAAAGTATTCATCAATCTTCAACGCGACATCATCAAGCAGTCACCGGAATACACGGAGGAGTCTCCGCTAACCCGGGATTATGAGATCAGACTGCATCGGCATTACACTATCGAAGGATACTGGGTCCGTGAACCTGCTTCCGGAGAGCATAGTTATGAAGATAAAAAATAGGGTCAGGCGATTGTTAGAAACAAAAAAAATTCTATTGTTTTGTAGCAGCGAAACAGGGAGTAGAAGAATTGCCACAGATATCAGCAATGAACGACCCGCAGTTCGAGGAAATTGCGGATTGCGTAAAGCTGTCTGTTCCAGTTCCACCGGCGCTTATCGAACCCGAACTGTTGGGAGTTAAAGTGCCTGTCAACGAATAGGAATACAACTCTGACCCGCAGTTGTCAGTGAAAATACTGCCCTGTGTTGCTACTAAGAAGTTGCTTATGGTGTTTCCGGAAAGACTGCCGGAAACTGATATTGATCCTGTACAGTCAGAGGTCTGGCCCAGAATGCAGTCGGCGATAGTTGCGGAAAGGGAGCCGTCAGAATTAACCAGCAGATAAAAATAATGCGTGTCAAAGATATTCGTTAAAGTTCCCAGCCCGTCATTGTAAATAAAAGTACCTATAGGCCTTATAACAACCAGCCATTCCCCAACTATCGATTGATTTGGCGGTTGAATTGTTATGTTCCAGAAATTCGTTGCCCCATTGCTGATTGTTAGCGTCCCTGCAATTGTTGAATATTCGCCGCTATTAGTTGAAAAGCCGCTATTATACCCGCCTACGAGGGCAGCTACTATATTAGAGCCGAAAGTATCATTTTCGAAATATGTGCCTGTCTGAACCTGAATAGTACATCCCCCCTCGTTCACGCAAGCTTGGTAACCACTTTGAATAGTTGTATCCGCTGTTGCACTTCCTACCTCTATAGGGCCGGCATAGGACAGTCCACAAACGTAAAAGAGCAGTACAGGCATGGCAAAAAACACAAACAGCGCTTTTTGACGTTGCAGATCAAGTCTTATCTTTATCATTTCTGTCTGAGTCGGAAGCTCCTATGAATGGTTTCGGAAGCATCAGACATTTGAAATAACGATCACGGGTAGATAGATTGACCGCAGCGTACAACTCGCAGCCGAGCAGAGATCGTTTCCATGGGCTCATCCCGAAGAAGCGTTTTGTCATTGCACCCAATGAATAGGATCGTCTGCTCAATCTGGCGAAACCGTCAATGAGCTCGTCGGCAGTCATGCCCCTTGGTTGATAAAGGAGTGTATCCGGAGGGTACCCACGGAGCCACCAGTCACTCACTAACAACCTGCCTTCGCTTAAGAGACGCTTATATAAACGTGTTCCCGGATAAGGAGTGAGTATCCTCAGCTGGACAATATCCATATGACTCTTCATTATAAACTCAAAGGTCTGCTCAAACACATCCTTGT
>CAWHNC010000070.1:0-54587 GCA_963830245.1 Nitrospirota bacterium
TTGAAGAGGAAGGTGCTGGGCATCTGCGCCGGAGCAGCGCTGGCAGGCAGGCGTCCGGCTATCATACTCCAGAATTCAGGCCTCGGCAATATGATCAATGCCCTGGTCGCTTACAGCCTTTTATCACCTGCCCCTTGCGCTTTTCATAAGCCACCGTGGAGTCTACAAGGAAAAAATTGCGGCGCAGATACCTATGGGCAGGAAGTTGCCCGGCATTCTGAAAGGCTCGGGAATCGGTTTTTCACTGGTCAGCCGCAGAACTGATCTTAAGGACATCGGGAAAAAGCTGTCCACTTTGACCCCGTACAAATTCGATACATGCCTTTCTGCTCAGTCCTGCTGTATGGGAAGATACCTCCGGCAATCTGCAACACGGCTGCCGTTCCTATGCCGCCTGAATCTATGCCTGTACCGTCGGCAAAGGCCCGATATGAAGCCGGGGGAAGCATCGGCATCAGGAATCCAAAGCCGGTCTATACCCGTTACGAGATACTGGAAATCATCGCGCCCTATCTTGACCGAGCAGTTGTTGTATGCAACCTGGGAGTGCCCTCAAAAGAGCTCTTTCATATTCGGCACCGGTCATCAAATTTTTACATGCTGGGCAGTATGGGCATGGCCACTCCCATAGGCATCGGGATAGCACTCTCCACTGACAACGAGGTAATCGTCATTGACGGCGACGGCAGTCTCCTTATGAATCCTGGAAGCCTTGCAACGGCAGCTTATTTAGCTCCTGAGAATCTTACTATTGTGGCTATAGATAACAGCGCCTATGGCTCAACGGGAAACCAGCCTACCCTCACAGGCAAATGTGTTGATCTCGAACAGGTGGCGCAGGGATTCGGCATTCGCAACACCTGCAAAGCCGCGGGGAAAAAGCGGCTTATTGACATAATGAAGAAGAAAAAAGGAGGGTTGCGATTTATACATTGCATTGCCCTGCCCGGAAACAGGGATGTGCCGGATATCCCGCTTGACCGGCTTGAAATCAGGAGACAGGTCCAGGAGTTTCTTTCGGGCGGATGACACCCCCCCGAAGTCCGGCTACATGAGTCCGCCGTGCAAGCGGCCAAAACTCCTCGCCAGAAGTAGGGCCATCACCAGCGCACCAGCGCCGAAGACCAGCGCTAACCGTGTCTGGTGCAACTGCAACCGGCCAGCGTGCCACAAAACATATCCTATGATCAGGTTAGTCATCCCCCACAGCATGTCGGTTAGGTGATTTCATCGCAGACTGTTGAGTCATAGTGTTATTGTTCCTGCTATTCATTGGTAAATATCAACCTCTATTGATTAAAATATTAATATAAATAGTGATAAAGTGTGGCGAAATATTTAATCCGCTAAAGTAAAAGGAGATCATCTATGCCGGTACTATTTGAAAATACAACGGTAAAATCCCTGGAACTCAAAAACAGGGCAATCCGAAGTGCCACATGGTCAGGCATCGGGGATCAGAAAGGGCGCGTCGCTGGTCCGGGCGTAGAAATTTACAGCAAGCTCGCAGATGGCGGCATTGGGCTTATTATCACAGGTTTTCAGTACGTGATGCCCAACGGAGTCGGCATTCCTTATCAGCTCGGAAATTACAGTGATGATTTATTGGACGGCCTGAAACGGTTAACCGGAGCTGTTCACTCACGCGGCTCTATTGTTATGGCCCAACTGTGTAATACCCGAAGCAAGGCAAACCCGGAATTGTTCTCGGCGCCGGCGGAAATTTGGGGTCCTTCGGCGGTGCCGGACCCAGTTACCGGGAACACGCCTAAAGAGATGACACAACCGGATATAACTCAGCTCGTCCAGGCGTATGCTGCTGCTGCATCTCGTTCGAAGAGGGCAGGATTGACGGCATACAGCTCCACGGGGCCCACGGATATGGGATCAACCAGTTCCTCTCCGGCGCGTCTAATCGCAGGTCAGACAAGTACGGTGGTGATATAGGCAAGCGATACCTTTTTCTTGGAGAAGTGATGGAAGCTGTCAGGGGTGCTGTAGGCAAAGAGTACCCTGTTTTCATCAAATTAAGCTGTAACGACTTTTTTGATGGAGGTCTCATGCCGGAAGAGTCGGTCTACGTTGGTCGACGGCTGGTAGAGGACGGCATAGGCTGCATCGAAGTAAGTGCCGGAAGCAAGGCCTCCTCTGATGGGATGGTACCTTCCCGGTTAAATATACGCCGGGATGGTGATGAGGCATACCTGTCCCAATTAGCAGGCTACTTCAAGGAAAAAATCAAGATTCCAATTGCAACTGTCGGTGGAATACGCTCACCCGAAGTAATTTCAGGGATACTTTCCGGAGGCATTGCTGATTACGTGGCATTATGCCGCCCACTTATCAGGGAGCCCTATCTGATCAACCGCTGGAAAAACGGGCAACTGGAAAAGACGAAATGCATATCCTGCAACGGTTGCTACGAAACGGGCTTTAAGGGATTGGGGATCAGTTGCAAAGTGGAAAGAAGGCTCAAAGAGATGCCGGAGGGTGTTCAGCTGAGCATCTTTTGAAATCGATAATACGCTTAAGGAAGGCGATACGATTTGCATACCGTAGTTAACTCCTCACAGTTTCAAGAATGTCGGCGCAGTTGCATTGAAAATGCTTTGCGCCTGCGCTCCGCCTTACTCACATAATGATACAGAACTCCTGTATGAGTTTTCCGCACCTGAATCTGCCTTTACAATAGTTGATCCCAGCCGGCTCTCCTATACGTTAAATCTACTTGTTATGTGCAGCGTAACGTCTGAAATTCCAAATGAGCCTGGTGTTTTCATTTCTGTGATATACTTGAATGTAATGGAGACTGTTATCACAAATAATTAAGCTGGGCGCTGTTTAAGTGCGAAATTTCCAACACATGCTAAAATTGGGGGAGAGAAAAATAATCCAAGGCCCTAATTTAAAGTGTTTTTGGTTTCTTCACCCTTGCAAAGTTTTGCTTGCTCTGTTTGTCCATCTCTTCCCAACTTTCATTATAATGATCGGGATACAATTTTTTTGCGCATTCAAGACAAAGCCTATGTGTAAATTTTGCATCCGTATGTTCAGCGATATAATGTTCAATTTCATGCCAATAGCCTTCGTCATCGCGTATCTTTTTGCAGGATGCGCAAGTCGGCAACAGTCCGCTCAAGGTCTTAACTTCGGAGAGTGCTTCTCTAAGTTCTATAATAAGCTTTTCGCGCTCTCCCTCAGCTAGTCTCCGCTCGTCATGAGCACGGTCTATTTCACCTCCGATTGATTTAGATAGCCCGGATATGATTATGCCGATGATAAGCATTGATAAAAGCGCAATTAAGGCTGATAGCAGGGCAGGATTGCCGGAATCGTTGAATGTAGTCTTATATGCTAAGCCATCAATCAGCACAAAAGCGAGTATTGAGGGAAGAAGGCCCTCATTAACTGAATTGGAGACTGACGGGCCTGCAAAAAATATAACGGGTAGTGCTGTCGACCCTGAAGCAGTTATGAGGCCCGACCCGAGGAATTCAAATGCGATTGCAGTGGGGAGAGCTACAGGTATAATTGTCCGCCATATAATAGAGGTGTTCCATGTAAATATCCGAGTATAACTACAAATCCAAATAAGACCAGACTTATTGCCATAACAGACGCTAGCATCGTTGGTCCATTGCCGTCCCTATTTGAGCGATCGAAGACAAAGCTCCTGCTGCCGCCATCAAAAAGCAGCAGCGCTAAAAGGGACATATGGCCTGTAGGGACTTTTTCAAACAATGCCGGGGTTTTATTCTCCAGATGTTCGACTTCAAATGTTGTTCCAAGGAAAACACGATAATAGTATCAAACATGTGTTAAAGAGTCAAGTGATGAAAACCAATATGGCAACTGTCCGACCGGTAGAGTTCTCATGGTAAGTAATATGAACAAGCAACGACGCTGACAAAAAATGCTAAAACAAATTGCAGTGCTCGGAGCAATAGGCGATGTAATCAGGATTTACGCTCCGAAGGACAAATCGGAAAACCATCCAAACAAAGATACGGCACTGATGCCAAATGATATAAAGAGCTCCACCGGATATTCCAGCAAGGCACGTTCCTCATCCATATGTGGCTCAGAGTTCATTCATAGTATCCATTTTTATGCAGTCGCGAGAGGGTGAATGCATACTCAATCTCAGATCGAATAATTCCGGATTCAATTGTAATGTTAAAAGTTATTATAACAAATATCCGCTTGTTTGAGAGCGGAAAAATACCTGTCAGTTGGGACTTTTGGCTTAAGAACTAATTAGACTATTTTTAACACATCTTCCAGCAACAAACAAACTCGTTAAACAACAGCGCGGCGATTCATTAAAGATGTGGCAAAGACGTTTACAGAAAGATTACTAAAAGGCTTTGATTCGGCGGCCAATTTCTCGTGCCTCGGAAAACTGTTCAGGGAAGGGTTAAGATAAGAAATATGCCGCCAATTAAATGGGAACCGTTACTATAAAAACAGAACACAGAGAAGTCACCGGCATAGCCCCCATAATCATCTCCGCCAGCCGTAGGACTGACATCCCGGCTTTCTATCCTGATCCTTCTCCACGTACAGGCTCAGGGTTGGATATGTAAAATGGATTAACCCCAACAATAACGTCCCTCAGTACGTTTCCTTTCAGAATACCCGTGCAATAGTCTTTTGGACAAAGGACCCAACTCCCATGCTCCCTTTCCTGCCTCAGTTGGACAGCATTAAAATAAATTATTATTTTACTTACACCCTGAACAACTATGAGCAGGAAAATCTTGAACCCCATGTCCCTCCCCTGCAAAACAGAATAGATACCTTCAAAAGACTTTCAGATACTATTGGCAAGGGAAGGGTTGTCTGGCGTTTTGACCCACTGATTTTGTCCGACACCATTTCCGTAGACTGCCTGCTTGATAAGATTCACGGAATCGGCAACCAGATCCATCAATTTACCGAAAACTTGTTGTTTCATTCATTGACATAAACAAATATGAAAAAGTCCGCAGGAACCTCATCAGAGCTGGTCCGATGGGTGCAAAGAGTTCTCCCTCGAGAACATTGCCGCCATAGCGAAAGGACTTCAGGTAATAAACAGGCAATGGAATCTTGTTATAGCGACCTGTTCAGAGGAAGCCGACTTATCGGAATATGGCATCATTCACAACAAATGTATTGATGACAATCTGATGATAAAGGAATTCATCGGCGATAAAGCCCTTATGGACTTTCTGGGCTATCCTTCACCCTTTAATTTGTTTGATTCTGACGGTAAAAGAATTAAGACGAAAGTCCTCAAAGACACCGGACAGCGGAAAGTTTGTGGCTGCATCCCCAGCAAAGACATCGGAATTTACGCCACATGCCCACATCTTTGTGTCTATTGTTATGCCAATTCAACCCCAGAAAGGGCTGTGGAGAACTACCAGAGGCACAAGAGCAGTCCTTTTGGGGAAACATTTACGGCACATGATTATAATCCTAATGTTATGATAAGACAACAGAAAACCGTATCTTGACACTCCCCTCCGGAGCTTGATACCGTTTCAGTATGACTTGAAAATTACAATGAAGAAGACAGGAAACCGATATGATAAAAAAGGCAACAAAATTTAACAAGTTTGGCCCCGAACAGGTAAAGGCAAGCAATATGTTGATTGATTATGCCAGACCCCTGTTGGATGCAGTCACCGACTTAAGAGCAAAAGAAGAAGTAATGTTTGTAGCTGCCTTCGTATGGAATGCCACCCTTCAGCCAAAGAATAAGGGGGAGCAGATGCTGGCTGATATAAGAAGAAGCCTATCAGGAAGAAAGGACAATCTTGGGAGTACGACTACAATAAAGCTGCTTGTTGATAGGAAGGCCACGCTCTATCCTGACGAGAAAAAATATATCGTGGATTTCGAAGTGGTAAGGACAGGCACCGGAATATTCATCACCGCTGATTTTGACGATATAAAGTAAAATGTTACAATTCTGCTACAATGACTATAAGCGATTATTCTAAGCTCACATTAGAGGAGTCCCGATGAGAACCGCACATATTGAATTGCCGGGAGACAAGGTGTCTGAATTTTGCATGAAATGGAACGTGAAGGAGTTTTCGCTCTTCGGCTCTGTGCTCCGGGACGATTTTAAAGACAGCAGTGATATTGATATTCTGGTGACTTTTAAAGACGATGCTGAACCCAGCTTGTTTGATCTTGTCCGCATGGAAATCGAATTGAAGGAAATGACCGGCAAAGATGTTGACCTTGTAAGTCGCAGAGGCATTGAAATGAGTCGAAACTACATACGGAAAAAGGCAATCCTGTCGTCAGCCGAGCCCATCTATGCATCGTGACCGGGAACATCTGCTCGACATCCTCGAATCTGCGCGACTTGCCATAAGGTACATAGAGAACAAGACTGAAGAAGAATTTCTTGCCGACACTCAATTGCAGGATGCCGTCATAAGGAGATTTGAGATTATTGGGTAAGCTTCCCGCAGGATTTCGGACAGCACTCAAGGTGTACTTACCAACTTGCCGTGGCTGGAAATGATCGGCATGCGCAATATCATGATCCATGAATACGACGACATCGACCTGCACATAGTATGGAATACAATAAGAAAAAACCTTCCAACCCTCATTGGGTCGCTGGACACCGCAATCCTTGAGTTGCCCCAAGAGTGATTGCATTTGCGTTTGCATAAATGCTGAAATGTCCTATAATATCAACCATGGGAGTGCATAGGGTTCTGGTGTCCCTCCTGGACTTCAAATCCAGTGTTGCCGGCCACAAACCGGCAGGGTGGGTTCGATTCCCACACGCTCCCGCCAATTATTTTCAATGAGTTATGCCGTTCCACTGAATTTTCTCAATTTCCCTATTTTCGCTGAAAGGCTGGATTGTGCCCAAATTGTGCCCATCTGTGACCTTGTGTGCCTTTTCTTCTGCTGCCTTGTGAAGCTGTGATACTTTTTCCGATGCCTGTTTTAAATCGGTCTCGTTAATAATATTGTAGCGGTCAAAAACGCTCCGGGTCTTGTGTCCGCTAATTCGCATTGCCACAAGTTCCGGTACTCCCGCCCTTACCATATTCCGTACACCTGTACGCCTCAGATCGTGGAAAATCTTATCGTCTCTGATAAGCTCTATGCTTTTGCATGATTTGCATGTTAATTCTTTGCGCTGCTTCTTATCAGAAATTTCTGTGATCTCGCCACATGCCTTACATTTGTATTTCAGCGTGTAGCCGCTCCTGAGCAATGCTGTGTCCCATGCATCACCAAAGTCTTTAATGTGCTGACCTTCCCTAAAGAACACATAAGGACAGTCAGGATACTGCTTATCCCTGATCGTCTTCTGGTTCAATATGGTCTGGAACAGTTCCCCGGTTAGATATAAAATCCTCTGTTTCTTGTTCTTTGTATCTTCCGGATTAAGAGTTATCTTCCCCTCGATCATGTCCACCTTGCCCCATACGAGTTTAAGAATTTCATTCTTTCTCATTCCGGTATGGTATCCCATAGTCAGGACAGGTTTTAAATAGTCAGGAAGATTATCTTTCAACTGTAAATATTGGTGATGCTCGAAATATCCCTGCCTCGTGTTGTTTTCAGCCAACTTAGGGATATATGGGATATTGATTACTTTCGGCGGTGTCTGCCTTGCTCCTAATGTGAATGCTCTTTTCAACGCTGAAAGCTCCCTGTTAATGGTTCCGTTGCTCGCACCCTCTTCATTCCTCTGAGTGATATACCTTTGTATCAGGTCGGACGTTATATCAACAGCTTTCATTCCTGAAAAGTAGGTATTGAGATGTTTTAAACTATACACCAGGCGCTCAAGGGACCGGTTGCCATTCACTTTATAATCAGTGATAACATCCGCTGCAAGCTCATCAAAGGTAATTCTTTCGACTCTCAGGCCATGGAACTTGTGGTTCGCAATGTCCCCCTCACGGCTTCTGAGAAGTCTTTTAGCATCACTTTCCTTTGCGGAATCGGCGCTTTCACGGTAAGGCTTGCCGTTACGATAATACTTGACCCAAAAAATATCGCCGCGTTTGTAAATACTACCCATTTACTTTTTCACCATCCTTTCTTTTTCTGCCCTATAGTGCCCTTTAATGATGAGTCACCCCCTTTCTGTTTTCCATGCACTTAAGGGTGTTGTGCAGGGAAGAAATTTTTCCGTCACCACAATTTCCGGCCTAATTGTCTAAATGAGATAAGATTTCATCAGCTTTATTATTATAGTAGGTATCGTCATCACTTTTTGCGATGGCGACCTCGCTGACGCGATAACCGGCGCTTCGCAATTTCGATATCGCCTCCTTTAAGTTAGAAGGAGTATCCTCAGCAGGGCGGGCTGCAAGGACAAGCAGACTGTAGTGGCCGTAAGCTTTGATAACATTATCTATAGACCTGTTGGCCTCCTCTAAACTCTGCGACAAGATATATCCGGTTTGATTATTGCGGTGAAATATATGATCGTCTTTACCGATGCCTAATTTCGGCTTCAGATGCTCCCTTATGGTTTTGCTCTTTCCAACATAGTGACTGCCAACCACGATTACTGCTTTTTTCATTTTTGTTCTCCTTTTTTTAGTTCGACCAGGTTGATAAATTTTTTCAGCCTATTAATCTGCTCCTTGGTCAATTGTCCTTCTTCAAGTGCAAATAAGATCATTTCTACCAAAACATCAAAAGGCACTTCAGGGGAACCGCGAGATATTTTCCCGCTTGAATCCGGGTAAGCCCATTTGATACTTTTTGTGGTATGCCCTTCATCCCATGAAGCCCACCCTATCCTAATCTCTCCTTCTGTTCCGCCTTCATCATCGTATTTCTTGTGCCAAATGGTAATCATGATTGGCTCCTCCTTCATACTATAGCGTTATTATCATTATAGTACAACGATACTATAAAGTAAAGAGCAATCAGTAATATTTTTAATAGGTGTTCAGAATTTTATTTTTTTCAATCCATAAATCCATGTCCCTTACATCGAGTAAGATTCTCCGCCCGTCCTTTATAAAAGGCAGTTTGCCTGCATATACCATTTCACGGACTCCCCACACGGAACGGCCAAGATATTCGGCAGCATCCACAATGGAATAAAGCCTTTTTTTTGGTTTGTCTCCGACAGCCGGATTATAAATACTCTGCGCCTTTGTCATTTCCTGATCTTCATTGCCTAATAAATGTCCATACTTTAAAGACGCGGAATATGCACCTTTGCTGCCGGATATTTACCCATTTTTAAATATCCATAATGTTCCTCAAGATTTACGATATCACCCTCGATGATTGCCCTTTCATGCCTCTTGGTTTTTCTGGTATTGCTGCTGCCGGGATTTTCGCCGCTGTTGATTACTGCCGAATCATCCATTTCCCTGGTATCCCTGTCACCAAATGATTGTGAGATATAAGCAGCCGTTTCGGGGGACTGCACCCTGAAAGCAAGATGCATCGCGGTATTGTTATAAATGGTTTCCGCAATATCTTTTCCGTACAGCTCCCTGATCCTGCCGAAGTCCTGAATGCCTATCCACGTGGCGCCTCCCTTGCTTCGGCTCAAGGTCAGAAAATCGACAAGTGAGGGCAGCTTGTTTAAAGCCCCCAGTTCGTCAACAAAAAAGAATGTCCTGACGTTTTCATCATAGGTATTCGGCAGACTCATCATTTCCTTGCACAAAATATCGGTCACAAGAGAAAGAAGCGGCATGACAGCATCTTTCATCTCCTGATTCGACTGAATGAATATCCACCCTCTGCCGTTTCTTATCCATTCCCGGAATGAAAAATCACCATGCACGTCACGGATGAACTTGAAACAGGCGGTAAACATCGAAAAGGTCGATATGACGCCCGCGCTTTGACCCGACGCCTGTTTTTCCAGATGTCTGAGAGCAATCCTGCCATCCTCCGTCTTCTTCAATATATCTTTTATTTCCTCCTCGGAGAGGACGAGGCAGTCCCATAAATCCTTATTTGTAGTTTTGCCCTCGGACTGCAGATAAGACAGTATGCCGGTGAACATATCCCGTGCCGCCGCACGGAAATAAGTCTCAGTCCCGCCCATGTTGGCTGAATCCGGTATCAAAGCCTTGCCTATTGCGTTCAGGTCGTATATCTTTTGTATCTCATTAAATAACGACCATTTGACACAGTGGTCATTGAATGGGTTAAAGAGAAAATCGGTTTCGGGATCGAAAAACCGCATATAATCTCCCTCTTTAGCTTCAAAGATAATGCCCCTGAATTTTGCTTTCACTTGCCTTATGAACTGTAGAAATTCTGTTGTCTTTCCGGTTCCCGTCATGCCGACAATGAAACCGTGCTGCGTTTCGTACTTTATGGGCAATTTGCAGTGCTCGCTTATTTTAATTCGGCATCTTTCGTCCTGTTCGATCAACCTGGCAAGCTTTTTTTCAGGAACAACCTCTGTGCCGCGTACATGTTCGGTCTTAGCATGTCCTTTGAACTTCCGGCCATACATATATATGACCAGCGGAAACAGGACCCACGTCGCCTGTGTATAAATGAAGACTCGCACTGTTTCGTCAAAAAGATAGGACAACGCGTTCCCGACCAACTGCATATCACTTCGGAACAGAAACTTCGATAAATACTTCACTACGTCAAGGTAGTCTCTGCCGTGCCGATGCGCAGTGACACCGATGGTCAATATGCATTGGGCTATAACAAACCACATTGCGGTCACAAGCAAAGCCCTTATTGTTAACAAAATATCCTTTACTACCAGCTTATATCCTTTTCCTATTGCGGCTTCTGTCCTCAAATCTTAATCCTCCTATTGTTATTTATTGTTTCCGGTGTATTCGTTTTTGCCGTTTGCCTGAAGTTCGGCCTTTAGCCTCAAGGTAACGTCGCTTTCATACTGCCTGCCGTGAAAATCTGCCCAGGTGCGATATTGCGCTATGCATGTCCATCTATGCGTTTTGGGGATGATGTCCCTGGCCGGGACATCATCTTCACGTGCGTACATCCCCTCGAAGGGACCGAACTTCTTTTTATATTCTTCGTTAATACCTTGCAGTTTATTTGTTATGCTCACCTCCGGATTATTAATAGATTGTGGTTTTTCTTTTTTGGGTAACGGCATTTGTTCCGGCTGCCGGTTCATCTTGCGGATAAAGTCAGAAATGGAAAGCACCGCACGCTCTATTTCTGCCGAGAGCTTTTGCTGTAATTGCAGATTACTTATGTCGCCGTTATTCAGGTAATCACATACGATTTTGCCGGCCTGCCCTGATACTGACAGGCCATTCTTGATCGCGTGAAATTTAATCCTGGCAATCTCGCTTTCGCTCAACCGTATGGCGACATATTTCTTCTTCATCCTTAGCCCCGCAATAGTGATTTACTATTACCCGAAGTGACAGCCTCAAAAGGAAAAAACTCGGCTTCAAGCGTCTTAAAATAGTGAGACACTATTATTGTCCGGGAATAGTCCGTCAACAGATTGAAATATTTGAATATTTCTCTTTGGCAACACTGGGTTGCTAACGTGTCCTCAGTTTCAGAGGTCTTTGCCGATACTTTTACTAATTTGTGCATGTCATACTCTCCTGAATATCCGAATTTGTACTGCCTACCGCAACATCTCGGTGATCTGCTTTTTGAATGCGTCAAGGTTGAAGTGCGCAAATCCGGCCTTGTGATGCTGCATAACCAACTTCCCGACACTGATCAGCTTCTGGCTCCTCAACTCCGCTGCTTTCTCAAGAAGTTTTTTGGCCTTTGCTTCTATTGCATCCGGACTGGTAATTCTGCTCTTTTTTGATGCCATCGTTATCACCTCCTTTTTGTTACTGCGAGATTTCGATATCATGGGCATCATGAGATTTGTCATTTCCTGAAGTGCCCTGATTCGCAATTGATGCTGACTGTTCTTCTTTATGTAAGATTTCCGCTTTCTCGTTTTGCATGTCCGGCTGATATGAAAGGGTTGAAGAGTTAAGCTCAAAGTGCGATACCTGTTCCTTATACATCCCGGCATCGTTTGTTATGAGCACATAATCATGGCTTGCGCGGGTGGCGTCAACATAAAATGAGTTATACGAATGATGGGAATACTCATCTGCCTGGCTGAAGGCTATTACGTTTTCATATGTAGCTCCCTGGCTTTTTACCTCTGTGAGACAATAGGCGTGGTCGATATAGTTGTAAGCCCTTCCGCCTTCTTCGATATTGAAGTTGACGGTCTTCCCTGTATTGGCGGTAACGGTAACAGCGCCGTTTTCGGAAATGCTTTTGACTGTCCCGGTTAATCCGTTTTCGACATTTAAATGGGAGTCATTTTTTAAGAATGTGATGCGGTCGCCTTTGCTTAATTCAGTTTCTTTTTCTGCGTAAACTGCGAAGCTGGAATTGTCTTTGAGAGTATTTATCTCGGAAAGTTTTTCTGTTCCGGTTTTATCTTTATGGGCAACGGTAAGGATATTATTTTCCCTGTCAACATCCACGACAGTAGCCTTTGTGCCTGCCTTAAGATTCTCTGTATCAGAGAAGGCGACTATGATCTGACCCTCTTTGTAGGCATCGGCAAACCTCGCCTGTTCGGGATTCACATTGACGGCCTCCAATGTCTGAAACTTATAGCCTTTCTCTATTTCTCCTTGTTCGATCCGTTCATGCCGGATTAAGTCATTAATCTCTCTCCGGTCGTCATTGTAGGCTGTCAGAATTACTGTTTTTTCCCTTGCCGCTTTGTCGAAGTATTCACTTACAACTGTTCTTAATCCCGTCTCTCTGTCCGGCGCTTCGGCTATTTTCCCTTCACGTTCCAGTATTGAAAAAGCTTTATCAATTTTTTTCTGAGTATCTATGTCACCTCTGAAACTTTGCTCATTGAGGGCGGAATATACTGATTTCATGTAATCCGTCGTGGCCCTCATTACTTCCGTCATTTCCGCTTGATCAACAACTGTTCTATCCTGCATTTCAGTAAACATCCTGCCTGCTGAAATGGAGGAAAACTGCTTCTCATCACCCACGAAAACCAGCTTCGCTCCTGCATCCTGAGTTCTTTCCATGACATCGGCAATCTGGCGAGAACCGCTCATTGAAGATTCATCCATTATGATGATGGTCTGCTGAGTGAGCGCCGGGTCTTTTGATAAGAATGAATCGATGGTATATGCCGGTATGTCCTTGTCGGCTATTTCCTTACTGGCCTTCCCTGTTGCTGCGATTCCGACAATATCTAATCCTTCTTTGTCCGCGTATTCCTTAATCGCTCCGAATGTTTCAGTTTTGCCGGTGCCGGCATTGCCCTGTATAATATTGACGAGGTCTTCGCTTGAAAGGATTAATTCGATAGCCTGACGCTGACCATCCGTGTATTGCCACCCCTGCACATCTTCTTTGGTCTCTACGAATGCCCTTACTGCTTCTTTATCTGCTGCGGATTGCCACTGCCCTTTACTACTGTTTATGTCCTCAATAATTCCGCGTTCAGCCTCTAATATCTCTTTTGTTGTAATTAATTCCCGTCCTCTCGCGTCTGTTCCAAGACTGCTAAGGTCACCTTTGTTTATAAGTTCCTCAAATGCCTTGTGAGTGCCTTCTACGCTGTCTTGTTCACCGTTAGCGAGGTTCAGGGAGAGCTTAAAGACATCGGACGTGCGCAAAACCGATTCGCGTTCCGAGAGCTGGGCCGCCACTGTTTTGATGTAATCCCCGGCGGTCAGATTCTTGCTTTCTCTATCAATACTTTTTTCTGAGCCGGATTTTAAGTCGTTTTGAAGCTGCTCTATACTGAGGCCCCGTTCCTGTAATTGCGTCTGCCAGGAATGCCTTAATTCCTGCTCGGTAATATTAATATTCTTGTCCGGCCTGCTTTCCAATGTTGCGACTTTGTTGATAAGTCCATCGCTTTGAATTTCGCCTTTTTCTTTCAGCTCGGCTTCTTTCTGATCTATCTGGAAAGAGCGCTTACTGTAGAGATCGATAACATCCTGCTTTATACCCGCTATCTCCCATGTCCCGTTTGCCCGGTGCTCGATGTCATAGCCCAACTCTTTTACTTGCTCTGAAAGGTATGACTGATAGACTGCGTTAATGAGTTTTTGGTCATTAAAGATTTGGCGATTGTCGAGCGCCTTCCAGTCTTCCGATGCCGTTTGAACCATATTCATGGTTATCAGATGACTGTGCAAATTAGGATCGTTTGCTCTGCTTGTAGAATGGTGAAAGACCGCAAAGGTCAGGTTGTCGGATTTTACCGATTGTGTTACGCCGTCAGTGGTTTCTCTGTGGGCGGAATAATGCTGTTCCATATAATCCGCCGTTTTGATTACAGCTTCCTGATGCGAATGTATTAATTTTTCATCACCCGCCACGAGCGCAACTACAGATACCGATTTCGGAGGGGTCAGCGGGATATCGGTGCCGGCTACGTGTTTGTGCTGGATGCCGCCGCTTTCAATAAGCTGATTGTTCTGGAGGTCCTTGCCTTCAATTATCTTTGTAAAATCGTCCCGGTCAATGTTATTGATTCCATCCAGCCCCAGTATTGCTATCCCGGTCCCGTACCACTGACTGTTATTTTGAGCGGACCCCTCGTTAAAAAAGGGGTCACGCTCGTAGTAATATCCTGCGGCCCGTTCAGCGCTAATATTGACAGGTCTCATTTGTTTCCTTTTTATAGATTGTTTTTAGTGCTGTATTTTTTTTATTATTAATTGATTATTCGGTATTTTTTGGGCTTTGTAAGCGTAGTTCACCGGTAGGTCACCTGACGATAGGTGGCTGTAGCTGATTTGCTGAGGAAACAAAAAAGCGGCGGGTTACCTGTAGAAGGGGAAAAAGCATATGCCTACTGATGATGAGCGAAAAGAGATTCTAAAACTTTTGTATTTGCTTAAAGAATATGCGGAAAGACGAGGAGGCGAAGAAGGGTCGCCTACAAGGGTCGCTTATATTAATCGGTATATTAGTGAATATTCAAAACATGACCCCAATGTAAAACAGAGCAATTTTATTGACCTTCATGACCCCAAAGAAGAAGCAAGCGACCCCAAAAACACCGTCCGGGTTTATATGAAAAGCAAGTTCCTTCCATTTATTAACGCTTTTTTTGAAACAGAGGGAAAAGAACTCCGCTATCGTCTGACTTTCCCGGAAAGAGGATACTCTCTTATATTGAAAGAAAATCCTTTTTGGTCAGAAGGTCCTGAACCTAAAGAAACTCCGGGCATTGAATATATAGAGCATATTTACTTCCGGACGCAATACCGCCCCATTTTGATTGCTTTGGTTTTAACTGTGGTATACATAATATGTGGATTCCTGTTCATAAAAGGAATTACAACCTACCTAAGCCGTGGCAATCTTTCTTCCCTTATTGTGGGACTTATGATTTCTGTTGTAGCTGCTTTTTTCTTTTTTTTAGGAAAAGCCCTGGCAAGGGTTTCTGATTATGATACCTTGGCATTTTTTATCTGGAAAAAGTTTTTCTTCAAACGCCTTGATAAAAGCCTTATGCTGACTTCTTATGAGAGTTTGTGCCCGTTATGTGGGGGCAAAGTCATATTGACTGACGAAAGAAAAAAGAACATAGGATACATAGCAAAATGCCAGAGAAATACCGAGCACCATAAGTTTTCCTGCGATTATGTTCTTCTAACCGGTAAACTGCTTAGTCCTTAGATAATCTTTCATTATAAGAGGGGTGCCGGGGATATATCCCCGGCCCGCCCTTTAAGAGACCCCTTATTCCGGGTCCTCCGACTTATTCAGTATATAGTCCGCCGCTTTCTGTGCTGCAGCCGCTGCGGTTATAACTATTTTTTTATCTTCCTTGATGGCTTTCAGCCATCCGGCGACATATGCCGCGCTGTTGTCTATAACCCGGTTCTCGATGCCGGTACACCCGCACAGAAAGGCCGCTCCCATTTCTGCAACCAATTCCTCTTTACCATAGTCTAAGCTGCCGAATCCGTTATGAACAGTAATTCCTTTACGGTTTAGCCTGCTGCTGTGGCCGGTGCTGTGCGTCAACTCGTGGAATAGGGTGCTGTAGTATTCCTCTGCGCTCCTGAATGTTTCCGGCTTCGGCATGTTTACATAGTCTATTGCGGGCACGTAATAGGCGCGCTGGTCTATATGCCTTATCTCCGGCGAGTTCGGCATGTTGTTTACTGTCATTTCGCACACTTCAAGCGGGTTGAAGTACCGTTCCTCCATCTCTGTCTGCTTGATTTTCAAGCCTTCGCACTGCTCCGCGTTAAATACGTTATAGTACCGCAAAACAGGCATGTTCTTTTCTTCTCCTTTGTCGTCCTCTTTCTTGGCCTTCGTCCAGAAAACTATAGGGGTTGCCTTCTCGCCTGCCCTAATGTGTCCGCCTTTCTCTTTGCACTGGTTAAATGTTAGCCAGTACGGGCTTGAATAGTTCATCATGTTTAAAAGGAAAAGGTTTATGCCTCTGTAGACCTTCCCGGTTACAAAGTTTCTCGGCATTTCTCCGCCCGTCCAGGGCTTTGTCCAGGGCGCTGTCCCTGCTTCCAGTTTCTCAATAATTCTGCTTGTGATAATCTCGTATACGTTCATTTCAATTCCTCCGTTTTTTATTGTGGTTTATAAAATGCCTTGCTCTTTCAGGCTGGTAAATTGTCCCTCGCTGCCGATGATTACATGGTCAAGCAATGCAATCCCTAATATGTCGCCGGCCTTTTTCAGGCGCTCTGTTACTGCGATGTCGTCACGGCTCGGTGCAGGGTCTCCTGATGGATGGTTATGACCAGCTATAACGCTTGCAATACCGCCCTTTAAAACTGCCAATCTGAAAACCTCTCGCGGGTGTACCAGTGAAGTCATGAGGGTTCCGAGGCTTACCATGTCGATGAACTTAATAACGTTTTTTGCATTCACACCGATTATCCAGAAGTGCTCTTTATCTCTGTCAATCTCGCTCTCTGTGTTAAGGATGGCGGATAAGACCCCGGCAACTTCCACGGCGCTGTTAACTTTCTGCTTTGTGTTCTCCTTGACTATCATTGCGCTGTCCTCCTTTTCTTTCTCTAAAACCATTCCCCCGGTGGCGGGGGTGCTTTCACAAATTGCAAGCACCCCTGACAGCGGGGAAGCCTCAAAGATTCCCTTTGGAGTTGACAGCGAATGAATGAGGGGAAAAATATTGATGCGTCAAAAGGCATGACAGAGGGTAACGATGGCGTGACTTTTGTTAGCGTCTACCGAAGAGCGCGAAAAAGGGATTTACCGAAATGTTGTGTGATGGGTTATTTCCGGTTTTGCTCCCGCCTCCGTGCCGCGCACTACTGCAGCAGGAAAAAATCGGGATAACCCATGATGTTGACCAAGTGGCCTAATCCAGAGGGGGTCAGTCCCGTGGATGCGTCCCTTTATGGTAAAACGGTTTACGACGGAGAATCATTGCATGTATAAAACAATCTGTCGTATGGAGCAGAAAGGAACGGCGCTGACGATCTTATAACGTGATAGACAGCATGTTTTTACATTCCCTCGATTTTTGCGATGAGGACACTTGCATAAAGGGGCGAAACTCTATAAGAGGTTCAAGCTATGCCGAGGGCTTGGTTCACTGTGAGAATTGCTAAAAAAACAAACACGACACCTAAACATTTCAAAAGTTATGACTGTTGTCAGCAAGTTTTGCTTCATGTGTCAACTTTGGTTGACAATAACTGAATTTCAAAAATCATGAAAATAGTATGTTTATGTTTTATAAATATATTTTATGATATGCTTAACTGGTATGTCTATTGCTTAACAAATATATATAGCCAATGGCCTTATAAAACAGACCGACCATATGGTCTTTTGGAAAAAGTCTGTTTATTGACGCCATGAACTGATAAATTATATTTGTTCAGTTATGTAAGCAATGATTCGTTTCAACGTGATTTTCGATTAGGGCCTGTTGACTTTTTTATCATATTTCCGGTATAAGCTAACGTATCAAAGGGAGAAAGAAAGGGAATCTCAATCCAATTTATCCTTTTCCAAGAGAATTGGGGAGTGTTCCATACTTGTGTCTATGTCTGACGTCATGGATGTCGGACAATATAATCAAAAGGTTCACAAGGGGAGGACATTAACTATGTTGAAGATCACACGGGTTTTAGCAGTTGCCAGTTTGGTTGTTTTTATCGGTGTTCATGCTAACTTGGCCTCTGGTGGAATGTTCGACTCAATAAAAGCTGCGGTACCAGGAGGGGGGTCACAAGGCAGTTCTGGCGCGTCTGTCTCAAGAGGCGACATAGACGCGCTGTACAAGACAGTGTCAGTTGCGGAAATGCTATTGCAGAAATCCATAGACATTGCTTTTAACATGCTGGCAAATAAAGATGAAATCGACAAGATGGAACAGAGGCAAAAAGAGATAGAAAACATCAAAGACCCAAAAGAAAAAGAAGCTGAAATGAAGAAAATTGAAGAAGATAAAATGGTTGCGGTTGAAAAATCAATTGACCAGCAAGAGACTGCCGATAAAGTTCAGAAGTTGGATGAAAAAAACAAGCAGTTGCTGGTGAAAGCAATCTATAATATTTTTTTGGCAGGACTAAGAGATACGTCAGCTGTAAACCAAGCAAAAGATTTGTCACAAAAAATAAAGTCAAATCCGAAAGCGTCTGTTAGCTTTGCAAATGATTTGCCAAAGGTTGGGGGTATCATATCTACTCTTCCCTCTCAAGCACAAAAAGTTTGCACCTTAGGTTCTAACCTCTCCAAACTTGCTCAGGACAATAAAATTGAGTGCACTTTACCAAAAACGGCAGCTGAACAACCCAAAGAGGTTGAAATCTAAGATAATAAGATAGGAATGAATAAGACATTGGTAAAATTAAAAATCATAATATTTATTTTGCTATCGTGCTCCCTTGCGTTTATAAGTTCATGTGACCAGCTTAATAAACTATCAAATGGTAAATCAAGCACACAAACTGATATAGAAGTACACACGTCCTCAACGGCTAAGGGAACAGTGTCTGTCGGAACTAATTACTTGAGCGAGGCATTACGTGCTTTATACACGAGAAATTATGGTTTAGCCGTTCAAAATGCAGAGAAAGCAACGAATGATGACCCCAAAAATCCTGCTGCATTCTATGTATTCGCCCAATCCCAAGCCATGAATAATAATGGAGCAGGAGCATTGAAGGCGTTAGATGAAGCATTTAAAAATGGCTTCGATAATCCCGAACTGCTAATGAGTGACTTTTTTTTGGAAAGCGTACACAACACAAATGCATTTAAGGATTTTTTAAAACGACATCGAATAACGCATAATGACAGGGCTTTAGTAAAAAAACAAAAGAAAGCCGCCTCTGATGAAGATGTCGTAAAAGCTGGCAATGTTGAAATCAGACTAAAATAGTTTTCAACAAAAAAGGAGATCAATATGCATAAGAAATATTGCTTGTTTGTAGTATTGTCTTTTTTTATTACATGTATTTTTTTAAGCTCAGCTTTCGCTGTAGAAATTCAGGTGCAGGGAGAAGGGAAAGCAATAATAACTCCAGACATCACATCAGTTCAATATGCCGCAAGGAAGGAAGCCCTCAAAAATGCTATAACCATGGCAATAAATAGGATTTTAGGTGCCGATGCCATCAAGGATCCGCGAGTCCAGGAAAAGTTTGACGAAATAATTTCTCAGCTTAGCACTTATAAAATAAAACAAACCGAGACAGCCCGTAGAGAGGACGCTTATTACGTGTTAAATACAGTGCTGATATTTGACGAAACAAAATTCCGTCAGCTTATATCAGACATGGGTATTGCAATAAACACAAATGCGGTAAGATCAAGTGCAATTATGACATTGTTGGATGAATTTTTTACAACCCCAACTGCTCTGGAAAATCCTGCTCCACTGAGGGAAATAACTGTATATCAACATGACATAGATAGTTCATACAAAGAAGGCGAAGCACTCTCAACGAGGAGCAAGGAGGCTAAAGCATCTTCAAAACAGGCTCAAGAGGCAAGCTCTGTTGATGCGCGTTCTCAATCTGCTAGTTCTTTGCAAGCTAAAAATCAGGAATCAGCATCATCGTCTGGAAGGTCATCTCTTGACGCTTCAGGTTCTGGTGGTAGTTTGGGAGCGTCACAAAAGGCAGATGCGAGTTATTCTCAAAAGGGGGCAGTCGATGCAAGGAGCAGCGATAAGGCTTCTGTTGATGCTCGACATGCCAGTAGCAGTTCTTCTGCATCGGCCTCGGCGAAGAAAAGTTCCCTTGACTATGGCCATTTCGTAAATGCGACTGGTTCCGATCATGAATTTTTTACAAACATTAAAGAATACCAGCCGAAGAATGGCATACCAGACAAGCAAAATTTTACCCTGCAGTCACTTCAGGGTGCATTTCAAACATATGACATAAAAATCCTGGATAATGATAGATTCAGAAGCAAGTATTTCAAAGACGAGCCCATTACCATTGCGAGACTTGAAAACAGCGAGTCTCTTGATAAATATGTTAAATTTGCGAGAGATGAGGCAAAGGCTGACTTCTTTAGCGTGGGCACATCTATAATCGTTGACAGGGGCATAAGCGAAACCACTAACTCACACGTTTGTGACGGAATGATTGCTATTAAAGTCTATTCTACCCTTGATAGTGAAGCAATCGCCTCTGGTGCTTTAACAGAATCTGCTTCCGGCAATTCGCCCGACCAATGTAGGACAGCTGTCGCAGAGAAAATAGGAGTTGAATTGGGGAGTGTGGTAGCAAATAAAATTCAAGAGTACTGGAAAAAACGGCAAATGTATGGAATGGAATATATAATAGTTTTAACTGGTGAAATACCACCAATGATTAGAATCCAGTTCACCAATACTTTAAAGAAGGTTCAGGGTGTAAGTAATGTGAAGCAACGCACATCAGAGCCGGGCAAATATGAATTTGTCCTATCATACACTGGTGGCGATCCTATAGGAGACGCAATCTTTACTCAACTTGCATCCTCAGCGATTGCCTCAACTTTCAGCAATTATGATTTCGCTGTTGATGGAAATCAAATAAAGTTTTTCCCAGCGGGCAAAAGCAAATAAAACGCTGTGAAGGATTGTATATTAATTTGTTAAGGCATTATGCCATAACAAAAAGAAGGAATTAACTAATGAGAAATTCCCTATTCTATTTCTATATTATTGTTTTTTTGTTTGCTGGTTCCACTGTATTAGCTCAGGAGAGTTTTCAAATTTATCCTTTAGATGGGATGTTCCTTTCCCCCAAAGTCAAAGAAGACAAAAGTTTTCTGAAAGCTCTCTCTGGCGATGGCTCAGGCAATGACAGTTCATATGCGAGAAGTTTATTTATGGAAACATTTAAGAGCAGCTTTCCTAACGTGGCTGCAACAGTTGATGATAAGAATAAATATAGTACCTTTATTTCTTTTTTGCAGATTCCGAGGGTTTCACAGTACCGCATTAACAAACCCAAAAACCTCATGGATCTGTATCTGCCGCTTACCATGAGTATCAACTTTATGAACATGGTAACAGGAGAATGTATATATTCGTATTCTTATACCTATTACAGCAAATATGAAACTTTCCAAGACCAAATATCGGAGGAAAAGAATCAAGACAAGGATGATAAGATTACGGGTCTTTATAAATCGACATATAAAGATTTGCTCCAAAAGATTGTTCAAACTGCAAAGGATAACTTCAAGCCTTTTTCTATCAAGACTGTTGTAAAGAAAGCATGGAACGATATATTCATTTTGGACAAAGGTAACAAAAGTGGTATTACAAAAGGTGACATATTGGTTGACCAGCATTCCAACCAATTATCTGTTATTTATGCTTCTTCTAATTATTCTGTAGCACAGGTATTGATAGGAGAGGTTAAGAGTGATTCAACGTTTGAAAAATTCTCAAATGATTCCATTGATGAGATAAAAAAGCCAAAGGTAATGCTTTTATCAAATATTGAAATGAAAGATATCCAGTCTGTTCCTGAGAACATTGTATATCAACTGTTTGCTGCGGCATTAAATAAAAAGGCTTCTTTTGCCTTAGTTTCTGTTGATAAAGGATTTTATGACGCTCAAAGAGCAACAATTGAAAAGACGAAGCTGCAATATGCCGTTACTCAGAATCGGGAGTTGCCAGATTATTTTTTGAAACTATATTTCTATGGTCCTTTTTATTCTAACTCGCCATCTAATAAGCCCTATATGAGTTATGATACCTATGCAATGATGGCTTGCGGTGATTTTCTGGATAATAGCGGTAGGGTACTATATGGAAAATGTGTTGACGAAAAAATCTCTGACGAGATATATGAGGATGTCAGGTACGAAAAAGATGCAAGAAAAGAAGTCTTGTTAAAAAATGCAGCTATCAAACTTGCTGATGACTTTATAGCTAACATAAAGTTTAAAAATATTGAATTGCCAATAACAAATGCTGAAAAGGATCATGTGGATGTTTACGATCAATTAAACATAACTCTTCCTGGAGAAAATCTGACCCTTTTTCACAACCTCGGCAAGATTGGTGGAATTGATGAAGAGATATATGTTCCAACATGGGAATTAATGACAGCCAATAAGGATGGCACAAAAGCTGTTGCTAACAAAAATTTGCCTGTATCCAGTAGCATGCCGGCACCTTCAATAAAAGACAAAATCATCCTTAACAGCATGGTTGCAGATAATACTAATGGCACGAGAGTACTGACGATGTGTGGTAAGAAAGTTGAGAAAGATGTTAACTATACCCTTGATGATTTTAATAAGCTTGCATATTATGCCATTTCCAATGGTATCAAGTATCCTTTTTTTGACACTGGGGATTTCAAGGAAAATGCTGAAAGTTTTAACGACAGCGGCTTTGGTTTTAGAAAAAAGATAGCTATTCAGCAAGTCCATAGTGATTATTGCATCGAGCCAATCTATAAAATTCTGAAACAGGGTGAATCTACTGATAACGGCATTAAATCGTACAAGTTTTCACTTACTGCCGGACTTAAAATTTATGATAAAGATACTGTGATATGGAAAAAAGGATTACAACAAGAATTGTCAATCTCCCCACCCAGAGATTTTGAAAAGTCCTTTCTTGACTTTGAACTGACAAAGGCAACCTTTAATCTTCTGAGTGAGATTGCTAAGAAAGCTGAATTAAATAAGAGATGACATATAATGGACATATATAATGTGTGGGTCTGCACATACCGTCTGCCCTATAATATAAACGATACGTTATGAAAATGAAAAAAAGAAATATAAAGTCAAGACAAAAGTTTATCCATGAAATAGTTACCCGGATTGTCAGCCAGTTCGAACCGGAAAGAATTATTTTATTTGGTTCTCATGCTCGTGGCGATGCCGGGCCTGATAGTGACATTGATCTTCTGGTTGTGATGCCGGTGAAAGGGTCTAAGAGGAAGGTGCAACTTCAGATACAGTCTGCTTTATATGATATTCGAGTGCCCAAGGATGTTATTGTCAGTAAGCCGGATGAATTCGAATGGCGAAAGGATATTGTAGGCACCATTGAGTGGCCGGCAACACACGAGGGCAGAGTGCTTTATGCGAAAGCCTGAAAATATAATTGCAGTTGTACGTGAGTGGGTGACAAAAGCAGACAACGACTTGAAAACTTCAAAGCAAACGCTCAAACTGGACGAGGATAGTCCAACGGATACTATCTGCTTTCACGCTCAACAATGTGTAGAAAAATATATCAAGGCCCTGATGGTTCTTAACCAGATTCCTTTTCCGAAAACACATAACTTGATCGAGTTGCTGAATCTATTGCCAACCAAGTATCACTCGTTGCTTTCAAAAGATGAACAGCAACTGCTTACAGTATACGCAACAGTTACCCGCTATCCTGGAGATTATGAGGACATTGCCTTATCCGAAGCCAAAGCAGCTGTTCGCGTTGCCAATAAGGTCAGAAAAGCCATAAGATTATTGCTGCCCAAAGAAGCACTTCCTCCGAAAGCTGGAAAGATTACTAAAAAAGTTGATGCTAAGACAAAGCGCAGTAAACAGGCGTGACTGTGCCCATTTTGTGCCCACGAGCACTAAAAAACATCCAGTTCCACCCAACTCCATCCAACATGGCAAAAAAAGAAAAGCCTCTGATAATCAAGAATATTACCTTAATATCAGAGGCTTTCAAAGGTTCCTCAAAAACGTATTTTGTGCCCTTCAAATCCAGTGTTGCCGGCCACAAACCGGCAGGGTCGGTTCGATTCCGACACGCTCCCGCCAATAAAATCAAAGATTTAAAGCGTTAGATGTTGTTAGAACTATGTCCTTTAAAGAGGCCGTTATATTTCAGAAAGCATGCTCCTTATCAACAATAACCCAAAGCAATGAAAAAATAATTATCTGTAACTACAGGATTCCCTCTAAAATGGGTGGCTTTCAAAGCTTTTTTATATAAGGTGATCCCGGAGAGAACTGCTTTTTTCTTTTCCAAGTTGTGCCGTTAATGCCTATCCTGTAGCTCTAAGTGTTTGCCTATTTTAAAAGCTAACTTACTTATTAGCACGATTTCATAATGTGTTTTGTCGTTTGCGTCCGTTAAGCTCGGTATGCTATCTTTAAAACGTGGAGGTGTCCATTGCCTAAAACGATTGAAGCTATATATGAAAACGGTGTTTTTAAACCGTTAAAGAAAATTCGCCTTAAAGATAAACAGCAAGTCCAGATACAAATACTCTCCGATAAGGACTGGCAGCGAAAATTTGATAAGGCTCTCAAAGCCATCCGTAGCAAGACTGCCATGTTCCCTACAAGGGAAGTAGAAACTGACATAAAAGACGCGATCAAAGAAGTGCGCAAGAGCAGGCGTGCCTGTTAAAGCCGTAATAGATACCAATATTTGGATATCCGGAATCATTGCCACATCAACAAGCGCTGCAAAACTCGTTGACGAGTGGAAAATAGGCAAATTCAGTGTTGTGATATCTGAGCAGCAAATTTTAGAAATATACGAAGTTTTAACCCGTCCAAAATTTCTCACAAAATATCACATACCTGAAAAAGAAATCCGGGATTTAGTCACGCTCATAAAAGACAAAGCGGAACATGTATCACTGAAAAATAATATTGCAGTGTGTCGTGACCCGGATGACAATATAATTATTGAAACTGCTATCCGTGGAAAAGCAAACTATCTTCTGACCGGTGATAAGGATATTAGTGACGATAAAAAGATTTCATCGCTGTTGTTGCAATACGACATAATGGTTATTTCCCTTTCAAATTTCTTACCTCTTATAAGTAAAGCATAGACCTACATCCTCCAGTTTTTATCCAATTCATTCCACTGTCTTTATACTCCGCAAGCTCTCCCCTTAAGATTAAAAAATAATTTCAGCGCCTTTTTCACCTTTTCGGAAAAAATCTTACTCGAAAAGAAATTACCGACTACTTTCTTATTGATTTCCCCGAGTGTGGGATAAGGATGCACAGCTGACGCAACAGTCGAAAGTTTAATCTTTCCATTCATAATAGACACCCATTCACTGACCAGTTCTCCTGCATGAGGCCCCAGAATCTGGATGCCGATCGGTTTTTCGTGCTCGTCCAGAAGAAGCTTTATTTTTCCGGCTTGTGCTCCTTCTGTTACACTTCTGTCATTCGCCTTAAACTCTTCGGTCCAGGTTGAATAATGTATCCCCGCTTTCGCAGCTCTTTTTTCGTTCATTCCTATGTTTGCAAGTTCCGGGTCTGTATATGTACACCAGGGAAAGTTAGTATAGTCCGTTGATCTCGGCAGACGAAGAATAGCATTGCTGAGCACAATGCCGCCTTCATATCCGGCTGCATGGGTAAATTGATAGGCCCCTGTGACATCACCCGCGGCAAAAATATGTCTATGCGTTGTTCTGAGCCAGTCGTCGACCTTCAAGCCTTTTCTGTCGAATTCTAACGAGATGTCCTGAATTCCGAGTCCTTTCAGGTTAGCTTCTCTCCCGGCTGCAATAAGTATGATCTCGGCCCTGAGGCTCAGGATGTTGCCTGCGCCGTCCTTAATAATGACTTCCCTTTCATTGCCCAGATCACTTATCTTGAGTACTGAAGAACTTAAATGGAATATTATGCCCTCGGCAATCAGGATATTCATAAGACGGTCTGCCATATCCTTGTCCTCAACTCCGAGGATCTGGTTGCCGAGTTCTATCACGGTGACCTTTGTTCCTAATCTGTTGAAGGCCTGGGCTAACTCGCTTGATACGGGGCCTCCTCCGATGGCTATTATCGATTTGGGAAGGCCCGGCAGGGAAAATATCTCTTTGTTAGTAATATAGGGGGTCTTGTCAATGCCTTCTATTGAAGGTATGGCAGGTGAAGATCCCGTGGCTATGACCCAGCTTTTGGCAGAATATTTCTCTCCATTTAATCGGACGCTATGCTCGTCTGTAAATTCTGCATTTCCGAATTCAACCCTCGCACCGAGTTCACAGAATCTTTCCCCGGAATCATGCTCCTGTATAACACTTATAACCTCCTGGATTCTTTTTGCCACTTCACTATAATCCACAGGCTTGAGATCAATGCCCGGGAGACCGTATTTATCGGCATTCTTCATAAGATGATAAACATTTGCAGTCCTGATAAGAGTTTTACTGGGAACACATCCGAAATGAAGACAGTCCCCGCCCAATGATTTTTCCTTTTCTATCAGGAGTGCCTTGGCGCCAAACTGCGCTGCTCCTGAGGCAATAGTAAGCCCTGCAGCCCCCCCGCCCAGAATGCCTATGTCATAATCATACTTTGCCATGTCAATGCCCGGCCGCAGCGCCCCAAATCTCCTGAAGTTTTTGGTCGCGACCGCATGTAAAACGGTAGTAATTGTAACGGATCGGGTTCTTCTTGTAATAGTGCTGGTGGTACTCCTCAGCAGGGTAGAACTCGGTGGCCTGCACGATCTCGGTTACGACAGGTGCTTTGAAGGGTTTGTTCTTTTCCAACAGTTCCTTCGACTGCAACGCCAACCTGCGCTGCTCCTCATTGTGATAAAAAATTGCACTTCTATATTGATTCCCATAATCACAGAACTGCCGGTCCTTGGTTGTCGGGTCAATATTGTGCCAAAAGGCGTCCAGGAGCTTTTCGTAGGTCACCTTTGCCGGGTCATAGACGACCTGAACCGACTCGGCATGCCCGGTTCCTCCTGCAGAAACCTCTTTGTAGGTAGGATTCTTTTTCCATCCGCCGGTGTAGCCGGATGTAACCGAAACCACGCCTGGGATCTCGTCAAAGGCGTGTTCCATGCACCAGAAACAGCCGCCCGCGAATGTCGCTTTTTCAAGTTCAGTTGCAGCCATGACTATGGTGCCTGCGCAGAGTATAACTGACAGTCCCATCATAACGATAATAAACATTTTCATAAGCATCTCCTTTCTTATCGGTTTATCAGTCCATCTTAATAAGTATGTCTTTTTCAGTTCTCCTGAAAATCTGCCTGACATTATTTTGCCGCCTTACTTTCCGATTAAGAGAATCTCTTCTAAGATAAGTATATCAACTATATAAGATATAACAAGTCAGAGAACATTGATATATGCGAACTTACCACAGTATTGATTGATCTTCCCCGTGGCAAGACCGCAGGGAAGCTAATGTATGGAATTTTATTATCTTATTCGCTCGCTAAACCGCCGTGCTCGACCACGGCGGGAATACGCTCGCTATCCATTTAATCTAAGGAATATTTGATGATCCGGAACAGACCATGACAGCTATGCAGTATGCGGTCCTTTACGAGCGCCAAAGATCTTTACTATGCCCAGACTCATTGGATGAATAGTCACACTGCTGAAATCACATTTTTCAAGGATCTCCTTGAACTCGCCGGACAGGGGGAATGCCTGGATAGACCTGGGAAGATAATTATAGGGCGTATCCGTCTTGAGAATCCTTTTCGCTATGGCCGGCATAATGTGAAAGCAATAATAGTTGTAGAACGGCATTAACCACTTTTTTTCCGGGGACGTCAGTTCAAGGCAAAAAAACCTCCCGCCCGGTTTAAGTACCCTGTGAACCTCGCGCAAGGCTACAGAGGTTTCAAAAATGTTCCTCAGGCCAAAAGCCACGGTAACTACGTCGAATGAATTATCATCAAAAGTGAGGTTCTTGGCATCAGCGAGGACAAACGAAATGTCCGTTCTTGTGGAACCAAGGTTCTTTTTTGCAATGTCCAGCATCTCCTCACAAAAATCTGCCCCTACAACTGATCCCTGCGCTCCTACCTCCCTTGAAAGCAGGAAGGCCAGTTTTCCGGTGCCGGTGCAGATGTCAAGAACTTTTTCCCCGCTCTTCACTTCCGCGAATGACACAAGCCTTTTCCGCCATATCGAGTCCATCCAGAAGCAGAAAAGCGAGCTTAAAAAGTCGATCTTAGGGGCTATTGATGAAAATATATTCTTAACAAAGGCGTCTCCGGGATGCCATCGCGTTTTCGTCATTGGGGCCACATGGTCCCACAAAAAGAAACGAGACTATTAAGATGAAGAATTTCAGCCTTGGCTGCGTAATCCATATGACTCGGACTTTCGATCCGTTTTATAAGTCTGCCTGCTATTTTGATTTGCTTTATGATCATGTCCGACCTTTCTTTTCCGAAGACCCAATATGTTTAATTGAAATTATGAAACATACAAAAGAAAAAAATCAACCAGCGGAAAAAACAACCAACTTGCCGATGTCGCATTATCGCAGGTATACTGGGAGTATGTTTATAAAATCAATTTACCCGTCTCTTGACATGTGGGAAGGTGGTCATATGAAGTATTCCTTTTTTTGTATTATGGTACTGCTGGTCCTTATGTGTCCGCAAGTTTCAGAAGTCCGATATGAGTAATATTGAATTAAACGATGGGAGTGTGGTATCAGGCGAGATTATCTCATTCAGCAACAGTATCGTTACAATTAAAACAGAGAGTCTCGGCATGCTGAACATAAACAGCGCCATGATACGCTCTATAACATCGAAAGCTCCGCAGCCATCATATACTGACTCTGGACATGGTGATAATAGTTCCCAGTATAACGGGAAATTCAACACCCAGGTCGGGAATCTCGAGAAACAGATGCGCAACGATCCTGCGTTGATGGAACTGATTATGTCTCTGCAGGACAATCCGGAATTTAAACAGGCAATGCAGGACCCTGAAATCCAGGAGGCGATAAGGACGGGCGATACCGGCAAACTTGCGTCAAACCCCATAATAGACAGGCTGCTCAACAACCCCGGAGTCCTGGAGATTTTTAACAAGGTCAAATGAGTTTTTTGAATTATAGAATTCTGACAGGCAGGTCAGAATTTCATTGACGAACTTGCGAGGATATGTTAGCATATTCATAGAACTTTAAAGGTTTTTGCGATCGTAAGAGGCCACAAAGACTTTGAACTTTGTGGCTCTTTTTTTATTTTGGTCCCTTTGAGGTTTGAGTTTAAGAGAAGGAGGAACTAAAATGGCACAAGGAACAGTGAAGTGGTTCAACGACAGCAAAGGGTTTGGCTTTATAACAGCTGAAGACGGAGTCGATACTTTTGTACACCATACGTCCATTCAGGGCAATGGCTTTAAAAGCCTTTCCGAAGGTGATAAAGTCAGCTTTGATACTGAAAAGGGACCAAAGGGACCTAAAGCAATCAATGTTGTTAAACTGTAGTTAACCTGGGAAGGCTCCCTCCATCTGGGGGGGGCCTTCTCATTTAAGGGAGGCACATGAACAACAAAAAGAACGCTGCCAGGGCAGAGAGAAGGCAGCAGAAGATTGATGCGGGTTTCGTGGCTGCTATCTTCCCCGAAGTTGAGAGCATCGTCATCAACATGACATACAATCAAAGAGGAATCAGACAAGCGTTGCCGCGGATAGTTAATTTCTTTCCCAGCAGTTATGCCTTTTTCACCGTTGAGTGTTTGAACAAAGAGTGTGTTGAAGGCGGGTTTGATTTCACCCGGATAATAACCGGGATGGTCGGAAACCATAAGGCAACATCAAAGGGCGAACTCGGCTGTGAGGGCGGCCCTACGGCCGATCACTCGGATATTGTCTACGAAGTCGCCATTCAATACGCGTAAGTCACACAAGCGAAGTATTAATCCAGATACTTACCCAACATATATTTTGCCCAATACCAGCCGGCTATGCTGAAGACAAGGCTTGAGAGAAGTTGGGTTCCCAGGCCCACATAGCCGCCTAACCATCCGCCGATAATGCCAAAAACCGTGGAACTTATAGACTTTACAATAAATTGCATATGCTCAGGAATAATATTGGTTAAGTAATTTTTTTGTCAAGGCAATAGCAACTGAAGATGGGGAGCACTGCTGTTTGTAATGCTCATGTAACAAACCTCTGCTATAGTATACTAAGTTGTGGTTATGATCTGTCTCAGATATTATTTAAAGTCCTTCAAAGGCAGGCATGCTTGAGTTTATTCGCTCCACCTATTTCCAGGGCCTTCTCGACAGCTTTTCAGCCGGGGTTGTCATCTTCAACTCAGAGGGTCTTGTTTATGCTGTGAATAAATCAACATATTCTATTCTGGACCTCGACGCCGGGGACCACATCAGAAAGCATTGGCAGGCACTATTTGCAGGGTTTGGGCAAAAGCGGCAGCTCGAAGAAATGGTCAGTTATGTTGCGGAGAACATGAGGCAGGCCCCATACCATTTTACCGACCGCTTCTCGTGCAAGGATGGGAGATTATGCCACCTCTCGCTCTCAGCCTCACCTCTTATTTACCATGAGAAACTTTTCGGAATAGTAATCGAGATCAACGATATCACAAATATGGTCCTTTTTCATGAACGGGAAAAGAGCATCCTCCTGGAGAGGAGCGTACTTCAACAGGAACGCTACGAGGGGTTGCGGAAGATGTCCATGTCTGTCTCTCACCAAATCAGGAATCCCGTTACTATTATAGGGGGATTGGCAAAACGTCTTCCCAAAGAGCTTGCACTCTCTAAAGGACAGCTGGGATATTTCGATACTATCAGCACATGTGTCAACAGGATGGAGGACATTGTAACTGCTGTCTACGAATACTCTTCGCTGAACGCTGGAGAACGGCGTTTGACCGATTTGGATCTCATCATGAACATGGCAAGAGAAGAAGCCCTTCTGCGCTTTTCCGTATTGCCGGTAGAAGTCAACTGGCAAGTCGAGATAACGCCATGCGAACTCCCTGCCGATCGTTATGAGCTATCCAGGGGGATTGCAGAAATCTTTGCAAATTCGATCGAATCCTTTGCAGTCTCTCCGGGCGTGATAAAAGTTTCCGGAGCAGCACATGAAAAATCCTACCGGCTGGAAATCACAGATACGGGCAGGGGCATACCCGAAGCCAATCTGAATTTTATTTTCGATCCTTTCTTCACAACGAAGACGGTTGGCGTCGGTATGGGGTTATGCAAGGCTCAAAAAATCATAAAAGACCACGACGGGCGCATAACTGCAGGGAATGTGGAAAGCGGAGGCACAAAGATATCGATAGAATTTCCCCTGCCGGACTAAACATAAATGTGGGATTACCGCCTTACTGACAGCACTCCTTCCATTTGTAAAATCTTATTTGAAAGCGCAACAAGCTGGTTCCTGTTTTTGACTTCAAGCGTAAACTCAAGCAAGGCGCGTTTGTCGTGTGTCGATACAGCCTGCAGGTGGCTTACATTCACATTAGCTTCGGCTATAAGCGCGGTAAGGTTCGCCAAAAATCCGGATTTATCCATGCTCTCTATATACAATTTTACCGTTGACACAATATCGGCGTCCTGGCTCCATTCAACCTCAATAAGCCGTGCATTGTCCACCGTAAGCCGCTCAAGATTGGGACAGTTCTTCCGGTGAATGGTCACACCTTTACCTTTTGTTATAAAACCTGCGATGCTGTCGCCAGGCACAGGGAAGCAGCACCTGCCTATGTGATACATAACGTTGTCGATCCCGGTGATCGTTACTATACTCCTGCTTTCCTTGTGAGGTTTCGCCACCTTCGGGACTATTCCGGTCTCTTCAGTTTCCGGCATAAACCTGTTGACGACCTGGTGGGCGGAGACTTTTCCATAACCTACAGAGACGTAAAGGTCCTCGATTGACATAAGACTAAAAGATTTTATGATCTCTTCCATCTTTTCAGACTTAAGCACTGAAAGCGGCAGCCCATGCCTCTTGATTTCATCTTCGAGCAGCTTGGTCCCCAGTTCAATACTCTTTTTCCGTTCCTCGATTTTCAGAAACTGTTTGATCCTGGACTTTGCGCGTTGGGTGACCACAAACTTTAACCAGTCCTTGCTCGGGCTGTGAGTAGGAGAGGTAATTATCTCTATAACATCGCCGCTATTTAATTGGTAGCGCAGGGGCACGATTCTGCCGTTGGCCTTTGCGCCAACGCACTTATGGCCGACCTGAGTATGCACGCTGTATGCGAAATCAACCGGCGTGGACCCTACCGAAAGCTCCTTAATGTCGCCTTGGGGAGTAAAAACATAAACCGTGTCGAGGACCACCTCTCCCTTAACCGCCTCAAAAAACTCCTTCGGGTCGGAAATGTCTTTTACCAGGTCACGCAGCCATGCAATAAAAAGGGAGTTTTTCTTATCTATGCTGTCTTTTTCCTTGTACCGCCAGTGCGCGGCAATACCCTCTTCGGCAAGTTCATTCATGTCACCGGAACGGATCTGAAATTCCACATGGTCTCCCCCGGGGCCGACTATTGTGGTATGGAGCGATTGATACATGTTGGACTTGGGAAGGCTTATAAAATCCTTGAACCTGCCCGGCACCAGGGGCCAGAGAGAATGGAGGATGCCGAGTATATCGTAGCAGTGGCCCACTGAATCCGTAATGATCCTTAGTCCGATCACATCCTGCACCTGCTCAAAAGGGATCTTCTGCTTAATCATCTTCTGGTAAATGCCGTAATAATGTTTGACCCTGCCCTTTATCGTAACGGGAATGCCCGCCAGGTTGAGCTTTTCCGAGACGATGCTCTTTACCTCGCTGATATAACGGTCCTGCTCCTCTTTGCGTTTCGCGACCTTTTTTTCGAGCTCGCTGTACAGGTCAGGCATAAGCGTCTTAAAGCTCAGGTCCTCGAACTCTGTTCTCATCCAGGCAATACCAAGCCTGTTGGCAAGGGGGGCATAAATGTCCAGAGTCTCCCGCGCAATGCTTCTCCGTTTTTCCTCGGGCAGATGTTCAATCGTCCTCATGTTGTGGAGCCTGTCGGCGAATTTTATGAGTATGACCCGCACGTCCTTCGACATGGCAAGGAGCATTTTCCTGAAGTTCTCGGCCTGCGCGTCTTCCTTAGTCTGGAACTCAACCTTTGACAATTTTGTGAGGGCATCCACTAAAAAAACGATCTCGGCGCCGAACATGTCTCTTATATCTGCTGTAAGGGTGCCGGTGTCCTCAATCGTATCATGCAGCAGGCCCGCGGCAATTGTTGCCGTATCAAGTTTCATGTCAGCAAGGATGTCGGCAACAGAGAGCGGATGGTATATATAAGGCGACCCCTCAACACGACGCTGGCTGCAGTGCGCCTCCCGGGAAAATATGTATGCTTTTTTTACACGCTCGACGTCAGCCTTGGGACTGTATGCCAATATTTTCCCGATGACATCTTCTATGGTAATCATATTTAATTATAACTCCGGGCTATTATGTTATGATAGTTTTTTATGGATACATTAATCATTCGGGGCAACATAAAACTTAAAGGTGAGGTCGAGATCAGCGGGGCAAAAAATGCCGCTCTGCCCATTCTTGCCGCGTCTGTTTTGGCCTCCGGAGAAAACAGCTTTTCCGGCATCCCGGATTTGAGGGATATCGTTACAATGGGCAGGCTCCTGACCACCATGGGTTGCAGATTCGGTTGTGAGGACGGCACAGCGGTCATAGATAGTTCTTCGATAAATCATTTCGAGGCGCCTTATGAACTGGTGAAGACCATGCGGGCTTCGGTCCTGGTCCTTGGCCCGCTGGTTGCCAGATATGGAAGGGCGAGGGTTTCACTTCCCGGTGGGTGCGCTATCGGCGCCAGGCCAATAAATCTCCACTTGATGGGCCTTGAGAAAATGGGGGCCAAAATTAAACTTGAGGGTGGATATGTCATTGCAAAAGCAAACCGCCTCTCTGGAGCATCCATTTATTTCGATACAGTGACCGTAACGGGCACCGAAAATTTGATGATGGCTGCCGCACTTGCCAGGGGCACCACTGTCCTTGAGAATGCCGCTCGGGAACCTGAAATCATAGACCTTGCCAATTGCCTTGCCTCAATGGGCGCCAGGATAAAAGGGGCCGGGGAAAGCGTTATCGAGATAGAGGGGGTGGATGAATTAAGACCGGCCAGGCACTATCAAGTAATTCCGGACAGGATTGAGGCAGGAACTTTCATTACCATTGCCGGCAGCTGCGGCGGCGATCTCCTGCTGAGAAATTGCAGGTCTGATCATATGGATGCAGTAATCATAAAGCTGAAAGACACAGGGCTGACATTTAAAGATACTAAAAAAGGCCTCAGGGTCACGGGACCTGAGCAGCCGGTAGCTGCCGACCTGAAGACAATGCCCTATCCGGGGTTTCCCACCGATATGCAGGCACAGTTCATGGCAATGATGACTGTCGCAAGGGGAACAAGCGTTATCAAAGAGACCATTTTCGAAAACAGGTTCATGCACGTGGCTGAACTTAAGAGAATGGGAGCTGACATACGTATCGAGGGCGGCGCCGCCGCAGTCAAGGGAGTAGATGAGCTCAAAGGAGCGCCGGTAATGGCAACCGATTTAAGGGCGTCGGCATCTCTGGTAGTTGCCGCGCTCCGCGCCAGGGGCGAGACAAAGATCAGCAGAATTTACCATCTGGACAGGGGGTACGAAAAAATAGTCGAAAAGCTGCGGAAGATCGGCGCCGAGATCTTCAGGGCTCGTGAATAAATAAGGAAGTAGACCGACACCGCGAATGAGAATGTCTCAGAAAAAAGCGGAAAAGTATTTCTACTTTTCCGCTTTTCCGAGACATTAACTGTTTCCAAATCTACTCACACAGCATAGCCACAAGGGTTATCGCGTCATCCGTACCATGCAGTGCTCCACCACTTTCTAAACTGACAATCGGCCCTCTAAACGCCTCTTCGTTTTCCGCATACGCGGGGCAGTTGGAAGGTGTCGCGAAATAAGCTATGCTGAGGGTAGGAGATTCCATATCAGCATTAACGCTAAGGCCATTAACATCCTCTCTCTCCCACGCAAACGGGACTAAGCCGGCATGTGTATCGTAATAGGCTATGTTGATGGAAGGAGATTCCAAATCAGCATTAATGCTGCTTGGTCCATTAAATCCTTCGCCGCTGAACGCATACAACTGACTTGCGCCACTGATCATACCACCAAGTAATACCGAGAACAATACGGCCAACCCTATAATTAGAATCTTTTTCATTTTATGTACCTCCTTGTTTCAATATCAAACCTCTTTCTGCCCATGCATTGAATTTAATATATCCTTCATTGAATATATATGCAACTCTTCAGATACCGGAATAATCCCTCCTACAGTCAACCTGGAGCAATACGGGATGATTATTATCTTGTTTTATACAATTCCTGATTCTTTTGCAATAGCTGCTTTTCCAGCAAGGTGAAAATGCATTTGATACGGCATAAAACAGTTCTTTTGAAGTGCAACTATAGAGGATTACAGGAAGCAGTGGAGTCTCGGATGTGTCAAATATTATTTTTTAAATATTGTTTTATTTCCCCACAACCACGGATTATAATAGTCTTTGAGTGCCCCGCATTTCTTCTGATGCCTGCACAAACTAAGGCAGGCGATTACATATTTAAAGCATTTCTTGACAGGGCAGGAAATTTTATCAGTGTTCTTATGGGGCATCATTTAATTACTCAAAATCCCAAACCGCTCATCAAGTATTCTCCGGAATCGAGATGTATATACCAGGTCGTAAACAAACTCCTTGTCAGGGAAAAGATAAAGCACCGCTTTCCTCGTATTGTTCATCAGCAATAGTGACTCGTGCAGCGTCAGATCAGACTGCATGAGGGTCGCCTGAGTGAGGTCAACGATCCATCTCAGCCGCCGCAGGTTTTTCTCTTCTTCCTTGATAAGGGCATCATTCATTTAATATAGTATTAACAGTATGACACGGAAAAGACAATACTCTATCCATCTGTCACCGCCCTGCTTGTAACTAATACCAATTAATTAGCATCCCGGGAACTCAATTGTGCCCGGTTCAGATAAAGTTCGCAGGCTAATTTTGGAAATTTGTAAATAAACTTTTTCACTTCTTAAACATCTTTCTTAATTCGTCAAGAGAAATGACAATTCTCGTGGGTCTGCCGTGGGGGCAGCTGTTCGGGTTGTCTGTCGAGTCAAGGGATTTCAATAACCCTGTCACCCTGGTCCCGTCAGGCACCTCCCTTCCCCTGATTGAACTATGGCAAGCGAGGCGGGCGGCAATAGATTTTCTTATTAACTCGACCGGTCCGGACTCCGCACCATGACCGGCAGATCCGGAAATGTTTTTTGAGGGGCCTTTCGACGGAATTTCCAGGAGAGCTGCGGCTACATCACTTACAAGAGAGGCCAGATCAGCGTCCCTCAACACCTCGGGAATGCTCCGTATGAGAATTGTATCGTGGCCGAAATCCTCCGCCTCAAGCCCCACCTCGTTAAGCAGGTGCAAATGCTCAAGAAGGACCGCATATTCACCACGCTGCAATTTTACCTGCAGAGGGAAAAGCAGGCGATAAGCCTGGATGTCCCTTCTCTTCAGAAATCTTTCGTAGTTGACCCTTTCGTGCGCAGCATGGTAGTCAAGCAAAACCAGCCCTCCGCCCGCGGCAACCGCAACAAAAGTATCGCCCAGGTAAAGAAGCGGGGCCGGGCCCGTCGAGAAGGTGTCTATATGTTCGGAAATAAGGCCCGCAGGAAGTGTCGTTCCGGCAGGAATCTGCTGATGCCAATCCCGGGCAGGCCAATCCCCGGCAACCGGAGATGAAGCAGACTGATTAAAGCCCGCATCAGTAATACGGAATCCGGGATCTTTTTTTAACGCTTCCTTAACTGTATAACACACAAAATCAAAAATGCCTGACTTTTGCGCAAAACGCACTTCTCTTTTAGCCGGATGCACATTGAAATCTACCTGGCCTGCATCTATATCGAGGAATATGAAAAATGCCGGATGCTTTTCTCTTGGGACCATGCCTTCATAAGCTTTGCATGCGGCATAGGCCACTGACTGGTCTTTAACAGGCCTCCTGTTTACAAAAATAAACTGGGTATTCCTGTTATTCTTCATATGCGCAAGCCCGCTGGTAAATACGCTTATAGTCATCCCTGTATCGA
This sequence comes from Nitrospirota bacterium, assembly GCA_963830245.1. Taxonomy (GTDB): domain Bacteria; phylum Nitrospirota; class Thermodesulfovibrionia; order Thermodesulfovibrionales; family Dissulfurispiraceae; genus JADFXI01. The sequence continues at coordinate 37,357 of CAWHNC010000070.1, forward strand.
GTGCGTAAGATGGGCCCTGTTCAATAAGCCCGTCGAGAAAATCCTTGCCATAGAGCTGGAGAAGCCTCTCCCGCAGAGAAGCTGCGGCAGGCAAACTGAATACTTCGTTGCCGTCCATCCTCAAAATAAACATTAAATGGGGATGGGACAGAGCCTCCCTTGTGACCGTATCAATGATGTGGTAGTTTTCAGTAGCATCAGACTTGAGAAATTTGCGGCGCGCAGGCGTGTTGAAGAAAAGTTCCTTTACCTCGATACTGGTCCCGGAAGCAGCACAATCTTTGACCGACAGAATTTCTCCGCCTGCAATCTCAACACAAACCCCCGCAGCACCCATACCATTTTCACTGTTTCTCAGCGCTGTCATCAGCCTAATCTTTGAAACAGCTGCTATGGAAGAAAGGGCCTCTCCGCGGAACCCCATTGTCTTAAGATTGAAAAGATCCTGCTCCTCTTTTATCTTGCTCGTAGCATAGCGCTCAAACGCCCTCACCGCATCCTCTCTGTCCATGCCGGCGCCGTTGTCGGACACATGAATAAGCTTCTTACCTGCGCGGACTGTCTCGACTGAAATGCGTGTGCACGCGGCATCAATGGAATTTTCTATAAGTTCCTTGACAACTGAGGCAGGGCGTTCAACCACTTCACCAGCTGCAATTTTGTTGCGAAGAGGCACGGGCAGGACTGTAATCACTGACATGTGGTATTTTAACACATAAGGAGGTTAGTCGCCGTGAGCCTATTTCTTACTGTCTTTTTAGTGCTCTATGCAGGTATGCACGGGTATGCCTTTATAAAAGCCGGGGCAGCGTTTGCCTTCGGGTCCGCCGCAAGTATAGCGCTTGCGCTTTTTATGCTGGCAATGCTTTTCATGCCGTTTATAATCCATAATTTGGAGAAGAATGGGTTCGATAAAGCCGCACGCCCCGCCGCATTTGCAGGATACACGTGGATGGGAGTGCTTTTTTTATTTTGTTCAGCCGCGGCGCCCATCGATTGCTACCGGTTTACGATTGATGCCTTAGGGTTCATCTCCAAAAGAAATTACGGACGCATGTCCGTTTCGGATTACCATTTATTCATGACTGCGCTGGCAATCTCGCTCTTTGTGGCCGTATATGGCTTTTTTGAAGCAAACCAGATCCGAACTGAAAAGATCGTAATCAGGACTCCCAAAATTTCGAGTGACCTGGGCATGCTCAGGATAGTTCAGATTTCCGATGTGCACCTCGGACTTATTGTTAGAGAGGATCGTCTAAAAAGAATCCTTGCAGTCGTTAAAAAAGCAGGCCCCGACATGCTCGTTTCAACCGGTGATCTGGTTGACGGTCAGGTCAGCAGGAGGAACGGCCTCGCCGGGATGCTTCAGGAAATTACTCCCCGGTACGGAAAGTTTGCGGTAACAGGAAACCATGAATTCTATTGCGGGATTGAACAGTCACTGAATTTTACTGAGGAGGCCGGCTTCACGATGCTCAGGGGAAGCGCAGCATCAGGGCCGATTACAGTTGCGGGAGTAGATGACCCGACTGCAAGGGCTTTCGGAATGTCCCCGGCCTTTTCTGAAAAAACGCTGCTTCAGAAATTGACCGGAAACGCATTTACTTTGCTGCTCAAACACCGTCCGCTGGTGGATGAAAACTCCAAAGGACTCTTCGATCTGCAGCTATCAGGGCATGTGCATAAGGGGCAGATATTCCCTTTCAGTATTCTGACGAAAATTTATTACCCTGTATATGCCGGGTATAAAAAACTGCCGGGCAAAGCCCACCTGTATGTTAGCAGAGGCAGCGGCACATGGGGACCGCCAATACGCTTTCTTGCCCCGCCTGAAGTAACTATAATAGACCTCGTGCACGGCACAGAGACGCTGTAATAATCGGGACCGGACCGGCAACAAACTTTAAGCCTGGTCCGCCTACGCCACCTGGCCTTATTCCCCAACACTTAACAGCACAACCACTGAATGTGGTTGTGCGAGATACTTGCCGTTCTGCACAACCGGAGCGTTGTCCCATTCCAGGATGTCCTCAGGCGATTCAAGAAAGGTATCTATGCACCGCCTCCATTGGTCCCCGGCAGCGGGCGGAATTTCAAACTGGAGCGGTTCTGTATAGGCATTCATCATCACATGGGTCAGCAGTTTTTTTGCACTGTTAAATGCAGTAAAGGCAAGACTGTGAGAGTAGTCAGCCCAATCAGGTTTGGATAGCCTGAGGCCGTGCCATTTGACCTGAGCCTGAGCAAGGAGTTCGTTCAGGCTCAGGTCGTCATCCCCTTCAGTGTTCATACGGCGCAGCCTGTATGCGATCATTTCTTTAACAAAACGGTGGAGGCCCTTATGCCTTTCAATTAGGCCCCAGTCAAACCAGCTCAGTTCATTGTCCTGGCAGTAGGCATTATTGTTGCCAAGTTGGGTCCGCCTTGCTTCATCCCCCATCAGAAGCATGGGTGTGCCAAGGGCAAGGAGGTTGAGTGTGAGAAAGTTTTTTATCTGCCTGTTCCGCAGCTTCTCGACCTCAGGGTCATCCGTAGGACCTTCAACGCCGCAGTTCCAGCTGAGGTTATCGTTATTGCCATCCCGGTTTCCTTCCCCGTTTGCCAGGTTGTACTTTTTAGAGTATGAAACGAGGTCGTTCAGGGTAAAGCCATCATGACAGGTAACAAAATTAATGCTCTGCTCCGATTCAAGTTTTTCATGGTTGAAGATGTCCGGGCTGGCAAGCAGGCGGGCTGAGAGTTTTGAGACAGAGCCGTTGTCCCCTCTCACAAAGCTCCTGATATCGTCCCGGAACTTCCCGTTCCATTCCTTCCATCTGTCGCTGATGAAAGAACCGAGTTGATAGAGGCCCCCCGCGTCCCATGCCTCGGCAATAAGTTTTATCCCGGCAAGCACAGGGTCTGTCTCTATATCCAGTAAAAGAGGCGGTTTTGTAAGCGGCCTGCCTTCCTCATCCCGTGAGAGTATAGAGGCCAGGTCAAACCTGAACCCATCCACATGCATTGCCTGCACCCAGTAGCGGAGGCTGTCAATGATCATCCTCCTGACAATCGTCTGGTTTGTGTTAAGGGTATTGCCGGTCCCGGAATAATCGGCATAATGCGCCTGGTCTGCCTTAAGCATGTAATAGACACTGTTTTCAAGGCCGCGCCAGCACATTACAGGTCCTGTGTGATTGCCCTCGGCAGTGTGATTGTAAACCACATCCAGGATAACCTCTATGCCTGCCCTGTGCAGGGCCTTTACCATATCTCGGAATTCATTAAACGGCCCGAGGTGGTCCTTGCGTGAGCTGTAACCCTGATGCGGCGCAAAAAATGAGACCGGACAATATCCCCAGTAATTGACAAGACTCTGGGGGCAATCCTGGGGGTCAAACTGAAACACCGGCAGCAGTTCAACCGCAGTAACGCCAAGGTCCTTTAGATACGGGATTTTCTGAATAACGCCGGCGTACGTCCCCCTTTTTTCGGGCTGGACACCCGAACTTTGATGCCTGGTAAAGCCTCCGACATGCATCTCATAGATGACCGTCTTTGAAAAGGGTCTCTTGAGCGGCATATCGTCCTCCCATTTATATCCCCGGAGGTCTATAACCACACTCTTCATCGCCGTGGCACAGTTATCCCCCGGAAGGCTTGCCTTTAAGCGGTCATAGCCCTCGGGCACGGACACCGCTTTTGCGTAAGGATCAAGAAGGACTTTTTCAGGGTCGAACCTGAACCCCTTGCTCTGTTCGGAGGGCCCGTATGCACGGTAACCATATATCTGCCCGTGTCCGATCCCCCCGACAAAAACATGCCAGTAGTGGTAAGTATTGTTAGTTTTCGGGCTGAGACGTATGACACGGGACGGTTTTATGTGGTCGGCGTTATCAAAAAGCAGAAGTTCCATCGCAGTGGCGTTTTTTGAAAAAACGCTGAAGTTCACTCCGTCAGGATAGACTACGGAGCCAAGCGGATAACTGCTGCCATTGGCTTTATTTGCCGGCCTGTTCATCAAGTATGCGGCCACCTTTGTCAAATATTGTTAATGCAATGTTTTTTTAAGATTAACATAAACTCAAAATAATTTGCGTCCACCCCCGAGAGGTCCGTCGAGTGAATCAAAAACGCATAGACGGTTACCTCGACAACATAATTGCGATTAAGGATGACTGTGTGCGTATTCCAACAAGGCCGGGCTTAGGGGCAGATGTGAATCTGGAGACTGTGGAGAGATTCAGAATCTGTTAACCCGGAATTCTCATCTCCCGACCTCACGGCTGAATAACCTGAGCAGGGCGTGGCCGCACCAGTTCGTCCTTGATGACGGAGGCGTCCCAACCTCCTCCCAGTGCCTTTACCAGCAGGATGGAAGTTATCATTCGCTGACCCAGGAGCTGGGTCGCAAGACGCTGGTTTGATAGCAGGGCGGCTTGAGAGGTTATGACATCCAGGTAAGTGGCAGCGCCGCCGACATATAGGCTATTTGCGATTTCCAGGGCAAGGCGGGACTCGTCCACAGCAGCCTGTTGAGTTGCCGCAGCTTTAGCCAGTGCGTTCAAACCTGACAGGCAGTCTTCCACTTGTTGGAAAGCTGTCAGCACAATCTGGCGGTAATTGGCAACAGACTCGCCGTAAGCCGCCTTGGCGGCAGCCAGGTTGGCAGTCTTGAGTCCTCCACTGAAGATCGGTTGAAGCAGGTCTGCCCCAAGGGCCCAGAATATGCTGGGAACGCCAATCAGGTCCGAAACATGCCGGCTTTGATATCCGCCGCTTCCAAATAGAGTGATGTGAGGGTAGAAGGCCGTAACGGCAATACCCACCTGAGCGTTTTCAAAAGCCATAGCGCGTTCTGCGACTGCGACATCAGGCCTGCGCTGTAACACATCTGAAGGGACTCCGGTCGGCACGGCAGGGGGAGTCCCGCGCAGCGGAGTTACAGGAACGTTGAAGGTAGACGCCGGATTTCCGGTCAACGCTGCTATAGCATGTTCAAACTGGTCTCGTTGTTGTTGAATGAGAGACAACTGCGTCCTGGTCGAATCCAGCAGTGCGGCTTGTTGGGCAAGCTCCAGTCCGGACGCTATCCCTCCCCGGTGACGACTCTCAACGAGAGCTAATCCCCTTTGTTGCATGGCCACCAATTCGCGTATCACGTCAGCCTCTGCGTCGAGTTCGCGAAGGCTGATGTAATCCGCCGCAAGTTCTGCCGTTAACACCAGCAGCGAATTCTGCAAATCCGCTGCTGCGGACTGAAACCGGGCATTAGCAGCTTCCAGGCCGAGCCTTACCCGTCCGAACAAATCGACTTCATAGTTAAGCGCAAACGGAAGAGTATAGACGTTTTGCGTAACAGGCGAAAGCGGAGGGGTTGATCCTGACAAAGGACGGTTGCCCGAGAGACGCTGACGCTGCAAATCAGGCTCGGCGTTTAGTTGTGGAAAATACGCTGCAGATGACACCTGCGCCTGGGCTTTTGCCTGGAGCAGGCGTTCTCTGGCTGCTGTCAGGGACGGATTGGCCAGAAGCAGTTGCTCTTCATAGGCATTGAGTTCCGGATCGCCCAAAAACTGCCACCATTTCCCCTTGGGGTTGGTATCCGTAGGCGCCGCGGCCTGCCAGGGCCCCTCTGTCTTCCAGGTGCCCGGAGCCTGCGCCACAGGACGATTGTAAGCCGGGCCTACAGCACATCCTGCCAGCAATAAAGCTGAAAACACAAAAAAGGTAGTGGCGACTCCGAGCTTCAATCTCTTCGCCTGCATTCGGGCTTCATCAGTGGCTGCCCTCCGGTTTCGCAACAGAGACATTGACCCGTTGCCCGTCTTGCAACGAATCCGAGGGATTAATGATAATCTGCTCGTTTGGGTCCATGCTGCTCAGGATCTCCAGTGTGGTGCCAAAGTCCCGGCCAATGGTGATGGGACGCAAATTCACCTTACCATCCGGCAGGACCACAGCCACGCGAGGACCTTCGGACCGGAATAGCATTGCGTTCACCGGGAGAGTCACTTTATTCACACCGTTCCTCACTATAAAATGCACCCGACCGAACGAGCCTGGAAGCAGGCGTCCGTTCGGGTTTCGCACATCCACTTCGGTCAGCAGAGTCCGGGTAGTCAAATCGATGGCATCTGCCGTACGTGCTACCGTGCCCATAAACTTCCGGTCGGGGAATTCCTGCAAGGTAACCCAGGCATTCATGCCGTTCCTTATAACCGGCGCATAAGCCTGCGGAACGTTTACAAAGACACGCAGCGTATCCACCTTCGAGATATCGAACATTTCGTGGCCGCCGGCCCCGGCGTTGATCAAGTCCCCGATATCAATATTACGCTTTGTCAGTACGCCGGAAAACGGCGCATAAACGTTCTTAAAAGATTCCAGTTGTTCCAGGCGGCGGACATTAGCGTCGGCAGCGGCGAGGTTTGCTAAACTTTGCTTGTAACCGCTTGTCTGTTGATCGGTTTCCTGCTGCGAAACAGCGTCGCTCTTTCTCAGGTTTTGCCAACGATCGGAAGAAATGCGGGCCAGCTCCAGCTGGGCGGCAATCATCTGCCGGTTGGCGCGCGTCTGTGACAATTCCTGGTCAACTTCGGGCGTGTCGATTTCTGCCAACAACTCGCCCTTGGCTACACGGCTGCCGATATCTTTTAACCAGCGCACAACATAACCATTCGTGCGGGCGTATATTGGCGACGATTCAAAAGCCAGCAGAGCCCCCGGCAGCACCAGTTCTTCGCTCGCTTTTTCTGCGAGAGGGTGAACTACAACCACAGTCAGAACAGAGTTTTGTTCCGTTTCCTTTACCAGGGCGTGTCCCTGCCTGACGCGGTTCAGGAACGTCAAACTTCCTGCAATAAGCAGGACCAATAGCACTGTCCCAACCACTAGTTTAGCCTTTTTAACCAAGGCAGGAGTCTGCCCTGAAGGGGGCAGAACCGTCGGCGGCTCCGGCACTGAAGATTCCTTCATTTCCTTTTCCGTATGCATGCTATTATTTCAACTCCTTTGTTTTCTCATCCGATTGCCCGGTTTGTGATTGCTTGGTTTCTCTTCGCCCGTGAATCATGGCAAAAACCGTGGGAACAAAAAAAAGTGTGGCAACTGTGGCAAACAATAGTCCGCCGATTACGGCACGTCCAAGCGGCGCGTTCTGTTCGCCGCCTTCGCCAAAGCCCAACGCCATCGGAACCATGCCGATGATCATTGCCAAAGCCGTCATGAGAACAGGGCGAATACGGGTGTATCCAGCCTCCAGCACTGCCTGTGCGGCGGGCACACCGGCCTGCATGCGTTCGCGCGCAAATGAAACGAGCAGGATAGAGTTGGCAGTTGCCACGCCCATGCACATAACCGAACCGGTCAGAGAAGGGACGTTCATAGTGGTGTGCGTAAGCAACAGGCACCATACTATGCCCGCCAGTGCCCCCGGCAGCGCTGTTATGATGATGAAAGGATCGAGCCAGGACTGAAAGTTTACCACGATAAGTAAATATACCAGCACGATTGCCATGAGCAGCCCCCACTCCAATCCCAGGAACGAGGTCCTCATGGTCTCGACCTGCCCGCGCATTACAAGGCGTGTGCCTCGCGGTAAATGGCTCCTGAATTTATCGAGTATCTTGACAGTATCCGAAGCCACGCCGCCTAAGTCGCGACCCTGCGTGCCGGCGTAGACGTCTATCACCGGCTGCACGTTGTAATGCGAAACCACCGCCGGCCGGGTTGCGGGCGAAAGCTGCACCAGGTTCCCCAGCACCTGCGGAGACTGCGCAGCTACACTATTCACCGGCGTATTCATCAGGTCCTGCAGCGAGGTAATGCCGTACTGTGGCGTCTGCACCACCAGTTGATATGTGACGCCGTTTTTGTTGTTCAACCAGAAACTGGGAGAAGTTTGAAAGCTGCCGCTTAGCGAGGTCAGCACATTCTGCGCCACGTCGCGTGCGTCTAACCCAACCTGGTTGATGCGAGTACGGTCGATGTCCACAAACAGGGTGGGAAGATTCATCTGCTGCTGAACGTGAACATCCGCAGTTCCCGACACGTTGCGCAGCTGGTCGGCTATATGCTCGGCGATCTGACAGTTGCCAGCCAGGTCCTGTCCGATCACCTGAATGTCAATCGGCGCAGGCAGACCGAAATTAAGGATCTGTGACACTATATCGGCAGGCTGGAAAAAAAACTCCACGCCCGGAAAATCGCGCGGCAAGTCCGAGCGTAGTCTTTTAATATAACCCTCAACCGGGTGATGACCGGGATTCAGCGAAATCAAAATTTCGGAATCAGCGGCGCCTATTACTCCCGAATTTGCATAGGACATGTTTATCCCTGAATACGGCAGCCCTATATTGTCCACCACCGTCTGGATTTCCTTCGGGGGGATTTTTGTTCGCACGAACTGGTCCACCTGATCACTCAGGCGGGCTGTTTCTTCAACCCGCAGTCCCGGGCGAGCTCGCATGTGGAGCCTCAGCAGGCCCGCATCGACTGAAGGGAAGAAGTCCTCACCAAGCAGAAACACTATTCCCAGGGAAAACACGCAAAAAGCTAAAAAAGAGAGGGTAAATGCCTTGCGATGATCAAGCGTAATCGCCAAAAGCTGCTGATAGGTGCGGCGAAAACTTTCAAAACGCTGTGCAAAGCCGTGTTGGAACTTTCCCAATACTGTTTTTGGCGCTGCCGCTTTGTGGTGCTGCTCGCGCATCAGGTACATGGCCAGTGTTGGTATCAGGGTCCGAGAAAGCACGTACGAGGCCAGCATTGCGAAGACCACCGCCTCCGCCAGCGGCACAAAAAGGTATCTGGCTACGCCGGAAAGAAAAAACATCGGTATGAACACTATACAAATGCAGAGTGTGGAAACCAGGGCCGGTATAGCTATTTGCTGGGCCCCGTCCAGTATCGCCTGTTTCAACTCCTTGCCTTTACCGAGGTTGTATTCGATGTTTTCTATGGTCACAGTTGCGTCATCGACTAATATACCGACGGCGAGGGCCAATCCCCCCAGAGTCATGATATTGATCGTCTCGCCCAGGGCGCTCAGCGTCAGGATCGAGACAAATACGGAAAGCGGGATCGATATCGCTATGATCAGCGTCGGACGCCAATCACCAAGGAAAAGCAGGATCATGAGCGCAGTCAGGCAAGCGGCCAATGATCCTTCATATATAACTCCCTGAATCGAGGCGCGAACAAATATCGACTGGTCAAAGAGCGCTTTGATGGTCAGGTCCCGCGGCAATGACTGAGAAGCAACAGCAACCATATTCTTGACGTCTCTGACGATGTCCAGAGTGGATGCATTGCCGCTTTTAAAAATCGCCATTAGCGCGCCCCTGACACCGTCCTGGCGCACCACGTTTGTCTGGGGAGCAAAACCGTCGCGGACGTGCGCCACGTCGCGCATATAAATTGTTGAACCATTCACTGTCCTAACCGGCATGTTGTTCAGATCCTCGATACTCTGAGGGCTGCCGTTCATCTCAACGTTATATTCAATCTCGCCGAGCTTGGCTGTGCCGGCAGGCAGGATAAGGTTCTGCGTGTTGACAGCGTTGACAATATCCATCGGCGAAAGCCCGTAAGCCTGGAGCCTGGGCATATCGAGGTCTACCTGCACCTGGCGCATCTTGCCGCCGAACGGATAAGGCGTGGCAGCGCCTCGAACAGTTGTCAGCTGGGTGCGCAGAAAGTTCTGACCCAAATCGAAAAGCTGCTGTTCCGGAAGGGTCTTACTGCTGAGCCCCAACTGAACGATAGGCGTAGTCGACGCGCTGTATGTTATTACCAGCGGTGGAGTTGTGCCTGGCGGCAATTGCCGGACCGAGGTCTGCACTATCGCAGTAACCTGGGACAGCGCGACCTGTATGCTGGTCCCAGGCCGGAAAAAAATCTTGATCACGCCCACCCCTGCCACCGACTGTGATTCCATATGCTCTATGTCATTCACCGTTACCGTGATACCGCGTTCAGAGTTGGTAACAATGCGGTTGGCCATTTCACTTGGCGACAGGCCATTGTAGTTCCAAACAACGCTGATGACAGGGATGTTTATCTCCGGGAAAATGTCTACCGGGGTGCGCGCTACGACTAGCGGCGTCAGAATAAGAATAACCAGCGCCATCACAATAAACGTGTAGGGACGCCTAAGGGCTAAAGCGACTATCCACATCGACGGAATTCTCCGGTTAAAGCGAGGCCGGAGACGAGGACCTCATAGCTGTTTCACCGGGCTGCTGCATCACTACCGCTCATGCCTCCGTACTATGTTTTCCATTCCATAGGAGGACTTTCTTGTTCCCTCAGCTTTCTCCATTTCCTCTATATCTCTTCGCCACTTACACCAGCTGGAGTGCCCGCCAAGGCTATCGCCTATTTCTTCTTCACTCTTTTTGCAGTATACGCATACCTGCTTTCCCCCTGATGTTTCCTTGATGTACGTTGTATACAGTTTATTCTCAGACATTCGCATCTCCCTATATTGTATTTTTCGATAGTGATAATTTGAATCACTACACCTATTGTAACAAAACTGCAGCATTTCTTGAGATCAAAAAGATATTATGCTGAGAAAATTCAGGCAGCACAACAATTTGCAACTGTTGCAAAACAGTCCCCGTCAATACCGTAATTCGTTTCATGAAAACCTCCTGTATCTGATTACCGGCATCCGGAAATGTGTCACAGCGTTAATTGAAAATTGCACGACGTTATACTTTTTCAGCATCCTCAGCCTGACTATAAACCGGCATTATGGAGCACTGCTTTCCCCCTTCCCTGGCGCACCGGACCAGCATCTCGTCCGTTCCTTTCTGGCTGATAAATACTGACGGAAGGCATTTCAGGGGATGTCCCTCGCATTTTGCTTTTTTTTTTAACGCCTCGTATTGTTTATCGTCCGCTACATTGTTATTCTGGTTGTTTGCCATTTTTTCTCCTATGTTAACCTTGTGCTTCCGGTTGACCCAAAACCGCCTGCGCCTCGCGTAGTCACCGACAACTCATCTTCAGAAACAACACAATGTTCAACCTCCGGCAACGCACAGATAACACCCTGTGCTATCCTATCCCCTTTCCTGACAATACAGGGAGTCGCCATTACAACTACCATGAGTCCCAGGGCAATCAATCCGCAGAGGGTAGACATGGCTGATATGGAACCTATATAAGGTGATGTCGCAATAACCATTCCTGATGCAATCAGAAAAATCCAGCGAGTCCACTGCGCGACAAGCGGGACATGATGCACGATTATTCCTACCTCTCCACGATAGTTGCTGTCTATCGTCCCGGGAGAGTTTGCAATACTGATCGGTTTTTTCAGCGAAACTCCGCTTCGTGGTCTTACCTGCAGCTCAAAGCCCCTGGGCAATTCAACTTTAAGGCCGGTTGGTACTATTTTTTTATGGAAGGGGAATACAAACACCGTTTTAGAAGCGACCAAATCAAAGCCGGCGTCACCCTCGTGGGCATATGACGGAATTTGAGCATCCGGTACGGTTTTCACCCATTTAACTTGCATTTATGTCTCCCCATAACGCTGTATGCAAACCTTCACTCCCCCAGCAGGTTCTTAATGTTTGAGAAAAAAGCCTTCGCTGCCGCTTGTTCATCTATGCACTCGCTTTCATCCTCTCCGTTGATTCTCCTGATCGCCTCTTCCGGCAGTTCGTCTATGAAGCGCGAGGCGTTGCACGGTGTGCTTTTGCCATAGCGAATTCGATGTCCGGCATAGCATACGTAGAGTTCCTTCATGGCCCTCGTTATTCCTACGTAGAAGAGCCTCCGCTCTTCCTCCAGACCGGATGCCTCATATATAGACTTTTTATGTGGCAGTATATCGTCTTCCACTCCTACAATAAATACCACCGGGAACTCCAGTCCCTTTGCCGAGTGGAAGGAAATAAGCGTAACACCGTTTCCGTTCCGCTCCTCCTTGTCCTTAAGGAGGTCTGTGAGTGCCAGTGTTTCGAGAAAAGCCTGGAGTGTCGGGGATTCATCTTTATCTTCGAAATGTGCAAGGGCCTCTATAAAATCTTCGACATTCTGAAGGCGCTGTGATACTGCACCGGGAGTTTTGTAGAGTCCCTGGAGATGGTTGCGATAGTTTATCTCCGAGATAAGCTCTCTGAGTATTGCGGCCATTTCCTTATTCGCAGCGAATAAAGACTTGTACTTCCCAATCATTGTTGCCAGACCCTGCGCAGCTTCAGCAGGCTTCCCGCTGAGCCCGTCTACTTCCTGTGCCCTCACAAAGGCCTCAAGGAGCGTGATGTCTTGCTGACGGGCAAAGTCTGACATACAGCCGAGGGTGGTCGGACCCAAACCGCGTTTGGGCGTGTTTGCTATGCGGAGAAGACTCAGCTCGTCGCGAGGATTGGCAATAATCCTGAGGTAGGCTGCAAGATCCTTTACCTCCCTGTACTCGAAATAACTCATGCCTCCCACCACCGAATAAGGTATGTGCAGCCCCCGCATAGCCTGCTCAAACTGCCTCGAAAAGACATTGGCCCTGTAAATCACTGCGAAATCCTCGAAAGAGAGTTTCTGTTCATACTTTATCTGCTGGATACGGTTTGCTACCCATTCCGCCTCTTCGTCGCCACCTGAAGCCTTGTACACCATGACCTCGGGGCCGTCTGCCTGATCTGTCCACAGGGACTTTTCCATTCTCCTCTCGTTGTTCTTTATGACGCCGTTAGCAGCCTTGAGGATGTTTCCACAGGACCGGTAGTTCTGCTCAAGCCGCACCACAGTTGTGCCGGGAAAGTCCTGCTCGAAATCAAGGATATTGCTCAGACTGGCGCCCCTCCAGGCATAGATGGACTGGTCGTCGTCGCCCACTACGCAGAGGTTTTTCCGCTCGCCCGCGAGAAGGCCGATGAAATCATACTGCATGCGGTTGGTGTCCTGGTATTCGTCTACCATTATATACCTGAACCTGTCCTGATATTTCTTCAGCACATCCGGATATTCCCTGAAAAGCCTTAGAGTGAACAGAATAAGATCATCAAAGTCCAGGGCATTGAATGATTTCAGGGCCTCAAGGTATTTGGGATAGAGGTACTCCGATATATTGTCTATATTATCTTCTTTTGCAGCTTTCGCGGTAGGGCTGTATGCTGCCGACTGCACGTCGTTCTTGGATTTGCTGATACGTTCCATGACCGCTTCCACCTTGAAGCTCTTGTCGGCAAACTTGACCTCTGTCAGGATGCCTCTCAAAAGAGAGAGCTGGTCCGACGTATCATAGATAGTGAAGTCCTTGCGGTAGCCGAGGCGCTCGATCTCCCGGCGCAGGATGGCGAGGCAGAGTGAATGAAACGTCGAGACCACAGGGCCTTTGCTGCGCGTAACAGCGGTATGTCCCACGACTCCCTTGAGAAGGGACGAGACCCGTTCTTTCATCTCGCGGGAGGCTTTATTCGTAAAGGTGACTGCCAGCAGATGGTTAACCGGGATGCCTTTGTGGATGAGATAGGCTGCCCTGATAGTGAGCACCCTTGTCTTTCCAGATCCTGCACCGGCAAGGACCAGGAGCGGACCCTCCGTATGCAGCACCGCCTCCCGCTGACGCTGGTTAAGGCGGTTGAGTTCCTGCGTAATATCCATTTATATTAAACCTTATTGCGAGCGCCGCATGTCATAGTTATTATTTTTTATTCCGGAATGCATCGTAAAAAGGATTGTTCACAAAGCGTACGGGTCTTTTTTCAGACCTGTCAGGTTTTATTCCGGCCACAGGCGTCGTTTTTATCTCTTCCGTCTTGCGTGGAACTTCTGTCTTTGATGGTCCGCACTTCATCGAGAGGGAAATGCGCTTTCTCCGGAGGTCTACATCAAGTACATTTACAGTGACCTTCTGATGGACCTTCACCACCTCGGCCGGGTTTTTCACAAATCTGTCGGAGAGTTCACTGATGTGGACGAGCCCGTCCTGGTGAACGCCGATATCCACAAACACCCCAAATGCCGTAATATTGGTGACAACGCCGGGCAGCTTCATGCCCTGGTTGACATCTTCAATCTTCGTTATACCAGGAGCGAACTCGAAGGCCTCGAATTGCAGTCGCGGGTCCCGTCCAGGCTTTGCGAGCTCGGCCATTATGTCGTTCAGAGTAGGCATCCCTGCTTTATCGGTCACATAGAGCGAAAGATCGATCTTCTGTCTGAGGTCTCCGTCCCGCATCAGGTCGTCAGCCCCGCAGCCCAGGTCCCGCGCCATGGCATAAATTATATTATAGCTTTCCGGGTGCACAGCGCTCCTGTCCAGCGGGTTTCCTCCGTCTTGAATGCGAAGAAATCCCGCTGCCTGCTCAAATGCTTTAGGCCCGAGACGCGGAATATTTTTTAGTTCCTCGCGGGAGGTGAAAGGACCGTGTTCGTTCCTGTAATCCACAATCCCTTTCGCAAGCTTCGGGCCCAGTCCGGAAACATATGCAAGAAGTTGTCTGCTTGCGGTGTTGACCTCAACTCCCACGCCGTTAACGCAACTTATTACGACATCGTCAAGGCTTTTCTTCAATGCGGTCTGGTCCACGTCGTGCTGATATTGGCCCACGCCGATCGATTTTGCATCTATCTTCACCAACTCGGCGAGAGGGTCCATCAGCCTGCGTCCTATCGAAACCGAACCCCGCACGGTAACGTCATAGTCCGGAAATTCCTCGCGGGCCGCATCAGAGGCCGAATAAATCGACGCCCCGCTTTCATTTACCATCACAACATTGAGCTCCCCCGTAAAGCCGAGGCCCTTGATGAAAGACTCTGTTTCCCTTCCGGCGGTCCCGTTGCCTATAGCGATTGCCTCTATACCAAAACGGCCGCACAGTTCCCTAACCTTCCCGGCGGCCTCAGCAGCTGCCTTGTCGCCGAAATGGGGGAAAATAGTGTCGTTATGGAGCAGTTTGCCCTGCCGGTCGAGACATACGATCTTGCAGCCCGTCCTGAACCCGGGGTCAACAGCAAGGACGTTTTTTCTGCCCAGCGGTGGGGCAAGCAGGAGCTGCCTGAGGTTTTCCACAAAGACCCTTATCGCTTCTTCATCCGACCGCTTCTTGACAGCCAGACGAATCTCGCCCTCCATGGAGAAACACAACAGTCTTTTGTAACTGTCATGAACCGCCATCTTTACCTGCTCCGATGCCTTGCCGCCATCTTTTACGAAAGTAGACTCCAGCAGGGCGAGCGCCTCGTCTTCGGGCGGTAATACGCGGTGGATGAGAAACCCTTCGCTCTCGCCCCGGCGTATCGCGAGGACCCTATGGGCAGGGGCCTTCGAGACCGGTTCTTCCCATTCGTAATAGTCCTTGTACTTGATACCTTCTTCCTCTTTGCCGCTGATGATCTTCGACCGTATGACGCCCTTCGCCCAAAAAAGTTCCCGCAATCTCTCCCTTCCCTTTTGATCCTCGCTCACCCACTCGGCAATGATGTCACGCGCGCCTGCGAGCGCTGCGTCTACGGAGGCTACACCTTTTTCGGAATCTATAAACGAGGCCGCTGCGCCCTCTAAGTCCATCTCTTCCTGTTCAAATATAATTGCAGCAAGGGGTTCGAGGCCCATCTCCTTTGCTATCGTTGCTTTTGTGCGGCGCTTCGGGCGGAATGGGAGATAGACGTCTTCAAGGACTGTAACAGACTCAGCCTGTTCGATCTTCTCCTTCAACTCCTCAGAAAGCAGGCCCCGCTCTTCGAGAGACTTCAGAATGGCTTCACGCCTCTTATCCAGTTCGACCATCTGTTCAAGCCTGTCCCTGATAGCGGCAACAGCTACCTCGTCGAGGCTCCCGGTGGCTTCCTTTCTGTATCTTGAAATGAACGGCACTGTTGCCCCCTCTGCAAGCAAAGAGGCCGTGGCCTTTACCTGAAGGGTTTTTATCTCAAGTTCTTTTGCTATAATCGCAATGTGGGTCTCTTTCATCTCTTTCCATGTCCCATTCAGGAGCGACTACAAAAGCTCCCTTCTTTAATGACCGTTAGTGATTTTTTCGAGTTCATTATCCGTTTCGATTGCCTTATTACGGAATTTGCTCGCTGTGATTTATTAGCGGATGACTATTCGATACATTTTAACACAAATATCAATTTCTGCGGCATGTTGATAATGATTGCCACCGACAGTTTTATATCGCGGCCAATATTGAGATTCCCTGCGGCAAGCCCACGGGGAATACGCTCGCTATCCATTTAAAAAGTTCTATGAATTCGCGATGAAGGGGCAAGCGCTACCTGTCTAATACTTCCCTTATCTTTCTAAGCATGGCGTCAGGATTGATCGGCTTTGAGATGAAATCAAATCCCTTTTCCAATATGCCCTTTCTTGATATGATATCGTCAGTATAGCCGCTCATGAATATTGCCTTTACATATGGGTTGAGGTTCTTTATTTCGTCATATGCATCCCTGCCGTTCTTTACAGGCATTATTACATCCAAAAGAACAATGGCTATTGTGTCCCTGTTTTCAATAAATCCCCTTATAGCTTCCTCTCCGTTTTCAGCCTCAATTACCGTGTAACCGTATTCCCTAAGGTACATGCCGGTTACATTTCTTACCTGAGGATCATCCTCTGCCAGCAATATAGTCTCACCACTCCCCAAATGAGCGGGCTGAGCTGCCTCAGGCCCTTCTTCCGCCGTAGCGGTTATCATAGGCAGATATATCCTGAAGGTCGTCCCTTTGCCGGGTTCGCTGTATACATTGATATTGCCGCCATGCTGTTTCACTATCCCATATACCATCGACAGGCCAAGCCCCGTTCCCTTGCCGACTTCCTTTGTCGTGAAAAACGGCTCGAATATATTCTCCCTGGTCTTTTGGTCCAGGCCGATACCTGTGTCCGATACCGTCAGGACAGCATACATGCCGGTGTTTTCAAAAAAAACAGCTTCGGCATAACTGCTGTCAACATTGATCATACCCGTCTGTATGGTCAACTCTCCCCCGTCAGGCATCGCGTCACGCGCATTGGTGGCAAGGTTCAACAAGACCTGCTCAATCTGTCCCCTGTCCGCCATCACCGTAAGCTCTCTATTGATAAGCACATTGGTCAGCTTTATGTCTTCTCCTATGACCCTCACAAGCATCCTGTTTATTCTCCTGACTATGTCATTGATATCCACCTGTTCGAGAGTTATGGTCTGCTTCCGGCTAAAGGCGAGCAGGCTATGGGTTAGTTCCGCAGCCCGCTCTGCACCGGGAAGCACTTCATCTATGAATTTCTTTGGTTCCTCATCACCTTT
>CAWHNC010000071.1:0-8160 GCA_963830245.1 Nitrospirota bacterium
AAGCCGATGATTGCCGTGAGTATGTTGTTGAAGTCATGCGCCACCCCGCCCGCAAGGGTGCCTATGGCCTCCATCTTCTGGGACTGGCGGAGTTGCTCTTCGAGTTTTAGATGCCCGGTGATGTCCTGAATCATACACAGGTGACGCGGATGCTCTTTATCTTCGACCGTAATCGGGGCAATCGTCATATTAATCCAAACAGGAGTGCCATCAGGACGAATAAAGCGTTTTCTCATCTGGAACCCGGATATTTTCCCGGCATTCAACAGCGCCATGTTGTCCAGATCTTCCCGAACGTCTTCAGGGTGCGTGATGCTCACCTGGTCAATATCGGCCATTTCATCAGTGGTCCTTCCTGCAATTTCAGCAAACCTGCGATTCACCGCATATATCTGTGCTGTCAGTGAATCTATCACGGCAATCCCCCAGGGCGCCTCATTGAAAATAGTTTCGAATCGCTCTTTACTTAACCTTAATTCATCTTCAGCCAGCCTGCGTTCGGTTATGTCATGGGCAATGCCCAGTACGCCAATGAGTTTTCCCCTATGGTCATACATAGGAGTCTTTGTTGTTTCAAGTAGTCCCCGGTGTCCATCATCGGCAAAGGTGACCCATTCCTGGTTGCTGCTGGGTCTGCCCGCTACCATGGCTTTTCTGTCGTGCTCCCGGAAAGAATCGGCAAGATCCCTGTAAACAAAGTCGTAATCGGTCTTGCCTACAATATCCGCTTCCCTGGCTCCGAAAAAACGTTCGAACATTTCGTTGCAGGACAGATATACGCCATCCGGATCTTCAGCCAGATTAGGTCAGGAATAGTTTTAAGCAGGGTTTGCAGACGGGATTCACTCTCAGCCTTAGCTTTTTCGGCAATCGTTTGCTCTTCTAATTTTTTTTCTAATGTTTTGTTTAGTCCTTTAATCTCTTCCAGTGCGTTGTGCAGACTCGGCAGGGCAAGAGCTTTAGGTATCATGGGGATAAACATTATTGCGCCGATGATCGAAACAAGAGCGGTAGCTGCCTTCACATACCCTTCCTGCCAATAAACCGGAGAAAATATTATTAATGCACCCAGGAAATGCGTCATACCGCACGAAAAAAAAATTAATGCGAAAACAACAGCAATATGCGTAAAGGGGAAATCGCGTCGTTTAAAGAGAAAATACACCATGGAAACAGGAATTGAAAAATAGGCAAGGCCGATAAGAATATCCGATATTACATGCAGCCATATCAGCCGTGGTTCCCATAAAAGACAATAACCATGAGCCATAAAATCGCCATGTTCCATGTTAACCTCCCCTTATCACAACATTTAAATGATGCATCTAACTGAAAACAGCCCCGCATAAAAATTAGTCAAAAGTGTCAAGAGAACCGGGGTAGCCGACGTTCGCAACCCAAGCCTTTCCTATGATACCTTATTATAGTCTTGTTAAGTTGATAGCAATTGTTTTTTATATGCGAAACTTCACAAAGAAAAGATAATAGCGCCTCACCCGACCCACGGGATGATTTGTGGACCAGTTGTGACTTTCGCTTGTCTCCTGCTATAATTTCGTGAATGAAACGTATCCTGATGAAAGGCAATGGGGCAATTGCTGAAGCAGCAGTACAGGCGGGATGCAGGTTTTATGCAGGATATCCCATAACGCCTCAGAATGAAATCCCTGAATACATGTCCTGGCGACTGCCTGAAGTCGGAGGAAGTTTTGTCCAGGCTGAAAGCGAGATTGCCGCGATAAATATGGTTTTCGGAGCAGCGGCCTGCGGCGCCCGGGCAATGACATCTTCAAGCAGCCCGGGCATAAGCCTCAAGCAGGAGGGAATTTCATTTCTTGCCGGAGCCGAACTGCCTGCCGTAATCGTCAATATGCAGAGGGGGGGGCCCGGCCTCGGAAATATTTCGGCAAGCCAGGCGGATTATTTCCAGGCTGTAAAAGGCGGCGGACACGGGGACTATAAGGTTTTGGTATATGCCCCCTATAATCTTCAGGAGCTTTGGGACATCACAATGCTGTCCTTTGACAAGGCCGACGAATACAGGACCCCCGTGATGATTCTTGGCGACGCTATCCTGGGACAGATGATGGAGCCTTTTGTGCCGACCCCTTACATCAGACCGGATCTACCGGAAAAAAAATGGGCGCTGACCGGTTGTAAAGGCCGTCAGCCTAATGTGATAAAATCCCTTTTTATGGGAGAAGGTGAACTCGAACAGCGTAATAATATGCTCCAGTCCAAATACGCCAAAATGAAGAGCGACGAAACGCTGTTCCAAACCTTTTTTGCCGACGATGCCGAACTGATCGTCATTGCCTTTGGAATAGCAGCGCGCATTGCCCTGGCTGCTGTACGAAAGCTGCGGCAGGAGAGACACAAAATCGGCCTTCTCAGGCCTATAACATTATTTCCTTTCCCTGAGACGCCAATCCGGGCGCTGGCCGGGGACAACAGAAGATTCATCACTGTCGAGCTGAATGCGGGTCAGATGGTTGAGGATGTCAGGCTGGCCGTCAACGGGAAATCAGAGGTGCTCTTCTACGGAAGGCCGGGAGGAGCAATTATCACTCCGGAAGAGTTGTGTGAGAAACTGTTAGCGCTGTAATGCTTAACCTCTTTATCAATTCGTCCCTAACCGTTTCCATGCCTCCCTTAGCAACACAGCCTGCAGCGTTTTTATGACCACCGCCGCCATATGAAGCGGCGACTTTCTCCACATTTGTTTCTTCTACCGACCTTAGGCTGACTTTACAGGTGTAGTCGTCTATCTCCCTGATAAATACGGCGACCTTAATATCTTTCATGAGCAGGGCAAAGGAGGCAAAATTTTCAGTGTCATCGGCAGTAGTGGAGGTTTCGTCAAACATCTTTCTTGTTACGTGTACAATCGCTATCCCATTATTTATGGTAAGCGTACCCAGCATCTTGATAAACAACCTGAACCGGCCTTCACTCCACAACTCGTTAATCGACCTGTAGATCAGATAGGGATAAGCCCCTGCTTCAGCGAGGTCGGCAGCCACGCGCAACACATCAGGTGAAGTATTGGAGAAACGGAAATTACCTGTATCAACAACGAGCGCCGAGTAAAGATTGGATGCCATTGGTTCTGTTATCGTGACCCCAAGTGCCTTTATAAGATAATACACCATTATCCCTGTAGCAGCGATCCGGGGAGCTACCCATCTGATATCGCCATAAACCCCATCAGTCTCATGGTGGTCAATAACGGTCGATACAGCAAATTCTGTGGAGGCGAGTGAGGATTTTTCGGAAACCGGTCCTTGTGATATGATTGCAATCTACAAGCACAAGGTTTCTATAGAGTGAACAATCAATATTCCCGGAACTGACAGCTTCGAAAGTCAGGAACCGGTCCTGGCCGGTCAAAAATGCATATTGCTGGGGCACCGAATCCCTGCATACAAGAATGGCACGCTTACCCAGTTTTTCAAGTGCCATCCCAAGGGCGCAGGCAGATCCCAGTGTGTCCCCATCGGGATTGAAATGGCTGACTATAAAAAAGCCATCGGACCTTTTGAAAAAATCAACAATATCTTCGGGCGGCAGCCCGCTGACTCCATCAGCCAAAGTTCCCTCATTCCTCTTCAGAATATCCTTTTTCCCTTATCTCGCCAAGCAGCCGGTCAATACGGTCACCGTGAGCGATTGACTTATCAATCCTGAACTCGATAACCGGAATGAACTTAACCCTCACTCTCTTTGACACCTCGCTGCGTATAAGCCCTTTTGCCGCATTCAGAATCTCAAGCGTCAGTTCTTTGTCCTCATCTTTCAAGACACTTATGAATACCCGTGCGATCTTCAAGTCCGGGGACAGTTCAACGTCAGTAACGGTAATAAATCCAAGACGGGGATCTTTCACCTTCTTCATGAGAATATCGGCGATTTCTTCCCTGAGCAGAATGCCTAATCTTTGTGATCTTTTATATGGATGCATTTTTTTAGAGGCAGGTTAAGGTCAAGGTTAAGGTTAAGAAAAAAATTTCTGTGCTTGCTTCTTAGCCTTAACCTCAGCCTTAACCTTTTTATAGTTTCGCCGCTATTCTTTCTATAATGAAATTTTCAAGGATATCGCCGATTTTAAGATCATTGAAATTCTCTATCGTGATACCACAGTCGTACCCCGTCTGCACTTCCTTCGTATCCTCTTTAAATCTTTTCAATGAGTCGATCTTCCCCTCGTATACAACAATATTATCTCTGATGACCCTGATCCCGTCGCTAACGCGATGTATGGCCCCATCAATCACATGACAGCCGGCAATCGTCCCTATCCTGGACACATGGAAAAGCTGCCTTACTTCGGCCCTGCCCAGTATCTTTTCCCTGAGCATCGGCTCGAGAAGCCCCTCCAGCGCCTTCTTGACATCCTCAATGGCCTCATAGATGATATTATAGAGCCTGATGTCGACCCCTTCTTTTTCCGCCGTCTGGGATGCCTTCAGTTCCGGACGAACATTAAACCCTATAATGATGGCATTTGAGGCAGCAGCAAGCATCACATCCGATTCATTGATACCGCCGACAGACGAATGGATGACCCGCACCTTTACCTCGGCATGAGTAATGCCCTCAAGTGATTGTTTGATAGCTTCAACAGAGCCCTGGACATCGCCTTTAATAATGATATTCAGTTCTTTGATCTGCCCATCTTTTATCCTGGCATACAACTCATCAAGAGTTAGTTTCCTGTGACGCGATATTTCGATAAGGCGCTGCTTCTGCAACCGCGCAAGGGCCACATGGCGGGCCTTTTTTTCATCCTCTACGCAGGTAAAGACATCGCCTGCTGCCGGGACCTCAGAAAAGCCTATAACCTCGACAGGCGTCGAAGGAGTCGCTTCATGGATCTTTTTCCCTGTGTCGTTAATAAGCGCCCTTACTCTGCCTGACGCAGCCCCTGCAACAAAGGCATCGCCTATTTTTAACGTGCCCGATTGAATCAGCACCGTTGCCACCGGTCCCCTGCCCTTGTCAAGCTTAGCTTCGATGACCGTGCCGCGGGCAGGTTTATTCGGGTTGGCCTTGAGTTCCATTACTTCGGACTGCAACAGGATCATTTCAAGCAAGTGCTCAATGCCGATGCGTTTCTTGGCTGAAACTTCCACAAAAATATTCTGGCCGCCCCACTCCTCAGACACCACACCGTGTTCGGCAAGCTCATTCCTGACCCTGGTCTGGTTCGCTTCCGGTTTGTCGATTTTATTTATGGCGACTACAATCGGCACATTCGCCGCCTTTGAATGGTCAATAGCCTCAATAGTCTGGGGCATAACGCCATCATCCGCAGCAACAACCAGAACAACAATGTCCGTCACTTTAGCTCCCCTTGCCCTCAGGGCGGTAAAAGCCTCATGACCGGGTGTGTCAAGGAAAGTAATATCTTTACCCTGAAGCGAAACCTTGTATGCTCCAATATGCTGCGTAATGCCGCCGGCTTCGGTTTCCGTGACCTTTGTTTCTCTTATCGCATCCAGAAGCGAGGTTTTCCCGTGGTCGACGTGGCCCATTATTGTAACAACCGGCGGACGGAAAATACGGTCGACGGCCTGTTCAGCAGCCTCTTCCACAACATCAAACTGTTCCACAGACACCGATTCCGCCTTTATCCCGAAGCTTTCAGCAACAAGCAGCGCCGCATCCGAATCAATCGGCTGGTTAACGGTTGCCATATAGCCAAGTTCCATCAATTTCTTTATAACCTCAGGTATTTTAAGCCCTATAAGTTCAGCAAATGCCTTGACCGTGGTACCTTCTTCAAACTTAATCGATTTCCTTCTTGGCGCAGTGATCTGCAGCTGCTGCTCAGCCTCGGGCCTCCTCATCCTGTCCTTCGGCCTTTTCGTCGATTTCTGATCAACCCATTTCTTCGGTTCAATCTTCTTGATCGCCTGAAAAGCCTTCTGCATGGTAGGCTTGACCTTTATCTTCTCGACCTTGTCTACTTCTATATCTTTCTTGAACCGGTCAGGAACTTTGACCTCTTCATCCTCTTCAGAAGTAACAGGAGGCACAACCACAGCTACGCCCACTTCCTCTGCCTCCACTTCTGCAAACACTTCTGTTTTGCTTTCAGCGGGCTTTGCAAGGTCTGCCTTTGGAGGTTCATAGGCCTTGTGAACTTTCTTTTTAACAAGTTCCTCCTTTGGCGCATCACCTGCGGGCTTTTTCTGAGGCTGGGCCTCAGCAGATGGTTTTTCAGACGCTTCATGAGCTTGCCCCACCCGGGCCAGTTCCCTGATTTTACCAGCCTCCTCAGCAGTAATCCGGACGTTTGTGGTACCCTTTTTAAACTCTGTATCCTTAATCCTCCCCAGCAGCTTCACCACATCTGAAGCCTTCAGGTTCAGTTCCCTGGCAAGTTCAGTACTTTTTATCTCATTACCCGACATCTGTATCCTGTCCTCCAATCCTTCTCACTTCATACTTTAATTTTACCTTGTAACATTGATCATGAAATGTTATCATAAAAGACTTTTTTAAAGCAATGAACAAAAGGAGGAAGATCATGGCAGCCTGTCAAATTTGTGGCAAGAAAAGAACCGTGGGAAATAGCGTAAGCCACGCGAATAATAGAACAAAGCGCACCGTTATGCCGAATATTCAGAAAATCAGGATTATTGCAGACGGCAGCAGCAAAAGGACATATGTTTGCACCAGATGCATTCGCTCCAGGAAAGTAGTCAAAGCAACTTAACAGATTGGAAAACACCGGATCTATCCTGGCCTCTATTTTCAAAAATATCGGCATGGAAGAAAGTCTTACTCTCGTGCGTTTACAAAGGGAATGGGCCACGCTGTTTGATGAACCGCTCGCACTGCATATCTATCCGGCAAGCCTCAATAATCGCATACTCGTTGTAAATGTCGATTCTCCCCTATGGCTGCAGCAACTGAAGTTTTTCAAGCAGGCTATCCTGAAGAAGCTTGAGGCATACGGGATAGATACCCTCGAGTTCAGGCATGGCAGCGCGAATTTGTCACGACGCAACCACACCGGGAAACATTGCGAAATGAGTGCCGGTGAACAGACCGGCCACCCGCAAAAAGCTCTCACTGAAGCAGACATAACCTGGATAGATGAGACCCTTGCTGCTGTAAATGATTCCGGCCTGCAGGACGGGATCAGGAACGTGCTCGAAAAAGCGCTGAAGCGAACTCTCCGATAATCCTTAAATAACCTGTCATGCCGCTTATTTTTTTTATTTGCTGCGAGATGGTGAGATTGTTTGACTGGATTGTTGTTTCCGCGCTCGCTTAACCTTTGTGAAGAACTTAGCAGACTCCTCAAGCATAAGAAATTTTGTCCGGACTGGGACTTTCTGATAGCTTGCTATTTGCTCTGCTGAACGATAATAGATAAGTAACTTACCTGTCATTCAACCTCCCTTCGGCGTTTCAGATGATACACGTCCGCGATATCCTGTTCTCTTGCCACTCGCTGTTTCATCTTAATAAGGTCACTGATAGACATAACAGGGAACGAGATGTGCCCGATACGAAATGTTTCTCGTAGGCTGAAGGCTTCCTCAAACGAAACCGCGTCGTCAAACACAAGGTCAAGAATAAGCATCTGGCTTTGGGAATGGATTAGACGAAGTGCTATCATGTCCTTCTCCCGACGCCACTCAGCTATCGATTCGAGGGTGATATCCTCGTACTTAACCGGGATGGAGGGCTTTAGCTTAAGCAGTTGAGCAGCATCCAAGAACCTCTCTAAGTTAGCCGGGGACATTTCAATAATAATATCGAAATCGCCCGTCATTCTCTCAATCCCATACAAATTCACAGCCACTCCGCCGACAACTAAATATCTAACCTTCTGGCGGTTTAAAACTGTCAACAGTTCTTCGTACATGCTTTTTCCCTTCGGCATGAAATTATTATACACGATTATTATTGCGTCAGTTCAGATTCATTCCTGGATTAACTTAGATACCATATCGAAGCGTAAGCTTCCCTTGATAGACAGTTGTAAAGCAGACTACGATGAGAAATCGATTACTCAGAAGTCTTCGGTGCTCGAGATCATGATCAGTGTGATGGGTACAATCGGTAATCTGTATCTGGCTCATCACAAGCAAGTTGATTTGAACCTGACAGACAGCCGAGATGATGGTTGAAAAAAGCTTGCAA
>CAWHNC010000072.1:0-5310 GCA_963830245.1 Nitrospirota bacterium
GCAAGCACTTCATCTATGAATTTCTTTGTTTCCTCATCACCTTTTTTGATTCTTTCTTTAGCCAGTTGCCCAAAGCCTATGATTGCCGTGAGTATGTTGTTGAAGTCATGCGCCACCCCGCCCGCAAGTGTGCCTATGGCCTCCATCTTCTGGGACTGGCGGAGTTGCTCTTCGAGTTTTCTACGTTCGCTTATGTCCTCAACAGTCCCATGTATCCATTTAAAGTTCCCATTTTCATCATACTGTGCAGCAGCAGTCATCGAACACAATATTGGCGTTCCATCCTTTCTTAGGAAGGCTACCTCTTTATTCCTGATATAACCGTTACGCCTGAGTTCGTCAATGTGGTCTTTTCTGTCCTCAGGATTCTGCCACAGGTCTGACACCTGTACTTCCAATAATTCTTCTACAGAATCATACCCGTGCATATAAGCCAAAGCCGGGTTTACCTGAAGGTAACGGCCTCCGCCTACCGACGTTCTAAAGATGCCGATATTTATACTGTTAACAAGTGAACGGTATTGCTCTTCGCTCTTCTTAAGCTCCTCTTGTGTTTGACGTTGAGACAGAGCAATCGATAGGTTGTCAGCCAGGTTTTCCAGCAAAGCTATCCCTTCGGGGGTAAAACGGTCCGTCCGCTGATCGTTTATTTGCAGCAATCCAAAGACTTTATTATGGGTGCGCAAGGGGATTAACGCCACAGATTCATATCCTTCGCTATTACAGCGATTGCGGGTACGCGCCTGGCGATCGGCTTCCGTAGACCTGGCGAGCAGTGCGCTGGTGTTGTTGGACCAGAAGCTTCTGTGTTCGGTGAAGAACGGCTTGGCGGGATCGAACCTGCCGGACAAGATGTTACCGCACATGCACTCAAGCACGGGATTGCCTGAGCCATCGCGCAGGATTTTGCCGTCCGGGCCGTATGCGCAGAGGGAATTTTCCTTTTGAATAAAAGTGGACGGGAAGCCGCTGGTCTCAAAATAGGGAAAGTCATCATCATAACGCAGCCGGATGCCAATGGCGTCACAACCTGTCCATTCCTTCAGTAGATCGGTCACGCCATGCATGAGGTCATGCAAATTGCTCCGATTATTCATCAACTGCATCATACGTATTGTGAGCTTGCGTTCTTCCTCCACTTGCTTGCGATTGGTGATAACGTCAAACACGGCCACGAAATATTCTTTTCCCGGGCTATACACAGAGATTGCAAACCACATTGCCAGAGCTTGAACATACCTCTCGAACCTCTCGGGTTTACCGGTCAAAGCCACTCTGCCGTATATTTCCAACAATTCAGCATCTGATTCCATGATGCCCGGGATAACCTCGGTGACCTTCTTGCCGACCACATTCTTCAACCCGGTCTGTGACTCAAAGGCATCATTGACGGCGAGGTAGATGAAGTCCGTGGGCTTTCCGTCCTGGAACAACATCCGGCAATAGGCAAAACCGTTCAGCATGTGCTCGAACAATGAACGATATAATTTCTCGCTCTCCTGCAGGGCCTCCGCCGCCTGTTTGAGCATGTCTATTTTATTTTCTTCTGCCACAAAAGGCTCCTTTTTATGGGTTACATCATTATATTTAAACGGGCCTGCAAAATGATAGTTGTGGCTGTCCCATGCAACATAGGGGCGGCGCGGAGGCTGACCTGTCGATTAATCAGAATTGACGATTTTAATGGCAAGGTGAGGTTTTTTTGCTTTTTCCAACAGGTATTCTTTAAAATAATTAAATGCCATATAAGATTGACCTGCCGGTCACAGGAATGACCTGTGCTGCCTGCAGCGCCGCGGTGGAGAGGGCTTTGCAGAGTATAAGCGGCGTAAAAAATGCAGCGGTGAATTTCCCTGCCGAAAGAGCTACTATTGAATTTCCCGACCCCGGAAAACCGGTCCCATTGCCGATCATCATCGAAACAGTCAAGGGCGAGGGATATAATGTTGCTTCGGTCAGGATGGATTTTTCAGTCAGGGGAATGACCTGTGCCGCCTGTGTTGGTGCGGTTGAACGGGCGTTGAAGGAACTGTACGGCGTTCTGAGTGTTTCGGTCAATCTTGCGGCTGAAAAGGCTTCTGTTGAATATATACCTACTATTGTCGGGTTCGCGGATTTCAAGCAGACCATTAAAGAGGCGGGTTACGCCGCGGAACAACAGGGCCATGAGTTTGTCGACAGCGAGCGCGCGCGAAGGGAAAAGGAATACAGAGAGCTGCGCAAACAGTTCGGTATCAGTGCCGCTCTTGCAATCCCTATTTTTATCGGCAATATGCTGTCTGTCCCGGTGCTTTCCAATTGGTATGTCCTGTTTGCGCTGGCAACGCCGGTCCAGTTATGGAGCGGCATGCGTTTCCACCGTGCAGCCATCTCAGCTCTGAGGCACGGTACTATGAATATGAACTCGCTTATTAGCGTAGGGACCAGTGCCGCATATATTTACAGTACGGCAGCAGTCTTTGCTCCTGGATTGTTTATTGCGCGTAGCATTGCTCCGCAGGTTTATTTCGATACTTCCGCTGCTATTATCACTTTAATCCTTCTGGGCAGGCTGCTGGAGACTCGTGCTAAAGGGAAGACCTCGGAGTCCATAAGGAGATTAATGGGGCTTCAGGCAAAGACCGCTGCTGTTTTTCGTGACGGAAATGAGATTGAAGTCCTGATAGAAGAGGTCGTGGTTGGAGATATAGTGGTAGTGAAACCTGGTGGAAGGATACCTGTGGACGGCATAGTGGTAAGCGGGTATTCGACAGTCGATGAATCCATGCTTACAGGGGAAAGCCTGCCTGTTGAGAAAACCGAGGGAGACAATTTATTCAGCGGTACGGTGAACAAGACGGGCAGCTTCAGGCTCCGGGCACTTAAGATAGGCAAAGACACAGCCCTTGCCCAGATTGTGAGACTCGTAGAAGCTGCGCAGGGAAGCAAGGCGCCAATCCAGAGGCTTGCCGATAAAATAGCTTCTGTCTTTGTCCCTTTAGTTCTCGGTATAGCTGTGCTTACTTTTTTGATATGGTTTATTGCGGGGCCGAGGCCGTCTTTCACCCTCGCGCTGATGAATTTCATAGCGGTTCTGATTATCGCATGTCCCTGTTCTTTGGGTCTTGCTACGCCTACGGCAATAATGGTCGGCACCGGCAAAGGGGCTGAAAACGGAATTCTGATAAGGGATGCCGAGGCACTGGAATTGTCGCACAGGATTCAAGTGGTGGTGCTGGATAAAACCGGGACGATAACGAAAGGGGAGACTGAAGTGGTGGATGTAGCGCCAGTCGCCGGCATGGAGCGAGACACTGTCCTCAGGATTGCCGCAGCCGCTGAAAAAATGTCTGAACATCCTCTCGGCAAGGCAATAATAAAGAAGGCGGTTGAAATGGGCCTGGAGGTTGCAGACCCACTGGAGTTCACGGCAATACCGGGCGGTGGCGTTAAAGCGAAAGTTGTGGTTGACGGATCCGGGACCGGGGTCTTCATCGGCAATGAGAGGATGCTCCGGAGCGAGGGCATAGACCCGGGTCCTGTTATGAACAGTGCCGGACTTGCGGCATCAAGGGGCCGGACCCCGGTTTTTGTTGCTGCTGATAATAAAATTATCGGCGTGCTCTCGATTGCCGACACTATAAAGGATGGGTCACGGGAGGCGATAAAAGAGTTGCACTCTATGGGCATAGAGGTTATAATGCTAACTGGAGACCAGCAAAGCACTGCTGAAGCCATAGCAAAAGAGGTTGGGATTCGATACTTTCTTTGCCGGCGTGCTGCCCGGGCAGAAAGTCGAAATCATAAAAAAGATAAAAGCGCGGGGCCGGGTGACCGCTATGGTAGGAGATGGGATCAATGATGCACCCGCCCTTGCTGAGGCCGATGTCGGTATTGCGATGGGCACCGGCACTGATATTGCGATTGAGGCCTCCGGGTTGACGCTCATTAAGGGACACCTGAAAAGCGTAGCGGATGCTATAAAGTTGAGCAGACTTACGATCAGGACTATAAGGCAGAATCTTTTCTGGGCTTTTTTTTACAATATCATAGGGATTCCCGTTGCCGCAGGGGTGCTTTACCCGTTTGGCGGACCAGCTGCTTAATCCCATGTTCGCATCTGCTGCAATGGCGTTCAGTTCAGTTTCTGTGGTAAGCAACTCGTTGCGGTTGCGCGGGAAGAAGTTATGATGTTTTTTTGGAGGAGTGATGCAAAGATCAGTGTATGTTGTTGATGATGTCTCTATAAATCTGGAGCTTGTGGAGTCTGTTTTCAGGAATGACCCCAGGCTGTTGATCAGAAAGGCAGAGAACGGAAAAGAACTTATGAACTGCATCGACGTCTACGGCATTCCCGATCTCCTTATCCTCGATCTCATGATGCCTGTAATGGACGGCTTCGATGTGCTTGAAAACCTGAAGCATGGCAGGGAGTCAAACTACTTTCCTATTATTGTGCTGTCTGCGCTGACTGATAAACAGAGTATTGTCAAGGCCCTGTCCATGGGCGCCGATGACTATTTGTTCTGCAGGCTTGCAATCGGCGGCGCGCCTCACGTCGCGATCGTCGCGCCGATCGGCGCGTCCGCCGTGCTAGTCTTTGCCGTTCCGGCCAGTCCGCTCGCTCAACCCTGGTCGGTCGTGGGCGGTAATTTTGTGTCGGCTCTGGTCGGTTCGGGGGTTGGCCAGATCATCGGCGATCCCTTTCTCGCCGCCGGCCTCGCGACGGCTCTAGCGATCGCCGCTATGTCGCTTACGCGTTGCTTGCACCCTCCCGGCGGCGCCATCGCCTTAGGTTCAGCGATCGCCGGCTATCATGGTGGCGTTGACGTTTTCGAGCACGCAGCGCCGATCGGCCTTACCTCGGCGGCGCTCGTCGCACTGGGTTGGATCTTTCATCGGGTCTCGAAACACAGTTATCCGCATGCGCCAGCGGCTCTGCCCGCGAACACGCATAAGACGCGCGACGCGCCACCGCAATTCCGAGTCGGTTTCTCGAAGGACGACATTGATGCGGCGCTCGCCGATTTCCATGACACGTTCGACATCGACCGCGACGATCTCGAAGGCTTGCTTCGGCAAGTCGAACTTCGCGCTCAAGCGCGGCTTCGCGGCGAGGTGAGCTGCGCCGAGGTGATGTCCCGCGACGTGGTGCGAGTCGGCGAATGGCAAGAGCCTAAAATTGCGGCGCGGCTTCGGCTCGATCATGGCGTGCGTTCTCTGCCGGTCGTGGACCGGTCGGCATGCGTTGTCGGCGTTGTCGGATTGCGCGACCTCATTCAACCGGGCCAGACCGTAGCCGGCCAGCGTAATGAGGCGTGCGACGACCGG
>CAWHNC010000073.1:0-12400 GCA_963830245.1 Nitrospirota bacterium
GTAATGTAGTTTATAATATTCTATAATAAGCATAGTTCATGAGGAATTGAAATGAAAGAAAAAACGCTGTTTTTTTATGCATTGGTTGCAGGGCTCTTATATATTGCGTACAGGATGTTTTTACCCTTCCTTCCTGCTATCTTCTGGGCTGTGGTATTCTCAATCGTTTTTTACCCGCTGTATGAGTTGATTCGTGTAAAGATTAAAAGTGCAAACATTGCTGCTGCTGTTGTGGTGCTTATTTCCTTTCTTCTTTTAATCGGGCCGTTGACGTATGTTTCTTATTTGTTGTCCGGTGAAATCAGAACGGTAATCGCACACATAAATGAAGGCGGCATGACTGCCATGTTTTTCGAAAGCACCAATATTAAAGATACGCTTCAAAACATGGCACGGCTGCTGGATGTGCCTGTCGACAGTATATATGACTTTCTGCGGGGGCTTGCCGAAAGCATCGAGAAGAGCCTGATGCGCCTGATCCACGAGCATGCGCTTGTCGTTGTCCATGCATTCGTGGACTACTTCATCATGCTTTTCACAATTTTTTTCCTGCTCCGCGACGGGCAAATGTTTATCGCCGGCATATACAGGCTGCTGCCGCTGTCTGATGAACGGAAAGACCATCTTTTTATCAGAATCAGAGAGGTTATAGTTTCAACCATATACGGGGGAGTCATGATTGCGCTGGCCCATGGTATTATCGGCGGCAGCGCATTTTATGTCCTGGGTGTTCCGTCTCCTATCCTGCTCGGTTTTGCCATGTCGGTGTTTTCTTTTATACCGGTAATCGGCACTTTTACAATATGGGGGCCGGTTACTGCCTACCTCTTTTTAACTGGATCGATTGTCAAGGGTGCAATTATGGCGACTATAGCCATTGTCATACTTGTGGGAATTATCGACCATATACTGAAACCCAGGGTCATAGGCCATCGGGCCAAGATTCACACTGTTCTGATTTTTTTCGGAGTGCTCGGGGGAATACATCTTTTCGGTATAATAGGGTTTGTCGCCGGCCCGCTGGTCATAGCGCTGCTCTTGCTGGTAATGGAAA
This sequence comes from Nitrospirota bacterium, assembly GCA_963830245.1. GTDB lineage: Bacteria > Nitrospirota > Thermodesulfovibrionia > Thermodesulfovibrionales > Dissulfurispiraceae > JADFXI01. The sequence goes on from CAWHNC010000073.1 coordinate 1,055, forward strand.
GCATTGAACAGAGGTTGGAGCAACAGTAAAAAAAGCAGAGGGCCGGCAAATACATCGATATTCGTGACAGGCCGGGTATGAACCGGGGGATCTTCTTCTATAAAAGAGATTGGAGCGTTTTTTTTATTTTTTGAAAAATGTCATTAGGATCAAACACACCGGATATGTCCACCCACCTTAGGCCTTCTTCTTTTTTGAACCATGTGAATTGTCTTTTGGCATAGTTGCGGGAGCGTTGCTTGATAAGGGTGGTTGCCTCATCAAGGCTAAGTTCGCCATTCAGGTGCATCGTTATTTCTTTATAGCCGATAGCCTGCATGGACGTGAAAGATGACACATCACTGTATCTTCGCATCTCTGAGTCTCCGGGTCTCCGCGTCTCGACGGCTCTGTTTTCCCGTGCCTCCGTTTCCCCGCGTCTCTGTATTTCCGCATCTTCTATCATTTCCACAACGCTCCTCACCTCATCCACGAGCCCTTGAGCTATCATGGCGTCAACGCGCCTGTCAATCAATTCATACAGTTCTTTCCGGTCTCTGGCAAGTCCTATTTTGATGAATTCATAAGGAAAAGGTTTTGTTAACTCCTTTTGCAGCTCTGACAGTTTTCTCCCGCTTTTCAGGCATACTTCGAGCGCCCTGATTATCCTTCTGGTGTCGGCCGGCATTGTCTTTTCAGCAGCGACCGGGTCCATGCTTTTCAAACGTGCGTAAAGTGAGCCCGGGTCGGCAGTCTCATTATCGAGCAGTTCATTCCTTGTCCGCCAGTCAGCGGACGGACCGCTGAATATGCCGCGCGTCATGGTCTTAATATATAAACCAGTGCCGCCTACGATGACGGGGACGCGCAGTTTTTCAAGGAGAGCATGGATGACCGGCCTGGCATGGATGACATATTCTCCGGAGCTGAACGGTTCCCACGGCTCGGCCACATCGATCATGTGGTGCTTTATCAGCCGCTGTTCTTCAGCAGATGGTTTGGCTGTCCCGATATCCATATGTCTGTAAATCTGCATGGAATCGGCGCTTATGATTTCCGAATTCAAGGCTTCCGCAAGCAGAAGGGATACGGCTGTTTTCCCGACGCCGGTGGGTCCGAGGAGGAGGATTACTTTTTTCATAGAAAATTATTGATAATCACGGTATAATATAAAGTTTATTATATCAAGTTTTCAAAAAGCAATCTGTGCCTCAGTTCATAAATGCGGTGTCGCACCGAGAGCGTCGATGCGCAGTGCCGGCGAGGCGCAGGACTGAGGCGTACTGGACAGTGCGGCGAAGGAGTGCAACGAAGCCGGAAATGATGAAGCGGCGCTCGAATGCAACTGTATTTATGAATTGAGGCACCCAAGGAGGTCTAACATGTTACTTAAAGGAAAGGTATGGAGGTTTGGGAACGATATAGATACTGATGCGATTATCCCGGCCAGATATCTTAATACTTCCGATCCTGGCGAGCTTGCTCTCCATGTTATGGAGGATGCCGACAAGGGGTTCGCTCTCAAAATACAGGCGGGTGACATCATTGTTGCAGGAAAAAACTTCGGGTGCGGTTCTTCGCGGGAGCATGCGCCTATTGCTATAAAGGCTGCCGGTATCCATGCGGTTATAGCAAAGAGCTTTGCGCGGATATTCTACCGCAACTCCTTCAATATAGGGCTCCCGATCTTTGAGTCTGACGAGGCATCGGAGAAAATCAGGGAAGGTGAAATAATAGAAATCGATGCAGATAAGGGAATTATTAAGAATCTCTCTACCGGCGAACAATATACCGCAAATCCGATTCCGCCGTTTATGCAGGAGTTGATCGGCGCCGGCGGGTTGATCGAATGGACCAAGAGGCGGATGCAAGGGGCATCGGCATGAGCAGGACATACAGCATAGCAGTAATATCAGGGGATGATACAGGCCCGGCATAACGGAGAATGCAGATGTTAAAGAAAAAAGGGAAATATGTCGTAGCGGTGGTGGGCGCAACGGGCGCGGTGGGCAACGAGATGATTTCGGTGCTTGAGGAGAGGAATTTTCCGGTTGAGAAGCTGAGGCTTTTTGCTTCGGAAACCTCGGTAGGCAAGACACTCGAATTCAAAGGGGAGGACATAGTTGTCGAGACCCTCAGCGAAAATTCATTCAGGGGGATCGATTTTGCGCTCTTTTCTGCCGGCGCCGAGCGTTCGAAAATTTGGGCGCCTATAGCAGCGGGATCAGGATGTATTGTTGTGGATAATTCAAGTCAATGGAGAATGGAACCTGCGGTTCCTCTTGTGGTGCCTGAAGTCAACGCGCATGACCTTAAATGGCACAAGGGGATTATTGCTAATCCCAACTGCTCGACGATACAAATGGTCGTAGCGCTGAAGCCCATTCATGATGCTGCAAAAATAAGGAGGGTGGTCGTGACCACCTTTCAGGCGGTCTCGGGGACCGGCAAGAAAGCCATGGACGAACTCCTGCAGCAGACAACGGATATGCTCAGTTTCAGGGAGGTACGGTGCAGCGTCTATCCTCACCAGATAGCATTCAATGTGCTGCCTCATATAGATAAATTTCTTGAAAACGGCTATACCAAGGAAGAAATGAAGATGGTCAACGAGACCCAAAAGATCATGGGCGACGATTCGATAAAACTGACGGCCACAACGGTTCGTGTGCCTGTTTTCAGGGGGCATTCCGAAGCGTTGAACATAGAGACGGAAATAAAAATCACCCCGCAGAAGGTCCGCGAGCTTTTTTCAAAGGCCCCGGGTATTATGCTGTTTGACGCTCCGGAAAAGAATGTGTACCCTATTCCAGTTGAAATAGCGGGCAAGGATGACGTGTTTGTCGGCAGGATCAGGGAGGACGAGTCCATTGAAAACGGAATCAATATGTGGATTGTTTCGGACAACCTGAGAAAAGGAGCGGCGCTGAACGCGGTGCAAATTGCCGAAGAGCTTATTCTAAGGGCACAATAGGCTGTTGTATTGTGCGCCGAACAGTGATATTATGAAAAACTGACTTTTAGAACGTTCTGATTTAAATATAACACCGGAGGTGAGCTATGGGAAATGGCAGAGATTATTTGTTTACTTCAGAGTCCGTCACAGAGGGGCATCCCGACAAAATAGCAGACCAGATATCTGATGCAATTCTGGATGCAATAATAGCACAGGACAAGACCGCGCGAGTTGCATGCGAATGTCTTGTAACTACGGGGATGGCATTTGTTGCCGGAGAAATTACAACAGACTGCTATGTGCATATCCCTGACATCGTGAGGGAAACAATCAGGGATATAGGATATACAAGGGCCAAATACGGGTTTGATTATGAAACCTGCGCCATTATCACCTCTATAGACAAGCAATCGTCGGATATAGCCATGGGTGTTGATGTCGGCGGAGCCGGTGACCAGGGGCTGATGTTCGGTTTCGCCTGTAACGAAACTCCTGAAATGATGCCTATGACCATAATGCTCGCCCATAAACTGACCAGGAAGCTTGCAGAAGTGAGAAAGAAAGATGTCCTCAGTTATCTCCGCCCTGACGGCAAATCCCAGGTCTCCATCGAGTATAAGGACGGCCGGCCGTATAAGGTGCGTACTATTGTCATATCATCACAGCACAGCCCGGATATTACATTGAAGGAAATGAGGGAAGACATTATTGAGAAAGTAATTAAACCTGTTATCCCGGTCGAGCTGCTTGATGAGGAGAGTATTGTTTATCACATCAACCCGACGGGCCGTTTCGTTATCGGCGGACCGCAGGGCGATACGGGACTTACCGGCAGGAAGATAATTGTGGATACTTACGGCGGTGTGGGGAGCCACGGAGGGGGATGCTTCTCCGGGAAAGACCCTTCAAAGGTCGACAGGTCAGCTTCATACATGGCCAGGTATATTGCAAAGAATATAGTTGCCGCCGGCATTGCGTCGCGCTGCGAGATACAGTTGGCTTACGCAATCGGCGTGCCCCATCCTGTATCGGTATTTGTAGATACCCTTGGCACCGGAAAGATCGAAGACAATAAGATATCAGAACTGATAATGAAAAATTTTGACATGACCCCGAAAGGCATCATCGACAAGCTTGTACTGAGGAGGCCCATATACAAGAAAACTGCGGCATACGGGCATTTTGGCAGGGATGAAAAAGAGTTTACCTGGGAACACACAGACATGGCGGAAACCCTGAAAAAACAGGGTGGAATATAAAGAGGAGGTTACATGGCAAAGCACGATGTGAAAGATGTTGGGCTCGCAAAGAAGGGGAAGCTGAGAATAGAGTGGGCTGCTCAGGAAATGCCGGTGTTAAAGAGTATTACAGAAAGGTTCACAAAAGAGAAGCCCCTTAAAGGAATAAAGGTGGTCGCCTGCCTTCATGTCACCACCGAAACGGCAAGTCTTATGGAAACACTTAAGGCAGGGGGAGCTGAAGTTGCACTCTGTGCATCCAACCCGCTCAGTACTCAGGATGATGTGGCGGCATCGCTCGTTAAGAATTCAGGCGTTTCCGTTTTTGCCATAAAAGGTGAAGATACAAAAACCTATTACCGGCATATAATTGATGCCTTGTCCCTTAAGCCGCAAATAACTATGGACGATGGAGCCGACGTGGTTTCAACGCTTCATAAAGATGCCAAACACCTGCTCGCTGGAGTTATCGGAGGCACCGAAGAAACTACTACCGGAGTTATACGTTTAAAGGCAATGGCAAAGGATGGCGCTCTCCGGTATCCCATAGTGGCAGTCAATGATGCTTATTCAAAACACCTGTTTGACAACAGGTATGGCACCGGCCAGAGCACTATGGATGGAATAATAAGATCGACAAACAGGCTGATCGCCGGTTCTGTATTTGTAGTGGCCGGATACGGCTGGTGCGGCAGGGGTTTGGCCATGAGGGCCAGGGGGATGGGTGCGAGGGTTATTATTACTGAAATTGACCCTCTCAAGGCGCTTGAGGCAACAATGGACGGTTTTGAATTGATGCCTATCAAAGAGGCGTCAAGGATCGGCGACATCTTCTGCACCGCGACCGGTGACATCAAGGTTATTTCAAAGATCTGTTTCCCCCTGATGAAGGATGGCGCCATTGTTTGCAATACCGGCCATTTCAATGTGGAAATAGATATCGAGAGCCTTGCTGCCATGTCCAAAGCCAGAAGGATAATAAGGGACTACGTGGAAGAATTCACACTCAGAAGCGGCAGAAGGATATATCTCCTCGGCGAAGGCAGACTTATCAATCTCGCTGCTGCAGAAGGGCACCCGTCAGCAGTTATGGACATGAGCTTTGCAAACCAGGCATTGTGCGCAGAATTCATGGTAAAAAACGCGAAGAAGCTTGAAAATAGGGTGTACAGCGTGCCCGAACAGATTGACAATGAAATATCCCGGCTAAAACTGAAGGCAATGGGTATATCAATAGACACCCTCACCGCTGAGCAGAAGAAGTATTTGCAAAGCTGGGAAATGGGAACGTAAAACAACTGAAACACGATATCTTGAAAAGGGGGCAGTAAGGCCCCCTTTTTGCGTCTCAAACACAGAAGTACACCCTGCTATACGCGAGTGTAAGGGAGTTGAAGTTGCCGAGATATCCTACTTGCAACAAACAGTTTAGGGTTCACGCAATTGTATGCAGGTTACAACCCGAATTAGCCGCCCCTACCTGCAGACTCCTTCCAAAAGCCCCGCATATGAGACTAAAGTCCCATTGTTGAACACTTATGTGCTTTTGTATATTATATATCGTTGCGTTTTGTAATAGAAAAGCCAAAACCTTCGTGAGGTAGAGGCGGAAAGCTTCGGATTCTAAATTGGCATGAGGATTACTTGCAATGTGTTAAAATATGTCTAATATTGAGTATGACAAGTGGGACGTTTGGGGGCTTGTAAAGTGGCATACTTGCATGAGTGGAAATATCTGACTTTCAAATCCTCATTCTTGAGCAACGCAGCATTCAACTCTATAATTTTAATTAACTGGTGCCTTCATGGAAATGGCTATGGCAAGCACGTACTGCTACGTGGATAAAGGACTCTGACACAGTTAACCAACAAAGCATCAGCGAACACATATGACACAGGATTATACGCGGGATATATATAAATATATTGCATTTTGCTGCTCCGGGTTAGTAGGCCTTCTTGCGATCATGGCGCTCGCCGGATGGCTTACTCACACTCTTTTCCTTGCTGCCCTTAGCAATGAGTATATCCCCATGGCGCCCGCCACGGCAATCTGTTTTCTCCTTATTGCGTCAGCCATGTCCCTTGAGGCATCTCACAATGCTGAAGCAGCACGATATGTCATCACTGCTTCAGCCGTGCTTGTCGCACTCTTCTGTCTCATTGTACTCCTACAGTTCGCTGCTCATCCTGATTTCGATGTGGAGTCCGTATTTTTGCACAAAAGTGAATTTAGGAGTGGAATTCCGCTCGGAAGAATGTCCTCCTTTACTGCATCGGGTATTTTCGCTGCGGCACTTGCAATATTTTTTCTTACACCTTTTTTTAGGACTTCGCAAAAAAGGAAAGACCTGGGTGGCATTTTAGGTTTCATCACCTGTTTGCTGGGTCTTGTACTGCTTTTGGGGTATGTTTACGGCAGCCCCATATTTTATCATGTCGGGATACCTGTATCTCTTACAACCGCACTGGGATTTATGCTCATTGGAGCAGGAATTATTGTAACCGCCAGGCCTGAAAGTGTTCCCTTGCGTTTGTTTGTGGGGGAATCCTCTCACGCTAGAATCCTCCGCTTATTCATGCCGGTTCTTTTTCTCAGTTTAGTATTCAACGCAGCTGCTGACATTCTTGTTATCCAAACCACGGAAAACAGGGGGCTGGCTATTGCATTTTCAACCATTTCTTTTTTCCTCATTATATGCGGTGTGTTCATAGTTATCTCTCGCAGGGTCAGCCGCATGCTGGACAGATCGATGGAGGAACAACGGGAGAGTGGAGAACGCATCCGGCAACTGAATCTGGATTTGGTGCAGCGCAACCTCGAGCTCGAGAGGCTTAGCTATAAAAGCCAGTTGATTTTAGAATCCGCCGGCGAGGGTATATGCGGAGTGAACAAACAGGGAGTTGTTACGTTTATCAATAAAGCAGCTGCTGACATGCTTGGCTATGCGGCCAATGAGCTTATCGGTAAACATAGCCATTCGCAGTGGCACTACTCAAGGCCCGACGGCACTCCCTATCCTTCAGAGGAATGCCCAATCTATGCAACATACAAAGACGGGGACGACCACATCGGAGAGGAAGTGTTCCGGCGAAAGGACGGTACGAGTATCACTGTTGATTTTACCAGTAAGCCTATTTTTGAGGAAGACGACATAGTTGGAGCTGTGGTTACTTTCAGGGATATCACCGCAAGAAAGAAGGCAGAAGAATCCATTTCAGAGTTGGCGGCCATAGTTGAATCATCCGATGATGCCATTATAGGGCAAAGTTTGGATGGCATGATCACAAGCTGGAACTCCGGGGCGGAAAAGCTTTACGGTTATACAAAAGAGGAAGCTGTCGGAAATTCTATATCTTTGCTGGTTCCGCCTGACCATCCTGAGCAGACTTTAGAGTTGCTTGAACAAATCAGGGAGGGAAAACGGGTTGATCACTATGATACTGTGCGGATTAAGAAAAATGGTGATCTTATATATGTATCTATAACAATATCACCTGTTAAGGATTACACCGGCAGAATTGTAGCAGCTTCAGCGATATTTCGTGACATCACAGAAAAGAAAAAGACAGAGGAAGTGCTTCGCCATTTATCGACAATGGATGGCTTAACCGGTATTGCAAATAGACGCGCCTTCGATATATTTTTGGATGAGGAATGGAAACGTGCGCTAAGGAGTAAGTATCAGGTAACGATATTGATGGTAGATGTGGATTTCTTTAAAAATTACAATGATACTTATGGTCATTTACAAGGAGATGAATGCCTTAAATCTGTGGTGGCCATTTTGAAGAGCGCTGCACGAAGGCCGGGCGACATGGCTGCACGTTTCGGGGGTGAAGAGTTCGTGGTTTTCTTATCGACAGCAGATACTGAACACGCTGTCTCTATTGCGGAAAAGATACGGAGGGATATCGAAGCTCTCGAGATGCCTCATGAGAGATCTGAAATAAGCAGTTCTGTAACCGTAAGCATTGGAGTTGTTTCAGCGGTACCTGACCCGAACATGTCGGCAAACGACTTCTTACAGTGTGCAGATGAAGCTTTATACAAGGGGAAGGAAGAAGGCCGAAACAGAGTAGCCTTTAAAGAACTCGCTCATTGCAGATTAGCACCCTCTCCTCATTGACATGTGGATTTTAGTAGAAATGAGGGGTTCAAGCTTAGCGTAATATCATATCTAAACATTGACTGCTTTTTATCCTTAATGGGATAATTACATATGATAATTTTTGAAAAATTGCCTATAGATATTTTATCGAGAATTACTGAGGTAGAAAAATTTCTTCTTCGGGAGGACAATATTATCTTTGCCTACCTGTTCGGTGGATTTGCCAAAGGCGCAGGAAGTCTTCTTTCCGACATTGACATCGCTGTCTATGTGAGAGACAGTAAAGACCTTGCCGAATGCAAACTGGAACTTTTCAATAAAATCGCAAATATTTTGGGAACGGGGGAACTTGATTTAATTATACTTAACACAACGCCTGTCAGCATTGCGGGAAGGATATTACAAAATAATAAGGTCCTGGTAGATAAAGAGCCCTTCCGCCGCCACATCTATGAATCGGTGACTTTAAGAGAGTTTTTCGATTTTAAAATAAAAGAAGATGCCTTATTTGCAGGGAAATACGGAATTGGGAATTCAATTTTAAGTATCTCTCAAATCAATCCGATTAATGCCTAAAGTAAACCTCAAAGCCCTCTCAAAACAGGAACTGGAATCCTTCATCAAAGAATCGGGACTGCCTGCATTCAGGGCAAAGCAGCTTCTGCACTGGATATACGAAAAGCACGTGCGCTCTATTTCAGACATCACGGAACTCTCAAAAGACCTTCGTGAAAAACTTCCGGGGAAGGCATATGTCAGTAATCTTGAAGTGCTTGAACGAAAGGTCTCCGGGGACGGTACAGAAAAATATCTTTTCGGTCTTGAAGAAGGCGAAAGCATTGAAAGCGTGCTTATTTCAGATGAAGAACGCTTGACGCTCTGCATTTCCTCTCAGGCGGGTTGTGCCATGGGATGCAGATTCTGCCTTACCGGCACGATGGGGCTTAAGCGGAACCTTCGGCCTCATGAGATTGTTGACCAGGTTATTTCTGTGAACCGCATGCTTGCACTCACCTCTTTGCCAAGGGGTGGTAAAGGGGGCGTAATTACCAATATTGTCTTTATGGGCATGGGAGAACCGCTGGCGAATTTCGACAATGTTGTTGAGGCCCTGCGTAGGATAACAGGACTGATGAAAATTTCTCCCCGGAGGATTACTCTTTCCACCTCGGGTATTGCGCCCAAAATCCTCGAACTCGCATTAGAAGCGCCAAAGGTGAAGCTTGCCGTCTCTCTTAATGCAACGACTGACAGGGTACGGGATTATATCATGCCGGTGAACAGGACCTGGCCGCTAAAAACGCTGTTGGACGCATGCCGCAAAATCCCTCTTCCAGCACGGGGGAGGATCACCTTTGAGTATGTCCTTTTAAAAGAGGTCAACGACACAAAGGAGGATGCAAAGAGGCTTGTAAATATTCTCAAAGGAATCCCGTCAAAGGTGAACCTCATACCATTCAACCCTTACACCGGCTCCGACTTCCAACGGCCTGATGAAAAGAGCGTGCTGGAATTTCAGGATATCCTGTTGAAGGCGCACATTATTGCTATCATCAGAAAGAGCAAAGGGTGCGATATATCGGCGGCCTGCGGGCAATTAAAGGCGCGTCATATCGTCGAGCGTACAGTGCTATAATACATAGCCCTAGGCTTTCTTTTTCAGAGTTTCCGCTACGCCCAGTATATATTTCGTATAATCGAATCCCAACTTCATTACTTCCAGCTCATCGGTCCTTATTTTTTCGAGCCTCTTATCATCAATATCAAACGACTCGAGAAACTTGCTTTCAAAAATAAACCTTCTGAATCTGTCCACATCATAACACGCCATATAAAATGCTTTTTGTTTTTTGTCGTCAAGCTCATATCCAGGGAGATTCCTTCTGAAGAGGATCTCTTTCCATCCCCTGTTCATATCGTCGTATATGTCGACCCCCTGGTCATCCCTCCATTCTTTTATGGTCCATTCTTTATCCTCTTTAAAACCGAGACAGTGTTCTTCTTTAACAAAAAAATAGAATTCTTCGGTAATGGCCACATTGATTTTCTCGTCCATTTTTTTCAGCGAGGCCTGCCCGACCGGATAGTACCTGCAGTTTGCAGGCCTGTCCGAATAAATTGAGCACCCTTCCGGCGTGACGAATGGACAGCTCCGGCTTGAGTCCTCAGTCATTTTAAGGAATATAAACGGATGAGAGGTCTTTTCGTCGATTTCGACAAATATGTGCCGCTCCAGGAACTCGCTCGATGAAATCCCCAGTCTTTTTTTCAGCCTGATAATATCGTATGGCGTGAGCATAATGTCTATATTGCTGCAGCATTTTGTAAAGCATCCGATCCCTTTGTGACAATTGAACTTGAACCGTGCATCCAGAGTAAGATGTATCGGTTCCACTGATTTCATGCTTAACATATTTCCCTCCAAAATCCCCAATATCGTTAGAATATTTTAACATGCAGCAGCCTTTAAATGTATTTTTTTTGCAGCCCGCTCTTGACAAAACATTCCAAATTGAGCTAATTTACTTACTCGCTCTTTGAAAATTGCTAAATACATGCGTGATGAACTACAAAGTGCTTCAGTAAAAAAACTTCGTTTTTGAAAATTCAGGAAAACAATTGAGAGTTTGATCCTGGCTCAGAACGAACGCTGGCGGCGTGCTTAACACATGCAAGTCGAACGGGGTAAAATGTGTAGCAATACACAGATTATTTAGTGGCAGACGGGTGAGTAACACGTAGGTAACCTACCCTCGAGCGGGGGGCAACTCAGGGAAACTTGGGCTAATACCGCATAAGACCACGGACTGGGATGTTAGTGGGAAAAGGAGAAATCCACTTGGGGATGGGCCTGCGGCCTATCAGGTAGTTGGTGGGGTAAAGGCCTACCAAGCCAGAGACGGGTAGCCGGTCTGAGAGGACGAACGGCCACACTGGAACTGAGACACGGTCCAGACTCCTACGGGAGGCAGCAGTGGGGAATTTTGCACAATGGGCGAAAGCCTGATGCAGCGACGCCGCGTGGAGGACGAAGGCCTTCGGGTCGTAAACTCCTTTTGTA
>CAWHNC010000074.1:0-11118 GCA_963830245.1 Nitrospirota bacterium
GTCTGTCCGCGGGAATGACGTCTTTGGTGTTGCCAGGGGAGTGAGTTGTTGTTGCCAAGTTAAATTATTTCGGATACATTTCTGATGATGCAATGCGCAGCCTTGAATCATCTGTCTTTAATCCTGTATCCTTTAATCTGTGATAGGCGTGATACTTTTAAACCTGGGCGGTCCTGATTCTATCGATGCTGTCAGGCCGTTTCTCTATAATCTTTTTTCGGACAGGGACATAATCAGGCTCGGTCCCTCATTCCTCCAGAAACCGATAGCTGCTCTTATAATCATGCTGAAGCTCAGGAAGACGCTGGCTGCGTATAACCTCATGGGGGGCAAGTCCCCTCTGCTTGATATTACTTCAGCGCAGGCAAAGGCGCTTGAGATACAGCTCAATTTTTTTGACACGGAGACGCGGGGACACGGAGACACGGAGAAGGGGCAAGGCGCAGAAAAGTCAGGTCACGAAAAATTCAGGGTATATGTCGGCATGCGCTACTGGCATCCTTTTACGGAAGAGAGCCTTGAACAGATGCGCAAAGAAGGGATACACAGAATAATTGCCCTGAGCCTCTATCCGCACTACTCTGTTGCAACAACCGGCTCTTCAATTAAACATTTCAAAGATGCTGCCGCAAAATATTCTTTTGAATATTCCTGTATCACGTCCTGGTTCAATCACCCCCTCTACATAGACGCCCTTGCAGCACAGATTGAAGAGGGGCTTAAGGGTTTCGACACTAAACCCGCAGTGCTGTTCAGTGCCCACAGTCTCCCTCGGAAACTTGTGGCGGCAGGGGACCCCTACGTCAATGAAATTCGGGGCACCATTGATGCACTCACTAAAAGGCTGGACCTTCAGTGGTACCTCTCTTATCAGAGCAAGACCGGTCCGGTCAAATGGCTTGAACCCTCCACGGAACAAATGCTCCATGAACTTGCCGGCAAGGGAATAAAAGACCTCCTCGTAGTGCCGGTCAGCTTTGTGTCCGACCACATTGAAACTCTTTACGAGATAGATATACTATACAGTGGGATGGCAAAGAATCTCGGGATAACGCTTAAACGCGCCGAATCGCTTAATACATCTGTCAAATTTATAGAGGCTCTTGCCGATATCGTACTAAAAGAAGTTGCAAAATCAGGATGGAGTTAACCCATGTCCTCATATGAAGTCATTGTTATAGGGGCCGGTATAAGTGGATTGAGCTTTGCTCACTACTGCGGAATGGCAGGTCTGAGCACTCTTGTAATCGAAAAGGATATACATGTCGGCGGCACGTTGCATTCACATAGTTTTGAAGGCGCAGATGGATTCTGGGTAGAACTTGGCGCCCATACTTGTTACAACTCATATCGAAACCTGATAGGCCTTATTGAGAATTGCAACGTTGCAGACCAGCTGATTACCCGCGAAAAAGTGCCGTTCAAAATGCTTGCAGGCAGCCGGATAAGATCCATTCCTTCTCAGCTCAATTTTTTGGAGTTTTTCCTCTCGGCGCCGCGGCTATTTACACTAAAGCCGGAAGGCCAAAGTGTTGAATCGTACTATTCCAGAATCGTCGGCTGTGCAAACTTCCAGCGGGTTATAGGTCCCGCGATAAGTGCCGTATTATCGCAAAAAGCAGATGATTTTCCTGCTGACATGATCTTCAAAAAACGGCCCCGCAGAAAAGATATCATAAAAAAATTTACCCTGACAGGCGGTCTTCAGGCCATTGCCCACGCTGTCTCATTACAAAAAAATATCGATATAGTTAAGGGGACAGAGGTGCGTGCGATAACATCCAAAGGCCGCGGTTTCGAGATCGCTACCGACAGCGCACATTACTATGCGGACACAATGGCCGTGGCAACCCCGGCGTCTGTAGCGGCACGGATCTTAAAGGAATCCTTCCCCGGGGTAGCGGAAAAATTATCACAAATCAAGGTTGCAGAGGTCGAATCAGTAGGGACGGCTATCGAGCAAGAGATGGTTTCTCTCGCACCAGTTGCAGGACTGATCCCTGCTTCCGACAGTTTCTTCTCTGTTGTCAGCAGGGATACTGTTCGCCATTGCAGGTATAGAGGCTTCACGTTCCATTTCAGACCCGGTCTTGCAAGCCGCGACGCCAAGCTCCATCGTATCTCGGAGGTGCTCGGCGTGGGGTTGGAACAGCTTGAACATGTTGTGGAAAAAGTGAACCTGGTCCCGTCACTCAAAGTCGGCCACAACATATTGGCCGGCGCGATAGAAAAATGGATCGCCGGCAGCCGGCTCTTCCTTACAGGGAATTACTTCGACGGCCTGGCAATAGAAGACTGTGTCACTCGTTCGCGTAATGAGTTCATGCGCCTAAGGGCAGTGGCCTCACACGGAGGCTAACAGCTTCTTCAGAGGCTGCTGGCTACAATCCGTTTAGTGTCATTCGCCATAAGGTGGCCATCTACCCTTATAGTGCGGTTCTTTAAGCGGCTTTCCATCTGTCTCTTTGCCGTATGGCAAATCTTCCTCAAGACATCTATCCGTTTGCCGTAATAAAGCCAGGGGTAGAGGTCGTTGATATCAGCTGTTTTAAACGGCTGGAGTTCCTGGGTGCTCACTCCGGAATTTTTGAGAAGAATAAACGCATCGCCTAAAGCAGGGCGGATCAATTTCCATGAGGAAACCCTTAACATGTTTTCCCATCCGAGAACTATGTGGAATCCTTGAGGGGCCTGTTGCAGGGGTCTCATTGAATGCATTAACCATCCCGAGAATTGTATCAAAGACATTGTCCTGATCCCCGGCAAGAATATAGACTTCATCGCTGAAATGATAGAGTTCCCTGTGCGCCAGTCGTGAACTCTCACTGTCGCATATAACCAGTTCGCGGCTCTCTTTAAGCTTTTCTATGGGACACAGGAGCGGCATAAAATTGTAACCTGATTGTAACATTGGGGTTGAGGTTCTATCTTATAAAATAAATTAATAAACTTATTATGCTAAACATTACAAACAGGCAAAGGTATAGACCAAGCTTTCTTTACTTATACTGATACCTCTTCCTATGCCTCTACCTTCTCCTAATTATTATGTTAAACTTCAGTAATAAATGAGGGTGCTATGAAAAGAATAACGCCGTGCATTTTGGCGCTTACATTTCTTATAAGCTGCGGAACATCAAAGGAGACTGTAAAACAAGCTCCTGCGGTGTCCATGCAAAATTACAGGGCTATAGCAATTGCAAAATTTGCCTCTCCCGACCTTGCCATCGGGCAAAGGGTAAGTGAGCGGCTCGCTATGAAGTTTGAAGAGGACGGCTTCATGGTGACACACCATGAAAAACTTACAAAACTGTCCGGCAAAGATGTTTTGACCTCTCCCAGGCTGACCCCCGGTGACAAGGCCGTGCTGCAACTAAACAGCATTAAAGCAGTGCTGTACGGGACCATTGACCGTTATGAGTGTCTTCCTAAAAAAAGATGGACCTGGTCAGGATTTGCACCGGAGAAAGAAGATATTCCAGTCTGCAGCGCTTCGCTTTCGATAAAAGTAGTGGATTCCGCTACAGGTGCGGCAGTTTGGCAAACTAAAGGGGCCGCTTCAGAAGAGAGGGAGGACATAACCGCTCGAATGGTTCTGGAAAAGGTGCTTACGAAGATAGAAGACGAAATCCCCAAAATCAACAAATAGGGACAGCGACCTTTGCGGGTGTATCAAAAATGGTCGCTGTCCCTATTCTCTATCCTGCGCTGACCGACAGTTATTTCATCATCATTTTTTCCTGGTCGTGATGCTCCTTTTCTTTCATCATTTCACCCTTCATCTTCTCACAGTTACAGTTGCCATCCATCATGTGCTTGTGCATTATTTCCTTCATTTTTGCTCTTTGTTCAGGGGTCAGTATTGATTTGCCTTCCTGTATCGCTTTAAGGTGAACAAGCATAAGATCTGTCTTAATTGCCTCTATTTCTCTAAGTTTTGATTCGGCAGCCTTCATATCCACGGGATCTTTGCTTAGAATATTCTCCAGATCGATTTGGGCGATCTTCAGATCGGCATTCCTTCTTATCATATCTTTTTTTGTTCTGGTGATTATTCCGTCGATTTGTTCCTTTTGCTTATCGTCAAGACCCAGTTGCATAAGTATCATCCTGATGTGATGTTCTCCCATCATCTTATCATGCATCATGCCGCCGCCCGCCATGCCTTCATGCATCATACCGCCACCCATCTTGCCGCACATCATGTCGCCGCCCATCGGAGGATCGTCCTGCATCCCTTCATTTTGTCCCATCGGCTCTGCAATAGCGCCTGTAATCCCGAATGCCATGACCAGTAATAAAATTGCCATAATCGCCAAACACTTTTTCACCTTCAATTCCTCCTTTGCATTTTTTTATTTATGGCCTGCACCATAGTGTTAATTATAAAGCCTCTATGCTTGATGTCAAGGCGACGAAAAAATCATGCAGGCTGCAGAGGAGAGGTATAGGGTTTGCCCACACCCTTGTTTGCAGGGCAATTATTTATCAATAATCCCGGCGAAAACTGCCTGAACTTCTTTCAGCAGTGCCGCGTGTATTGCCCTGTTGCCGGCAATAATATTTCCTGTTGACAGATACTCATCGCCTCCGCCAAAATCGCTAATTACCCCTCCGGCCTCCTCGATAATGAGGCTTCCGGCGGCGATATCCCATGCGCTCAGGCCTATCTCAAAAAAACCCTCGCACCTGCCGGCTGCAAGGTATGCGAGGTCTATCGCGGCTGAACCAGCCCGTCTCAGGTCGCTGACTTTGAATAGAACATTTTTAAACAGTTTCAGATACTCATCAATAAATTCCTTCCTTCTAAAAGGGAACCCGGTAGTTATGAGGCTATCAGGACAGGCTGAAATGTTTGACACCTTTATAGGCTTCTCATTAAGGACGGCGCCCCGCCCTTTTTCTGCGAAGAAAAGGTCGTTTCTGAGCGGGTCAAAAATTACACCGGCAATTACATTTCCTTTTAATTCAAGGCCAATTGAAACGCAGAAGACGGGATACTGGTGTATGAAATTCGTCGTGCCGTCCAGGGGATCGATTATCCAGCGATACCCCTCGCGTGCTGTCTCTTTCACTGTCTCTTCTGCATGGATATGGTGGTCCGGATACCGCTCCCGTATTATCCGGACGATGCAGGCTTCGGATTCTTTATCTACGCGCGTTACAAAGTCGGACACCGCTTTAAGGCTGACATCATCTTTCGAGAGCCTGCCGAGGTTGTCTGAAATAATCTGTCCAGCCGATCGTGCAGCAAAGACAGCTGTTTCCAAAAAAGTTTCAGTCATTATTTCCTCCCGAGCAGCAGCAGAGATTCGATATGATACGTTTGGGGAAAGAAATCTATCATTCGAATGGATTCAATATCATAGTGAACGGATAATTTTCTCAGGTCTCTGGCGAGCGTTGTCGGATTACATGATATATAGGCAATCTTTCCGGGCAACGCCCTGAGAATGTTATCAATTGTTTTGTCGGTCAGCCCCGGTCTCGGCGGATCTAAAATAAGAGTGTCGACTTTATCGTCAATGGCAGCCGAATCCATCGAGGAATTAATGAAAATACAATTTTTAATGCTGTTGTTTTCTGCGTTTCTCCTGCCGTCGCTTACTGCATCGGAGCTCTCCTCTACAGCGACAACTGCATCAGCATCGCCAGCAAGGGGAAGAGAGAAATTGCCTGCTCCTGAGCAGAGATCTATAACCCTTTTCCCCTTTAATGGCTGGAGCAATCTTTTAAGTAATCCTACAACTTCCTGATTCAACGACCAATTGCTCTGAAAAAAGCTGAGTGGCGATATGGTGTAGCTCAGGTTTTCGAGCTCAAGCGTAAGGTACTGCATCCCCAGCCTGATTGCTTTCCTGCGCGGCGCCTGGACAACGACCCCGGAAAAACCGCTGTCCAGAAAATCCCGGGAGAGTTTGTTATAATCCATGTCGTCAGGATGCGAAGTTTTCAATAATGCAACAGCCCCGCCTCCGAAAGAAATATGTATTTCTCCGGCAGTCATACTGCCCACCAGCGATCTTGCTTTTGCAAAGTATTGATTGACTTCTTCCGACATCAGCTGACAGGCTTTAATATCAACAATGTCACGGGATTTCTCCTTATAAAAACCGGTCCTGCCGCGCGCTATTTTAAATTGTCCCCTCAGCCGGTAGTTCCAGGGGCTGGAACTGACAATTGATGGGGAAAGTTCCGCATCCGCCTTTGCTATGCGTTTGATGCAGTCCCTGAGAATTTCCTCTTTAAGGCGTACCTGACGGCTATAGGTAACATATTGAAGCTGGCACCCGCCGCACAAACCGAAATAACCGCACTCCGGTATGCACCTGTCAGCGGAGGGGCTGGGGATTGAAATCGCTGTGCCAAGGCTGTAATCCTTCTTCTCCTCTTCCAGCATCACTTCAGCCACTTCACCGGGAATTGCGCCTTTTATCATAACGATCTTCCCGTTCAGCCTGCTGATTGAGCGGCCTCCATAAGCAGGGATGTCAGCTTTGATTGTAATGACAGTCATTTGTATAATTGTACCATAGGCGGCAGTAGATAATTTCCCTTGCATACCTGTGGCCGGAATCGGAATATTTTATTGATCCGGAGCAAACATGCACTGACCAGCTACCAGTATCTTGACAAGCTTCAACTAAAGTATTATTATATGAGTCAAGAGAGGTGAAAATGGCTACGGCGGTAAAGAACTACTACAAAATACTGGGCGTTACTGAAAATGCCTCGCAGGATGAAATCAAAAAGGCTTTCAGAAAGCTTGCGAGAAAGTACCATCCTGACCTGAATCCAGGCGACAAATCCTCTGAGGAAAAATTTAAAGAGCTTAGCGAGGCCTATGCGGTGCTGAGCGACAAGGAAAAGCGGGATCAGTACGACAATGCCGGGACTACCTTTGAACAGTTTGGCGGCGGAGAAGGATTCAGAGGGTTTGGTGGCGGCGAAGCAGCTGATTTCAGTGATATCTTTGGTGATATCTTCGGAGCCCGCACAGACAGCGTGGCGCGTAATGCCAGAGGGTCCGACATAATGGCAGGGGTAGAGCTTACCCTTGAGGAGGCCTTCGGCGGACTGACGAGACCGCTTAGCGTTAAGCGGACGATCCAATGCGATAAATGCAATGGAAGCGGCGCCGAGGCTTCCCAGACTTGTGCCGCATGTAAAGGCACCGGCCATTCACAAACCTCAAAAGGCTTTTTCAAAATGGTACAGACATGTGCGGAATGCGGGGGTACCGGGCAACGAATTACTTCCGTATGTAAAAAATGCGCCGGCAGGGGAGCTATATATAATACAGAAAACTTAAATGTAAAAATACCGGCCGGAGTTGACAACGGGTCGGTTGTCAGATTAAAAGGCATGGGCAATGCCGGTACGGGCAGAGGGCCTGCCGGAGACCTTCTTCTGGAAGTAACTGTCAGGCGCCATCCGGTATTCACAAGGAAAGGCAATGACATTTACGTGCAGCTGCCGGTCACTTTTGGCGAAGCCGCACTCGGCGCGAAAGTGGAAGTGCCGACTATTGACGGGACCTCGATCATGAAGCTGCCGCCTGGAACGCAGGGCTCTCAGAAATTCAAGCTTTCCGGAAAGGGTTTCGTTCACCACCATACTAAAACGAGGGGCGATGAATATGTGGAAATCAAAATCGCGGTCCCCGTCGACATACCCGAAAAGGCGCGGGAAGCAATACATATTATAGATTCTTTATATAAGAAAAGCCCCCGGAAGGGAATGGTGCATCATGAGGAATGACGAGAAGCAGGATAAAAGCAGGCCGGTATACATGATAAGCGTTGTGTCGAGAATACTCGAAGTCCATCCACAGACATTGCGCATGTACGAGCGGGAAGGATTTGTAAGCCCTCACCGGATAAACCGCCAGCGGCTCTATTCGGATGAGGACATTGAGCGGCTCGATTTGGTAATAAAGCTCACCAAAGAACTCGGGGTCAATAAGGCTGGAGTTGATATTATCCTCCGTATGCGCAAGCGCCTTAAAGCGCTGCATGCTGAAATGATGGAAATGGTTCAATTTTTTGATGAGGACTTGAAAGAGGAGTTTGAAAGACAAATTCAAGACATATTGAGTGAAGAGTAAAAAAGTTGCCTCAAAGAAACCACAGAGGACACAGAGGAACACTTACATATAAAAGACCGATAAAGTCTTTCAGAGTGCACAGAGTATTTCTCTGTGTCCTCTGTGGTTAGGTTGTCTCGGCGTTCTTTGTGGTTAAGTTTTGATTAAGGAGGAATTATTATGAGATTGGATAAATTAACGGTCAAAAGCCAGGAAGCTATGCAGGAAGCGCAGGGCGTTGCTGAAAGAAATGGCAATCAGCAAGTCGATGTAGAACATCTGCTCTTAGCGCTCCTCCTTGATGAAGAAGGCATTGCGCTTCAAATACTCAGAAGGCTCGGCGCCGATGTTGCCAATATAAAGAGAGAGACTGAAAAAGAGATAGAGCGTTTCCCGAAGGTCTCCGGGGCTGCCCCAATGGGCCAGATATACATCGCGCCGCGTTTGAAGACCGTACTTGAGAAGGCGTATGAAGAGGCAACCCATCTGACTGATGAGTTTATCAGTGTCGAGCACCTGCTGCTTGCCATCGCCGCCACTTACGGCCCCGGATCGGAGATCCTCAAGCGGAACAACGCTGCCTCCGATGCAATACTTACGGCCATGCGAGAAATCCGCGGCGTCCATCGGGTGACAGACCCCAATCCGGAGGAAAAATACCAGTCACTTACACGGTACGGCAAGGACCTCACCGATCTTGCGCGAAAAGGGAAACTCGATCCGGTTATTGGAAGAGATGAAGAAATACGCAGGATTATCCAGGTGCTTTCCAGAAGAACAAAAAACAATCCGGTGCTCATCGGAGACCCCGGCGTCGGGAAAACAGCAATTGCTGAAGGCCTTGCTCAGAGAATTGTTGCCGGGGATGTGCCGGAAACACTGAAAGACAAGCGCTTGATAACCCTTGATATAGCAAGCCTCGTTGCCGGCTCAAAATTCCGCGGCGAATTCGAAGAGCGCCTGAAAGCCGTATTAAAAGAGATTGAGCAGTCGGAAGGCAAGGTCATAATCTTCATCGACGAACTCCATACGCTGGTCGGCGCCGGTGCGGCCGAGGGGGCTGTGGATGCATCCAACATGCTCAAACCCGCTCTCTCCCGGGGTGAGTTACGCTGCGTCGGGGCCACAACTATAAATGAATACAGGAAGTATATAGAAAAAGATCCGGCATTGGAGCGCAGGTTCCAGCCGGTACTTGTCAAAGAACCTACTGTCGAAGATACTATTTCGATTCTCAGGGGACTAAAAGATAAATATGAGGTCCACCACGGCGTAAAGATAAAAGATTCCGCTCTTGTCGCGGCAGCGGTCCTTTCTCACAGATACATAACCGACAGGTTCCTTCCTGACAAGGCTATAGACCTGATCGATGAATCTGCGGCAAAGTTGAGAATGGAAATAGACAGTATGCCGACCGAACTTGACGAAATCGAGAGAAAATTGAGGCAGTTTGAGATCGAAAAACAGGCTGTAATGCGCGACGACGGCTCGCAGGACGCGAAGGAGAAGCTCGAAAAACTGGGAAGGGAAATGGCTGAACTTCAATCAAAGCGGGACGTGCTCAGAGCCCAGTGGTTGAGCGAGAAAGAAGCAATTCAGAAAATCAGGAACATGAAACAGCAGCTTGAAACAACAAAGACAGAATCGGAAAGGGCCGAGCGTGAAGGAGACCTTGCCAGGGCTGCCGAATTGAGGTACGGCAAGCTCCTTCAACTCCAAAAACTCCTTGATGAGGACAACCTTAAACTTCGCGAGACCCAGTCAAGGAGAAGGATGCTGAAGGAAGAGGTTGATGAGGAAGACATCGCCGACGTGGTTTCGAAATGGTCCGGGGTGCCGGTGTCAAGAATGCTCGAAAGCGAAATCCAGAAGTTGATCAAAATGGATGAAAATCTCAGGAAAAGGGTTGTAGGCCAGGACGAAGCGATTGCCGCCGTATCGAATGCCATAAGAAGGGCGAGGGCAGGTATCCAGGACCCAAACAGACCCATCGGCTCATTCCTTTTCCTCGGCCCTACGGGAGTGGGGAAAACAGAACTGGCAAAGGCGCTTGCCGAATTTCTGTTTGATGATGAAGCAGCGGTCATAAGGATAGATATGTCCGAATATCAGGAGCGCCACACTACTTCGCGACTCATTGGAGCGCCTCCCGGCTATGTGGGCTACGAGGAAGGCGGACAACTGACCGAGGCAGTGCGGAGAAGGCCGTATTCGGTGATATTATTTGACGAGGTTGAAAAGGCGCATCCTGAAGTATTCAACCTCCTGCTGCAGCTTCTCGATGACGGCAGGCTGACTGATGGACATGGAAGGACAGTGGACTTCAGAAACGCCGTTGTCATTATGACATCTAATATAGGGAGCGCGCACATACAGGAGATACTCGAGGAGAGGGCCCGGAAACCCGTGGCGCACTGGCACGACGCAAAGAACCAGAATCTGCGGGACAAGGTAATGGGCGACTTGAAAGCCTTCTTCAGGCCGGAGTTCCTTAACAGGGTCGATGATATCATAATCTTCAACCCGCTCAATGAGGAATTGCTGACAAGCATTGTAGAAATTCAGGTGGCGCGGATGAAAAAGTACCTGCTGGAGAAAAAGATAGATATTGTGCTCACCGACGCAGCCAAAAAACATATCGCCCATACGGGCTATGACCCCGTTTTCGGCGCGCGTCCGCTCAAGCGGGCCATACAGAATGAAATCCTCAACCCGCTTGCACTTAAAATACTGGACAGGACTTTTAAAGAAGGCAATGTGGTTGAAGTGGACTACGCCGGCGGGCACATTAAATTCACCGGCCTGGTAGTAGGCGAAGTGGTGTCTTAACAAGCGCTAACCCTCCGTGATAGACCGCGAAGGGAATACGCCCGCTATCCATTTAATTGACAACCTGACAATTGTTTTGTTATAAAAGAAGTTCACTATTCCGATTTCCCGGGTAGCTCAGCTGGCAGAGCAGGTGGCTGTTAACCACCCTGTCGGGGGTTCGAATCCCTCCCCGGGAGCCATAAAAATCAAGGGGTTGCACA
>CAWHNC010000075.1:0-46583 GCA_963830245.1 Nitrospirota bacterium
GGCCTAAATAGCTTTACATAAGGTTAAATATTATGTATACTACATGTGTGAGTAGAAGGGCGACGCCAATTATTGTATCACCCGAAGAACGAGCCACATTAGACATGTGGGGCCATGGTAAGCGTTTTCCTTTACGATTGGTGCAAAGGGCACAGATTATTTTGATGGCGTCCGATGGTGTGCTGAATCAGGATATTGCTGAGACGCTTGGGACAACCAGGCCCACGATACAGCTTTGGCGCGATAGATTTCTGGCTTTCCGGTTGCCTGGGCTGGAAAAAGATGCCCCTCGACCCGGCCGCTTGCCAAAGATTACAGCGAAGAAAATTACTAAGGTGGTCGAAGCGACACTCCATACGAAGCCTGTCAATGCGACTCATTGGAGTGCGCGCAGCATGGCGGCGGCTGAGGGGATTAGTGAGAAGACAGTGCGGCGGATATGGAAGCAGCACAACCTTAAGCCTCACCTGATAAAGTCCTTTAAGCTAAGTCGGGATAAGCAGTTCGTTGAGAAACTGCATGATGTTGTTGGCCTGTATATGAATCCTCCGGATAAAGCATTGGTGCTGTGTGTAGATGAGAAGAGCCAAATTCAGGCGCTTGATAGAACACAACCGGGACTGCCCATAAAAAAAGGACGCTGCGGAACACAGACCCATGATTACAAACGCAATGGCACAACCACGTTGTTTGCGGCACTGAGCATGCTTGATGGAAAAGTAATAGGTGACTGCATGCCTCGCCACAGACATCAAGAGTTTATTCGCTTTCTCAAGAAAATAGACAGTGAAACCCCGGCAGGTCTTGATCTGCATCTCATCGTCGACAATTATGGAACACACAAACATCCACGAGTGAAATCTTGGCTTTGCCGACATCCTCGTTTCAATTTGCATTTCATTCCGACTTCAAGCTCTTGGTTAAATATGGTAGAGCGTTGGTTCCGTGAAATTACCGACAAACGTATTCGCCGCGGTACTTTTAAAAGCGTGCCTGATTTGATTGAAGCAATCAAGGATTATCTGGAAAATCACAATCAGAACCCTCGGGTATTTGTATGGAGTGCCCCGGCGGAGAAGATACTCACAAAAATAGCTATATGTAAAGAAGCGTTGGCCGCACTACACTAGCTGCGCTGAAAAAAGTATTAAGGCAGTGTGTGAGGCTATGCATTGATTTAAAGCTGATAGAAGGCAACACTCTATTCAT
Source organism: Nitrospirota bacterium (assembly GCA_963830245.1). GTDB lineage: Bacteria > Nitrospirota > Thermodesulfovibrionia > Thermodesulfovibrionales > Dissulfurispiraceae > JADFXI01. The sequence continues at coordinate 1,210 of CAWHNC010000075.1, forward strand.
AGACGGAAGCAAGATTAGAGCAAACGCATCGATTAACCAAACATGGACTGAGGAGAAGAGCCGGAAAGTATTGGAGAGGACAGACAAACAAATAGAAGAACTATTAAAGGAATGCGAGCAGACAGATAACAGTGAGGGCGTAACGCATATAGGGTTGTCGGAAGAATTAAAAGATAAGAGGGTATTGAAAGAGAAAGTGCAAGCGATAGTGGATAAGATAAAGGCAGAAGAAAGGACGCAGCTAAACGCAGTGGATGAGGATTGCGTAAAAGTAAAGGGAAGGCAAGGCACACATGCTGGGTATAACGCGCAGATAGCGGTAGATGAAAAGCATGGGTTGATAGTGAACAGCGATGTAGTAAATGAAAGTAATGATACGAATCAGTTTTCAGAGCAGGTAAAACAGGCTAATGAAGTACTTGGCAGGAAATGTAAGACAGCTTGTGCAGATGCCGGGTATGCCAATACGGGGAACCTAAAGGATGCGGTAGAGGAGGAAATTGAGGTAATAGTGCCGACTCAGAAACAGGCATTGCACAAGCCTCAGGAGGACGATCCATTTGGGAAGAATAAATTTCTCTATGACAAAGAAAACAATCAGTATCTATGCCCTGAGGGCAAGGCATTAAAATATTCGCATTACAGTGAGGTAAAGGGGCATTACTTATACAGAATCAAAGGGCCGTCGAACTGTATTCAGTGTAAGCATTATGGCAAGTGCACAAATAATACGAGGGGGCGTGCGATAATTCGGCTGAAGGATGAGAATGTAAAAGAAGAACTGGAAGCTCTTTATAAAAGTGACCAAGGGCAGTTGATCTATAAGAAGCGGAAGGAGAAAGCAGAATTGCCGTTTGGGCATATCAAAGGGAATTTAAAAGCAGGTGCATTTCTGTTAAGAGGGCTCAAAGGGGTAAATGCAGAAATGGCACTATTATCCACCTGCTTTAACATATCCAGAATGATAACGATACTGGGGATGTCCGGGATCATGGCAGCACTGGGATGATTGGATGAAAAGATACCGGCACAAACATACAAATTAATTGGAATAAGGGCTGATTTGGATAAAACATGGATTCCCGCTTACTACCTGCGGGAATGACGGAACTAATTGGAATGGACTGTGGAATGTCAAAGGCACTATAAATTCAGTTGTAATAAGTAATTGTGACACAGTCTGAAGGTCCGGAATCCTGTCCAAAATAAAATCGGGAAGAAATTTCTGAAGTTTTCGCAAATTTCCTTATTTCTTCCATATTTGGGTCGCATTCCTTTGCTAATATAGCATCAGACAGTGTCAGTCATAGCACCTGAGTCAATAGAATGAATTCGTTGCAAATTAACAGGCTCATAATGAGAATATCTTACTTTGTTAGAAAACATGCGTCAGGACTTATGATAATACTTGTGCTCTCGGGCTGCGCAAGCGTTGGACCGGATTACATCCGTCCCGGGTCGCTGTTGCCATCCCGGTGGAACACCGAATCCGGCTGCAATTCAGCGGCAGTGCGCCTGCATACCGGGTTGATGGCACGCTGGTGGTCAACGTTCAGTGATCCGGAGTTAACGGACCTAATCGAACGCGCAATTCGAGGAAATACAGACTTGCGCAAGGCAGTTGCACGTATCCGTGAGGCGAGAGCCCGACAGGGAATCAGCAGGGCGGCACTGTTTCCTTCAGTCACTGGCTCGGGCTCTGTACAGCATACCCAAGCTGGTTCGCAAACGGGTGTCATCGCCGTGCCGTACCAATACTCTCTTGGCTTGGATGCCACTTGGGATCCGGACATATTCGGCGGCAAACGACGCTCTGTTGAGGCATATCAGGCAGACCTTGATGCGAGTGTAGAGGATATGAGAGATGTACTTGTTACTCTGGTCAGTGACGTCGCTTCGAGCTATCTGGATGTGCGTTCTTATCAGACCAGACTTTCCATAGCCGAGGCAAATCGTGATTCACAACAGGAGACTTATCAGATAACCGAATGGCGTTTCGAGGCGGGTCTGACTACAGCTCTCGATGTCGAGCAGGCGCGATATAACCTCGATCAAACCCGGGCTGAGATACCAACGTTGCAGACCAGCCTTGAAGAGGCTAAGAACGGCATTGCCGTATTATTGGGACTGAATCCCGGATCTCTGCAAGGAGAGTTGGCTGAACGAAAGCCTATCCCTCTTGCCTCATCGGAAATCGCTATCGGAGTCCCGGCAGATGTCCTGAGAAACAGGCCTGATGTGCGGCGAACAGAACGCAAACTGGCTGCACAGACCGCAAGGATCGGAGTTGCCGTTGCAGACTTGTATCCGAATTTGACCTTGACAGGGACGATAGGTCTGGAAGCCATCTCTCCGGGGAAGTTATTCTCCTCAGGCAGCCGTACGTCTGGATATAGTCCGGGTTTATCCTGGACTATCTTTGATGCAGGGAGTATCCGGCAGAACATCGAGGTGCAGAATGCACTTCAGGAACAAGCATTAATAGAATATGAAGCCTCAATCCTCTCGGCACTGAAAGAAGTCAATAATGCACTCGTTGCATATGCTCAGGAACAGGTCCGCAGGCAATCGCTAATCGAGGCTTCTCAGGCTGCAAAGCGGGCCGTTGCTATCGCAGAAAACCAGTATTCATCCGGATTGATAGATTTTACAGTCTTACTGGATGATCAAAGGTCTTTATTGACATTACAGGACTCGCTTGCACAGAGCGAAGCTGCTGTGATGTCTGATCTCATTACCCTGTACAAAACACTTGGAGGAGGCTGGGAATCCGAAACTCCAGGTGAAAATAAATAACGGCGACTATGGAGAAGATATGAAATCGAAGATTGATCCCAAACAAGATATTGAAGAGGTACTGGAAATGCATCATTCCGATACTTCGGGCAAGCGGTTGAAACGATATCTTGTTATGGCCCTCGTGATATTAACAGTAACAGGTTTAATAGTCACCTTCAGTACCGCGGGCAAATCGACCGTGACAAAGTATAAAACTGAGGAGGTCCGGCGCGAAGATCTCCAGGTCATCGTAACTGCTACAGGCACATTGCAGCCTACCACCACTGTCAGCGTGGGCAGCGAAGAGTCCGGCACTGTCAAAAGCGTTGCAGTAACTTACAACAGCCGGGTAAAAGCCGGACAGTTGCTGGCCAGACTGGATACGACAAAACTCGAGGCGCAGTTGACTCAATACCAGGCTGCCCTCGAATCGGCAAGGGCAAAATTGCTGGAGACCCGGGCAACCGTAGCGGAAACCCAAGCCAAACTGGAGCAGTATCATAAAGTCAGAAAGTTGAGTAATGGTAAAGTTCCCTCGCAGTTGGATATGGATGCGGCAAATGCATCTTTTGAACGGGCAAAAGCAGATGCTGCAAGTGCTGCCGCCACGGTTGCCCAGGAGCTGGCCGAGGTAAAGGCAACTGAAACGGACCTATCCAAATGTATTATCCGATCTCCAATTAACGGGATCGTCCTGACCCGCAGCATTGACCCGGGACAAACGGTGGCGGCCTCCTTACAAGCCTCCACAGTCTTTACCGTGGCTGAGGATCTGACTCACCTGGAGTTACACGTAAACGTCGATGAGGCCGATGTGGGCAAAATACAGGAAGGCCAAAAAGCTACATTCAAAGTTTCCGCTTACCCTGATCGTACCTTCGAGGCACGTATAATCCAGTGCCGATTTGGTTCCTCTACAACGTCGGGGGTCGTGACCTATGAAACCGTGTTGAAAGTCGATAATGCTGATATGACTCTGCGACCGGGCATGACCGCCACTGCGGACATAACCGTCAAAAAAATCGCAAATGCAATCCTGATCCCCAGCTCAGCCCTTCGCTTTGTCCCGCCGGTACAGCAGGAAAAAAAGTCCTCCGGCGGAGTACTCGCTGCCCTGCTTCCACGGCCGCCAAGTCAGGACCATCAACAGCGCGACACTTCTGCAGCCGGCAAAAGTCCGCGGGTCTGGATATTAAAAAATGATCAACTCCTGCCTGTTTCCGTCACGACCGGATCCGCAAACGGGGGAAAAACGGAAATTGTAGGAGGAGGTATCCAGCCCGGCATGTTGGTCGCGGTTGACATTATTTCAAGCGACAAATGAAACTCAAAAAAACCCTTATGGAATTCAAAGGTGTGACCAAGGTATATGGGGAAAGGTCTGCTTCAATGCCGGCCCTTCGCGGCATTGATCTTTGCATTAGCGAGGGTGAATTCGTTGCGATAATGGGGCCGAGCGGATCAGGCAAATCGACCTGCATGAACATTCTCGGCTGTTTAGACACGCCAACCAGTGGAACATATGAGTTTAAGGGGATTGATGTCGGACATCTGACAAGAAACCAGCGAGCATTGCTGCGCCGCAATTATCAGGGTTTCGTATTCCAGGGATTCAATCTCCTCAACCGGACTTCTGCGTTCGAAAATCTAGAACTCCCTTTGATTTACCGGGGTGTCGGAGCGGACGAAAGACGACATCTCGCCCTGGAAACCCTGAAGACAGTAGGGCTTGAAGATCGTGGAAACCATACACCCGGCGAGCTCTCGGGAGGTCAACAACAACGGGTTGCGATCGCGCGTGCAATCGTAACAGGTCCCTCGGTTTTGCTGGCCGATGAACCTACGGGCAATCTTGATACAGCCCGCAGCAAGGAGATCATGAATTTATTGACTACTTTGAATAACGATCATGGGATCACGATCATTATGATCACTCACGAGCCGACCATGGCAATCTATGCAAAACGCGTTGTCAAATTCGTTGACGGTCTGATCTCGTCCGATGAATAAACAAAACTGGAGGCGCCATTAATGCTGTGGAACTCAGTCTTACTTTCATTCCGTGAGATCAGACGCAACATCATGCGGTCGTTTCTCACTGTCCTTGGAGTCGTCATTGGAGTGGCGTCAGTTATTACAATGGTGACTATCGGCAGTGGCGCAACCGCGCAGATCAGGCAACAGCTTGCAAATATGGGCACAAATATGTTGATGGTCAGCCCCGGGAAAAGACTCGGTCCAGGATTGTCTACCGGCAATATAGCGTTCAAAGAGGCCGATGCCGTGACAATTGCAAAGGAACTCAGCTCGATTGCGGCTGTAGCCCCTGTATCTTCTCAATCAATTAAGGCCATATACGGCAATCAAAATTGGACTACCCAGGCTACAGGCAGCGATAATCAATATTTAAAGGAGACAAACAGGTCCATTAGCGAAGGCAGAGAATTCAGCGAAAACGAACTGCGCAATGGCGGAGCCGTATGCATAGTGGGTCAAACCGTACGGAAAAAACTTTTCGGCGGGCAAGAGGTCCTGGGTGAAAAGATACGTCTTCAGAAGTTGTCCTGCGAGGTGATCGGTCTTTTAGAAGGGAAAGGCCAGAATACGATGGGTGAGGACCAGGACGATATCGTTATAGTCCCGCTTCACATGTTTCAACGGCGCATCGCCGGCAGCCTAGATGTCGGTATCATTCAGGTCTCGGTCCAGGAAGGATGCTCTACCGAAAAGGCGCAGCGGGATATCGAGGCGTTGATGCGCGAGAGGCGGCATCTGTCACCCAGTGATGACGACAACTTCTCGGTTATGGACATGAAGGAGATGATCAAAATGCTGACAGGAACAACACAACTGCTTACGGCGCTGTTGAGTGCGGTGGCAGCTGTGAGCCTCCTGGTAGGCGGCATCGGAATTATGAATATTATGCTCGTTTCTGTAACTGAACGTACGCGAGAGATAGGTGTCCGACTGGCCATAGGCGCACTCGAAAGCGATGTACTAACGCAATTCCTGGTAGAAGCAGTGGTTTTATCGTCAATCGGTGGCCTGCTCGGCATAGTACTGGCAACAGCAGCCTCACTCGTCCTTGCTCATGTCGTACAAGTGCCTTACATCTTCAAACCCGGAATCAATATTCTTTCGTTTTTGTTTTCTGCCGCGATAGGTGTAATTTTCGGCTTCTTTCCCGCAAGGCGGGCCGCCAGTCTTGATCCTATCAATGCGCTGCGGCATGAATAGACAGAAGGATACTTTCGACATAAAAATTCTCTTTTTTATACGCTAATCGGAAATTTTATCCCGTGAAGCATGAGGAGGCCCGAAATCCTGTCCAAAATAAAATCGGTCAGCAATTTCCTGTTATTCCAGGTCACTTCATGAATTTCAACGTCCTCTCTGCCTCTTATCTTCATGATAAAATCGTCCCCTCCAAGGGCTATTGTTCCTATTACAATATTTGATGAATTGAGGGCTTCGAGCACAGCCAGTCTGAAGACCTTGGAAAAACATTCCATCTTTCTGATCCCGTCGAGCAGAATAACATCATTATTGACGGGGGCAATGGACGGCACAGCGATAGTCTCTATATTTTTAATGCTGACGCCGTATTTTCTTATTTGGCAATCAGATATTATATCCCGATGCGCAAGGTAGCCCGCCCGTCCGTCAAGGCTCTTTATTACAAAACCAACCCTCTTGGACCCAACTCTCTCTTCTTCAGTGTAAAAGCCGTTTACCGGTACATTCAGTTTTTCTTTCACCTGCTTTATGATAACGGTTTTCCCTGACGAAGGACTCCCTGTTAAAAAAATATTTTTCTTCATAATATCCCTCAATGCATTTCCGTTCTTTCGTGCGTCATCATACCAATCATGGGTCCCCTCTCAAGCAGCTCCCTGAGTTTAATTCTCTGCCCGGCTTTCAATTTTGACTTGACCTCCTCTAATGCTTTTATGCCGGACAACTCTATAGAAATCTGCAGCGACTCTATTTTTTTAAGTTTTGATTCGGCAGCCTTCATATCTACCGGATCTTTATCAAGGATATCTCTCATTTCCATCATCGCTATCTGAACATCCGACTTCAGCCTGACAGTGTTTTTCATCAACCCGCTTTTGATCGCTCTTACCGACTCTTTCTGTTTTTCATCAAGACCGAGGTCCATGAGGAGCATGGCTAAAGGAGGATCACCACCCGGTCCGTCCATCCTTTCCATGGCGGGCGGCATCATGCCCTGAGGCGCGGGTGGACCGTCATCGCGCATACCGTCGAAACCAAAGTCCATGAACAGCATGGATAAAGGAGAATCATCATCCGGTCCGTCCATCCCTTCCATGTCAGGCGGCATCATGTCCTGAAGCATGGGCGGACCATCTTCGAGCATACCCTCTCCCGGGTTACATATAGAGTGGATTATCTCCGCACTGGAGTAGTATGCTCCAGCGAGCGTCAGTACAACTGCCAAAACACTAATAATTAATTGTTTTTTCATTTCACTTCTCCTTTTACTTTAAGTTTACTCATCTTTATTTCAGCGACCGTTTCAGGCAGCCTTTATTGAAATAGAATATCAGGCGAGTGTGGCACGAATATGGAAGAAATAAGGAAATTTCAGTGAGGGCTGAAATAATAGTGAATATTGCCGTGCATCCGATATAAAATAATACTCGGGCTTTTGATAAGACCCGTAGAGAGGATAATGAAAATCAGTATCACTTATAGGATGTTTCTTTCTATTCTTATCGCCACATGTATGGCGCTCCTGTGCATGTTCCTGATAATGCAGTGGAGCATTAAGAGGGGGTTCCTCCAGTATCTCGCTGCAATGGAACATGACAGGCTGGAGAAGATGGCTGCAAGTATCGAACACTCATATGCCGAGCATGAAAACTGGGATTTTCTGATAGACAACCCGGAGCAATGGATCATGAGCCATATGGATAGGCCCGATGATAAATCGTTTGCTCCTCCCCCTTTTCCGCCTGCCGGTGGGCCGCACGAACCTCCGCCTCCGCCATGGGACAGGCTGGACCAACCTCCTCCCCGCCCACCGGGTGGCCCATACCACCCGATGTTGCGCTTCATAATTTTAGATGCTAAAAGAAAACCGATCATCGGCAACCCGGCTGAAGCGGAGGACCTGAATTTCAGACCCATTGTCCACAATGGGTCGACAGTCGGTTACGTGGGACTGTTGTCGCCAAAGCACTTCATGAACCCTCCGCAGTTTGAGTTTTTGAGGCAACAAAAATTGTCTCTGGCGCTGGCGGCATCAGGTATGGTATTGATAGTTGTGATCTTTTCTTTCCCCCTGGCGAACCGTCTCGTCCGTCCGATCAAATCTATAGCGGCAGCTACCCGTGAGCTTGCTTCAGGGAAATATGCCGTTCGTGTCTCGCACTCATCATCTGACGAACTGGGGCAACTCGCACGAGATTTCAATGCCATGGCGCTTACTCTTGAAAAAAACGAGAAGGCGCGCCGCCAATGGGTTGCGGACATTTCTCATGAGCTTCGAACCCCTTTATCCGTGCTGCGAGGGGAAATCGAGGCCCTAATGGAAGGTGTCCGCAACACCACCCCGGAGGCCATTGCCTCTCTCCATGCAGAAGCGCTTCGGCTGCATCGCCTGGTTGACGATCTTTATCAATTGGCCCTTTCCGACCTGGGCACGCTGACCTACCGCAAGGAGGACCTTGAGCCGGCTGAGGTCCTCAGAGATTCTATTGAACCTTACCTTGCGGAATTTGCGCACAAGGGCATAACGTTCATTTCTGAAATATCGGGAGAAGAGAAGATCACGGTTTTTGCCGACCGCTCGAGGCTGCACCAACTCTTCGTCAATCTGCTCGACAATACATTAAAGTACACCGATGCGGGAGGCGTTATTGCTGTCCGTCTGAGATGCCGCAACAAAGAAGCTGAAATTGAATTCGAGGACTCCCTGCCAGGAGTGCCTGAAAGCGAACTGGACAAGCTCTTCGATCGTTTATATCGGGTAGAAACGTCCCGGAATCGCGCATCAGGCGGTGCAGGTCTCGGGCTGGCAATATGCAGGAATATTGTCGAAGCCCATGCCGGAACTATATCTGCCCATCCTGCGCCCTTGGGAGGTTTGCTGATCAGGGTCATCCTCCCAATTACAGGTGAATGCCTGTGAGCAAGAATATTCTTATAGTTGAAGATGAGACGAAACTGGCTGATCTGCTTGCCGATTACCTGAGAGCGGCAGGGTTCGCGCCGTATTGTCTTGCTGATGGCACTGAGGTTATCCCCCGGGTGCGGGAGCATAAGCCTGATTTGATCCTCCTCGACCTGATGTTGCCCGGACTGAATGGGATAGAAGTTTGCAAGGGAATCCGTTCATTCTCCCGGGTCCCGATTATAATTATAACAGCCAGGATAGAAGAAATAGACCGCATTCTGGGACTTGAACTTGGCGCGGATGATTACATCTGCAAACCGTTCAGTCCCCGTGAGGTGGTAGCTCGGGTCACTGCTGTTCTGCGACGGACATCTGACGGACAAACGCTTCAGATGCAGGGGCTCGTTCTCGACGAGCGCCGGTACCAGGCTACACTGCACGGCCATGCGCTGGATCTCACTGCAGTAGAGTTCAAGCTGCTGCAATTCCTGGCCTCCAATCCCGGATGCATCTACGGTCGCCAGCAACTTATGGACAAAATCTATTCAGATGAGCGCAATGTCAGCGACCGCACCATAGACAGCCACATCAAAAAATTGCGGAGGAAGCTCGAGACCGTTGATCCTGAAGCCAGGCTCATACATTCGGTTTACGGCATAGGCTACAAGTTCGAACCGGAATCTCCCTAAGAATATAGTCATCAGCTAAGGTCCGGTGATAGTTCTATGCAATGCAATTAGTTTTTCTTGACAAAGCCCTAAAACTATGTTAAAAATTTCTCATTCCGTAAAACAAGCGCTAACGGTAATGCATATATGGGTAATTAGTTGTTGATTTTTTTTACTTTAATCTATAGCCTATAATCCATGACCCATTACCTACAAAAGGTATTATAAGGAGGAACAATAATGAACCTGGATGATCTGAAATATCACAAAGAACACACGTGGGTGATGGCAAAAGGGAAAAAGGCCACGATTGGCATCACCGATTATGCGCAGGACTCACTGGGAGATATCGTTTACATTGACCTGCCGGAGGTGGGGTCCTCTGCGGAAGCAGGCACCGAAATCGCAGAAATTGAGTCGACAAAAGCAACCTCATCGATAATCTCGCCGGTAAGCGGAACTGTTATCGAAGTAAACGAAAAACTCGCAGATTCTCCCGAGATCATAAACGAGGAACCTTACAGCAAGGGATGGGTCGTAATAATTGAAATGGATGATGATTCCGAACTCGATGACCTTATGGATAGTGGAGATTATGATAAGTATATCGAAGAGGAAGCCAAGTGAAATTAACAGTCCTCGGCTCAGGGCCTGGGGGATATGTAGCTGCCTTAAAAGCTGCCAGGCTCGGCGCCCGGGTAACAATAATAGAAGACACGGAAGTGGGGGGGACATGCCTCAACCGGGGCTGTATACCTACCAAATCAATAATTGCCTCTGTCGAGGCGCTTCGGACAGCAAGACGACTAAATGAATACGGAATAGATATCCAGGGGGAGATACTCCCCAACCTCTCCAAAATAATGGAGAGGAAGAATAAGGTCGTTGCGACTCAGACCAGGGGAATCAGATCTCTCTTCAAAAGCTGGGGGATAACACTTATTGAAGGAAGGGGAAGGATTCTGACCACTGAAAAAGTTGAAGTAAGTGGAAATGACGGCCTGACAGAGGTAATTGAAACTGATAAAATAATAATCGCCACCGGCTCGCGCCCCGCAGAGTTGCCGATGTTCCCTCTTGATGGAGAACAGATCCTTTCAAGCGATCATGCCGTAGCAATCAACTCCATCCCGAAAAGCCTTATTATTGTCGGCGCAGGGGTCATAGGCTGTGAATTCGCCTGCATATTCAGGGAACTCGGGACCGAAATAACCATGGTCGAGATAATGCCTGGGGCACTTTCTTCAGAAGACCACGAAATAGCAGCATTGCTTCAAAGAGAATTAATAAAGAGAAAAATCAAGTTGCTGACCGGCGTCCTGGTAGACAAGGCAGAGCGCAGTCATGACGGTATTCATATATACCTCAAAAGCGGTGAAGAACTCATTGCCGAGAAGCTTCTTGTTTCCATAGGAAGGGCCTTGAATGTTGAGGATATTGGGCTGGAGACGCTGGGCATCCTGAAAGGCCCACGCGGAGAAATAACGGTAAACGAGAAAATGGAGACTAACAGGGGTGGCATCTACGCAATAGGAGATGTTACCGGAGGCCCTCAACTGGCCCATGTCGCTTCCAGGGAAGGGATAGTCGCGGCCTGTAATTCCTGCGGCATAGATACCAGGATGGACTTTTCCGTGGTGCCTGCAGGGATCTTTACTTCTCCGGAGATAGGATCTGTAGGTCTAAGGGAACACCAGGCAACTGAACAGGGAATAAACGTTAAGGTGGGGCGCTTTCAGTTCAGAATGCTGGGCAAGGCCCACGTCATTGGAGAGATAACTGGTATGGTCAAGATAATTGCCGACGCCGGCTCAGGCAAAGTTTTAGGCGTGCATATTGTCGGCCCCCATGCATCCGAACTTGTCCATGAAGGAGCCCTTGCCATTCGGGCCGGCCTGACTGCGGAAGGCATAGCAGGAATGATCCATGCCCACCCTACCCTTGCGGAGTGTGTAATGGAAGCTGCTGCGGATGTGAACGGTGAGGCAATACATGTGATGAAACAGTAAATAGGGATAAAAAATGAAACCACAGAGTGCACAGAGGGATCTTTATTATATAAAAGACTTCATGAAGTCTTTCGGAGTGCTCAGAGTATTTCTCTGTGCTCTTTGGTTAGTTTAGTAGAGCACGAGGGAGTTTCCTCTGTGTTCTCTGTGGTTAATTTTCACAATACAATTTTTTAAAAAGGAGGATTCATATGGGTGAAATTCTGGACATACTTGCTGCAGAGGTGCTTGATTCAAGGGGCAACCCTACAGTGGCAGTCGATGTGCTGCTTGACAGCGGTGCGACAGGGGACGCAATTGTCCCTTCTGGCGCATCCACCGGAGAGAGAGAGGCCCTTGAGTTGAGAGATGGCGACAAAAAACGGTATCAGGGTAAAGGGGTGCTGAAAGCGATAAAGAATATAATGGAAAAGATAGCTCCCCGGATTATTGGTCTTGAATCGCTGGACCAGGGCCTTGTCGATATGGCCATGATAGAACTCGATGGGACCGAAAATAAGTCGAAACTCGGCGCCAATGCTATCCTCGGTGTATCTATGGCCGCATGCCGTGCGTCAGCAAATGAACTGGGACTGCCTCTCTATCAATATATAGGCGGCTGCAATGCAAAGGTGCTCCCTGTTCCCATGATGAATATAATCAACGGCGGTTCACACGCAGACAACAATCTGGATATTCAGGAATTTATGATTGTGCCCGCGGGTTTTGACACGTTTGCTTCCGCGCTAAGGGCGGGCGCCGAGATATTTCATTCCCTGAAGTCCCTCCTGAAGAAGAAAGGCCTCAATACCTCGGTAGGTGACGAGGGTGGCTTTGCGCCAAATCTTGATTCAAACGAAGAAGCACTTTCGGCAATCATTCAGGCCATAAAAGAGAGCGGTTATAAGCCTGGCAAAGATGTCTTTCTCGCGTTGGATGTCGCGGCCTCGGAATTGTATGATAAGGGCAAATACACTTTTGAAGGGAAGAAAATATCATCCGATGAACTGACGGCATACTACGAAAAGATGATAAAAAAATACCCTATCCTTTCTATCGAGGACGGGCTGGCCGAAAACGATTGGGAGGGCTGGAAGAGCCATACGAAGAGTCTCGGCGGGAAAATACAGCTGGTCGGTGATGATATTTTTGTCACTAATACAAAAATTTTAAAAGAGGGTATTGTAAAAGGGATCGCAAACTCCATCCTCATAAAGCTGAACCAGATAGGCACTGTTACCGAAACTCTCGATGCCATTGAAATGGCCAAAAAGGCAGGCTACACTGCGGTAATCTCTCATCGTTCAGGAGAGACCGAAGATACCACTATCGCAGATCTTGCCGTGGCCTGTAATACCGGTTTTATCAAAACAGGCTCTTTATCGAGGACAGAAAGGACCGCAAAATATAACAGGCTGCTCGGTATTGAAGAAGAACTGGGCAAGGCCGCACAATTTAAAGGACTGCAAGCCTTTTACAATGTTCCTTCTATAGGCTGGGCATAGGGAAAAACAGGCAGAGGTTAAGGTTAAGAAAAGACGATAAATTACGGTTTATCTGTTACCTTAACCTTAACCTCAACCTTTACTTCCGCCTGCCACTTCCGGAAGATTGATTTTATGACATCGGGGTGATAACATAACCGTATATAAATATATAAGGCAGGTTGAGTTATGAGGGGCAGAATACAGCCGAGGAATCTCAGGCAACAGGTTACCGTTGAGGGGAAGAGAAGAAATATCGTATTCTTCACCCTGGTTACTCTCGCTTTCTTTTACATAGTCATTGCGCTGGTCTTGGGCAACATGGGGTTCCTTAAATACGCCGCGCTTACAAAAACAAAGAACACGCTGGTTACCGACATAAGTACACTTGAGAAAGAAAACAAAGCGTTAAAAACCCGTGTCAGTTCGCTGAAAGATGATAATTTTTATATCGAAAAATACGCGCGCGAGGAATACGGCCTGGCAAAGCCTGACGAATATATTTTCCAGTTCAAAGACGATGGCCGGTAAAACTCTTTCCGTTGCCTTCCTCTGGCATATGCATCAGCCTTATTACAAAGATCCCTTTACCGGCGTATACAGACTCCCCTGGGTGCGCTTGCATGGCGTCAAGGATTACCTTGATATGGCGACAATCCTTTCCGATTTTCCAGCTATTCGTCAAACTTTTAACCTTGTGCCGTCGTTACTGGAGCAGCTTGTCGATTATACCGATAACAATGCAACAGATACTTATCTTGATTTGTCATTGAAGAGCCCTTCGGATCTTACCGAAGCGGAGAGACAGTTTATCATCGAAAATTTTTTCTATGCAAATTGGGATACCATGATAAAGCCCCTTCCCCGCTACTATGAACTGCTCCTTAAAAGAGGGGTAAGGTTCACAAAAAGCGATATTGAGCGTGCCTCAAGGTATTATGATGACCGCGACATCAGGGACCTCCAGGTGCTGTTCAACCTTGCGTGGATTGACCCCATGTTCAGGAACGAGAGCGACCCGTTTCTGCTGGGTCTAACGAAAAAAGGAAAAGATTTCACCGAAGAAGAAAAAAAGCTTCTTATAGAGAGGCAAATGGCAATTTTAAGAAAAATAATCCCTCAGTATAAAAAAATGGGTGACAGCGGCCAGATCGAACTTTCGGTGACCCCCTTCTATCACCCTATACTCCCCCTGCTTTGGGACACTAACAGCGCCAGGGTTGGAATGCCTAACGTGAACCTTCCTAAAAAGCGCTTCTCCCATCCCGAAGATGCGGTCAGGCAGATTGAAATGGCCATTGCGTATTTTGAACTGCTTTTCGGGAAAAAGCCGGCCGGCTTGTGGCCCTCCGAGGGCTCGGTGAGCGAAGATGTTGTCAGGGCCATAAGCAATGCGGGGATCAAGTGGATCGCAACAGATGAAGAAGTGCTCGCCCGATCACTACAGAGATCTTTCAGAAGTCCCGAAGGCCGTCTCATTGATGCATCCACCCTTTACAGAATGCACCAATTCAGCGGAGTATCAATAATCTTCAGAGATCATAGGCTTTCAGACCTTATAGGCTTTACCTATTCCGGCTGGAAAGCCGAAAAAGCAGTTGAGGACTTTATGGGCAAATTAGCGGAGATTCGCAACTCACTACCCGGAGACAGGTCGTACATAGTGCCTGTGATCCTGGATGGGGAGAACGCCTGGGAATACTTTGCCAATGACGGTCATGATTTCCTTGCTGCCCTTTACCGTGCCCTGAGCAGCGATGACCGTTTCAAAGCAGTGACTTTTTCTGATTTTATCGGGGAAAACGGGGCCGGCGAACCCCTCCCGCGCCTTCATGCCGGATCATGGATCAACGCTAACTTCGGCATATGGATCGGCCATGAGGAGGACAACATGGCATGGGACTATCTTTCGCAGGCAAGAGATGATCTTCAAATGTTCGCCAGTGCTAATCCCGGCAGAGACCTCTCCGAAGCCTGGAGCTGCATCTACGCTGCAGAAGGCAGTGACTGGAACTGGTGGTACGGGGACGAACACTCCACCGAGACGCAGGAAGATTTTGATGAACTATTCAGAAGCTATTTAATGAAGGTGTATAAAATCATAGGAAAGGACGTCCCATCCCAGATGTATGTACCTATACTCATGGAAGACAGGAAAATTGAGCCTGTCATGCAGGCACGCGGCTTTATACAGCCCAGGATAGACGGATACGTCACCAGTTACTACGAATGGCAGCAGGCCGCTTTCATGGACGTCAAGCGTTCAGGTGGCAGCATGCATAAATCGGATAGCGTAATTTCATCGGTCCATTACGGCTTTAATAAGGACAATTTTTATCTTCGTATCGATCCTAAAGTACCGTTTAGCGAAATAACTGAAAAAATCATCGTCCGTATAAATATCGTCAAGCCTTTTGTATATAAAATTATTTTTGACGCCCCAAACGACTCAGACAACGCGGTTCTTTACGAACAGGCGAATGAGGATTGGGTAGAAATAAAAACACTCCGGGATGTTGCTGCACGGGATATATTTGAGCTTGGCATTGCGTTCACAGATCTTAAAACCAAAGAAAATGACGAAATAGAGTTTTCCGTAGAAATATTGCGGAACGGGGAAGAAGTTGAACGATGTCCCTGGCGGGGGCATATTACAGTCATCGTTCCTTCACCCAATTACGAAACGCTTATGTGGTACTAAGGGTCTGACGGCGTCTCAAAAAATTATCAGACTTTTGGGGTCGCCGCTGTAACGACCAGTCCACATATCGGGAAATGGCTTACGACTTCCTTATTCTATCCTTAAGCTCAGAGAGTTAACTATTATATAATATACGTTAGCATTGACAGGATTATTGTTGAAAAATCCGGGACCTCTCAAGGCTTTTATATTAGATGAGCATTTCAGACAGACATATACTCCTCGAACTTTTTAAGGAGTTTGCCCTGAAAACAGGCATCGCCGGCAATTCCTATATCGTCGGGGGCGCCGTGCGCGATATGCTCTCGGGCCTTGAGATTAAAGACATCGACCTCGTGGTCCAGGGTGATGCCCTCGGAATCTCGAAAGAGTTCGCACAGGTATCCGGCAGCTCCTTCGTCGTCCTCGACAGCGAGTTTGATAGCGCCCGGGTGGTAAAAGATTCGGTCTTTCTCGACATATCGGGCATGAGGGGCGACTCGATTACAGCCGATCTCTCATGCCGTGATATAACCATAAATGCAATGGCCCAGCCCCTGTGCGAATGGCCGTCAACAGTCGATGTTATTGATCCTTTCGGCGGTCGGGAAGATCTTCAGTCCGGGGTCATCAGGATGGTGTCTGAGGACAATCTCATCAGCGATCCTCTTCGGATATTGCGCGTATACCGCTTCTCCTCAGCGCTGCATTCACTTATCGAAATAAACACACGTCGTGCCCTGAGAGAGCACAGGGCCTTGCTCAATGATGTTGCCATAGAGAGAATAGCCGATGAATTGCGTCATATGATGGCGCTCGGGGATTCGCATGAATGCATGAAGGACATGGTAAACGATAACATCATACCCGTGCTGTTTCCGGAGTTTCTGCCTGACCCCGGAGCCCGGATAAACAATGGCGTTGCCTGCTACGGGCATTGCGAGACCATGCTTGGCGACCCGGCCCTTTATTTCCCTCTTCATGAAAAGCTCATCTCTGATTACTTTGGACTTCCTGCAAGGCGGATATGCCTTAAGCTGACTGCCCTTTTCTCGGGAGAGACATATGCGCTGGGAGCCTCATTACGGATGAAGATGTCAAAAAAAGAAACTGCACTCGTGGCCTCGATCTTATCGGGATGCGAAAATATTCTATCGCTCTCCAGCGTTGCAGCAGAAAGATCCAAAATCCTCAGGTTTTTAAAAAACGTTCAGGACGATGTCTATTCTATGGTAATCCTGGCCGTTGCGGCCCGACAACTCAATCAGGGGCCTTACGGATCTTCTTCTCAGGACGCACTTGAATCAGTAGATCATGTTCTCTCTTTTTGCAACAAAGTCCTTTCGCTATACGTTGATGCTGTCCTGCCGCGGATGGGTATCCTCAGAATGATTACCGGAGACGACCTTATAAGGGAATTCCACCTGACGCCTTCCCCTAAGTTCAAACTTATATTGTCGGAGCTGGAAGATGATATATTAGAGGGCAAGGTCAACACAAGGGATGAGGCGCTGGAAACGGTCAGAAGTATCCTTGCAAGAGGCGTATGAAGGTTACCTGTGCCCTATGGTTTGCTCCCATCGTATGGCTTTATCATAATCCTTGAAAAGCCGTTCCCGCTCTCTGAAAGCCCTCGTGTGAACAGAACGCCTGCCGTCCTTGACCCCGATGCCTATCGCAGCATGGAGCATTTCATGGTAAACCACAAATTCGATATAATAGTGAGGCACCGTGTTCTTATCAAGTACGGTATTGATCCGTATGATATTGGTATGATTACAGAAGCTGCCCAAGGTCCGTTTCCGAACTGCTTTCCTCGAGGTCCTGGTCCCCCAGGTAATAACGGGGGTAAGCCTTGAGTCGAAATATTCCTCGTTAAGCCGTTCAAATATTGCGTACAGATCATGGCACTTGCCCTGCGTCTTTACAGAAAAATACCTCGGCGGTTTACCCCGGACCACACTGCTCATTTGCTTCAGAAAGGCCCTGAACCTTGGCATGCTTCCACTGCCGCGCTTAATAAACGAACCGATTTCTTTTAGCGTAGCTTCGTCGGCACAGAGAAACATCCGATGCAATCTTACACAAGACACACCATTTTTTTTTCTAATAGAAAGCATGCTGGTTGAATTATCGGTCAACACGAGCGTAACAGACCTCCCGGAAACCTTTTCAAAGGTACGAACAAGAAACCCGGGATCATGCTCGAAAGGAAAAGGAAGCTGAGCCGGACCGGCGCTCATTCTGTCATAGTCCATAATATTAACTAAAACTGACCCTTCCCTTTCTGATTGAGAGTATATGAGATAGTACAGCGTCTTATGTTAAAAGCGCCGCAAATCCCTTGTCAAGCCAAATCCATCAGTCACGTGAAATTGAAAGGGAAGAAAGCGTAAAAAAAAGCCCGCGGTGTATTTGTAACTGGTTCTATCTATCCAGCACTTCCCTGACTTTTCTCAGGAGCGTGTCAGGTGCAATCGGTTTGGTAATTAAATCAGTATTCGATTTAAGCATCTCCTTTCTCATACTAATATCGTCAGTGTATCCGCTCATGAATATTACCTTTGTATCAGGGTTGAGACTCTTTATTTCGTCATATGTCTCCCTGCCGTTTTTTACAGGCATTATCACATCAAGGAGCACAAGGGACACCTTCTCCAGATTGTCCCTGTATTGTTTTACAGCCTCCTCTCCGTTTTCAGCCGTTATTACCATGTACCCGTGCTCTTCAAGACTCAATCTGAGGACTTCCCTTACCGCACGTTCATCTTCGGCTATTAATATTGTGTCGCCCTTCCCCATCGTAAAGGGATGGAGTTCCTCCTGTGTCACTTCCGTCTCCATTATTGTAAGCGGCAGGTATATTGTAAATGTTGTACCTGCGCCAGGTTCGCTGGAGACATTAATGTATCCATCATGTCCTTTGACAATGCCATATACTACAGCCATCCCAAGTCCGGTGCCTTTCCCCATTAATTTTGTCGTAAAGAAGGGTTCGAAGATCCTCTGCCGGGTCGCTGCATCCATGCCCTTGCCCGTGTCGGAAACGGCTATCAAGGCGAACATGCCAGGTTGACCGTATCCATATGCTGCGGTAAATTCCTTATCAACCGAGATTTGCCCGGTTGTCACACTGAAGACACCTCCCTTAGGCATGGCGTCCCTCGCGTTTGTTGCAAGATTCATCATGACCTGTTCAAGCTGGTGCGCATCAGCGAGTACAGGCAGCACTCCGGGATGTAATATGGTTTTACATGAGATGTCTTCCCCTATTATCCTCGTCAAAAATTTTTCCATCTTTATAATGATCCCGTTCAGGTCCACGTAAGTTCTTTCGCTGATCTGTTTCCTGCTAAAAAGGAGCAGGTCATTTGTAAGATGTGCTGCCCTTTCCGCGCCCTCAAGCATATGTTCGATATTTATCCGCTGGGGGTCGTCTTTTGCCATCTTCATCAGGGCAAAACTTCCATAACCCATAATGGCCGTAAGGATATTGTTGAAATCATGGGCTACACCGCCGGCAAGCTGTCCGATCGCCTCCATTTTCTGGGACTGGCGCAGCTGCTCCTCAAGCTTACACCTGTCTTCTGCCGCCTCATGCCGCTCCTTTTCCGCCAGTTTACGTTCTGTGAGATCACGGCATATGCTTAACATGGCCTTTTTGCCTTGATATTCAATAATTCGGGAACTTATTTCAGTTGGTATTACCGTGCCATTGCGATTGACTTGAGCAGTCTCAAATATAGCTCTGCTATTTTGGTTCACCTGATTCATACGTTGCATAACCAGTGCTGCATATTCCGGTGTATCGAGATCCATCGGCGTCATCTGGAGCAGTTCTTCTTTTCGATAACCGAGACGTTCGCAAGCCGCATCATTCACCTCAAGTATATGACCCTGAAAGTCAATGATAAATATGGCATCACCGGCACTGTTAAAAAGGGTTTCAAACTTGCTCTCCAACATCCTTAATCCCTCTTTGGCCTGTCTTTGTTGCAGATCGTAATGACTGATAAGCCAGTACAACAGTGCGCCGGTTACAAGGAGGAAGATCCACCCTTTTGCTATGCTTAGGATAGAATAGACAGAGGTATTGGTGGTTATTTTTAATAAGAGCAAGTCAGAAAAAAAGATCCACGCTCCGCTGAATAATAAGTAATACACAACTATTCTAAAGGGGGTAATCTTGTTCACGCTTAGATATTAGCCATAGACAAGGGGTTTGTCAATGTCAAAAAAACAGCGAGACTGCCAGTTCAACCTTCCTTACCCGTTCACTAAATGCCTGCACATGGCGCCATTCACTTGAGTCGGGACTGAGAACAGGGATAAGATTATCGATAAACTCCCGTATGACAAAAAGAGGTTTTTTTATTTCATTAGCCACTAACAGCAGTTTTTCTGTCAATGAGTACCTTATCAGTGGAGAATTTGATTTTGATTCGCCCGGTACCTGCCCGTCGCATGCGAACCTGGTCCACTCCGACATCGTGTTCGTCAGCTTTTGAAGTGTGTATTCAGCTTTCTGCAAAAGTTGTATGAGATCACGTTCCCTGTTCATCTCCAATTTCAAGCTTCCCGAAATATCCTGCACCTCCTCGAATGCCGACACCAGAAGTGACGTGAGGACTGAGCTCTTAATACCGTACGTCATCTCGGTTTCGGTAAGCATAACGTGCCACGAAGCCGCCTTTCCGCTGAGGAGATACGAAAACCTGCGCGCCGTGTCACAAAGCAGTGCCAGGGGGGAAAGATGGGCCGGTTGTCCTTCACTGAGGTAAATCTTTTGGCATTCGAGCAGCTTTTCAGGGAACTTCCAGTGCCTGAGCGCCAGTTCTCCTATTTCACGGTGGTCGACTCCGAATTGTTTCTTTTCCCATAAAAGGAGTGTTCCAAGGGGGTAAGGTTCCGGCAAGTAATCAATCTTTCCTTTGATAAACAGGTCAAATATAATTAATAATCCTATCTCAAGAGTAAGTCCCGCAACAAATGCCTCTTCAGGGTTGCAGTTCCTTAATGTCCTGGCGAGTCCTTTTGCAATGATAGCCCTGTACAAGGAGGCCCTCCAGAATTCTTCATAATCCATTGAGCCTACTTTCCCCATCGGGAATGTGTCTCTGAAAGAAATCGAAAGCGCCAAAATCCTGATCTGATTGAAGCCTATCTTCATCACTGCATTCCTAATGGTGGTTACCGGCTCCGCATTTCTGAATAAAACCGCATTTGCAAGCCCAAGTGTCCGCGCAGCAAGAGACGGGTCCTTCTCCATGAGTTCAGCCAGGTCATCAACAGACGCGGTCTCGCTTGCAGCAAGCTCAATGAGGCGCAAAGCAACAAGGGAAAGCAAAGGAAGACCGTAGCCCTCCTTGATTTTTTGCAGGATAGTATTATTTTGTCGGTTCATCTTTTCAGTAAGGGTTGTCCTTACGCCGGCTTACACTTTTTTAAAAGTTCCTATTTTTTAGGGATTATTATCACAATTATTACACAATCACATCTTTTGAAATACAGGAATAAAAATTAAAGGACAATCATCCTTCTTACCTCTAATTTAGTTATCGATAAATATCATCATTTCTTAATGGCAGATTTCGGCCTTAATTAATTGGGACGACAGCGTCCATTAGAATACAAACCCAGGGTTAACACACAAATCCCGCGAACACGGGACAAACGTTTACGGAATAGTCAATGGTGGTTTCACTCGCTACTGATTGAGGTGACAGGAGTCTATATTATTGAAAATTCAGGTTAACGAAGGGGGCCTGCCAACATTGCAAACCTCCTGTTTACCGAAAAACAAGGGTTGTTTCTCCTTCAGTATAAAGCCGAATGCAGATTTTGTCTTTTTGTAATATCACGTCGTGAAGCTTAATGGTATTGACATGCCCTTTCAGAAAGATGTGGTCAGCCAGTTTAACCTGTGTCATAGCCTTCTGTGCCGTTTCAAGTGCCTGCTCCATTCTCTGCGTCAGGTTCACTGTAATCTTTTCCCTGATTATATTTCTGATCCTGCTATGAAATAACCAGCCTGCAGTCTTCAATAAAAAGCTATGGGTGGACATATCAAAGTCCACATCATCCACAGAGAAGACATTAGTTTGCGGGTCGAATGAAGGCTTGCATGACAGATAAAAAACTCCCTCATAGGAGCCCCTGGCATCCACTTTTACTATCAGTCTGTCATCTTTGCTGTACATGTCCAGATCTTTAAGGATAATACTTTTTCCGTCAGTCCCTAACTCCTTGTTAAGAAGCAAGGGAGTAGCGATGCTGAGAATGTCCTTGTAGAAAAGATCGGTATTCAGGATAATGCGGAAACTCTTGTCGCTGCCGGTCGCCAGCTTCAGATACGGCAACGAAACCGGGGCGGGGACCGCCGGTTCAGGACCTACCACCATTTCGGAGACGGATTTGAGCCCAAGACTTAACTTGACCAAATTATTTCGCGCGTAAAGCGGGTAAAGCATAACCTCCTTAGGGGTTATTTTTAGCCAGGCATGGTAGTTCTTGTCAAGCAGAACAGGTTGCTGGGCTGCATTCCAGGCTTTTCCGATCTGAGCCTTCAAAGAATATCTCGCGTTCAATTCCCCGCTGATCGCATCTGAGATTACCCGCTGAAGTGGATCTGTGATTCCCTCTATTACACTGCGCGGTTTAATGGAGAGCGGGCCAATTCCCACTTTCTCGGCAAAGAGATCGCTAAGTCCCAAGTAGTAGATCTCGGCGTGAAGCTTCCAGTCGGGAGTTATCCTGGCGTTCAGCCTGAATTTCAATTTCGTGGAGATTGCAGGGGTACTGAAGACCCCGTAACGCAAGGACATGGTAACCGGCATAGTGAGATAAAGGTAGTCATCGGCTGCTGTTATGCCAATAGGTCCGCTTCTGATAATATCAGTGTTCACGCCACTGTTGCCGGTTGAGCCTCTGTAAAGATCTTTTCCAATCAGCTTATTTAAAACGGCAGCCAGTTCTTCCGATGACGCCTCGAAACCTACATTAATACTTGACACCTCTTTTTTCAGTACCGGGAGGACCGGTCCATAATTGGACTGTTCGGTAGCATCGACAACTCCGGGGCAAGAACAGAAGATCAATGCAAGAATTACGAGTATCAACAAAGATGAAGTCCTGTTTAACTTAATCATAGTAAATAGTCATCCCCTTTTGTTTTATTGAATAAAAAAAAGACACGCCATCAGGCCCTTATCAGACCATCTGGTCGGGTCTCCCGTTGTATTACTCGGACAGCCTAACTATTAACCATTGTACCACATCTAAAAGGTGGACATCACGCCGAACACTTCCCTAAAAGGTTTTAAAGTGCAATGGAACAAGACCTTGCCGGATATGATAATATTAAAGGTCATGAAAGCGGCTTTGATATGAGGAGCAATAAAAATCTTAAGAAGACAGTGATAGTGGTATTGATCATATTCCTGATCACCGCATTTAAGTTTTTTGCTCTTGAACAATATCTGAGCCTGTCCTATCTGAAGTCATCTCAGGAAAAATTCTCGCTTCTGTATACCGAACATAAGATATTTGTAATAGCCGCTTATATGATGTTTTATATTATTGTTACGTCGTTATCATTGCCCGGAGCCGTAGTGCTCACCCTTGTGGGAGGGGCGCTCTTTGGATTACAGGCCGGGACACTTATCGTTTCTTTTGCGAGCACCATAGGGGCGACTTTTGCATGCCTGGCCTCACGGTTCGTATTAAGAGATTGGGTGCAGTCCAAATTTGGCGACAAACTGTCTGCTGTTAACAAAGGAATAGAAAGGGAGGGAGCATTTTATCTGTTCACGCTTCGCTTGATTCCGATCTTTCCTTTTTTTATCATCAATCTTGTCATGGGTCTGACAGAGTTGCCTATGCTGACCTTTTATTGGGTATCGCAACTGGGGATGCTTCCGGGGACTATGGTCTATGTAAACGCGGGAAAAGAGCTTGCAAAAATCGATTCTCTATCCGGCATTCTGTCTCCCGGATTGATCTTTTCATTTGCGCTCCTCGGATTATTTCCGATAACAGTCAAAAAAATAGTAGCGTTTTATAAGCGAAAGAAAAGTTGAAGACTGGCACATTGTTCACCTTGCGAGTTTTATTGCGTCGGCAATTCTGGCAACCTTTGCCATCTCCCTTACGTCGTGGACCCGGACAATATGCGCACCGTTGAAAATAGAGATGGCTACCGCAGCCGCAGTGCCCTCCATCCTCGCGGAAGGGGGTTCGCCGCCCAACAGTTTTCCGATAAAAGACTTTCGTGATACGCCGATTGCAACCGGCCTGCCGAGCAGCGTGAACTCTTTCAGGTTCTTTATGATCTCGAGGTTATGATCGACAGTTTTCCCGAACCCTATACCAGGATCAATAATGACCCGGTCTTCTGGAATGCCGGAATCAGCGGCAAGCCTGATGCTGGAGCGAAGATAGTCCATAACCTCGGGAATGAGCGCCTCATAGACCGGGCGTATCTGCATATCCTTCGGGGTCCCTTTTGTATGCATTACAATGACCGGCACGCCATACTCGGCCACGACCCGCGGCATCGCCGGATCGAACATCAGGCCACTTATATCATTCACAATAGATGCGCCTGCATCCAGGGCGCGGCGGGCGACTTCAGCTTTCCATGTGTCAATGGAGACAGGAACATGCACTGACCTTGCAACAGCCTGTATAACTGGAATAGTCCTGCGCAGCTCTTCTTCCGGCAACAGCCCCGCAGAGCCGGGTCTTGTCGACTCTCCGCCGATATCGAGTATATCCGCGCCGTTCTCAACCATGTAGTGGGCATGACGGATTGCACTTTCCTTATCAAAAAAAGAGCCGCCATCGGAAAAAGAATCGGGGGTAACATTAAGCACGCCCATGATATGGGTTTTACAGGTGAAATCCAGTTTGAAACCGTTCCAGGAAAGGATCACGGGTTACCGGCAGCAATCTCCAGTGCAGGACTTACAGCACTCTTCACCACACCGCTTCCGGATCTTACGCCTTCGATAATGGCATCGATATCCTGAGCGTCGACCGTTTCGCGCTCCAGGAGCGCCTGGGCAAGGGCCTCAACAAGATCAAGATTTTCTTCCAGCATCTTCCTTGCATTCACATAGGCATTTGTGACAATCCCGCGTATTTCTTCGTCTATATCCTCTGCCGTTTTTTCACTGTAATCCTTATGCCTCGCTATCTCGCGCCCGAGGAAGATCTGCTCTTCCTTTTTGCCGAAGGTAAGAGGTCCAAGTTTCTTGCTCATGCCCCATTCGGTGACCATCTTTCTTGACAGCTCGGTAGCACGCTCAATGTCGTTGCCCGCTCCAGTGGTCATATGGTGCAATAAGAGTTCCTCGGCAGCCCTGCCGCCCATCAGCACATTCAGGGCTTTCTCAAGATAATCTTTTGAATAAGTATAACGGTCATCAATAGGAAGCTGCTGGGTCACTCCAAGCGCTCTTCCCCTGGGAATGATACTGACCTTATGTATTGGGTCCGTGCCGGGAGTTAATTTGGCAACCAGAGCATGTCCTGCCTCATGATACGCCGTATTCTTTTTTTCCTCGTCGCTTATCACCATGCTTCGCCTTTCGACACCCATCAATACTTTGTCTTTAGCAAACTCGAAATCAAGCATATCGACTTTCTCTTTGACTTTTCGTGCCGCAATGAGCGCTGCCTCGTTCACAAGGTTCGCAAGGTCGGCCCCGGAAAAACCGGGCGTTCCCCTTGCTATCTTATCAAGATTGACGTCCTCCGCAACAGGGATATTTTTTGTGTGGACTTTGAGGATCTCATTACGCCCCTTCACATCAGGGGTCGGCACCACTATTTGCCGGTCGAATCTTCCCGGCCTCAACAGCGCGGGATCGAGGACATCAGGTCTGTTGGTCGCCGCAATAATGATAACTCCCTCATTCCCTTCAAAACCGTCCATTTCAACGAGCAGTTGGTTCAGGGTCTGCTCCCGTTCGTCATGACCGCCTCCAAGACCCGCTCCCCTGTGTCTGCCGACGGCATCGATTTCGTCAATGAATATTATGCATGGCGCACTCTTCTTGGCCTGTTCAAAAAGGTCGCGTACCCGTGAGGCGCCCACGCCAACAAACATCTCAACAAAATCCGAGCCTGAAATTGAAAAAAAAGGCACTGCCGGCCTCACCGGCTATCGCTTTGGCAAGAAGCGTCTTGCCGGTGCCTGGAGAACCAACCAAAAGTACGCCTTTGGGGATCTTTCCTCCAAGTTTGGAGAATTTCTGCGGGTCCTTGAGAAACTCGATGATTTCCTCAACCTCGGCTTTCGCTTCCTCCACACCCGCAACATCGGCAAAGGTAACTTTCACCGCTTTTTCGGAAACCAGCTTTGCCTTGGCTTTTCCGAAA
Source organism: Nitrospirota bacterium (assembly GCA_963830245.1). Classification (GTDB taxonomy): domain Bacteria; phylum Nitrospirota; class Thermodesulfovibrionia; order Thermodesulfovibrionales; family Dissulfurispiraceae; genus JADFXI01. The sequence continues at coordinate 27,333 of CAWHNC010000075.1, forward strand.
GACATGGCCTTGTTCCCGCCCATTTGCATCTGCTTCATAAAAACTATCCAGACAAGGACCAGGAACAGGATCGGTCCCCATGAGAAGAAGAAGTTGACATACCACGGGCTCTGATCAGGCGGCTTAGCCGTTATCTTGACATCTTTTTGCCTTAATTCTTTCACCATATCAGGATACTCAACAGCATAAGTTTTGAACTTGGTGCCGTCCTTCAGGCGTCCGGTTATATGGCTCTCCTTTATGGTAACTTCATCAACGTCTCCAGCCTCAACCTTGCTGATAAAATCAGAAAATATCATTTCTTTTTCGGTTTTCGGCGGCACATTGAACAAGTTGAAAAGAAGAATCATCGCCATCCCGATGAGCAGCCAAACAAACAAACTCTTATACATGTCTTTCCCCTGCATCATGTTATTGTACCATATTTTGCCACTTAAACTGTTTCTTTCTGAATCATAATCAACTCAGCAATGCCGCCCTCTGCAAGTGAGAGCATCTCATCCAACATTTCCCTCGAAAAGGGTCCTGCTTCAGCGGTCCCCTGTATTTCTACTATCTTGCCGCTTCCAGTCATGACAACATTCATGTCCACCTCGGCCAGGGAATCCTCAGCATAACAGAGATCAAGGCGCGACTCGTTATCTACGATGCCGACGCTGACCGCAGCGAGAGAATCCTTGAGAGGGTTTCTTGATATGATTTTATTTTTCAGCCCGTATTCAATAGCATCCCTAAAGGCGACATAGGCCCCGGTAATCGAAGCCGTCCTTGTTCCGCCGTCAGCTTGTATTACATCACAGTCAATCCATACCGTCCTCTCGCCGAGAAGTTCCAACGAAACTACCGCCCTCAACGACCTTCCGATCAGACGCTGTATTTCCTGTGTTCTGCCTCCAACACGTCCGGCAGAGGACTCCCTGGTCATGCGCGAATGTGTAGACCTGGGGAGCATGCCGTATTCGGCAGTGACCCACCCTTTTTTCTGGTCGCGCAGAAACGGGGGCACTTTCTCTTCAATCGAAGCAGTGCAAATAACTTTTGTATTGCCGACTTCTATAAGCACCGACCCCTCGGCAGCGGAAATATAATTCCTCGTGATTTTTACTTTTCTCAGCTCACTCTTTGTCCTTCCGTCAGGCCGCATTACTCCTCCAATTTAAATCTGTATTTTTTCGATATCATCAATCTTTGTTCCCAGGAAACGTTCGCCCACCGATATGAATTTTTCAGGGGAATCAGTAACAAAAAATCTCTTCGCTCCGGCCGTTTCGTTTTGGGTCAGCATCCCCTTCTTAACCAGCAACTGCTCCACTGCAACAGCCGTCTCGATAGCAGAATCGACCAGGCGAACTGAGCCAATTACCTCCTGGATCACATCTTTCAAAAGCGGGTAATGCGTACATCCGAGCACAAGGGTGTCCGCACCCTTGCCTCTTACGTCAGCCAGATACCGCTCCACAATCATGCGGGCGATATCGCCATCAGTCCATCCTTCTTCCACCAGCGGCACAAACAGAGGGCAAGCAAAACCATAAACTTCAATATTATGCGCTATGGCGTTTATGGCTTTTAAATAGGCACTGCTTTTGATCGTCGTTTCAGTACCTATTATACCGATTTTTTTATTTTTTGTAGCACTGACCGCAGCCCTCGCACCGGGATCTATAACTCCGATTACCGGAACAGGGATCCTCTTGCAAATTTCCTGCAAACATATTGCAGAAACGGTGTTGCAGGCAACGACAAGAAGTTTTATATTCTGTCTGAGCAAAAAATCAGTGCATTCAAAAGAATAACGTATCACCGTTTCAGGGGACCTGACGCCGTACGGGACACGCGCAGTATCACCAAGATATATAATGTTTTCGCGCGGCAGCCTGATGCTAACCTCTTTAAAAACGGTTAGCCCGCCGATTCCGGAATCAAATATGCCTATGGGGCGTTCATCGCTATTCATTAAATAAAAGTCAGGTAAAGGTTAAGGTTGAGGTTAAGAAAAGACGGAAAAGCATTATTCGCCTTAACCTCAACCTCTACTGCTTTTACCTCAACCTTAACCTCAACCTTGTTTTTTTACCTGCTTTTCTCCGCGGTCAGCTTGTTTGAGGACTTTTCGCAGCCGGCTGCTGGAGATCTTCCCGCACGGTGTCCCCCAAAGGATATAATGCACTAAAATGGCCTCCAACACTTTCGACCTCTTTACCATCTATCAGCAACCGTACATCCTCCGTGCCCGGGATATTCACCGTAATGGTTTCATAAAGGGACTTCAAAAGTTCAAACTCCTGCCTTATATCGCCAGAAAAGTTTTTTCTGAACTCATCAGATACATCAATATAAATAATACTCCTCTTGTCCCGGTAGACCCCGATAAGTTTAGTGTCATTTAATCCTTGCTGCAACCCTTTAAGGTACTCCGTTGCCACCGCCTCAGCCATTTTAACCGGGATAGGGTTATTCTGCATCCTCTTCTCCACAACTGTTATCCCCTCCTCAGATGGAAGAAATACTTTTACAACAACCGTGTCATCGCCTGTCACCGGCTGAACACCGTCGTTGACAGCAGTTTCTCCTCCCTTCAGTTCAATCAGGGGCTGTTTAAATTGCCGGGCCGCCGATTGAAAATGCTGTGCTGCGAACCACCCCGCCACCGCAGCCACGAGGAGGAATAGCAACGCGGTCAAAATATATTTTTTATTACCCATGGAGGAGTTGGGAACCTATGACTGTAACCCGCCTGCCGAGGAGTTCGCAATGCCTACTAAAATAACGGCAATCATGCGTTCTCTCGACTTTGAATCATAGCTGAACTTATCAGGACTGGGCAGTTCGATTAACAAACCAGGCACATGCATACAGGACAGCAATAGCAGAGGCATTTTTTCAATTTTCACATTAACCTTGAGCGAGTTCCTGGCGCTCTGCGCAATTGCCTGCGCAACAGCTTCGCTCCTGCCGCTGCCGGTTGATTTCTCAGAATCCACTTGATTCGAGCCGGCCGCCTTCACGTACGGCTTGACCGCAGTGTATACCGCAAATTCGTTTTTAGACGATACGTGAATGCTTACCATCAGTTGAGGCGATTTTTTGTTGACAATCCTGCACCTGTCATTAAGCGACACCAGTTGGTCTCCTTTGCGCGTAAGAGAAACTTTTTTCCCCTTCCCGGCCAGTGCCCCTGCAAGTTCTTTTGCCATTGATAGCGCGAGGTCTTTCTCAGCGGTCTTTCCAAAGCGGACGCCGCTCTCGTAACCTCCATGGCCGGGATCGATCACAAAAGATTCAACTTTGATTTCCGATGCGTCAGGAGTGGCCAGGGGGACCTCCGGTGAACTATTTTCGACGCTGCCGGACGACCCCTGAGTTATAAATGCGTCGATAACAAGGCGTGAGGGCAAAGATAATTTGGTAACATTTATATCGTCCAGATTATCAACGGTGATAAGACAACCGCTGGCGCTGACAGTAATTTTTAGGCCCTTATCGATCTCGTAAGACGTGTTTTTTGAGCCATTAGTTTCTATTTTTACGAATGTCTTCGGAGCCCCTCTCCCCGGGACCCTGAAAGATATCGGCGACTGAAAATCGATTTTAATTGCATTAGCTCCGCTCAGACTGACAGATGCTTTTTGCACAAAGCTATCCGTAGTCTCAAAAACAAGCCTAATGTAGTGCGCGTGCTTACCTACACGCAGTGTTGCCGTTGACGCCTTGACCGCCTGGTTCGTCGCATTATCAGCGGCATATGCCTGGACTATCCCGGCAAGAAGGAGAAACAGCAAAGCAAAGGAGGTGAGTGAAGCAGCAGGGACAAACCTCTGTCCGGCCGTTGACATTCTCCTGAAAATATTTAGCATGATATAAAAAGCATACTAAATATGGCAGGTAATAGGCAATAGATTATTAAAAAAAGAATTATTTTTCGCAACCTGTCACCTATTGTCTATAGCCTGTCTTTGCGTATTGGCTGTGTTTTCATTACAATAATGTTTTATAATGTTTTATGTTGACTGCACTCGTTATAACAGTATTTGCCTTTATACTGAACCTGCCTTTCGGTTATATCAGAAAAAGCGCAAAGAAGTATTCACGCAAATGGCTCTTATGCATTCACGCGCCGGTCCCAATGATTATTATAGCGAGGATCACAACTCACACCGATTACCGTTTTATACCTGTTTTTATTCTTATATCAATTGCAGGACAGGTATGCGGCGGAAAGATAACCCTGCAATGACAAGGCGCTACTTAAAAAATCTTGAAATCTCGTGCAGAAGCATGGCCACATCAAACTTCACCAAGTAACCGTCCGCCCCCACCCCCTTGGCCTTTTCCTTGTTCTCTTCGCCGCTGAGGGATGTATTTATAATAACCGGTAAAATTGACAATTTAGGGTTGTTCTTTAAATTCCTCGTGAAAGTAAGGCCGTCCATCTCGGGCATTTCCACATCCGAGATAACCAAATGGACAAAATCAGTAATGGGCTGGTCACCTATTTTGGACAGAAAGTCCTCGAGTATTTCAAGAGCCCTCTTTCCGTCAATCGCCTCTATTACATGAAGACCGACATTTTCAAGCGTGTCTTTGAGTATTTTCCTGGCAACAGAGGAATCATCAGCGACAAGCACAGTGCCATTCAGCTTTTTCTTTCCAATTTTCTCGATCTCTCCCATGGCAATCTCCTGAGTCTGGATAAGCCCTCCCATTTCCGAAATAACGCTCTCGAGATCGAGTATCAACAGCAGCGAGTCGCCATCATCTAGCTTCGTAACGCCGGTCACCCTGCCGCTGTGCTTTGCCTGCAAAAGTGATGGAGGCGGCTTTATCTGGTCCCAACTGATCCGGCGTATACGCTCCACCTCGTGAACAATCATCCCCACAGTTGTACCAAGCATCTCAAGCACAATAACCTTGAGACGAATGTCCATACTTGCCGGAGGATTCACCTTCATCCATTTGCCAAGGTCAACAATGGGGATCACTTCACCGCGCACCTGTGCCAAAGCCTCCGCATATGAAGGCATATCCGGGACTTTCGTCAAGGTCGGCATCGGAATGATTTCTCTTACCTTTGCAACATTGACCCCGTAATCAAGAATTTCTGGAGTTCCATCAGGATGAGAACTGTACATTCTGAAGACGACAAGCTCCATCTCATTAGTTCCAACCTTTAATACCTCCGGTAAAGCACCTGCGCTCTGAGCCATGACTCCCTCCGATTGACTATAAATGCCCCTTACGGCATCAATGTGTTGCGATTTGATTATATAATTTCAACATTAGATTTGCAAGGAATAATAAAGGCAGGCAGAGGTACAAGTTGAGGTTAAGGTTACTTGGCGGCTCCGCAGCATTTCTTGTATTTCTTGCCGCTCCCGCAAGGGCAAGGATCATTCCTTCCTACCTTCCTGTCCTTATGCACCGGCTGCCGTGGCTCATCACCTGCTCCGCGGTTATAAACAAGCTGTTGCCGCGGCGCTTCTTTGATCTCGGCTTCCATCTCATGTCTGACCTGGATCCGGAAGAGTCTCATCAACACTTCGTTGATTATACGGTCAGACATATCGGCGAACAACTCAAAAGCCTCTTTCTTATATTCCACAAGCGGGTCTTTTTGGGCATACCCCCGCAGCCCAATGCCCTCTTTGAGGTGGTCGATACCAAGGAGGTGATCTTTCCACTGGGTGTCGATCACCTGGAGGAGAATCACCTTCTCCATATAGCGCATGGCCTCCGCGCCAGCATCCTTTTCCTTCCTGTCATACAGCTCCTTCACTGCTGCCGAAATGTTATCACGCAGTTCATTTCGGGCAACCGACAGGTCAGGCTGCATGTTTATGGAAAAGGTCCCGTAGAGCGCATCCTTAAGACCGTTGCTGTCCCATTCTCCATTATCGACATTCTCAGGGCAGAAAACAGAGATGAACCCATCCACCTCATTATCAATCATATCGAGGATCCTGTCCTTCAAAGACTCCCGTTGCAATACCTCCAGCCTGAACGAGTAAATTTCCTTCCGCTGCTTGTTCATTACATCATCATATTCGAGCAAGTGCTTTCTGATGTCAAAATTGTGAGCTTCCACTCTCTTTTGGGAATTCTCTATTGCCTTGGATACCATTTTGTTCTCAATGGGAACGTCCTCCTCCATTTTCAGGAGGTTCATCAGACTACTTATCCTGTCGGAGCCGAAAATTCGCATGAGGTCGTCCTCAAGGGACAAGTAAAACCGCGATGACCCGGGGTCTCCCTGTCTTCCAGACCGGCCTCTAAGCTGGTTGTCTATACGCCGCGCCTCGTGGCGTTCAGTTCCGATTATATGCAACCCGCCTGCGCCGATGACCTGCTGTTTCTCCTGCTCGCAAATAACTTTTGCCTTTTGCATAGCTTCGGCGAAATCTTCCTCAGTGTAATCAGCTTTGGCCTTAAGGAGTTCCCTCGCAAGGCCGTCGGGATTACCGCCAAGGACAATATCAGTCCCCCTGCCGGCCATGTTCGTAGCAATAGTCACTCCGCCGAGTCGCCCGGCCTGCGCAACAATCTCAGCTTCATTCTCATGGTACTTGGCGTTGAGCACCGAATGTTTAACGCCTTTCTTTTTCAGTAAACCGCTCAGCAGTTCCGATTTCTCTATCGAGGTAGTGCCGACCAGCACCGGCTGACCATTCTTATTGCACTCTTCTATCTCCATTATAACAGCATCGAATTTCGCCCTCTGAGTCTTGTAAATCATGTCCGGGAAGTCAGGTCTTATCAAGGGTTGGTTTGTTGGTATTACCACTACTTCGAGATTATATATCTCTGCAAATTCTGACGCCTCTGTGTCAGCCGTACCGGTCATGCCTGCAAGCTTGTTATACATTCTGAAGAAATTCTGGAAAGTGATAGTGGCAAGCGTCTGGTTTTCGCTGGCTATCTTTACACCCTCTTTTGCCTCAATAGCCTGGTGCAGCCCGTCACTCCACCGTCTGCCCGGCATAATCCTTCCGGTAAACTCGTCAACGATGATCACCTCACCGTCTTTCACCACATATTCAACGTCTCTTTTGTACAGGTGGTGCGCCCTAAGGCCTTGAAGTACGTGATGTACCAGTTCGATATTAGCCGGCTCATAGAGGTTGGCTACACCGAGCATCTTCTCTACTTTCGAGTTGCCGGCATCGGTAAGAATGACCGTCTTCAGTTTCTCGTCGATTTTAAAATCGTCCTCTGCCTTAAGTCCCGGGACAATACGGTTTACCTTATAGTACTTGTTGGTCGACTCCTCAGAGGGGCCGGATATGATAAGCGGTGTCCTCGCCTCATCGATCAGGATGCTGTCCACCTCATCAACGATCGCGAAGTTCAATTCCCGCTGACTGTATTCCTCATAATCGTATTTCATGTTATCTCTCAGATAATCAAAACCGAATTCATTGTTGGTGCCGTATGTTATATCAGCGAGATAGGCTTCTTTCCGGGTGCAGGGTCTCAGGTTATTAAAGCGCTTGTCATTAGAGAGGTATGTCGGATCAAAAAAGAAAGAACTGTCGTTCTGAATGACGCCTAATGAAAGTCCGAGGAAATGATAAATATTTCCCATCCACTGAGCATCTCTTTTCGCAAGATAATCGTTCACCGTTATCACATGAACGCCCCTGCCGTCGAGAGCATTCAAATATACCGGCAACGTGGCTACAAGGGTCTTGCCTTCCCCTGTCTTCATCTCGGAAATCATGCCCTCGTGCAGTACCATCCCGCCTATAAGCTGCACATCGAAGTGACGCATATTCAAACGGCGGCGGGACACCTCCCGAACCGTTGCAAAGGCGTCCTTCAGGATATCATCAAGGGATTGTCCGTTCTCCAGCCGGCGTTTGAATTCGTCTGTTTTTGCAGCGAGTTCACTGTCACTTAATGCGGCAACAGAGGGTTCTAAGGCGTTGATTTCATCTACAACAACAAAAAACCTTTTGATCACCCGCTCGTTCTTCGTGCCAAATATTTTCTTCAAAAATCCAACCATGTCTTTTATACTAACAATTGGGTCCGATTTCTGCAAGCAACAGCCATTATGGAAGGGCGCGTCAAGGGCAAACAAAAGATCGTAACAGGCTGACTTTGTGCGTTTAGCACCAAATCACATGCCGGCTGTCATCTTACACTTTCAGCGGATAGTGCATGATGCAGACGTATTATTTAGTCAGGGCATATTTTATTGTTATGGAGTATTCAGCATCCGAACATTCAGGCGCCGAGCAATCATCACAATTTATTTCTCCTTTTAATGTCGTTTTGCCTGCTCTGACCATCGAGCTTATTATTTTGGTAAAATCAAAGCCGCCTTCGATGCAGTCGGAACATAGACAGTTAACCTTGAAAATAGCATGACTACCAGGGGAAAAATTAATTTCCCGTGTCAAAGGTTCCAGTACCCCTGTTTGAGCATACGTCATACTGATACCAATCTTTACAACTTTGGGGAAGAGTTCAGAAACAAAACCTGCTTCTTCTCTTTGCTGTTTTTTTTCCGCCTTTGCAGCCGTAATCTTCTCCCTGCGGCTCATTTGGCCTCCATTTCGTGAGGTGACCCCTATTTAGGGATATAAGCGTTCAAACCGATTGTTAATGGTTTTCCATTTACTGTTAACGATGTCTTCATATTGCCTCTTGTACTGGCAACTACAAGGGTTTTTCCTGATGCGCTTGGGGTTGGCTCCTCCAAGTCGCACGTGATGATAAGTTTGTTCCCTTCGATTTTAGTTTCAATTCCCATTTGCTTCACCTCAGCGTAAAGGCGCCCCTTACTCGATTATGTTTCTTCGAATCGGTCGAAGGCTGACAGGATGCTGCTTTTCAGCCTGATAGAATCATAACAGTAGAAAAGGAAAATATCAATTAGTTTTAGGAACTTTCAGTCCTTTAGCAACCAACTGCAGATACTTCAGATACAACTGCTCAACCTTGCGTCCGGCCAACGGAGTCTTTCTCAGAAAGGTCAGGCTGGATTTCATGCTTGGGTTGCCTTGAAAGCACCGGTATTGTGGAGTGGGGGAAGAATGCGTCAAAAGCGATTTGCCGTGTACTGCCCGAAACTGATATATTAGGAGCACATTAAATGATTTATAAGGTGGTGACATCTTGAAAGCATTCCTATTATTTTGCGGTCTCCTTATCTGTTCGATTGCCTATGCAGCGGACCCCGGATATCATGTAATCAAAAAGCTGCAACTGGGCGGCGAAGGCGGTTGGGACTACCTGACTGTAGACGGCGCAGCCAGGCGGCTGTACATTTCGCGCTCCACCCACGTTATGGTGGTCGCTATCGATACAGATAAGGTCGTAGGCGATATCGCCGACACTCCTGGCGTGCATGGTATAGCTATTGCGTCGGAGTTTAACCGGGGCTTTGCCAGTAACGGAAAGGCAAATACGGCTACCATATTCGACCTGAAAACACTGAAGGTCCTCGGTCAAGTGAAAACCGGAGAAAATCCTGATGCCATCCTCTACGACCCTGCATCTAAACGAGTATTAACTTTCAATGGTCGCAGCAAAGACGCCACTGCGTTCGAAGCTGCTTCAGGTAAGGTAGCCGGCACGATTGCACTTGGTGGCAAACCGGAGTTTGCGGCGGCAGACTGCAAAGGCAAGGTCTATGTAAACATCGAAGACACCAACGAGGTAGTGGAAATAGATAGCAGGAAACTCGTGTTGACAAAAAGGTATTCGCTCAAGCCTTGCGAAGAACCCACCGGAATGGGACTTGACGCTGAGCATCACCGCGTTTATTCGGGATGCCACAACAAGGTCATGACGGTCCTGGACACGGTGACTGGCAAAGTAATTGCCGCCATACCGATTGGCGAAGGTGTTGACGGAAACGGTTTTGATCCGGAAGCCGGACTGGCGTTCAGCGCCAATGGAGAGGGCACTCTTACCGAGGTACGTGAGTCTTCACCGGGCCGGTTCGAGGTAGTAGAGACCGTTACTACGCAACGAGGAGCCCGCACAATGGCGATTGATCCCAAGACCCACAACATCTATCTACCGACCGCACAGTTTGCTCCTCAAGCGGCGCCAACGTCCGATGGATCGAGACAGCGCCCGACAATGATCAAGGGCAGCTTCACAGTTCTGGTAGTTGGGAAATAACGTATAGGCAATCCTGACATATTACCTTAACCGTCGTAACGACAGGGCATTCACTGCGGACCAGACGGAAATCTATCATACTCCTTTGCTAGTCAAGGGGCATTCGTAGTCCGTTACTATCTCCTCAAGCGCGTGCTGTACTCAGACTTTTTCTGCTGGTTTGAACTGAAGGTTTTCGTAAAATCAACATTCTTGGTGAGATATTCGAGGTGTTGACTACGAGTAGAAGGTTCATTTTTTTGGTAGATTGTTTTTTTGCGGACAACATTATTCTTTACTCTGTATGGGATAATGCGGCGCAATGAACCCACTCTCCGGGCTGAAGCCCGGAGTTTCAGGCCTCTGGCATAACCTGCCATGACCTTTACTGATTTTGATTCCTTATATACTTTCTCACAATTTCTTCGTTTACCTGACCTATGGTTTCGGCAAAATAGCCATCAGCCCAGAAACTATCTCCCCACAGAAATTCTTCCAGTTCTGGGAACTCCTTTCTGATTACTCTGCTTGTGCCGCCTTTTAATATTTTTACCACTTCCGCGATACTATCGGATGGCTTAATTTGTATTACCGCATGCACATGATCCACTTGCACGCTCAGTTCAGATATAAACCATCTGTTTATTTTACAGGCCTCATACAGTAGCTGTCTTAGTCGTATGGCTATTTTGCCTTGGAGAACTCTTTTTCTGTATTTCGGTATCCATACCAGATGACATTGCAGTCGATGTCGTGTATGGGCGCCTGTCCAATATCTGGCCATGCCAGATTATGCCAAAATTCTCCTCCGCTCCGCTACTCTCCGCTCCGGGCGGCTCATTCATCCCCAGGCTAAAGCCTGGCGATCTCTGGCCGTGTTTTTAGAATTCTATGACCTGTTTACCCTCTGAGGACTCTACGGTGAATTCATCGAAATAAATTACTGAATCGGCCTTCGTCCACAGGCCGACGAATCCATGCAAGGGGCTGTCCGCCCTGTGCTCAAGCACCTGTTTGCCGTGCAACGAACCTTTTAACGTGTCTCCGTCGATTTCAATACTGAGCCTGTGCCATACACCAGTCTCAATTTTTTCCCGAACACTTGCGAGAGCATACCGCCGGCCGTTCCTGTACTCGAACAAGACCACATTACCCTCGAGCGCATTTGTCCTGAGCACAAAGTAATTATCGATATTTTTTATGGCAACAGCTATACCGGCGGCCCTGTCGATATTGCCGGCCAGCGGCTTGATTCTCACATGAACTGTGCCGCTCGATATTTCGATGCCCTTTGCCACGGCTACCGGGAAATAATAGTATGCCTCAATAGTGTCAAGGAAATCGCGATACGCATTGCCCACCACTTTGCCCACCAGTCCGGAAATTCCCGAAGCTATCCCCCTTCCCCAGCGCGAGCCGTCATGCATGCAGCAGTGGCGTCCATCCACGGTGAACCGTTTCCAGTGACCTCCCTGAACATAGAAATTACGCAATTCGTCTTCTCGCCGCCTGGCAAGGAAGTCGTAGTTGCCCCTGAAAAACTCCTCCGTGTATACTGCGAGCATAGCCTGATCCGAAAGCGTCATGTCCAGCAGGCGGCATGAAGCCAGCAATCCCGCAGTACGGGCAAGCCGTTCTTCAGTCGCTTTTCTGTCATACCTGGAAAATGACGCCTCTACAAGGTCGCCCTTCAGCGCTACTGTGAACCCCATCCGTTCCAGGATGTCGCTGATCAGCCGCGCTCTGAGGGAGCGGCCGTAATAGTTTCCCGCGCCGCCGGAAAACTGAAGAGAGATATAATTATGAGAGCTGTCCTCGCCGCATAATGTATCTATTGTGGCAAAGTGATAGGCGAATCTCACGTTCATATTGAGGTAATCGCGGGAAATGAGGGCATAGCTTTCTCCACTGCCCTGTTCGCCCAGCTCCGAGGTCGCAGTGACCGCAAGCAGTCCCGCGAGTTTGCTGACCCCCATATTCATCGTGCCCTCCCAGTTGACCCCAGGGTGTGTGAATCCCTTCCATACAGCCTGCATGGGAACTGATCGAATGCAATCCGGGGTAACAGGCTCAGAGGCGGCAAGCCCTTCCTTTAAACCGTCGCCCATGTCTATAAGCATGACAGACAACGGGATATTCGAAATCAATTCCACCGATGACTTCGAAAACTCTGCCTTGCCGGAGATGCCGAACATTGAGTGTACTGCCATTTCATGCGTATATCGTATTATATCGTGATACGTAACGCACCCCTCGGGAGCAAATTGCGACACTTCCGGATCGGTCAGATTCAGGGGAGTGATCTTGTCGATGATATCTCTCATCACCCGGTGAACCGGACTGTTGAACATGGGGTTCCGCGCAGGCCGCATCTGCTTTGCAAGAGACTCCACAACACCTTTATATACAGTGGCGGCTGTTGCCGACATCGTAATCATCTCGCCATTGTTGAGTAACCCGGTGGCAATTCCAGTATCGACAAGTGCCGGTATCCCGAATTCGCGCGCCACCGATGACATATGGCTCGTGACGCTTCCGATATCGGTTATAATTCCCCTGATCCGTCCGATAACCTTTGCCAGCTGGGGAGAGGCTGTCCTGGATATCAGGATTGCATCATCCGGCACCTCATTCAGGTCCCCCGCCTTTTCCACAATAAAGACCTTGCCGGTAGCAACGCCAGGTGACGCAGTAATTCCACGGGAAAAAATAACCGGACTGTCTATATAATCATGCTCCCGGCCTTCCGTAAACATATTGGACAGATGCAGCGGGCGAGACTGAAGAACATAAAGGGACCCGTCAGCATCGAGTGCCCATTCGACATCCTGCGGAGAAGCGAAAAATTCATCGAGACGCAATCCCCAATCGGCCAGGGCCATAACCTGTGCATCATCGAGAGAGGGAACAGCGGCCTCATCTGCGCCGACCACCTCAACCAGGACCCCTCCGCTTTCAAGGCTCACCAGCCGGGAGGTCTTTGCTGCAATATGTCGTTGCAGTATATTCCTTGTTTCCCTGTCGATAACAAAAATATCCGGCGAGGCGCTCCCATCCACAAGATGCTCCCCGACACCCCAAAGCGAATTCACCCTCATCGTGCGTGAAAGCGGCGAAAGAGGGTCAACTGAATAGAGGACCCCGCTCGCTTTCGAGTCTATCATGACAATTCCAATAACACCCATAGGCGTCTCACGGTCGAAAAGCCCGTGCTGCTGCCGGTACGTGATGGCCTGCACCGAGTATTTGCCGGCAATAACGCGCTTGTATGCGTCAAGAATATCTCCCTCGTTTATATTCAGCACAGTTTCGTACTGGCCCGCGAAACTCGCTTCGGCATCTTCGCCGACAGCACTGCTCCTCATAGCCACGCGCACTCCCGGATACGTGGCCTTCTCAAGCATAGAGTACGCTCCAAGTATTTCCTTTTGCAGCAGCGGAGGTACCTCGGCATCGAGGAAAACGGTTCTAAGCCGGACGCCCGCCCTTTCAAGATCAGCGATTGAACCCGAAGAAATTCTGACAAACTCCTCTTTCAGGTATTTCCGCAGCCCGTTGTGCTCGACAAAGTATTCAAAAGCATGGGCCGTAACGGAAAAGGCAGGGGGCACAGGCAGCCCGATATGATTATGTATTGCGGCAAGATTGGCAGCCTTCCCGCCCACGATCTTTTTCATCTCAGGAGTAATCGATTCAAACGGCAGGATAAACCTCCTGTCCCCGGAATTGCAGTAGGGGTTGAAATGGTGAAAAAGAACCTCGTCCAGGTCGCTGACCTTTTCAGATAGCTTGTCTATGTTGCGCCCGGACAATACGCCATACGCGTAGAGGATGCCGGTTACGGCCTCAAGCAGTTCCTCATACTTTATTCTTATTGTGGTCAGACTGAAAGGTTTGCCGCTGTAATAAAGCTGTTCCATGTCGGCAATCGCGGTAAGCGCGGTTTTATTGTGCCTGAGAAGATGCCTGAAAGACCGGTACTTTGCCGTTATCTCTTCATCTGCCGCTTTCCGGGAAACATGTCCCTTTCCCCGTGAAAAGATTCCGCGCAATTTTTTCATCTCAGGCCCTTCATAACAGGGAGAAGGGTCTTTTTCATGGAATCGCGTAGACTCCGGAAAACCGATTTGATTCCGATGCAGCATCCTTCGGCATATCCCGCGCTGGAAAGCGGGTCGGGAAAACAAAGGACCTCCGTTTCGCCGTATCCCTGAAGTTTCAGGCAGATATGGCTCGCATGGCCGGAGAGGATAAACACCTTGTTGAAACAGCACCCGGCAAACAGATCGATATGTTTTGGCCGGTGGCTTTTAATGTCTATGCCCAGTTCAGCCATCACTTTGACAAGGTCACCGGGAATCTCAGCCGTCATCAGGCCGGCAGAAAAAGCGGCCCACTCCCCTTTAAGATAATGATTGATCAGTCCCTCGGCAATCTGGGAGCGGAATGCATTGCCCGTACAGACGAAGAGAACTGTCTTCACTCCTGCTGCTTTGGCAGTCAAGTACCGGGCAAGTTCGCTATCAGACTGCGGGTTCCTTTCCTGAAGGTCTTCGGCCATGGCATTATACCTTGAACAAGCTTATACTACCGGTTTTCGGCATAAACATACATTAGCACTCTGTAGCACCTGAGGCATCTGTCTGCCTCCGCTACCGCCTCCTCAGGAGTAAACCCCTCATCTACCTCGCGGAAATCAGTTTTCCTGATGAGTGACGGTTCATGCCTCACAGGTATACGACCGCTGCCTCTCGGTACTTTCACCTTCTCGGCAGCATCAAACACCCGGAAACTGTTCAACAGCTTTTCATCCATTTCCTCTTCAAACACCTCAAGGTTCCCCGTTTCGATAAACCTGTCGATCTTAAGACCTGCAAGCCTGCCGTGAGCGCAGGCCCTGATAAGCACGTCCGGACCTGTAATGCAGTCGCCGCCGGCAAAAACGCCCCTCCTGGTGGTCATTAAATTCTCGTCTACAATCACAGCGCCCCTATCGGAAGTTTTCACCCCAGGGAGATTGCAGACGCAGGAGAAATCACCCTCCTGCCCGATAGCTGCCACGACCACGTCGCTATCTATTATGAATTCAGAACCCTTAACAGCAACAGGACTTCTCCTGCCGGAGGCATCGGGCTCCCCCAGTTCCATACGTAAGCACTCCAGGCCAGTCACCCTTCCCTCATTGCCGATGATTTTTTTAGGGGCAGTAAGGAAATAGAATTTTACACCTTCGGCTTCGGCATCATCGATTTCGACAGCGTCAGCCGGCATTTCTTTGCGTGAGCGGCGATAAACCAGGTGGGCTTCCTCGAACCCCAACCTGAATGCTATGCGGGCACAATCTATCGCAACATTTCCGCCTCCCACAACTACCATTTTTTTCCCTCCGGGCACTTCATCCATAAGACCGAGGTTAATATTTCTAAGGAAGTAAACGCCCGGCACATAACCGTAATATCCTGCGTCCTCTCCCTCTATATCCATTTTCTTATGACAGTGGCAACCCATCCCTATGAATACGGCCTTGAATCCCTGCTCCTCCAGGTCGTCCAGGGTGAAATGCGCGCCCAGGGCCTTTCCATAAATTATTTCAACGCCCTCGTTTTCTATCGCATTTATTTCATGGCGCAGCACGTCGCGAGGGAGCCTGTAATCAGGGATGCCGACAGCGGCCATTCCGCCAGGCTCTGAAAGCATCTCGAAAACGGTCACCCTATAACCCCGCACGGCAAGGACGTGGGCACAAGTCAGTCCCGACGGCCCGGCGCCCACTATGGCGACCTTCGGTCCTTGCGGATCAGACTGAATATTTTCCCCCGAATTTCCTCCTGACTGATCGGCAACAAAGCGTTTCAGGTGTTTTATTTGTATTGACTCATCTACAAGACCCCGCCTGCAGTTCGACTCGCAGGGCCGCACACAAACCCTGCCCACAACACCCGGCAGGGGCAGCCGCTGCCGTATTACATCCAACGATTCCCGGAACCGTCCAAACTTTATTTCCTCAATATATTTTGGGATATCAAGATGTATGGGACAGGCCTGTATGCACGGGGCCGTGACTATGGATTTATATGTATATCCGCTGCCGGCGGCGCTGCTTTCTCCGGTCTTAGCCAGGAACATATCCTTGAACCGCTCTATGAGGGACAGGAACACACGGGGAGAGCTTTTGCCTATCTCGCACATGGAGGCGTCAGCCATTGTCATTGCGATGCTTGTTATGTCAGACAGGTCGTCAGGCCGACCTTCGCCGGCCCTGACTCTCCTGAAGATATCCGCCAGCACGCGAGTTCCCGTTCTGCACGGCACGCACTGCCCGCATGAACTATCCTCCACTGCACGTGCATATTCATAGCAAAGATCAACTATGTCAAGGCCGGGATCGAATACCTGTATCCCGTCCCAGCCTATAACTGCGGCAAGCTGTTTTTCCCCGTATGTAAGGGGTACAACAGTCTCGCTCAGCCCCTTGTCCCGGCAGCAACAAACTTTTTCATCCATTTTTCATCTCGCCAGCCAGGGCTCCGGCATAAACGATGCGGGAACATTCAGGACAAAGTTTTTTCATCCCCTTCCTCAATTCACAATCAATGCGGGCCGTGACCGAATCAATAAATGACCGGGTCGCATACGGCGTTCCGCACATACTGCATGGGACCAGGTCCAAAGTATTTGCAATTTCGCCATAAACCAGGATATTTCTCTTTGATGCTGCATCTTCAAGTCTTATAGCAGCCACGGGGCAAACCGCGGCGCACGCGCCGCATCCTATGCATCGTTCCTGAAGCAACCGTATCTTCTCGGCTACCCTGTAACGGTTCTCTCCTGTTGTTTCGATTCGCAATGCGGAGGCTCCGATACTTTCAGTGCACACTCTTACACATAGTCCGCATAGTATGCAATTATCAGTCCTTCCGGTGCTGAATTTACCGCGGCAAATACCGGCTGCCTTTGCCAGTTCATCCAGGGGATGCGAAAATTCAGTACCGGACAAAAGCAGATCGAGGATGGTCTTCCTCATGGCCACAATCCGGGGCGAGGCAGTTTCGACAACCATGCCGTCCATTGCCTTGAGATTGCATGATGTAGTAACCATATAATTCAAGCCGGGCCCCTCTGCTTCAACTATGCATAATCTGCAAACGCGGTTTGGGCTGAATGCCTTGTGAAAACAAAGCGTAGGGATTCGGATTCCGGATCTGCCGGCAGCATCCAGAACAGTCATTCCAGGTTCTGCGGCAATTTTTTTCCCGTCTATTGTGAGGCTTACGTTCATGCTTTTATGCGCATCAGTAATGGGAATTCTCTGCTATTTCCCTGGCAAACCTTTCTCTTTTCAGTAAGGACGCTTCATCCGGAGTGACCCATAGGAGGGCATGAGCAGTGCATTTGGTGACGCACGCCGGTTTAAGACCTTTATCGACCCTGTCCATGCAGTAATCGCACTTTATGACCCTGCCGGTTTCGGGATTCCACTGCGGCACACCCCACTGACAGGCAGTTATGCAAGACTTGCAGCCTATGCACAGCGACTGCTCGACAAATACTATGCCGTCCTTCGTCCTTTTTTGCATCGCCCCTGTCGGGCATGCAGCAACACACAAGGGCCTTTCGCAATGAAAACATGGCATAAATATAAATTGTAATTTAGGAATACCGGCAGCCATTTTCGGGCCTACGGGTATAATTCTGCAAAACCTGGGACCTGCCGATAGATCATTCTTGGTTTTACAGTGCACCTCGCATGCATAACAGCCTATGCACCTTCTCAGGTCCTGGTATATATAATACTTGCTCATTGTTTAATCCTCCCGACCCTTACCATGCATTCAAGATAGGCCACGCCGCCACCGACAGGGTCCACCGTTTCGAGCAGGCCTATCGCAAACTTCGTATCTCTCAGGCCCTTTTTGAACGATCTGGTTTTAAGCGGTACCTCACTGCCGAAGCCATGCAGCATAAAGACAGCCTCAGGATGTATATAAGGAGTGACTTTCGCTTTTATTTTTCCGCTGTATCCATCGGCGCTCACCTCCACCATGTCACCGTCCCTGATGCCGAGCTTGTCAGCCTCATCCCTGTTTATCCAGAGCTCGTTTTCCGGCACAATCTCATGCAAATAGATATTGTTTTGCGACTGGGCATGGGCGTGGATCGCAGTCCTGCCAAAGGCCAGCCTGAAATGACCCTCCTCCGGTTTCCTGGGAGTCACGTAGGGAGCAAATGACTCGAATCTGTTTTTCGCCAGCATCTGCGACATGAATTCGATCTTCCCGGACGGCGTCTTGAATTTAAGGTCTTCCCTGTCCATAAGCAAAGGTTTGTTTGTAAGACCCACCATTCCCTTCGCATCAAAGCTCTTAATACTGATACCTGTATCGGCCAGTCGGTACTCCCAGATTTCCTCTATGCTCTTGTACCGGAAATGTTCTCCGGCGCCCATGCTCCCGGCAATGCGGGTAAAAATCTCCCATGCCGGCTTGCTGTCGTATCTCGGGGCAATAGCTTGCCTCCGCATAATGAACCCCGGCTTCGGCCCCTTCTGCGTCGCTATTATGTTCGACCTCTCAAGATATGTAGCTTCAGGAAGAATCACATCCGAATACCATCCTGTCTCACTGTAATTAACGTCTATTGAAACGATCAGTTCCAGATTGTCCAGCACTTCTTTCTGTGCTTCAGGGTCAGGCAAGGATGCCATGGGATCATACCGATATGCAAAAAAAGCCTTGACCGGATAAGGCACTCCTGTTTTAATCGCATTGTAGAGATTAACCACATGGCCTGTTCCCAGACACTTGTCGGCCATACCGGCATCGACTATCCTGTCTTTAGTCTCCGGAATCGATTCGCCCAGCAAATGAAGCGGCCTTGCGCCTGCATCCTTCGGACCTTTAGCAATGATAAGTCCGCCTTTTGTCTCTATGTTCCCCATCAGTGCGTTAAGAATATATATCGATCTGCTGCTGTAGAACGAGTCCATGTAACGCGCGAGCATCCAGCCGCCGTGGAAGATTACCCTGGGTTTGTCCCGGCTCACATCATGCGCAAGACGGGCAAGCTTATTTTTTTATTTTTTTATTTTTTTGCTACATCTCCTTATTGGCTATGTTTCTTGTAACACTTACTTCGTTC
>CAWHNC010000076.1:0-5345 GCA_963830245.1 Nitrospirota bacterium
ATCCCTTTCAGATACAATTTTTTCGTTCAGTGTGAGTTTTGCAAGGAAAGGGCCATAAATAAGGAGGCCTGTCATCATAAAAATTAATATCTTAAGCTCTTTTTTCGCAAGTCGATAAATGCCTGCGAAAAAAAGAGGAAATGAAAACAGACTGAAATTTGCGGTCAAAACAAAGATAAAATTTTTAACAGCGTTCCAAAATAGGGAAAGATTCTGAAAAGCGGATGCAGCAGCAGTAAGTGTGCCGCCTCCTCCGTAAGCCTGTCTGAAAAATACACCATAAAAATCGCTCAGGTCCCGCACATATGATATAGTGAAAAATCTGTCTTCACCACCTCTGAGGAAAAGATATGCATTAATAATAAATCCGGCAAAAAACAGAAAAATTGCAATTATTATCATTTTTAATTTAAAGGCTGATTTTCTTGTAAACAAGGCAAGCGCCACAGGGGCCAATAATAATATTCCAGTGTGGTGATTGGCTGTGCTCAGCCCGAAAATAAAGGCTGATATGTAAATACCTTGTTCATCATCGATTAAGTCTAGATCGTGCATACGGAACAGCCAGACAGCGCATATGGATAAGATTAGAAACAGATTCAGAGGATAAAATTTCGTTACTACCGACTGGGTAAAAAAGGAATACGATACGAGTAGTAATGCTGCTGCAAATAACCCGGCAACACGGCTCCGGGTCAGCCGGGATATCATCCAGTAAAGTAATGTAAGGGAAAGAGAACTGAACAAGGCTGATGCAAGGGCAACTTTAAAGGCAATATTGCCGAATGGCAAGAAAGTAAGTGTTTTGGCAACGAGCAAGTATAATGGATAGCCGGAAGGGTGGGCTACACCGAGATAATAAGAGGAAGTAATGAGGCCTCCCGCGTCTCCGGTATTCACATTGGGTGTCAGAAAAAATAAGAAGGCAGCAAAGGTGGATATAAAGATTATAGAGAGTTGCAACATAATATCCTTTGATCTTGAGAGAGACTGAAAGTGGGCGCTGTCAGCACCCACTTTCATAACAGGTACATTTGCAGTGTCAGCAGAACTTACTACTGCCAGCTCATAGTTCCCTGGTTATCCTGGTAGTAGCTGATTGAGCCTGCCCCGCCATTGGGATTATTAACCCAAATGTTGTAACCACTGTTTCCACTGGGGAATAGAACAGCGTTAACACTAAGGGTATTATGGGCACTTATGTTTCCTGTCTGTGAACCAAGGACAATTTGGCCGAAGGTAGGTCCAGCAGTCAAATAGCTCTGGGTATCGCCAAAATATGCTTCCATCATGGTTGCAGTATTATGCGCATCAGACAGCATGGTTGACCTGATGGCCCTCTGCTGGTAAGCTGAGAATTGTGGGATTGCTATAGCTGCGAGAATAGCTATGATCGCGATAACGATGAGCAGTTCGACAAGGGTAAAGCCTCTTTCGTCGTTCCTCATTTTCTGAATACTCTTAAACATATAATACCTCCTTACGTAAACTTGCCCGCCAACGGCGGATGTGATGTGTGTTCGTTATACTGACTTCGTCCCAGTTTATCAATTTATTATAATGGAGCATCTTTCATGCCATAGCTCTTTTGACAGTCTCGTAAAAGTCGTCATACCCGCGAAGGCGGGTATCCAGAGCGTAAGCATCTACCTGAAAAGACTGGATTCCCGTTTTCACGGGAATGACGACAAGACGTTTTTCCAGACTTTTTACAATGTCATTTTATTTAATTCTTTTAATGACCATAGTCATGGCGAGGGCCGTACTGACAATTATCGTCACCTTGATATTGACAAAAAATGTCACCTTTCCTACAATAATTACCATATGTATGCCTCATCTTTTTTCACTTATTACCGTATCGGGCGTTTTATCTTTGCGCTGGCGCTGCTGATAGGTTTTCAGATAGCCGGTCTGCCCTATGCTATTCCCAGCCTTAGAAATGTTCTTGTTATTTATATTTTTATCGTACTCATGAGACTGGTTGTTGCTACCGAAAAAATAAATTATTTCGACTTTTTGCTTGATATCGTTTTTATATCCGCCATCGCATACATAAGTTTTGGCATTTATTCATACCTGACTTTTATTTATCTGTTCCCGATATTTTTCTCATCCGTTCTGATCAAAACAAAGAAAACCCTTTTGTTTCCGATAATTGCCGCAATTCTTTATGGTGCGGTGTACTACAGTTACGGCATTCTGTTTGAACGCGAGGGCATACTTAATGTTTCTTTGCACTTTTTTGCTTTTTCTCTTATAGCTCTTGCAGGGGACAACCTGAAAACAAGGATGGAGCAGCAGGAACGTTACATCAAGCGGCTTGAAGAAGAAAAGATAAAAATGCAAGGGTTCGAGCGGCTTTACAGGGTGAGCGCAGATCTTGCGCACGAACTGAGGAATCCTTTAGCCTCCATATCGGCAGCAGTGCAATTCCTGAATGAGGGCAGGATTGACAGAGAGTTTGTTGATATGCTCATGAGCGAGACGAAACGCCTGACCAGTCTAGTTAATGATTTCCTCTTGTTTTCGAGGCCGGCAGATGCGTCAAAAGAAGACGTTGAACTTTCAGCAATGCTTGAAGTTGCTGGTCGCGAACCAGAAGAACGACAAAAAAATAATTTTAACTACTGCACCAGATGCGATAATTATTGCCAACAGGACCTTTATTGAAATAGCCGTAAATAATATTATTAAAAACGCTGTTGAGGCAGCACAGAGCATGGTTAAAGTGGCGCTCCTAAAGAACGGGGGGAAGATCAGTATAGACATAGAAGACGACGGCCCCGGTATCAGTGAGCAGGTGCGGGACAAGATTTTTGAACCTTTTTTTACGACAAAAACAAACGGCACGGGTCTGGGGCTCGCGATAGCCTATAGAATAATAACGAGCTTCGGCGGAACTGTTTTTACCGAAACTTCTCCGCTTGGCGGGGCAAAATTTTCGATTATTTTCCAGTGAAGAAGTAAGGGCTACGGCTCTTTAGCCCAATGTTTTGACAAGGAGATATATCATGCGTGCACTTATAGTTGATGACGAAGCAAATATCAGGAAAGGCTAAAACTCCTTCTTGCTGAAACCGGCTTTGAAACATATCAGGCGGCGGGTCTTGCTGAAGCAGGGCCGCTGAATTGCGCACACTATTTTGATCTCGCCATTGTTGATCTCCGGCTCTGGCTGACGGTTCGGGCATTGACTTGCTCGAAGGAGTTAAAGGATTAACCCCGATACAGTTGTTCTTATAATAACGGCATTTGCATCAACGGAAACGGCGATAACCGCCATGAAGCTCGGCGCCTATGATTATGTCACCAAACCCTTTAATATTGACGAGATACGCATTGTTTTAAAAAACATAAAAGAAAAAATATTTTTGCAGACAAAGGTAAAAGAGCTTCAGCAATATGCGGATGTTTACCAAAGTATTGTAGGCAAATCCGAAGCCATGCAAAAAATCTTTAACATGATAGATAAAATAGCGCCTTTCGACACAAATGTCCTTATAACGGGTGAGAGCGGCACAGGCAAAGAGCTTGTGGCAAAGGCGGTCCACAACAAGAGCAAAAGGCACGATAATCCGTTCATAGCCATTAACTGCGCAAGCTTGCCTGCCGAACTTCTTGAAAGCGAATTGTTCGGGTATACAAAAGGGGCCTTCACCGGCGCCTATGCATCCAAAAGAGGGCTCATTGATGAGGCGGACGGCGGTACGCTTTTACTTGACGAAATCGGAGAGATGCCGATGCCGCTTCAGGCAAAATTGCTCCGCTTTCTCGAGGAAAAAAAAATGCGGCCGCTCGGCAGCGGCAATGAAATAGAGGTGGATGTGCGGGTCATTGCTGCTACCAATAAGAACCTGACTGAGCTCTCGAAAAAGAACGAGTTCAGGGAGGACCTCTATTACCGGCTCTCAACATTTGAGATAGCATTGCCATCTCTGAGAGAGCGAAGGGAAGATATTCCCCTGTTAATCGATCACTTTGCAAGGGGGCTGTCCAAAAAATTTCAAAAAGAAATTGTCAAAATTGATCCCGCATTTGTGGATTATATGTTGCAGCACGAACTGAAGGGTAATGTAAGGGAACTGAAGAACATGATCGAAAGGGAAATTATCCTCTCGGAAGACGGGCACCTTAAATGTACATCCTGCATTGTACCTGCGGGTCGGGGTTGTTCAGCTGCTGATCTGCCGGATACCGGAGTAAACATCAATGAATATTTGGGTGACCTGGAAAGGAGCTTTCTTGAAAAGGCGCTTGAAAAGGCCGGCGGGGTGAAGACAAAAGCAGCTGAACTGCTCGGCCTGTCTTTCAGAGAATTCCGCTACCGGCTTTCTAAATACAATAAAAGCAGGTAAAGGTTAAGGTAGAGGTAAAGATAAATAAAATGCTCTTGTTAGGCCTTTCTTAGCTTTTGTCTTTGCTCTACCTTAACCTTTACCTGCTTCTTATTGTCCTATCGCTTCTCCCATCTTGAATATGGGCAGGTAAAGCGCCACAACAATGTAACCTATAGTCACGCCTAAAAAAATCATCAGCATTGGTTCCAGCATGGTGGTAAGGTTTGTGACGGCATTATCCACTTCGTCATCATAGAAATCGGCGATCTTAATAAGCATCTGGTCGAGTGCGCCGGTTGCTTCACCGATGCTTATCATCTGGCAGACCATTGGAGGGAATACAGGAGATTTGGAAAGGGGCTCGGAAACCGTTTTGCCTGCGGCGACCTCGCCCTGGACCCCCATAACTATTTCCTCTAAGACCTTGTTTCCCGATGATTTGGCGCATATCTCGAGGCCGTCCAATATTGGAACACCACTGTTAAGTAGAGTGCCCAGTGTTCGTGTAAACCGTGCGACAGCTACCTTTTTTAATAAATCCCCGAAGACAGGTAACTTTAGCATGATCTCGTCCGTTTTTTTGTGTCCGGCCACGGTTTTTCTCCATCGCTTAATTAAGAAAATTGCCGATACGAGCCCCGCACCCACGCTGGCTCCCCCCATCCCGACAAGGAAGTTGCTAATCCATATAATGCTCCTCGTCGGAGCCGGAAGCTTAACTCCCATATCGCCGAAGAGTTTAGAAAAGATGGGTATGACAAATATCATGATTATGGCGATTACCAATACGGCTACCGACATAACAATAATCGGATAGATCATGGCGCCTTTCACTTTTTTCTTCAGCTTCATGTTTTTCTCCATATACCCCGCGAGTCTCAGGAGAACTCCGTCAAGAACACCGCCTGCTTCTCCAGCCGCAACAAGGTTTACATAGAGGTCGTCAAAAAGTTTTTTATGTTTTTTCAGGGCATCGGCAAGGTTCGAGCCGGTTTCTACATCGTT
>CAWHNC010000077.1:0-45587 GCA_963830245.1 Nitrospirota bacterium
CTCCAGCACGGGCAAGATGCCCGTGGCACGCCTTTGGTTGCGGCTCCGCCGCGCTGTATACACTTAGAGTAGAAACGCTCTAGAAGCGTCCGCGAAAATCGAACAGGTCGTCAAGGGAAAGCTGCCAGCCGGGAAAGAGGTTGGAGGTGAGCAGGTGATGGCCCGCGTATGTTGCTTCGACAAGATACTTCGCCCCCTGGAGGGTCAAAACCTCGACGGTCTTGGCCTTGGGGTCAATGAACCACACCTCGGGCACGCGCGCCTCGGCATAAATCGGCAGCTTGGTGGCGCGGTCGTGTCCGGCCGTGGAAGGGGACAGCACCTCCACGGCAAGGTCCGGAGAACCCGCAATCCAATTCTCCTGAATGATTCCGGCGCGCGCATTGGAAACGAAAATAAGGTCCGGCTGCAATACCGTTTCTTCACCCAGGCGCACGTCCAAGGGCGCCAGGCAGACCTCGCCCAAGTGGTTCTTGTGCACATAAGGCCCTAAGCTTTCGTATTACTTCGATTATGGTGCTCGGTGTGCTCCGATAGGTTTCACCGCGTCTTTCAAGATCGCTATGCGCTATGATTCTTTTGTCCAGCCCGATAACGGCTGCATATTCGATATCAGCATTTGTTGCTTTTAATTTTGAGACTATGTTATCTATCCCCAGCAGGTCTTTCGAAAGCATGCTATAAGCTGCCAGTGCGGCAGCGCTCTTGCTCAGCGACGTTGCCCTTGTGATGAGCTCAATCCTTAAGTGCCGGTCCGTTGCCTGGATGGCAATGAGTGATAAGGCAAAGGTGAAAAGCAGAAGCAATACACTGATAAACAATGAAAGCTTAAACCGTATATTCCCAACTGTCATAAACCGCACCTGCATGAAGTACTGATGAAAAAAATCCCCAATAGATAAGTTTAACACGTTTTGGGGAAAAGTTAATATGAAATTGTCAGTCGATTTTTTGATGAAAGCGTAATCTCCGAATGGCGGAGCTTAACCCGCGTGCACACTGAACCAACAGATATCTGTTGTCGCAACCCTTGCCGATCACAGAATGGCGCGTCGTACGGTTGTCATACTACAATCCTTCTCGTGATCTCGTTTTTTGATAACAGCATTACGGATGCTACAGAAAGCATAAGGACAAGAGCTATGTAGCTCAGTTCGCTGAACCAAGAGCTGGTAAATTTGAAGAATGGCTGCAGCAGATCCACAAAAACCAGGTGGACAGCATAAATTCCCAGTGTGAATTTGCCGACATAACTTAGGGATGCGCTCCTCAAAAGAGCATTATTCGAAAGTGATGCTACTCCGACCCCTACCCCCATGAAAGAACTGCCTATTGAAAACTCGATAGTGTATGGATGTGTGCCATAAAACCTATGAAGAAGATAGAGCTCTGAGAAATGAATGAGAAAACCGATCGTGAAGAGCGCAATCCCTTTTGAAAACCATGCCGGGTTTGGCGTTAATTTCGAAAGAAAGTAACCGGTGACGAAGAAAATTGTTCCGTAGAATGGACCATTCCTTGCGTTGAAAGCCATTTTTATACCAACTGGAGTACACGAGTAGGCTTTTGCAAGCAGTGCTATTAAATATAGCCCTACAGACAATGCTATCAGTGTTTTATACTGTTTTTTCCCTACAAGAAAAGAACTGATTCCAAGTGAACAGAGCAAGGCCGCCAGGAACCAGAGATGAACCCTCGTCCCCTGCATCAAAAGAGTGACGGGGTCTTCTATAAGACCTTTCAAATTCCAGTAAGCTACCTTGATCGGCCCCAGAAGACCATACTCGGCCATTGAAGTTATGTTGTATGGGGTCGCATAAACAATGGACCATGCAATAAAAAGTAAAAAGATTCTCTTAGCCATCGCGATTGATGCGGGTGCCACGGAAACGCTGTTATTTACCTTTGTGCCCCAAAAATAGCCCGAAATAATAAAAAAGAATGGGATTACAAATCTGGCAAGCTGGTCAATGATAAACCCTGTGTCATAGAAATCAGGATGTTTTAAGTAAAAGCCGCGTGACATCTGTGTATGAACAACGATCACCAAAGTTATTGCAATAAATCTAAAAACGTCAACACTTTCAATACGGCGCATAACTGCCTCTCTGGCGTCCATCATGTTCGACAACCGACATTACCAGTTCCAGAAAGTGACCAATCCATTATTATCGATAAAGCTGACCGCATCCTGTGCGCCCGAATCAACACAGTAATACCGTGCCTCGTTATCACTATTGATATCTTCGCCCTTCTTGCGCGGGATAACGAGTCCTTCTTCCATGCTTTCTGTCACCGGCAGATCGGAATCGGTAAGTTGTCCCCGCGTTGCACCAATGTCATCTTTCAAAGTATCTTCACCCATATTTGACCTCATTAAACCACCCGCCCCTCGACGGGGAGGAATATGATATTGACATTAAAACAATTTTATAGCGGCCGGGAAAAAATAAAAATTGGATTAAAGCCGATTCCACCGTAGGATTATGGATGAAAATCATGTCATAAGTTTCAACTACATTGATCTTCCCTCATCCCCCATGGCGCCTGCACGTATAGTCACCTTGGAAGCTGTGTTTGAGAGCGCGCTTATGTCTATCCAGACGGTCTCTCCTTCAGAACTTTACAGATCAGGTCAAACTGAAATAGATAGTCGCTCCTTTACCCTCAATACCCTCTGCCCAGGCTTTTCCCCCATGACGGCTGATAATACGGTCCACAATGGCAAGACCTATCCCGGCGCCCTCAAACTCTGTCTCATGGTGAAGTCTGTGGAAGGGCCAAAACATCTTTCCCGCATATTTCTGGTTGAACCCTGCCCCATTGTCCCTGACATAATAAGTGACTTTGCCATCCTGCCCGATGGTTCCAATTTCTATGCGGGCGTGCTCCGTATTCCCGGTAAACTTCCAGGCGTTCCCGAGCAGGTTCGAAAGGACGACCTCGATCAGGCCGGGGTCTGCAAAGACGGTAAGCCCTTCCTTGATATCTACCTCGACGCTCCTGTCCGGATGGGTCTCGCGCAATGCATTCACGATCGATGCTGCGATCGTGCTCATGTTGACCTCTCTCAGTTGGATCTCTAGCCTGGAGAGCCTGGAAAGGTGCAGGAGATCGTCTATAAGACGACTCATCTTTTCTGTCCCACCCTGAATAATAGAAAGATATCTCTTCCCTTTCTCGTCGAGCATGTCAGCAATGTTCTTCATCGCAAGGTCGGCAAACCCGGATATATGCCGAAGCGGCGCACGCAGGTCATGGGAAACAGAGTAGATGAAAAATTCGAGATCTCTATTGGAGGACTCAAGCTTCTCATTCTTTGCAAGCAGGGCATTGTTCAGTCTTTTGATTTCTTCCTCGGCCCGTTTGCGGTCGGTGACGTCATGCACCATTCCTATCGAACGAATAACAGTGCCGGACTCATTCCGGAAGTGCCTGCATTTTTCATGGACAATACAGAACTCGCCATCTGATTTCCTTATGACCCGGTGCTCGATCTCGTAGGCGTCCCTTCCCTCGCTCAGCGACCCGGAATAAGCGGCATCGACTGCCGCGCGGTCATCGGGATGGACCCGGTCGAGAAACGCTTCGTAGGTCGCACCGAACTCCTGCGGCTGCAGGCCGAAGATCCTGTAGACCTCATCCGACCAAGTCAGCTTATTTTGCATCAGATCCAGCTCCCAGCTTCCAAGATGTGCGATCTCCTGCGCTTTCTCCAATTGTTCCTCGCTTTTGCGTAATGACGCCATCAACATGTCTCGTTCTGACAGTGTGCGGGCCAGCTTGATGTTGCTGTAACTAAGCCGGGAAATAATCGCGGAAAACTTCATGAAAAAACCCATTGCCGTATTAACGGCTGCCCGGCTGAGCCGCGGGACTCTGTCAAGCGCCGCAATATATTCCCGTTCATTGAAGCCGTATTTTTTTGCCTGCTCCCGAAAGACATCATACGCCAGTGATTCATCTTCAAAAAAGAACTGCCCTATAAAAAGCCGGCCCACGTGCTTTCCTGCCACCATAATAGGCGTAACTATGTGCCACATGCTGTTCTTGCATTTGTAAATTTTGAATTCCCCGGGGCGAATGTCCGCAGTGAGCTGCAGGTCACTCTCAATACAGTGCCTGCAGGTGTCCGGATGGGCCCGGTGGAACTTGAGGCAGATATCCTGCCACCCCGCGTTAACCAGCACCTTGCCTTTACCGTCAATGATGCTCATGGGCATATGCGTCAGCATGTTAAAATCATCCATGAGTGATTGTACCGCGGGTGAATCGATAATGTCGCACAGTTCCGGATTCCCGAGATCTCCTTCGGGTGAAAAAACGCTTTCCAGTTTGCGCAGGACGCCTGCCGACGCACCTATGCCGACTATGGAGAAACCGGCATCAGGCTTATTATCTGCCATCGTCTTATCAGGTTCCATTCAAACTCCAATGGATGTTAAAATAGTTGCTCTTGTGAGGGTTTCTGTCTGCCTGTTGGAATTATGACAGTTATCCTGGTGCCGCCATCCGGACCGCCGGTTATCTTCATTTCCCCATTGCAAATCTGGACACGCTCCCGCATCCCCAGCAGGCCGAAGGAATTGGCCTTTGACAGCTGCTCCTCTGCAATCCCGATGCCATTGTCGGCAATCTCCAGCATTATACTGCTGCCCCGGTCATTCAACGTCGCCGTGACCTTCGTCGCCTGTGAATGCCGAAGCACATTGCTTAGTGACTCTTGAAGGATCCTGAAAAGAGCGATAGAATGATTCCCGTCAACAACAATATCATAGGGGACCAGATTGACTGTGCATTCTATTCCGCTTCTCTTCTGGAATTCCTGGACCTGCCACTCGATTGCCGCCCCAAGACCAAGATGGTCCAATACCGACGGCCTCAACTCGGTGCAGAGCCTTCTCACTGTCTTTATAGTCTCATCAACAAGCTTCAAATCAGCTCTTATCAGTTCCGCAATTGTTTCAATCCCCTGATTCGTCCCAACCTTCTTGTCCATAACCGACAAGTCCATTTTTAAAGCAGTCAGTGTCTGCCCCAGTTCATCATGTATTTCACGGGCAATCCAGGTCCTTTCTTCTTCCCTGGCTGTCTGCAGATGGGCGGCAAGGTTCCGCAATTGGTCATGAGATGTCTTAAGTTCATTGACCGCCTTACTGCGCTCCAGCTTCTCAGTTGCCTCTTCCAAAGCCCTGAGCACTGAAGGCGCAAGGCTTGAGATCCTGTCTTTCAAAACATAATCCGTAGCTCCGCTCTTGAGGGTTTCAATGGCCAGTTCTTCTCCCATCGTGCCCGAGATGAAAATAAACGGGATGGCGGGACATCGTTCTTTTGCGATAGCAAGCGCGGAAAGCCCGTCAAAGCCGGGCATGGAATGATCGGCAAAGATTATATCAAATCCGCCGGCATCTATAGCCCCGATAAAGTCATCGCGTGTTTCTACCCGGAACATTTTACAGGCGATGCCCTCTTCATCGAGGGCCGATTGGACGAGTTCGGCGTCGAGCAATTCATCTTCAAGGTACAGAATTCTCAGAGACGCTTTCATATGAAGATCTCCTTTATTTGCCTTGAGCATGATTTGTTATACACACCAACCGATGAGCGATGGTTCGCTTACGACTGCCGAATAAGCCCCTATATGTTTTATTACACAAATGACTCCGGCTTTATTATATATCAGTTCAGACATGCTTATGTCTCCTTAATTTTGGGTAGTGTAAAGTAAAATGTGGCGCCTTGTCCAACAGCACCTTCGGCCCAGACTTTTCCGCCATGCCGCGCAATGATGCGCTGCACATTTGCAAGTCCGATTCCGGCGCCTTCAAATTCGTTATGGCTATGAAGGCGTTGGAATACTCCGAAAAGTTTGTTCACATATTTCATATCAAATCCCACTCCATTGTCCGCTACGGAGCAAATGAATTTATCTCCGTCATCCCGGCATCCGATCCTGATTTCAGACTGAGGACGAGTACGTGTGAACTTGATTGCATTAGAGACGAGATTGACCAGCACAATTCTTAGCAATGACTGGTCACCTATGACGGCAGGAAGTTCAGCAATCGTCCATATAATGTCCCGTTCCTTCAGCTCTTCCTGTTTCCCCCGGATAACTTCACTTAGCATGGCATTTAAATTTACTTTTATCTTATGCATCTCCGAACGCCCGAGTCGCGAAAAGTTCAGGAGATTATCTATAAGCATACCCATTTTTATTGCGGCCTCCGAGATCGTGTCCATATAATCGCGAGTTTGAACATCGGAGTAGCCCGTCAGCCTTTGTTGCAACAATCCCACAAAACCTGTGATGTGCCGCAGAGGAGCGCGAAGATCGTGTGCGATTGAATAGGCAAAGGCGTCCAGTTCGGCAACCTGCAGCTTCAATTGCTCGTTCAGCGCCCTTATCCGCTCGGCCTGCTTACGGGCAAGGGCGGTGCCGATAATGGCGCCCAAATCTTCAAAGAAAGAGATCAGCCCAGGCGTGAACCGGTTGGGCCGACGGTCGTTGAGCTGCAGTATGCCCATGATTTTTTTATCGTCCCGCAGCGGGATAAGCGCTATGGAATGGAAGCCTCCATGTATGCAACGGTTCCGCGGATGAAGCCTTGGGTCCTGAGCAATCGGCATGTCAAGCAGTGCAGATGATTCATTGATCCAGAAACTTCCCCCTGGCGTAAATATGGCTTTTGTCGGATCGGTCCGACCGGAAATTACAATACCGCATGCGCACTCCAGGTCGATGTTGCCGTCTTTATCTACGCAAACTTCGCCAAACTGGTCACGAACAGCCAGGGTATTTTCCGTAAGTAGAAATTCTTCAGAAAAACCGTCCTGTGCAGCATACGGGAAGTCATCACCGCGAGGCACGCGAATCCCTACAGCATCGAAGCCTAAGGACTGCTTAATTGTGGTGACAATAGGCTTGATAGCATCATCAACAACAGGTTGATCGTTAAGAATAGCAAGGATTTCAGCGGAAAGGGCCTGGCGCCGTTCCATCTGCTTACGTTCGGAAATGTCACTCACCATAGATCTGACAATTGAGGTCCCGCTGCCTGAATCGACCCGAACACTTTCAAGGCTGGCATAGAAGGTAACGCCGTTTCCCCTCTTGAGCAATAATTCGCAAGTCTTCTTCTCCATACTTTGGTTAACTTCAAGGAGATAACGGTCCCACCTTGCAAGGTCCTCTTCAGCAACGAAACGCCCA
The DNA here is from genome assembly GCA_963830245.1 of Nitrospirota bacterium. Classification (GTDB taxonomy): domain Bacteria; phylum Nitrospirota; class Thermodesulfovibrionia; order Thermodesulfovibrionales; family Dissulfurispiraceae; genus JADFXI01. The sequence goes on from CAWHNC010000077.1 coordinate 7,214, forward strand.
AAGCCGCGGTCAAGCAGTTTCTTACGCTCAACCCCCAAAAGGGACGCTCCGGTAAGATTAGCCTCTGCGATGATACCCCTTTGCTTGAAGGTGAAATAACCGACCGGCGCGAAGTCATAGAGATCGGCATACCTGTCTCTGGATTCCTCCAGGTCAAGCTGCGACTTTCGAAGCGCCTCGTTCTGCATCTCAAGCTCAATCTGGTGCACGTTGAGCTCATGGACAATATCCTCATGAATTTTCCCTGCCTTTTGAGGCTTTGCGCCGGAAGCCCGGGCGAGTCTCTTCTCCGCCTCAACCCTCAGAGACACTGCGCGTTTCCTTTCTTGTTCCTGTATCTTTTGATCTTCCATTACTTGTCCTTAATCCTCTTTGTCGTCTGCACGTTGCCCATCCTTCAGGCGGTATGTAATATCCACTATCGCCAGGAGGATCAATTGCGTCTTGCCCATGTTATTGAGGATGCACCGGCCATTCAGCAACATCTTCCTGCTCCCTATGGCAGGGAATTCATACTCTATTTCAAAATTATCAAAACTCGTTTTCTCAGGCAATATAGTCTCCAGTATCTCCCGCAAGCGGGGAATGTCCCATTGATGATTGCCAAGGTCATATATACTACGGCCAATAGTATCCCCGGGTTGCACAAGAAATTGTTTGTAAAAGGAGCGGTTGGCAGAGACAATCTTCAACTCTGCATCCAGCACCAGCAGAGGCTCACGCACTGTATCCACAATATTTTCAGCATACTCGCGCGCCATTTGCAATTCCATTTCAATCTTTTTACGCTCGGTGATGTCGTTAAAAGTGAGCACGACTCCGTCTATTACATTGTCGAGCGTCCGGTATGGCAGAATCCGCACTATGTACCATTCTTTGCTCGTTGCCTGAACTACCTTCTCCCTCGGAACGAGTGAATCGAGCACTTGACGGGCATCCCTGAGAAGGTCGTCTCCGAAGAGGTTTGACTTGATGTCCCCAAGGGGACGACCCACATCAGAGTCGAGCAGGCGAAATACCTTTGTAGCCTTGGTAGTAAACCGTTTTATGCTTAACCGCTCGTCGAGAAATATGGTGCCGATATCCATGTTGTCAAGAAGGTTTTTCATGTCGTTTTGCATTACTGCAAGCTGTTCAATCTTTGCCTGCAACTCCGAATTCAGAGTTACAAGTTCTTCATTTATCGATTGGAGTTCTTCTTTTGATGTCTCAAGTTCTTCGTTTGTGGACTGAAGTTCTTCATTCGTGGATTGCAGTTCCTCGTTAGTGGATTTCAATTCTTCATTAGAGGCCTGCGATTCCTCAATATTGGCCTGCAGGTTCTCCCTGGCATATAAGAGTTCCTGTTCCAGTTCTTCCACGCGCCCCTGTTTTTGCTTTGCTGCGATACGCCCCTTCAAGACCGGTTTTTCATGCTCCTCCAGATCCTGAAACGATATGATCAGCAGCGGCTGGGACGCCTGCGGGTCGGATAGCGGTCTCACTATGAGGGTCACCCCATGCCTGCCGCCATTTGTCTTAACCGGCAGCCCCTTGCATACTACCTGAATTTTCTGTGCGACAGCTTTATTAATGGCTGTTCGCAGTTCTGTATGCAGACCCTCCCGCGCCATTTCCATGATATTCAGGCTTGGCTGACCCGGGGAGGGCCGCAGATATTTGCCGGTGTCGCCATGAACGTAGAGAATGTTGCCTACCTCATCAGTTATCACTGATGCAGGGGCAAATGACTGCAGCAGTGCCCTTTTGGTTAATTCTGCAAAGTCGGGCTCCTTCACCTTTATCGCCGGCTCATCCGGCCCCCTGTAGGGTTTGACAGCGTTAAATGAAAGGTCGCGAGACATAACCGTACGGGCTGAGACGATAGATCTCTTTGCCTGATAGATCTTCCACTTCCGGTTTATCGGGGCAAAGAGATCGGCGTGGATTCCGATGCTTTCTGAAGAACTGAGGAATAACGCTCCGCCGGGTTTTAATGCGTAGTGAAAAGCCGGGATTACACGGTTCTGGAGTTCGGATTCAAGGTATATGAGGAGATTCCTGCAACTGATCAGATCCAGTTTGGTAAAGGGAGGGTCTTTGATTACATTCTGGACGGCAAAGACGACCATTTCTCTGATATCTTTCTTGATGCGGTAGCCGGTCCCCTCTTTTATAAAAAATCGCCGCAGTCTATCCTCCGGGACATCCATGGCGTATATTGGCCGGATATGAGCCGGAACGGGCCACAGCTATAGCATCCTCATCAATGTCCGTACTATATATCTGCACCTTAAAGTCCTGCTTGGTCTCTTCCATGTATTCCCTCAAAAGAATGGCAATGGAATACGCCTCTTCTCCGGTCGCACACCCCACGACCCACACTCTGAAGACATAGGTTTCCGGTTTGGCAGGCAACAGTTGCGGCAGAAGGTCCTTTTTCAGAGCATCAAACGACTCGGGGTCACGGAAAAAGCTGGTCACATTTATGAGAAGCTCCTTAAACAGGTGCTGAACTTCCTCCGGATGTTCTTTTAGATAGCGGGCGTATATATCGGTATCAGTAATGTTGTGTACTATCATCCGCCGCTCTATCCTCCGGCACACAGTGCTCTGCTTGTATAATGAAAAATCATGGCCGGTCCTGGACCGGATGGTCTGCATAATCCTGTTAAGCGCGCCAGTCGGGGCTGGAACAGGAGCAGGCGGTTTTATCTTCAGGTCAAAGAGGTTTTTCACATAGGTCATTAACTGTTCCGGCATCTTGTCAACAGGCAGTATATAAGTGGCAAGGCCGCTTTGAATGGCGCTGGAGGGCATACCGTTATATTTTGCAGTGTCGGGTTCCTGGACAAGGGAAATGCCGCCGGCGCCATGAATCGCCCTCAACCCGAGGGTCCCGTCGGTACCCGTTCCGGAAAGAATCACGCCTATAGCCTTCTCGCCCTGTTCCTCAGCCAGCGAGCGCAGAAAGAAATCTATCGGCATCCGCTGCCCCCTCGGGTTTTCAGGCACGCTGAGCTGAAGCGTTCCGTTGAAGATTGACATCTCACGGTTCGGCGGGATCACATAGACATGATCAGGAGCTACAGCCATCTGGTCCCGGGCCTCATGCACCGGCATGCCAGTGCTTCGTTGCAAAATCTCGGTCAATATGCTGTGATGACCGGGATCAAGATGCGTCAATACCACAAAGGCCATGCCGATGTCAGGCGCAACCTTGCGGAAAAACTGCTCAAGTGCCTCAAGTCCGCCGGCTGATGAGCCTATCCCAACAACAGGAAAATCCGTTATCTGTTTATCATGGCTCTTAATGCCGTAATCCATATCCGGTTTGTTTATTTTTTTTGTTTTTTTTTCTTTAGCCATTATTCTCTTCCGGGATAAGAACTTTTTTGCTCACTAACTCCATTGATGACAGCATAGCACTTTGCATAAGGCATGGCAATACGCTTTGGATTGCAAGGGTCAAGCCCATTATATCTTCAAGGCTATGCCATTGTATCCGTCTGTATGACATAATTTTCATTAAAAATCCTACGCTGGAATCAGATTTAATCCCATATACCTTTTTCTCCAGCCGTTATAAGATTATTTTAAGTCGTTATTTCATTAACTGCTTCCGCGATGCGGTCGAGCGCCCGCGTTATCAGGAGTAAATATCAGATCCCTCCCCGGCAAGGGGCGGGCGGTTTAGGGAGGATAATTATGAATGAAGATACTTTGAAAGGTGACACTGTGGCAACGTGGGCACAACTTACCGATTACGATCAACCGGTGACAGATAGCCTGGAAGAAGGACTCGCCGATTTTTATAAAAAAGATATTTAAAGGAGAAGGACAATTAACAGATCAGGCGGTAAGCCCATTGATATTTTAATGGTTGAAGACAACCTTATTGATCTCGAACTGATCCGGGAGAGGCTGAACGACGTTGCATTGGGATACACGCTCTCAACAGCAGACCGGCTCGCTGCAGCCTTAAGTCTTCTGGAAAAAGAGACGTTCGATGTATTGCTTCTGGACCTCAGCTTGCCCGATAGCAGCGGCTTCGAATCGCTGCGAAAGCTCAGGGATAAAGCGCCGGGTCTGCCCATTGTTGTCCTGACCGGGAACTCCGACGAAGACTTCGCTGTACAGGCCATAGACCTTGGAGCTCAGGACTACCTGGTGAAAGGAGAGTTTGATGGCGCCATTCTTTCAAGGTCGATACGCTACGCTATCGGGCGTAAGAAGGGCGAAGAGACCTTGCGAGAGAGCGAGGCACGCTTCTCAGGGATTGCTTCGGCGACACCGGATGCGCTTATCTTTATCGATAATGATGGGCTGGTTACCTTCTGGAATGATGCTGCGACAAGGATGTTCGGTTATACGAAAGAGGAAATTGCCGGCAAATACCTGCTCTCTTCCATCATGCCCGAGCGTGATACTGATACTTTTCTGAGAGGGTTTGAGGAATTCAGGCTGACCGGAAAGGGACCGCTTATCGGAAGGGTTTACGAGATCATGGCAAAGAGGAAAGGAGGGACCGAATTCCCGGCAGAGTTTTCCCTGGCTGCCGTGCGGCTGAAAGGCAAGTGGAATGCAATAGGTATTGTACGGGACATCACCGGACGCAAGGGGTTGGAGGTGGAATTAAGGCAAATGGCCCACCACGACGCCCTCGCCGGATTGCCTAACCAGAGGCTCTTTATTGATATCCTCGCGCTGGAGATGGCCCAGGCGCGGCGGCGCCAGGATAAATTGGCCATACTCTTCCTTGATCTCGACCGGTTCAAATACGTCAACTATAACCTGGGGCACGATATCGGGGACGAACTGCTCATAGAAGTGGCCAAAAGGTTGAGGCATAGTATTCGTGAATCCGATACCGTGGCCCGGATAGAGGGAGATGAATTCAATATCCTTCTTGCCGGTATTGCCAATGCAGAAGAAATCGGCGGAATTGCAAAAAAGATCGTCGATGCGATCAAAGAGCCATACTGGATCAGGGGACAGCAAATTCATTCATCAACCAGCATCGGTATCGGTATTTACCCTGATGATGCGGACACGACAGACGCTCTGTTTAAGAGCGCAGATATCGCCTTGTCCCATGCGAAGCTGGAAGGCAACACCTACCGATTCTACAGTTCTTCGATGAATATCCGCTCACTTGAACGTATGCGGCTGGAGAACTGGCTGCGGCAGGCAATTGGCCGGGGCGAACTGGAGGTGTACTATCAGCCCCAGGTCACCACTGATAACAGGCAGGTGTTCTGCGCAGAGGCATTGGTTCGGTGGAACCATCCTGAACAGGGATTGCTCGACCCCAGGCACTTCATTCCTCTGGCCGAAGAGAATGGATTCATTACGGCTATTGATGAATGGGTACTTCGGACTGCCTGCACACAGTTCAGGACATGGCAAGATGCAGGGCTTCTAAACATGACCGTCACGGTCAACCTCTCTGCCAGGGAGTTTCAGAAACCAGATCTCGCGGACCGGATAGCCCTGATTCTCCGTGAGACCGGACTGGAGCCGAAACTCCTCGCACTTGAAATCACCGAAGGAGTTGCGATGAAAAACCCGGCGCATACCTTTGCCAATATCAACAGGTTGGCGGAGATGGGTGTGAATATTTCCATCGATGATTTCGGCACCGGTCCCTCAGCACTAAGTGATCTGAAGAGACTTCCCATAAAGAAGCTCAAGATCGATCAGTCGTTCATTAGAAATCTCGCCACTGACCAGGATGACAGGGCGATCATAACCGCAGTGACCTCGTTGGCGCATAAAATGGATATGAAGGTAATTGCTGAAGGAGTGGAAACAGAAGACCAGTTCTCTTTTCTTCGCGAGACGCACTGTGACGAAGCGCAGGGATATCTTTTCAGCAAGCCCTTGCAGGCAAACGAACTCTGGGAGTTGATAGAGTCCAGAAGATAATCATTTATTATTCATAATCCCGAGACTTAAAGCATACAGGAAAACTCATTCAACCCTTTATTCATCATCTCTTTTATAGCCATAGTCGCAGCCGGATATGCCTGTCCCACATCCCAACATGAGTAATCCCCCAAAAGTGAACTTGATTTATCGATAAATGAAGGTCTATAATTTTACACCGTAATATCTGTTCGTGATTACGTGTCAGTAAGGAGTAAATTCATATGGAAGCCGGCAAAGAGTCTAATAATGACGAAATTAATTTAATAGATTATATCAAAGTAATTTCAAGGCACAGGAAGATGATTATATACATTGTGGCTGTTGTGGTCGTCCTTACCGCAATATGGTCAATGGTCATAACCCCCACCTATGCAGCCAAAACAGTTCTGATGCCAACGATCAAGCCAAAGGAAATCGGCGGCGGAGCCGAACAGGTTGCGATGCAGTTAGGTCTTAGCGTCCCGACTTCGCCCGGCACTTCAGAAATAGTGAATATCCTGAACAGCAATGCCCTTAAAGAGAAAGTAATAAGGCATTATAATCTGCTCCCGGTCTTTTTTAAAGGAGACAGCCTCAAGGAAACCGAGAATCAAAAAATCTGGAGAGGCATCCGTTATCTTGAGCGTAGAATGAAAGTAACCAATAAACAAAAAGAAGGTATTGTAGAGCTCACCTTCGAGTTTAACGATCCGAATGAAACGGCATTGATAACGCAGGATATAATTGATGAACTGAATGAATATATGAGCAGCGAAGCAAAGAGGGTTGCCGAGACCAATAAAAAGTATCTTGAATCAGACGTGAACACAGTTTCCGACCCCTTTATCAAGGATAAAATTTTTAACCTTATTGCTCAGCAGGCGGAGATGGCCGTGATGGCCGAAGCGAAAGAAAACTTTGCCTTCAAGGTACTTGATCCTCCTATGGTCCCTGACAGGAGGATCCGACCCAAGAGGGGCCAAATGGTGATGATATCTTTTGTTACCTCACTTTTTGCCGGGATATTCGCAGCGTTTCTCAAGGAGTATATACAAAAACAGAAGGTCGATAAAATATGAGGACAAATATGAGAAGAATAGTTGGGGCTGTATTGGTCCTTTTTTTTACGTTTAATATCACCTTTGCATATGCGGCGGATGCACCAGGTTTTCCCTCGACTCCAGGGGGTATTCAGTTACCATCCTCTGCGACTGCGACGCCTAATGCATCGCAGCAGCAGGGAAATCCGTCTCCTCTACCGTACTCTTCCACTGTGGCGCCTGATTTATCTCAGCAGCAGGGCAATCTGTCTCAAGAGCAGCAGAAAGCGGTGCAGGAGGGAATCCAGCAGAAGGGTCTTACTCCTGAAGCGGTTGAATCTTTGAAGTCCGCGCCCGAATTTCAGGGTCTTACCCCCGAAGACGTAACAAAAGGCCGTGAGATGATGCAGAAGAAAGAGGGCGAAAAAAATACCCTTGAGAAAAAAGAGCCCGAAAAGAAAGGGCCTGAAAAGAAAGAGCCCGAAAAAGAAGTTGTTGAGAAGACGGAAGAGACTAAAGAGCTTTTCGATCTGAATGCTAAAAAATCCGGGAACAAAGAACCGGGAGTTCCCGAAAAAAACGGAACGGAAGCAGTTACCTCAGGCTCTCTTTTTGACAGGTACCGCATTGTAAGCCCCTATCAGGACATCAATACTAATCTCAAGCCCTTCGGCTATGATTTCTTCTTGACTGCTTCCAGCCATGGTATGACTCCGCGCAAGGACATCCCTGTTTCAGCCGACTATGTTGTCGGTCCCGGAGACGAAGTGAAGGTGCAGCTTTGGGGAAGGGTCAACGGGCAGTTCAACCTTGTTATCGATAAGGACGGTAACATCAGTCTTCCGAGCATGGGGCCCATTCGGGTGGCAGGCATGACTTACGAGCAGATGGCAAAGTATTTAATAGAGCAATCTGAAAAGATTATAGGCGCGAACATAAATGTTACCATGGGCTCCCTGAAGACCATACAGGTATTTGTATTAGGGGAAGTGGTAAAGCCCGGCAGTTATGCTATCGATTCCTTCTCCACCATTGTCAGTGCGATTATTGCTGCAGGAGGTCCTACAGGAATAGGTTCTTTACGCAAGGTCGAGTTGAAGAGAAATAACAAGACCATCGTTACTATGGACTTGTATGACTTTCTTTTGAATGGCAACAAATCCAAAGACATGGTGCTGCAGGCAGGGGATATTATTTTTGTTCCTACGGTCGGACCACTTGTCGGCGTTGCCGGCAATGTAAAAAGGCCTGCCATCTATGAGCTCAGGGACAAGACCGACCTCCAAAACCTGTTTGACCTCGCAGGCGGAATTATCCCTACTGCTTACACTCAGCAGATACAGGTTGAACGGGTTATAAAGGGAGAGCGGCAGGTTGTGATCGATATCAATGACAAGAACCTTTCAAAGTCCAAAGACTTTATGCTCCAGGATGCCGACCTGGTGAAGATATTCCCGATAATGGACAGGGATGTCAATTCGGTATATCTCATCGGCAATGTGAAGAGACCGGGCAAGTATGAATACAAGCCCGGTATGCGGGTCAGCGACATTATAAGAGACGGTTCGGAAGTCTTGAAAGAGACGTATTATGACTACGCCCTGATCAAGAGGCAAAAATTGCCTGACATGAGCACCGAGCTGGTGCCGTTTGATATAGGCAAAGTCCTTTTTAATAAAGACGCCTCCAATAATATAGAGCTTTTACCTCATGACAATATATATGTGTTCTCCAAATGGTTCTTCAAGCTCAAACCGGTTGTCTCCATAACCGGAGAAGTAAAACACGCAGGCCATTTCAGCCTTGCCGACAATACGACGGTAAAGGATGTTATCCTTGCAGCCGGGGATTTGACAATGGACGCCTATTTAAAAAAAGCTGAGCTTATCAGGATAAATCACAAGAGGGAATTCAGTACTATATATTTCGATGTTGCAAAGGCAATGGCCGGTGACCCGGCCGAAAACCTGATGATTCAGGATGAAGACAGAATAGTTATTCATTCAATATGGGAGAATAAGTGGAAGGAGTTTGTGTCTGTATCCGGAGAGGTCAAGAAACGGCTTAACACGGAACTTACCCAAGGGATGACAGTTGCCGACCTTGTTTTCAAGGCAGGCGGTCTTACGCGCGACACTTATCTCGATGAGGCTGAGCTTTACCGGACGGATTGGCGTACAAAGGAAATAACTCTGAAAAGAATCAACCTGAAAAAGGCGCTTGCCGGTGATCCTGAAAATAATATACCTCTGAAAGACTTTGATAATTTGGTTGTTCATTCAGTTTGGGAGAAGCTTTATAAGAAAACGGTTACAATAAACGGCGATGTTTCAAGGCCGGGTCAGTACCAGTATGCTGAAAATATGACTGTCGGAGATTTGATATTCACAGCTGGGAATGTCCTCGAATCAGCCTATCTTGGTGATGCCGAGATTACATCGCAGGTACTGGAGAACGGAAAAAGCATAAAGATAGAGCACAAAGATATAAACCTGCAAAAAGCCCTTAATGGCGACCCTGAAAATAATGTCTGTCTGAAGCCTTATGATACGCTCGTTGTAAAAAGGATTCAGGACTGGGGCACCAGCGGCATAGTGCAGATAACTGGAGAGGTACGCTTCCCGGGGAAATACGTCATCGGAAAAGGCGAGAGGATGTCCTCCCTTATAGAGAGGGCAGGCGGATATACGGATAAAGCCTTCCTTCGGGCAGCTGTTTTTACCAGGACAAACGTGCAAAAAATGCAGCAGCAGAATCTTACGGAGATGATCAGAAGACTCGAAATGGAATTATCTGCTTCCTCGGCAGTGCGTGCTTCAACGATTTCGTCGCCTGAAGAGGCCCAGGCAAAGCAGATCGAAGTGCAGCAGCAGCATCAGTTCATCGATTCATTAAAAAATGTGAAGACAACCGGGAGGATGACTATTGTCTTTACGCCTGTCAACATTCTGAAAGGCAGCGAAAATGATATTCAGCTTCAGGATGGAGACAGTCTATATTTTCCGCAGAATACAAACGTTGTCAATGTCTCCGGCGCTGTCATGAATCAGGGTAGTTATATTTATTCCGGGGGAAAGAGCTATAAGGATTATATTGCCATGGCCGGAGGTTTCAGCAATTATGCTGACGAATCCGATGTTTATGTCCTGAAAGCTGACGGCAGCGCGCAGAAACTATCCAGCGGCTTCAGCTGGAACCCATTCAAGTCGAACCCGGAGAATGGCAAGGAAATCGAATCCGGCGACACTATTGTTGTGCCTCAAGAACTTGAACGCACCGCATGGCTTCGCGATGTCAAGGACATTACACAGGTACTTGCCAATGTTGCCATCACGGCCGGCGTAGTGCTTTTGGTAAAGTAAAGATATCGGCTTCAACCCCGAAACTCCATCAAACCGTAAAGAGCACAGAGAAAACCTCTGTGTACTCACTTAGAAGCGCATTGATTTGGCTATGTTTCACCTCAGACAAACACCTACAAGCCGCAAGGCGATTTCTTACAGAAATATCCGTCATCGGCTGATTGTTTGCTTGACCCATATGTTATAAATTTAGTGAGATATTAATGTAAAAGAAGCTATGTAGTACACTATTAGGGCTAACCGCCGCTGACAGTAATTACCGGTATGCTGTCGGAGATATAAGAATGCTGAAAATTGCCAATACGGTTTGGAGAAGACCCCTTTATTGTTTCTTCCCTGTTCGTTACATCGCGGGTTTTTACACTTTCCTTATAAGTCTTGTATTCTTTGCGTCTGTACCTGCCAATGCTGTCACAATCAATGAGTTTGCAACCGCCGCAGCTGACAGCGCTCCTCAGGGTATCGCGGCAGGCCCGGATGGCAACCTCTGGGTCACTGAATATTTTGGCAACAAGATCGGGCGGACCACCCCTGCAGGAGTCATCACTGAGTTCACGGTCCCCACAGCCGGCAGCGGACCTCTTGGAATTGCGGCAGGCCCGGATGGCAACCTCTGGTTTACTTTATGGGTCGGAAACAAAATAGGGCGCATCGCCACGGCAGGAGTCATCACCGAATTCACAATCCCCACGGCAAACAGTTATCCTGAGTGCATTGCGGCAGGTCCGGACGGCAATCTATGGTTCACTGAATATTATGGCAACAAGATCGGGCGCATCACCACGGACGGAGTCATCACTGAGTACCCGGTCCCCACAGTTGCCGGCGACCCTGCTGAGATTGCAACAGGCCCGGATGGCAACCTCTGGTTTGCTGAAAACAATAACAACAAGATAGGGCGGATCACCCCGGCTGGAGTTATCACCGAGTTCACAACCCCCACAGGTAACAGCCATCCCTTTGGGATAACGGCTGGACCGGACGGCAATTTATGGTTTACCGAAGAGCTTGGCAACAATATAGGGCGAATCACTCCGGTCGGAGCAATCACGGAATACGCGGTCCCCACAGCCGGCAGTTATCCCTTTGGAATTGCGGCAGGCCCGGATGGCAACCTCTGGTTTGCTGAAGGTGTAGGCACCAATATAGGGCGGGTCACCCCTGCTGGAGTCATCTCGGAATACGCGGTCCCCACAGCCGGCAGCGACCCCGGTTATATTGCAACCGGCCCGGATGGCAACCTCTGGTTTACAGAAAGCTATGGCAGCAAAATCGGGCAGATTTTATTAGCCGCTGTTCCACCATCTCCGCATTCGATTTCCGGCGTCATCTCATATACTGGAAGTGCACAGGGGACTGTATATGTCTTGCTGTTCAGCAGTCCGAATCAGACGTCTGACAGCCAGGCATTGTATTCCGCCATTGCCGATGCCTCAGGCTATTATGGGATTTCAGGTATTCCTGACGGTACCTATTATGTGGAAGCGGTAAAAACCCAGTCCCTAAATGCACCATCACTTACAGACCCGTATGGGATATATACTCAGGCAGTGACTATAAACGGCGTCAATGCACAAACCGGGATCAACATAACACTGGTTGACGGAACAGTGCAGAACCCCGATCCCTTAAGTAACAACAATGTGACGTTAACAATAACGGAGACCGGGACTGGAGCCGGCATTGTAACACCGGGCGCCGGGACGATCACCTGGGCCGGCAAAACAGGGACAGGTCTATATTCCGCCAATACCCCGGTAACACTGCTTGCAACGGCATCATCTGGCTCAGGCTTTGGCAGCTGGAGCGGCTGTGACAGCGTCAGTGGTAACAATTGTATGGTGACGATGACAGCAGGCAGGATCGTGACGGCAACCTTTATGCCTATAGTCAACGGAGCGTGCGGCAGCAACAACGGGGCTAACCTGGCGGCAGCTCCAACGACGAATCTCTGCAGCGCAGGAACCCCATCATCAGTAGCGGGAGGCAGTGGACTATGGATCTGGAACTGTAATGGAGCCTACACCGGAACGAACGCAAGTTGCACGGCCGCTGCTATCACGATCAATGAATTCGCTGTCCCCACATCCGGCAGCTACCCATTTGTTATAGCTTCGGGCCCGGATGGCAACCTCTGGTTCACTGAATGGGGTGGCAACAATATCGGACAGATAACCCCGGCAGGAGTCATCAAAGAGTACACTGTCCCGACACTTGACAGCTGGCCCTGGGGTATTACAGCAGGCCCTGACGGCAATCTCTGGTTTACCGAAGGGCATTTTAACAATATCGTGAAGATAACCCCGGCGGGAGTCATAACTGAATACACTGACCCTACAGCAGAAAGCAGCCCTGAGGGCATCACGGCAGGCCCTGACGGCAACCTCTGGTTTGTCGAAGGGGGTGGCAACAAGATCGGGCGGATCACCCCGGCTGGAATCATCACCGAGTACCCGCTCCCCACTGCTGATAGCTGGCCCTGGGGTATTACGTCAGGACCGGATGGCAATCTCTGGTTTACTGAAGGGAGTGGCAACAATATCGGGAGGATCACCCCGGCTGGAGTCATCACCGAGTACCGGGTCCCCACAGCAGAAAGCAGCCCTGAGGGCATCACGGCAGGCCCTGACGGCAACCTCTGGTTCGCTGAAGGCGGTGGCAACAATATCGGGAGGATCACCCCGGCTGGAGTCATCACCGAGTACCGGGTCCCAACAGCTGAAAGCGGCCCCGAGGGTATCACGGCTGGCCCTGACGGCAACCTCTGGTTCACTGAATATAGTGGAAACAATATCGGGAGGATCACCCCGGCTGGAGTCATCACCGAGTATCAACTCCCAACAACTGATGGCACTCCTGAAGGTATTACGGTAGGCCCGGATGGCAACTTCTGGTTTACTGAATCTTATAGCAACAAAATCGGGCAATTAGTATTAGCTACTGTTCCGCCATCGCCTGATTCAATCTCCGGCACTATTTCATATACGGGAAGTGCGCAGGGGACGGTATATGTTTCGCTGTTTAATAGTCCGAATCCGAGGTCTGACAGCCAGGCATTATATTCGACTATTGCGAATGCCTCCGGCTATTACGGGATTTCAGGTATCCCTGACGGTACATATTATGTCGAAGCGGTAAAGACTCAGACCATAAATGCACCATCATATACAGACCCGTATGGGATATATGCTCCGGCAGTGACAATAAACAGCGTCAATGCACAAACCGGGATCAATATAACCCTGGCTGACGGAACAGTCCAGGCCCCTGATCCTTTCAGTAGAAAGTTAATAGTAACGGTGGCGGGGACCGGAGCCGGCAATATAACATCAGGCGCGGGTGCGATAACCTGGAGCGGCAGCACAGGGACAGGACTATATTCTGCCAACACCTCGGTAACACTGACTGCAACGCCATCTGCGGACTCGACCTTTAACAGCTGGAACGGCTGTGACAGCGTTAATGTTAACAGTTGCACGGTGACTATGACAGTTGACAGGAACGTGACGGCCACCTTTATAGCAATAGTTAACGGAGCATGCGGGTCATCAAACAATGTGGATTTAACATCAGCGCCAACTACGGGTCTCTGCAGTACAGGGACGCCAACAACCGTAAGCGGCAACGGACCATGGACCTGGACTTGTCAGGGGTCAAACAGCGGAACCAACGCTAATTGTACGGCTAATCTGTCACAGTCGGTAGGGTATTGCACCTACTCTTTGTCGCCATCGGGTCAGTCTTTCGGTTATGCAGGAGGAACAGGCTCTGTCGTCGTATCTTCTTCAGACAGTTGCACGCCACAGGCATGGACGGCAGCAGCCAACGAATCCTGGATAACCGTCACTTCAGTAGGGAACACCTCAGGAGACAGTTGCACGGTAACTTTTTCAGTATCTGCCAATGAGTATGGTGGCAGCGAGCGCGCAGGCGCCATTACAATAGCAGGGCAAACATTCAGTGTGACGCAGGCAGTCCAGACAACATGCACCACTTACCCGGTAATGTTAGAACTCCCGACTCCTGAATATTTCCCGACGCTTCAAAGCGCCTTCGCCTACATCGCTGCTTCGGGCGGTAATACCATACTGAGCCAGGCAGGCATCTTTACGGAAAACCCGAGTTTCGACAGTGATGTTTCGGTTGCCGTGACCGGCGGTTATGATTGCGGTTATTCAACCAATAGCTCAAGTTCAGTAATTATGGGTACATTTAAAATTAGTAACGGTACGGTCACTGTCGAGAACCTGATAATTCAATAAAAAAATAAAGGAGAATACCAATGAAAAAGAATACGTTCTCAAACACGAAGACATTGACATCGGTCTGGTGCTCATTTTTATGCATGACAGCTATGGCCCTTGTAATTTTTGCAAGCCCAAACCCCGCGCAGAGCACCGACAGACTGATAGTTACCGACACCACCGGAACAAATGATATGTTCGTGGCTGGAGACGGTGCAGGCAGTACGCCGATAATAAGGCTCAACACCAATACCTTGCCTTCTACTGTTCCGTCGTATGCACTCATTTACGGGTCAAACACCAGCAACATTGCCGGATTGACCCTTGATGCTTACGGAGCTGCTGCAACATATGGCGGAGGCGCAGCCTTCAGGTTTGCCAGGGGTACGCAGTCATCACCAGCACAGGTTCAGGTTGGAGACAGGCTCGGATTTTTCGTGTTCAGCGGGTATGATGGGACAAACTGGTACAATTCCGCCGGCTTTGCAGCAAAAATTGATAACACTGTTTCGACCGGCACTGTGCCTACGAAACTTATTTTTGAGACGCAGGCCCAACCAGGTGAAACCGCTTCCGACGGGGTCCGGGTAGAGAGGATGATAATCTCGTCAAACGGCTCTGTAGCTATCGGCGGCGATACCGGCGGCCTCGGCATCCCCGTTCCCACCCATCCGTTGCAACTTGGGAATGGCGCCTACGTGACGACCGGAGGAGCCTGGACAAATGCGTCGAGCAGGGCTTACAAGGAAAACATTATAAACCTCACAACTGAAAAAGCAAACGAGACTCTGGACGGCCTCAACCCTGTGGAATACAACTACAAGGTGGACAAAGGAGACAAACATGTCGGGTTTATTGCAGAGGATGTTCCTGACCTTGTGGCAACAAGGGACAGGAAAGGACTGAGTCCGATGGATATAGTTGCAGTGCTGACAAAGGTTGTTCAGGAGCAGAAAAATACGATAGCTGAATTATCAAAGGAGGTTGACACGATGCAGCAGGAGCTCAATAGAGTTAAGGGAATGAATATATTGGGGAGTATGAAATAATGCGTTTTTCCAATGAGCCGGCGTGAAAGGGGAAAGGGGCTACTATCTATTCAGTTTGACCTGAACAGGGGGCTGAAAGTTTCGGCATTCATTTCTTAACCATAGAGTGAGAGCAAATAATAGTCGAGAGAGTATTAATCACAGAACTGGCTGGGATCGATTCAAAGGTGTTATACGGTAATACTTCTGTATCCAATATGCAATCATTGCTGTCATAATCCTGTATCATTACCACCCTTTGCTTATTGTTCCGGCAATCTATTTCAAATAAGTTAATGGTATAAGAATATTTCTCATACCCCCACGTGCGGCCGCCGAATTTTATCAGCAGCCGGACTTTTTCGTTAATGCTCGACTGTTCTTTGGCAACAGACTTTGTCCAGACTTTTACAGCGCCTCCCGAGGATTCAATCCTTTTATTATCGTAAAACCATTTGTGAAAACTACTCTCTGTAAACGCACACCAATCATTATTTTCCTTCACGTCGCCCTTGGCGTTCATGCACAACAATGCTGTAAGCAATGGAATAATTATGCAAGCGAGCTTATTCATAAGTTTTCCGATATCATTCCGGCATCTTCTTTAAAATCGACTGCACAACTTTCTTCGGCAGGCCCATGGATACGCGGGATCCGCTCTCGATCGTGTTTATCGGGGCAAGTGTGACGACTTTTTTGTGAGACCTTCAAAATTGTTTGTTTATCCTTTCCCGTCTGGGAATCCATATAATTACGCTGAAAAGAATCGGCAACAGGACCGCAATCGCTATATTGGCACACAAGAGCTTCCTGTACTCATCCATAAGCCAGCGAGCTGGCTGCATGCAATTAAAAAACTCGATGAAATCGTTGTATTGGCTGCAATGTCCCTGCCACGCCTTATTAATAGCGTCAATCCCCATGATATAAGCGTAGTAGACCGCTGACATGCCTGTCACTATAGTTATGATGAGGACCATATTCCTAACGATAAGGTAACCTCTGTCACTGGGGAAATCACCGCGCATCAGTACCTCCTGGCCCTCTTTTTCAGGGGACTCGAAACCTCCCTGCGGCGAGACCGCGTGGAATATGCCCGCTATCCGTTCAATGGCGCATCGGGCCGCTCAATACCGGCTCATTTTGCATCTCTCTCTCAACTTGAGACGAGCCGCTCAATTCCGGTTCATTTTGTATCTCTCCTTCAAAATGCCGCACATATTTTCTCAACAGAGTTTTAACATTCCGGCTTTCTTCCAGAGGGCCGCCGCTCAGGACGCGGAATTCCCACAATATGAATTCTATGTCTTCAATGTTATGCTTCTCGCTATTTCGCGCAATAAAAACCTTCTTATGACGGCTCGTGTGTGTTCCTTCTTCAGCCGTAAGTATCTCTTCGAAAAGTTTCTCGCCCGGTCTCATGCCTGTGAACTGGATATCTATATCTTTGTAAGGTTCCATGCCATGAATTCTTATCAGTTCCTCCGCAAGATGGATGATCTTTACCGGGTCCCCCATGTCCAGAACGAGGACCTCTCCACCCTTCCCTATTACCGAGGCCTGGAGCACAAGAGAGACCGCTTCGGGGATGGTCATAAAGTACCGCTGCATATCCTTGTGTGTAACGGTGAGTGGTCCTCCTTTTTTAATTTGCTTAAGAAACATGGGAAGGACACTGCCCCTGCTTCCGAGCACATTGCCGAATCTGACTGAAATAAATTCTGTTTTTGCAGGATTTTCTTGAGTCTCCGCTCCTGCGCCATTAAATGCTCCACAAATATACTCGGCAATCCTCTTTGTTGCGCCCATAACGCTCGTCGGTCTGACCGCCTTGTCCGTCGATATCATGATGAACTTTTCAGCCCCATGCTCCACTGCGTTTTTCGCAAGGTTATATGTGCCGAAGATATTCACTTTCACTGCTTCTTTAGGGTTATTCTCCATCATCGGCACATGTTTATAGGCGGCCGCATGAAATATGATCTGAGGCTTATGCTGAGAGAACAACTCTCTGACCCTCTGCTCATCTTTCACATCGCCCACGACAAAACGTACT
This sequence comes from Nitrospirota bacterium, assembly GCA_963830245.1. Lineage (GTDB taxonomy): Bacteria > Nitrospirota > Thermodesulfovibrionia > Thermodesulfovibrionales > Dissulfurispiraceae > JADFXI01. Next base: position 24,833 of record CAWHNC010000077.1, read on the forward strand.
TTTTCAAACATATTGGGAGAAGCATGCCGAAGATGCTCTTTCACGTTGTGCAGCCAGGTTTCGTCTATTTCGGAAAAGAATAACCTTCTCCGGATTAAATGAACATACCTGACTTACAATTTCCGAACCGATAGATCCCCCCGCTCCGGTGATAAGGACCACCCTGTCCTCCAGAAAATCTTTTATCTCCTTATGGTCTACCTCAATTGCCTGGCGTCCGATAAGGTCTTCAATCTTTATTTCCTCAAGGTTCTTCAGCCTCACATCAGGCGTGTGGAAATCGTAGATACGGGGCACTACCCTGATAAATTTTATTCCCGCGTCTTTAGCTGCACTATATATACTGCGCAGCACCGAGTAATTTAAAGAGGGAATTGCGATAATGACTGCTTCGACTTCATGCTTTGCGGTCAAACTCGCCAGGGCGCTTGTTGTGTCAAGCACCTTTACCCCATGCACATAGTCGCCGACCTTTAGTTGGTCGTCATCCAGAAAGCCTATCGGATAAAAGTCGTTATAGTGCCATCTCATCATATCCCTCAGTATCATTTCACCTGTACATCCTGCTCCAATAATGATTGTCCTCAACCCCTTCTTCAGTCGTTTCCCCTGTATAACTTCCAGATATACTCTTTTGGAGATCCTGAGGCCGGAAAGCAGAACAAGCGAGATAACGCCATCTATGAAAAAGATGCTTCCGGGAAATCCGGAAAGAGATACATTGTGAAAACTTGCAAGGAAGTAATTAACAAATGTGGGAAAGGGCGCCATGATAGCAACCATCAAAATCAATTCAGATACAAATAAAGCACCCACAATGTCGCATAAATCCCTTATGCCGGCATATCTCCACGTTACGTTATACATCCTGAATGCCGAAAACACCAACAACTTGCCAATAATAAAGACGGGCAGGGAGCTCGCTATTAAATCGAGGTATTCATCTCTCATTACAAAGTCACCGCGGAGAAAAAAGGAAAGCTTGAGGGAGCAAATAATAATAAGAGAATCAAAAATAACAAAAAAGAGAGTTCGACCAATGTGAGAATGGGTCAACAATCTTTTTAGAAATCCGTCAAACTGAATGCCAAAATTAATATTTGAACTGTCCATTGAAGCGGCTTGCCCCGGTATCCCTTCATTTTTCACAGCAACCCTCCCTATAAATATAGTTACAGATAAACCTTAACGTTTAAGCTGTGAGGTGGTTCCTTATGGCGTAATTTATCATCTCAGCATTGTTCCTGAGCTGCATTTTTTCAAGAATGCGGCCCCTGTATGTGCTGATTGTCTTGACGCTTAGAGCAAGCTGGTCCCCAATTTCGGTTAAAGTCTTGCCTGAAGCGATCATGCACAATACCTGATGCTCTCTGTCCGAAAGGATTTCATGCGGCTCCTTTTTCATGTCGATATCGAGATTGAAAGCCAGTTTTTCTGCGAGATCAGAGCTTATATATTTCCTGCCTCCAACCACAGTTCGTATGGCTGCCACCAGTTCTGCAGGCGTACTGTCTTTTGTGACGTACCCCCACGCTCCCGATCTCAGGGACCGCATAGCATACTGGTCTTCAGGGTGCATGCTCAGCATCAGAACGGGAAGTTTGGGATGTTCATTCCTTATTTCCTTTAAAACATCAAGACCGCTTTTACCCGGCATCGAGATATCCAGCACTACAACCGAATATTCTTTTTTCCTTATTTTGGAAAGAGCTTGGATGGCGTCATCGGCTTCGTCCACGTCGGCCATGCCGGAGACGCCGGAAATAATTTGCCTCAGCCCGGCACGTACAACTGCATGATCATCTACAATCAATATGTTACTCATATAATCTGCCTTTCAATTCGAACTGAGGCTTTCCTTTCGGCCGGAGCAAATTCTTCTATCATAGAAACCTCCATATTTATAGGACCGACATTACGGATTGAAGCTGCCGGCCTTTCATAAGACCTTAAAACTTTGCTTCGCCTTTTCACTTACAAGCCGTCCTCACTTAACCTTTGACCGAATCGAGTATGTTCTACTGTATCGCGCTAAAGTTGTATTAAAAATCGGAGGAAGTCCTAAGTTGCTGTAGGAATATAGTGCTTACCCCGTAGATCGTTTTCCTATAATCTCCTTTTTTCCCAATTCCATGCGGTTGTTATTATGTATTCCAGATCGTCATAACGGGGAGCCCAGCGCAGTTTCTGCCTTATCTTTGAACTGTCAGCGATCAACTCCGGCGGGTCCCCCTCTCTCCTCGCGGTCTCTTCAACGGTAAAATCAATACCTGTTACCTTTTTCGCGGTTTCGACCACTTCGCGCACCGAATAGCCATGCCCATATCCGCAATTAAAGACATCACTTGCGCCGCCGGCCGCGAGGTAGTCGAGCGCTCTCAGATGTGCATCTGCAAGATCATCCACATGGATATAATCCCTGATGCATGTCCCATCCACTGTTGGATAATCGGTGCCAAAAATCTGAAGCTTGCTGAATTCGCCCTTCGCCGTCTTCAAGGCCCGGGTTATAAGATGCGTAGATTCTTTATACGCCTGTCCGATTCTGCATTGCCCGTCCGCACCCGCCACGTTGAAATAGCGGAGGGATGTATAACGGAAACTATTGTCCGCCGCGGAGATATCTCTAAGCACATTTTCGATCATCATCTTTGATGTGCCGTACGGGTTTATCGGAGCCAAAGGGGCATCTTCGGTGACCGGGACGATACCTGCAATACCATAGACTGCCGCAGTCGATGAGAAGATAAAATTTTTCACCCCGTGCTCGCGTGCAGTTTCGAGGAGGTTCATGGCATTGGCCGTATTGTTCCGATAGTATTTCAGAGGGTCTCTGACACTCTCCGGCACAACAATATATGCGGCGAAATGGATTATCGCATCAGGCTGAAATTCGCGGACAACCCTTTTATGTGTCGCACTGTCCGCAAGGTCTGCCACCACAAGGCCACCATGCAGGACAGCCCATTTGTTGCCGGAGGACAGGTTATCGTAGGTGAGGACTTGATGCCCACTTTCCCCCAACGCCTTTACCACATGGCTGCCGATATAGCCGGCTCCTCCTGTTACTAACACTCTCATATATATCCTCCTTCATTGTGAAAACATATTGTCAAAACTTCACCACAGCCAACAGTACCAACAATAGGCGCCTTAGGCCAGAACACAGAAGCAAACATTAACCACAGAGACACAGAGAACTTCTTTAGACAAAGACTTACCTCTTTCATTTAAAAGCTACATTTGCTCCTCTTTGTCTCTGTGCCTCTGTGGTTCAGTCTTCATTTTTTTGCCTATCCCGGATTACGGGGTGACATGTTCTTGCTCATAGATCCGATTTTTTGATAAAAATCGAACTGTAAAAACTGAATGTGGGACAATACTTCTGTAACAAAATATATAAATAATACTGAATACAATTACTAACAAGATCTGCCAGAACATGCCCGCCTTATATGCGAAAATGGCTAATACACCCATAACGAGCTGCATGAGCGCATAGAGGAGGGAAACTTTCCAGTGCGGGATTGCCAATTCATTGCTGAGATATTGATACAAATGGCTTCTGTGTGCCTGCATCAAGTTCTCACCCATTCGCCATCTGTAATAAATGGTCATTAGCGCATCTGAATAAAAGGGGCAAAGAAACATGCAAAGACATAGGAATACACTGCCGTTGCAAGATAGATCCGCTACGAAAGAGGCGAATACAAATCCTAAAAAGATGCTTCCCACATCCCCCATGAAAGTCCTGGCTCGTGGAAAATTTAACGGCAGGAAACCGAGACAACCGCCCATAAGAACAAAACTTAACAGAGCCACTTCATAATTATTAATAATAGAATATGAGAAAAAAGCCATCAGGCCAAAACCCACAGCACCGGTCAATCCTGCTATTCCATTTATTCCGTCCATAAAATTATAAAAATTTGCAGTCCCTGCGATAAAGACAATCCAGAAGAAGAAAAAGAAGAGTGAGAGTAAAAGGATGCAGGGGGAAGCGTGCAGAGTGAAGGGAGCAATAAATAAATGCACTGCCATGGCCGAAAGGGCCAGTTGTAGCAACAGCCTCAATTTGGGAGAAATATTGAAGCGGTCTTCCAATAAGCCAAGCAGACCCAGAAGCCCGGCAACCAGGATAAATTCAGGGAGGAAGGAGGAGTGAGTGGTGTAGTGTGAGGGGACCGGGGCAAGGAGCGAGGGTAAAGGAAGAAAAAGAAAGAAAGGGACGATTAAAAATGACAGCCAGATACCGACTCCGCCGCCTCGCGGGGTAGGAGTTAAATGTGAACTTCTCGAATTAGGGGTATCGACAAGTGAAATCCTGGGTCCTAACTTTGAAATGGCCAGGGCACATAAAAAACTTAGAAGAAACGGCAAAAAAATAGTAAGGAATGATGGGTACTGAGTAATGGGTGTATGCATTAATTATATCTCCCTTTCTCCATGTACCATTGGACCGTTTTGCCAATTCCCTCATCTAAGGTATGTGAGGGGCGCCAATCAAGCATTTTTCTGATTTTGGTGCTGTCTACCTGAAGAGAAGAGGTCAACCTCTCAATCTCGGCAGTCCTCCCGGTAATCTTACCTACGGCCTTCAAGACACCCGAAGGCAACGGGATCAATCTTGGTTGCTTGCCCATTGCACGGGCGATCATCCTTATCAGATCCGGGGTTGAGACGTCTTCACCATCACTCACCAAAAAGGTTTGATTAGCCGCCTTTGGATGTTCTATACACTTTATTATTGCCCCGACAAGACTCTCTAAATAAATCATGCTTCGCCTGTTGTTTATTGAGGCCAGGGGCAGAGGAGTCCCATTATTTACAAACTCCATCAGTCGTAAAAAATTTGCCTTCACATTTGCGCCGTAGACAACAGGAGGACGAAGAACGGCAACCTCCATACCTGTTGACTTTGCAATTTCATATAAAACCAACTCAGCCTCATGTTTTGACCGGGAATAAGGATCAACGGGACAGACATTGTCATTTTCAGAGAAAGATTGTCCCATTGTCTGCTCGCCGTTCACTTTTGCGGTACTTAAAAAAACCACCCGACGGACACCCGCATTAGCAGCGGCAGCAGCAAATTTTTTTGTTCCTTCAGAATTTACTTTCCGATATTCTTCAAGCGGATCAACGGCGAGATCTCCCATTATATGCACCCGCGACGCAAGATGCACAGCGATATCGATGCCGCGCATCGCCTGCGTCCAATCAGTAAAACGTCCTATATCACCGACAGGACATATATCGGCTTTCTTAGAAAAGCAAAGGGATTTCCGATCGTTGCGCACCGCGCATCTCACAAAATGGCCTTTTTTTAGCAATGTGCTATAAAGGGACATGCCGACAAAGCCGTTCGCTCCGGTAATCAGCACTTTCATTTCTTTCTTCATTCCCCCGTAAATTGCTTTTTTATCTCACTGATGCCCGGGTGTTAAGGTCACTACTATTTTCAAGCCTTGGCGCCATTCTCAATATGCAATGCCGGTACTGCAGCGTAATCGCCAGCCGGTTGTATCAAGTCCGTATAAATTGCCAGATGCTTATGCACTACTGCCAGTACATCGAAAGTTTTCTCGGCCAGGTGCCTGCCTTCGCGGCCCATGGACTGTCTTAGACAGCTATCTTCGATCAACTTTTCAATAGCGTCCGCCAGAGCTTCAGAGTTCTTCGCCGGTACAAGCAGGCCTGTTTTCCCCGGGATAACGGCATCACTACACCCCGGTAAATCGGTAGTTACCACTGCCCGGCTGCATGCGGCCGCCTCAAGCAATACCTTCGGTAATCCCTCCCCATATGAGGGCAGCACAACAAGATGAGAGGCGGCAAAGATTTCAGCAATATCAGGCCTGAATCCCAGCAACTCAACTATTTGTTCCGATCGCCAGGCATCTAAAACTTCAGCCGGCACGCTCGCCGGATTATCCGGATCAGTCTCTCCAATCAGGAGAAAGCGCGCTTTAATCCCCCTCTCCTTTAACAGTCGCGCGGCAGCAACGAACTCTCGCACTCCTTTGTCCAGCAACAGGCGCGAAGCCATTGCCACAACCGGAAGTCCATCAGGCTCAGGCGTTGCCGCGTACTTGGCCAAATCGACTCCGGAACCCCGAATCATGATCGATTTCTCCGGGGTTACTCCGCCACGTCGAACCAAAATCTCCCTATCATTTGCGTTCTGGAAAATTACGCGGAGATTGTCCATGCCCAGGGCCAGCCGGTACAAAAACAAAACCACACTTCGAATCATGAAGGCCTTAAGCCCCTGGGCCATAAACAGATAGCCCAGGCCGGGAACGGAGACTACCACAGCGGGGGTTCTACATATTCTGGCTGCCAGACCTCCATACAACATTGCTTTACTCGTAACCAGATGCACTATATCAGGCTGCACCTCGCGCACCAATGAGCATATGGCCTTCAGCGTGATCAGCTCAGCAAACGGATTTGTGCCGCTCCGGGAAATCGGAAGATCATGGACGATAACGCCAAGTTGTTTTAATGAGCAATCCATGCCTGTTAACGCAGCGCCTAAATGCACCTCGTAGCCCGCCTCAAGAGCAGCCAAGGCGATCGGAAGACGATGGGAGACAAAAAACCAATCCACGTTAACAATAAACAGCAACTTCTTTTTCGCCGCGATTTTAACCGAGCCTGAATAATCGGGCTGTTCCATGGTTTGGACTGCCGCTTCCATTCCGTTAGAAACCAGTTCTTCCATCACTGAACCCTCCATCCTCTCCCACAACGTTGAAACACTGCTCCGCCCTTTCACTTACAGGTTCGCTCACCTTGACTTATTAGCCTGCAGGATTCAATGAGTCCTGCAAATTCCGGTGCGAAAATATTGTCGAACGAACAAACTTTCCCGAACATTTGTTGACCGAATCAGGCATGCTCTACAGTACCGCGGAAAAGTTACCTTACAAATCGGAAGACGTCCGAAGTTGCTGTAGGAACTCACCGAATAGCTCGTACATGGTTTTCCTATAATCGGGTAAGTCAGGATTAATCTCGAGGTGATTTTTTATGCGGGAAAAACGGGTCAGAAGATGAGGAAAAGAAAAGACGGAAGGAAAAGAGTGCGGAAGACGTCCTTGCCCGACTTGATCGGGCAATCCAGAGAAGAACCGGATTCTCAGGTCGTGCCGGAGAATGACAAAGAGGAGTTCACTACGGAAAGATTTGCTGCCGGGGCTGATCTGGGTTGTTGCAGGGAGGGAGCAGGTGAAGTTATTCCCTGCAACAAAAAAACGATGGGGAACTTGTTTTATGTGAAACTTTTCACTGGCATTCCAACCACGCCTGAAACATCAGGATGTTCCAGAGATAGTATTGAGAATTACGCTTACCGGACAGATGATCAATCCATTTCTGCCGGATAGGAAACGGATTCAAATATCCCTCTTTCTTAAGTCTACGCTCGTCAAGCAGACCTTCAGCCCACTCCCGCAGCGGTCCACGCAGCCAACTGTCGATCGGAACTCCAAATCCTGTCTTTGGCCGTTCAATCAGTTCACGCGGCACATATTTATGCAATACCTGTCGCAGGAGCCATTTGCCCTGGCCATTACGGATCTTCATTGACAGCGGTATTTGCCAGGCGAATTCGACAATGCGGTGATCGAGAAACGGTACGCGCGTTTCAAGGCTGACACCCATAGCAGCGCGGTCCACCTTTACCAGAATATCGTCCGGAAGATATGTGACCAAATCCAGGAACATCATGCTTTGCGTAAAGTCCTTTAAATCAGCCCATGAATCGCGGTCTGTCAAAAGCGTTGGAGGTTCGGCAGAGTTTATTGCTACGGCAGACGGCGTCTTCGAATGCGAAACAAGTCGTAAATACAAATCGATGTTATTATTAACCTTTAACACCTCTAACAACTTCTGGACCTTGTCGACAGGGTTACTCTGCCTCATCTTACCCGGCAGGCCCGGTCCGAGGACCCTGAAAAGGGATTCCCATGTTCGGGAAGATATAGCTGACAAAGCGGTTGCCGAGGCATTCCGTATTGCACCGGGAATCCATCCAATCGATTTCCAGATGGAGCGCCCCAGGAAATACCGGTTATAGCCTGCAAACAGCTCATCCCCGGCGTCACCGGAAAGACTGACAGTAACATGCTTGCGGGTGAGTTGAGAAATAAGAAACGTGGGTATCTGAGAAGAATCAGAGAAGGGTTCATCGTAAAGCAGCGGCAGTTTAGGAATGACATCCAGTGCATCCTGGGGGGTCGCGTATAATTCTGTATGCTCGGTCCCCAGATGCCGTGCGACCGCCTTTGCGTATTCCGCCTCATTATAATCTCTTTCCTGAAATCCGATGGTAAATGATTTTACGGGCCGGGAACTCTGGTCCTGCATCAAGGCAACAATTGTTGAAGAGTCAACACCGCCGGAAAGAAAAGCGCCGAGGGGGACATCAGCCACCATCTGCTGTTTTACTGAATCTCTCAGCAAATAATCAAGCTGTTCGATTGCCTCAGTCTCCGTGCCCCTAAAAGGGCCTGCGCTGCCTTGTTCGGCGATGTCTCTGGCTGACCAGAATGGTTGGGGAACCGCAGGACCCTCGCCACGGATAGTCAATATAGTCCCCGGTACGAGTTTATAAATGTTTTGGAAAATCGAATATGGAGTTGGAATGTAATTATGCCGGACAAAAAGGGCAAGCGCATCACGGTTAATTTCGCCGCGCCAGGCAGGATGCATCCTTAACGCCTTAAGCTCCGAGCCGAAAAGAAATGTATGCCCCGTCCAACCATAATAGAGCGGCTTCTCTCCCAGCCGGTCCCGCACAAGAGATAAAACCCGCTCCTCACGGTCCCATAGAGCAAAGGCGAACATGCCCACAAAGCGCTTAACCGCCGGGAATAAACCCCACCTTTCAATAGCGGCCAACATGCACTCTGTGTCTGAATGCCCCCGCCACTGATATCCCGCCTCCATCTCCAAATCTTTTCGGATTTCATTGTGATTATATATCTCACCATTGAACACTATGACGTATCTTCCGTACACTGATTGCATAGGTTGATGGCCGAGGGGAGAGATATCCATGATCGAAAGGCGCCTGTGCCCCAGTGCCACGCCATTCCCTTTTTCAAACCACATTCCTTCGTCATCCGGACCGCGGTCTTTCAGGGTATCTGTCATCTTTCGCAGAGTTTCTTCGTGAGGAAAATTGTTACCCGTACAGTTGATGTAGCCAGCAATGCCGCACATTTATCTTGACCTCCTTCCACACCTAACTAATGTTTTTTTATAAGGCTCCTAATAATCGCGAGCAATAGCATTCATCGAGAACTCTTCAAACACCCACTGCGGGCGCGTTTTCAGTTTTTTTTAGTTGTTCTTCCTTCACATCAAACAATTCTTGGCATGCATTTGCCGATCCTTTCGAGTAACCCACGGCACACCAAAAAGGTACTTCTTCGCGAAACCTAATGTTTTCCAAACCGGCGGATTCCATGATGGTCTTTATATCCATCTTAGTAAATCGCTGTTCTAAGCGTGTGCCAAACCGATCCAAAGCATCTGTGCGCATCACATAAAAGTCGCAACCGCGATATGCCGAAAGAGGAAAGTTGGCAACGTCGATCCCCAGCATTTCCGCCAGCTTGGCCACGCGCGCCAGAGGCCAGTAGACAAACCCCGCAATTGCCTGGCTCACTATATATCGTAAGCCATGGGGCATATGCGATACCATTTTGCGTACCCTGTCACTCATCTGCCAGATAGCACGAAACCACGCCGGCCTATTATCGAACGCATAGTACAAGTACAACAGAAAAGGAGCACCCGGCTTGAGCTTGGCCACACAAGCAGCGAGTGCAGCGCGAGTATCCGGGATATGGTGAAGCACACCAAGACTGTAGCCAAAATCCATAGATTGATCTCTGAGGGGAATATTATCCACGCCCGCTTGATGAAATATACAATTAGCCTGCGAGCTAAGGTTCTTGCTCGCCACTTCTATAGCGACACTCGGGTCAATACAGTGCAGAGTGCCAACAAGAGGGGCAACCAACTTTGCCCAACGGCCACTACCACAACCAAGATCGAAGCCAACAGCTCCATCTGGCAAAGCTGACCAGGGGAAAATGGAAAAATAGCCCTCAAAAAGTAGATTTGCATTTTCATCAGACATCCCGGTCTGATCAAAGCGCGTCCATTCATCGCCAAACCCTTCCACGGTTTTGGGATCAGTATTGTTAGTTTGAGTATTAATCATTTAGTTGCAGCCTCAGCGTATACGACTTCATATTGCTTCCTGATATTGGTAATCTCATATTGTGCCCTCACTTTTCCGGCTCCGCTTTCACCAAGCCTTTTACGCACATCCGTTTTAAGATCACACATCCGCAGCAATGCAGTGAAAAGGGAATCTGACTCCTTTACAGGAACAACAAAATCATCTGCACCAAGAATGTCAGCAGCATCCCCCGCCCGAGTGACCACGCACGGCAACCCCATAGCCATGGCTTCAACCACTACATTCGGAAATGCCTCGTTTACCGATGAAAGACAAAAAATATCCATCGCAGAAAAAAAGAAAGGGACATCTGATTGCTCTCCAACCAAATGAAAGTGCTTAACTAAGCCCACACCTTCTATCCACCCGCGAAGTGTAGGGTTCGACCATTCAATGTTACGGCCAACCATCAAAAATTTAACATTGCCCCGCACATCAGCTAAGTTAGATGCGGCAGTAACAAAATTATGAAAATCTTTCAATGGATCAAAACGGCCGACTGCGCCGATGACTATCTCGTCGGCATCATACCCCAGCTCCATGCGAGACGCGACCCTCGAATTCATTTGCCGGTCAAAAGCAGAAAAGTCGTAGCCATTGGGAATAACGGTCATTTTGTGCGCTGCGTATCCCAGCTTGATATGCTCCTCTTTAGCCGATTTGGCGCAGCAGATGATTCGGTGCGGCACAATGTGTGAACAGATTGCACAGATGCGAACTACCCAAAACGTTGCGCTCAATGGTCCTTGTGGAATGCCCGTCGAGTGTATGCCCCACACAACGGCTGCATTTCCAGCCAGGCGCGCTGCCAGACCGCCCAAGAGATTCGCGTGGTACATCCAGGTTTGTACTATTCCAGGCTGATACTGCCGAATTAGGCTGACCAGTCTCCAAAGCACAAGTGGAGAATGCCAAACCGATGTCATCCCCAGCACATGCACTCGAACACCCCGTGCGCGCAATAATTCACCTATTACTCCAGGAGAGGTAAGTGATACTACGACGGTATTTGGTATACTATCTGGATCGGCCTCAACCAGGCGCTTGAGCATGGTCTCGGCGCCGCCTGTGTTAAGGCCGATGATGATATGCATGATCAACATGGACACCGTCGTCTGCTAAAGGAAAACATAGTATAACGCCCCATTGGTTTCATTTTTTCCTGAGAATAAATACCCTGCCGGCAACTTTGGCACATATAAAATTCAGAAAAGGCCGGAAGATGTTAGCTTCCATAAGACCAGAAAAAAGAGACAAATACCGATGTCTTTTCAATAGAAAGAGTATACGGTCCGCATCATAATAAGTAAAAGTAAAAGAGCTCCCGAAACTCTGCTCGATTTGCGATAAAGGTTTGTAGAATGTCCATCTGTCAAGCCAGTCGAGTTGATCGATTGCCCACTGTTGCGGAGATTTAGTGCCTTTATTATATCCCATTCCCAAAAGCCGCAGCGAACCTATATAGTAAAATCTCGCTTTTACGTCTTTCGGAAACCAATGAACAAACGGCATACCTATGTGCCCCTCTCGCCAAACCTCGGAACTGGGGAAAATATTAATGAATATTCCGGATGGTTTTAATACACGATTGATTTCGGAGAGCGGCATGGAGAAATCGTCAATATGCTCGAAAACCTGATTGCTGATTACCACGTCAAATTTTTCTGCAGGAAATGGAATAATTCCACTCTTCAGTTCAAAAATACGCGTTCCGAGCATTCCCGTTTTTTTGACGTCTTCCCGATAACTTCCGCCCTCATAGAATTCCTCCACCCCATAAGAATCGAACCCTGTTGCAAGAGCGCGCTCAACTATCTGCCCGGCGCCGCACCCATAGTCTAACAAGCAAGGGCAAGCGCCTTTGGTCAGGCGTCTGGTCAGGTCTATCGCATATTCGTAATTAAGCATCTATAAGTTCCATCAACCAGCGATACTTTCAATCCATAGTAGCAAATGCTGCTTCTGTTCTCCGGGTTAGAATATCAAGGCCGAACTGCTCAATAATTCTTCGGCGGGTCTTTCCTCCAAGGGATGGCTGGAGTTTCCTTATTCTTGTGATCATTGTCTGACAAGCCTGAGCAAGTGCTTGAGGATCGCCCGGTGAAACAACTATACCCGTGTCGCCGACGATCCATTTCGAGTCACCCACATCTGTAACAACGCAAGGAATACCGCATGCCATGCCTTCTGCAATCACGTTTGAAAACCCTTCTGTGTACGAAGAAGACACGAGTATGTCGAGCGCATTATAAACAGCCGTCATATCATCTCTTGATCCCGCCCATATCAGCTTATTACCCAATCCTGATTTTTCGGCGAGGGCATAAAGTTCAGTCCGATAGGGTTCATTGCCGTCACCAACACAGATAAAACGAACTTCGATATCTTGCTGCAGGAGTTCGGATGCCGCATGAAAAAATACGGGGTGGTCTTTCATCGGGTCAAGCCTTGCCACGATACCAATCAATATTTCGTTGTCCCGGACCCCCCATTCAGCTCTCAATTTACAACGGGCTATGGGTTCAGGCTTGAAACGGTCGGTATCAATACCATTGGGAATGACAATTGTCCCGGCCTCAGGAAAACCGTTCGCGAGGGCATACGCCCTGCCTGCGTTTGAGTTCGCTATAATAAGATCGGCAAAGCGTGAAAGCCGGCATTCAACTCTATATGCAAACCTCGCCATCCAGTCATAACGGCTGAGATCCAGGTTCGATGCTCTCACCCCCCAAACAATCCTCAGATCAGGTTGAACAAGCCTGACCAACACGGCGAGTATACACTGGATATTAAGGAACGCATAGATAAGTTGCGTATTGCTCGATCGTATAAACTTGCAAAACCGGACAAAAAACGGGATAACCTCCCATCGTCCCTTTTTGTTCAGTGAGTACACGGGAATTCCGGCTGACTTTAGATCAGCTTCCAGCTTTCCGCCGGAGTACAAGGTGCCTACAATTACATTGACCTTCAAATTATGCAGACCTTTGGCAAGTTCAACCAATTGCCGTTCAGCACCTCCGCACTCTAATGAACGTGCCAATAAAGTGATATTCTTATATTGCATTGAGAGTATACGTAACCCCCTTCCATGTATCATACGCTGCTGTTGATCCCACGCTCCTCGCCCATACCTGAATTGCGTAGGTACCGGTACCCAGGCCTGTCGTGTCCCAGGTCCATGATGCATTACTGCTATATGCTTGTCCGACACTCCACTTTCCGGTATTTGGATTGAAAACAATGAAATAATACTGATAGCTCCCCGAGCCGCCTGAGGCCGCTGCCGTGAATGTGACTTGAGCGCCAGGTTGTTGCGGTGACTGTTGATTCATGGTTAATGTCACTCCGGTAGCTGCAGGAGGATTGAGCGTTAACGTATACGTAACCCCCGTCCATGCATCATACGCTGCTGTTGATCCCACGCTCCTCGCCCATACCTGAATTGCGTAGGTGCCGCTGCCCAGACCCGTAGTGTTCCATGTCCATGATGCATTACTGCTATAGGCCTGTCCAACACTCCACTTTCCGGTATTTGGATTGAAAACAATGAAATAATACTGATAGCTCCCCGAGCCGCCTGAGGCCGCTGCCGTGAATGTGACTTGAGCGCCAGGTTGTTGCGGTGACTGTTGATTCATGGTTAATGTCACTCCGGTAGCTGGAGGTGGCGGTGGCGGAATAAGCGAATAATTAACACTCGTCCATGCCTCATAGGCTGCTGTTGATCCGGCGCTCCTTGCCCATACCTGAATTGTGTACGTGCCGGTACCCAGGCCCGTCGTGTTCCATGTCCATGATGCATTACTGCTATAGGCCTGTCCAACACTCCACTTTCCGGTATTTGGATTGAAAACAATGAAATAATACTGATAGCTCCCCGAGCCGCCTGAGGCCGCTGCCGCGAATGTGATTTGAGCACCAGGTTGTTGCGGAGACTGTTGATTCATGGTTAATGTCACTCCGGTAACCGGTGGAGGCTGGGGCGCGATAAGCGTATACTGAACACTTGTCCATGCCTCATACGCTGCTGCTGATCCAGTGCTCCTTGCCCATACCTGAATTGAGTAGGCGCCGGCGCCCAGGCTGGTCGTGTTCCATGTCCACGATGCATTACTGCCGTATGGCTGTCCGATACTCCAGGTTCCGCTATTTGGATTGAAAACCGTGAAATAATACTGATAGTTCCCCGTGCCGCCTGAGGCCGCTGCCGTGAAGGTGATGTTTGCCCCGGATGATTGCGGTGACTGTTGATTCATGGCTACCGTCACTCCGGTAACAGGAATATCGATTATACTGATATTGCCAGTCAGAGGATCATAGTTTTTTGCCAGCTCACTATTACCCGCCATGTCCACCGCAAAAAAGCTCAGGACTGAAAAGGAAGAAGTATTTATAGGGTTGTTATACACCAGAGAATTTGTAGTGGGAAAACTGCCGTCAAGAGTATAATAGATTGTTGCAGGCTTATTTGCCGCAAGTGTTACCGGACCTGCAGCGCTGGACTGCGAGGGCGTGGTAATAGGCGCCCAGCTATCCGTTGTCCAATTCGCAACTGTAGGTTCCGCTTGCCAGTTGCCTGCACTGTCCTTGGCTATCACAGAAAATGTATGCGGGCCATCGTATCCTATTGAATGAATCACTAATGGGGTATTTAGAGTCCCTGTCCAGCCACTCGGAATTGTCAATCGGGCATTTGTATATGAAGGGGCTTGTGTAAAATACAGAGTGTGTATTGGAGCAGCAAAGACAGCCGGAAAATCAAAAGCACCGCCGGCGGGTATTTGCATATTCAATAAATAATTTGCCACAGAATTATCGTTGATGCATTGTTGTGGTTGCACATCATTTATACCAGCGCTTGAATAAATATTTGCTGTTACCTGTGAATAAGCGCCCATTAAAGTACCTTGTAAAGGAACAATTGGATTTGTAATAAGACCCGGATTCGACTCTAACTCCTGAACCCCTGCAACATTTCCTTGATTATCAATGTAATATACCTGTTTGTCAGGATCATACATCTCCCATGTCCCATTAATTAAAACTTCCGGTACGACATGGCCGTTCATTCCCCAAACCCTTGCTTGATAGCCTAATGAACTCATCATATAACAATAAAGTGCGGCGGAATCACTGCAAAAACCGAAACCGATCGAATTGAAAAACAAAGCTGGAGATGAATCCCCCCACGAATAACTCGTTATCGGGTCCCAATGGTACCTGTTATTTATAATAAAACGCCATGCTTTACGTTCAGTCGGCTCATTCATGTATTCCGGCGGCATTGATTGAATTGCATTCAAAACATCCGCATCAGAGGTGTACAGCATATTATTGAGATTCATACTGAAAGATGCTGTACTTGCGGAATTATTTATGATGCGTATGTAATCCCTTTGCGGCGTATCAGTTTGCAAATCATAAGTGATAGATCCAGGGGACTGACTCACAACTACAGCCGGTATAGTCGGAGAATTATTCATATACACTTCGAGTTGATCAATATTGCTGCCTGAAATGGTTAAAGTATTGTCGGTTTGCAAAGCAATACTTGTTGAATTTAACAAGTATACAATTGGTGTATCAACTGAAACATTTTCCAGTGTAACGTTATTGATGAAACTTGCACGAGAGTCTAAAAAATACTGAAGGTCAACACTTCCGGCAATATACTGTCCAAGAAATTTTTGTCCGAAAATACTCACGTCGGCAGAAAAGTTTATGTTCGTGCTTACCGGTATCTCAGCGGAATAATTGCCGCCATCGAGTGAGTACCGGTATGAAACAACACCATCGCCATAGATAGATATAACCGGGTTCGTTTGATTAGTCAATCCGGATGGAGCACCTTTAATCTCAGCAGTCACTGCAAAGGAGAAACTGGGCCACGATAAAATAGTTGCAATCGCAATACAAACGAGTACCTTCTTTAGTTCAGTATTGAACATGACTTTGACAATCCCTTTTCCCATGATATCTATGAAGTTATTGATAGAGATAAACACCGCCGCCTTCCGCCATGAAAATCAGAGTGACCACGTCACCAGACATTTTCTTATCGTAAAGGACGTCACAGAAATTGCCATGATAGTCTGCAATCCCGGTACATTGCTCCGCCCTTTCACTTACAAGTGATTTTCAATTAACTCATTAGCCCGCAAAATTTAGTGCGTCCCGCAAGTTCCCGGGCGAAAAAATCGACTGAAAATATTTTCTCAAGTCACTTTTTGCCCGTAGCGATTATGGTCAACTTTACCGCGCAAAAGTTACCTTCAGAATAAGAGGAATGCCGAAATTGCTGTAGGAACACGCCGAATTCCTGGTAAATGATTTTCCTACAAGTCGAAACATCAGCTTTTCCCTTGCAGTTTGTGGGGACATCGGCGGTTCAAATACTGTAGTTCATAAAATCAGAGAGGCGCATGGCTGAAGAATATTGATTTGAGTCACCATACGAGTGTTAGCGCCGACCAGTAATGGACCCACCCGCCGCCGATTCATGGACCCATTAGTCGGCTTTCTGAATACTTAAACGCAATCAGATTTTGGACGCACCCTGCAATCTGGTAATCAACTTTTACGACCATAGCTCTGTTCTTCCTTCACAACAATATTCCATGCTTTTCTTATCGACGCAGATGTTGGAGGGAAGATGGAGAAGACGTGCGTAAGCTGCAAGAAAATATTTACGCCATCGCCTGCGGTAAGCAATCAGCAGTATTGCAGTAACCCTAAATGTCAGAAAATGAGGAAGAGAAAATGGCAGAAGGAGAAGCTGGCAACAGATAGCGATTACAGGGAGGCGCAGGCTAAAGCCCAGAAAGAGTGGAGCAGCAAGAACAAGGATTACTGGAAAGAATATCGCAAGCGGAATCCGGCATATACAGAACGGAACCGAAAGAAGCAGAGGCAGCGCAACCTGCTGAGGGGATTGAAGCCGGAAATGGCAAAGATTGCAAAGATGGACGAGCAAAAGTCAGGAAAGGGAATAACACCAGGGCGTTACCTGCTAAAGCCTGTTTGCAATCACAATATTGCAAAGATGGACACGCTCATAGTGGAAATAGGCGTTATCTCAAGGGGTTGTTCAGTAGCAGTTCAAAGGCCGTGATTGCAAAGAGAGGACTTTCTTCCATTTGCCCCGGACGCCAGTGTAATCTTAGCTGGATGAAAGAAGAGGCCGAAATTGTTGAAATAGAAGTATCCGGGATAGGGGAAAGATACGGGATATATCGAATAGTGGACCCCCGTGCAGATGCAGCCATGATGAAATCGATACAAAAATATGGGCAGCTATCTCCGGTGGTATGCGTAAAGGCCGAAGAGAGATATGAACTTATAGATGGATTCAAACGACTGCGGGCCTGCCGTAAGCTAAACAAACCGGTATTACGCACAAAGATGATGGAGATGAACGGCAGGGTTTGCAAAGCAGCAATCATACAGTTTAACCGCGACAGCAAGGCAATAAACGAAATAGAAGAGGCGATGATAATACAGTCTCTGCACCTTGAAGACGGACTGACGCAAGAAGAAATCGGGGCTATGCTCGGCAGGCACAAGAGTTGGGTAAGCCGCAGGATAGCGTTGATTACAGGGCTAAGCGAAGAGGTGCAGCAAGATATAAGACTGGGGCTGATATCGGTGATAGCCGGACGGGAGTTGAGGAAGTTGCCGCGCGGCAACCAAAAAGCTGCAGCAGACGCGATATTGAAGCACCGGTTTTCGACAAGGGAAACGGCCAGGCTGGTATCACATCTCTTGTCGCGTCCGAGGTGGGAATATGAGGCGATACTGTACAGGCCGTGGGAGATCATAGAGAGGAAACAGTCAAAGCCGGTGGGGATAGAGGCAAAACTCATATCGTTTTCACATATTTGCCGGACTGTATCAGAAAGAGTCCGGAAGAGCAAAATCGAAAGCTATCTTTACGAACCTATAAAGAGGGCCATAGGCGCAGCCGAAGAAACAATCGTGACCCTAAAGGCGGTGCGATGAAATTCATCCGTGATCGCAGCGAGTTTGAGCAGGCCCTGATCATGATGCATAACGAAGGGCGGTCGATCCGTGAACTGCAAAGGCAGTTTCAAATAGGACGGAACACAGTAAGGAGAATACTCAGGGCGCATGACAATAGGCGCAACAACGGCCATGATGTCCTCAAGAAAACGCAGAAACGGCCAAGCAAGCTGGACAGTTTCGAGCCGGAAATAAAAAGGCTGCTGGATAAATATCCGCGTATTACGTGCGTTCGCATATTCGAGGAATTGAAGAACGCAGGCTATACCGGAGGGATGAGCATACTGAAAGAGAAAGTGGCGGATATGAGGGTTCCTGAGAGAGAGCCTGTGATAAGGTTTGAAACAGGCCCAGGGGTGCAAGGTCAAATGGATTGGAGCCCTTATACAATCAACTTCAGACGTACCGGCAAATGTCAGGTACAGTGTTTCTCCTATATACTGGGCTTTTCCAGGAGGCAATATATCGACTTTACGGTGCGCCATGACTTCTACAGTCTTATCCGCCGTCACCAGGATGCGTTTCAGTATTATGGCGGAGTGCCAAGAGAGTGCCTCTATGACAATGAAAAAACTGTAGTGCTCAGATGGGAGTGTGGCAGGCCGGTGTTCAATCCGGCATTTACGTCGTTTATCACGCATTATAACTGCAAGCCCATAGCATGCCGCCCAGGAGTTCCCCAAACAAAAGGGAAAGTTGAATCTCCGTTTAAATATGTCGAAGGGAACCTGCTGGGCGGCAGGGACTTTCAGGACATGGAAGATTTGAGGGCAATGCGCCTGTGGTGGTCAAAGAGAAATCCGACCTGCATATCCACGACACTACGAAACGGCCCCCGATAGAGTTGTTCATAGAACAGGAACAATCAGCCCTTCAGCCATTACCGCTGCAGCCCTATGATACATCAGAGGTGTTCTTAAGAGTTTGCGATGGCGAGGGGTTTATCAATATTGAGACAAACCGTTACTCCGTTCCGTCCGGCAACATAGCCGACATACTGAGCATCAAGGCTACCGAGCACGAGGTGCTGATCTACAACCCGGAGTTGGATTGCATAGCCAGGCATGAACGGCAGCGTGCCGGGGCAGGCAAGAAAGTGGAGAGCCCTGAGCACTTCAGGACGGAAAAGATACGCTATGGCCTGGAGCCTGTAAGAGAGACCTTCCTGGAACTGGGGCAGCGCTGCCGGGGAGTTCCTTAAAGGGCTTACTGAAGGACATCCCAAGAACTGCGGGTTTCACGCCCGGTATATTCTCCGCATGAAAGAGCATTACCAAAGCGATGACATCCACAAGGCCATTGAATATGCCCTCAGGTATCAGGCCTTTGAGGGCAAGGCAATAGAGAGAATACTTAATGCGAAGGCGACGCCGCGCACATTGGAATCCATACGCAATGAACGGGCGAGGCAGGAGCTTCAAAAGGCCTTGCCTAAAATCACGCAGCGGTCGCTCGATGAGTACAGCAAATTGCTCAGACAGGAGAATGAAGATGAAGAAAACAGAGGAGACACTGACAAAGATACGGGGCCATCTGAAGACCCTGAGGCTGAACAGTATCGAGAAGGCGCTTGAAAGAGAGCTCACCGAAGCCGCTCAAAAAGCGCTGCCGCCGACAGAAGTGCTTGAACGGCTGCTTGCCATAGAGGCAAACGCGCTGATTGAACGGCGGATAGAGCGTAGAGTCAGAGAATCGAGACTGCCTGAGAGAAAACTTCTTTCAGACTTTGACTTCGTCTTCCAGACCGGAGTGGACAAAGCACAGATAATGGAACTTGCCAAACTGGACTTTGTGGGACGAAAAGAAGGACTAGTGCTTGCCGGCACGTCCGGCAGTGGAAAGAGCCACATCTCAAAAGCCCTTCTTCTCATCGGTTGCTCTCAGCTATACCGTTGCCGGTATACTACGGCAGCCGACATGCTCGCCGACCTGATGGCAAGTCGAGCAGACAACACTCTGCAAAGAAAACTCAGGCAATATACGGGGCCGGATATCCTCCTGATCGATGAGGTGGGTTTCGACCGCCTGGAGCAGCAAGATTCAAGCAACCATCACTGTCCTTCAAGGCCATAGAGGGCCGCTACTGCAAAAATTCACATTGCTGACAACGAACATCGACTTCAAAGACCTTGGCGATTATCTCGGGGATCCTGTAGTCACCACCGCCATAGTGGACCGCTTGGTGCATCATTCCATCATAATCAATATCGATGGCCCCAGTTGGAGAATGCACGAATCAAAAAAGCTCAACACTCAGGCAAGGAAAGCAAAAACGAAAGCGTAATATTTGCGGCCGCCGATATATCCTTCACATACCTCGACGCTAAAATACCGACTCACTTTCTATAGTAACAAAGGCATATCCCCATTTGCTCCTAAAACCGGCGCTGCCACGTCTACAAAGTCAAAACATGCAACTTCGGGGTGGGTCCGTTAATACCGACAATGTGGATCCGCTCTTATCCGGCGGTA
>CAWHNC010000078.1:0-96244 GCA_963830245.1 Nitrospirota bacterium
GCCGATCCCGAATTAAAGAGGGTCCGCGAGGCAATAAGAGATGCGTGGGGGCCTGCTTTACATCCAGTGATGGAAAAATTAGGATTAATGGAAAACAAGAAGGGAAAGGCGACATTGAATGGGACAAAGAAAAAGAGGATATAAGACCCCTCAAGGGCTTGCCAAGGCTATAGCAGGGTCATCAATTAATCGAGAACCATTGCAAGCACTAGCAAAAAATATTATTAATGGATTATAAAAAAATAATAAACGGAGGTTAATAAATGTTTGAAAAAAAGGCGGATAGTATCGCAGTAATTAAATCAGACCCGGAAAATAACAAAGCGCTGGATCAATTTAGAAAAAACGAAACATGTTTTATCCGTAAGGACCACAAATGCGGTAAAATATATAACGCTTCAAAGGCATGCTTTGTTGCATGCCCTACTGCTGATGATATTGAGCCGATTTTGTCGTTAATATCTGAGAAATTAGCTAAGGTTGGAGTGGAAACTATTATAGCTGTCAAAGAACGTGCTTATGGTCAAGATATTTTTTGCACCAAAATATGTGGAAAGATAATAGAAGCCAAATTCTGTATAGTTATTTTGGATGATGCGATAGAAGATGGCAAAAATATTCCCAATCCTAACGTGTACTATGAATATGGCTTAATGACAGCTTCAAACAAATACATAATTCCCCTCCAAAAGAAAGATTTACAACTGGCCTTCAATATTCAAAGCTATGACACGATTAAATATAGCTTGAGAGATATTGCCGATGAATTAGATAAAGCTATAAAAAATGCTATAAGATCAATTGAAACACAAGTCAAAGCAGAGACAATGTCTTCAGTATCTGAAAAATTAATCTTAAGATGCTTTGAATTAGCAGGGTTTGAACTGAAAGATAATAAATGGTATTTACAAGACATACTTGAAGATACCGGCTTTATTGGATATGGATACCATAAGGATGGCATTAAGGTGAAACCTTTCTATGTGTATTTAGGGAAAATCGACAATATTGATGACACACAGTCATATCTTGAAGACATAAACATTACTGTGCATCGAACAGAAAAGAAATATGTTAATGCAGAAAAAGAACTAAATTCACTGAATCAACTATATACAGAACTTTCTAAGCAAACTAGTGTTATGTCCCATAAATAGCTTTACATAATAGGTCGAGGTATGGTATCCTTTCTACATGAGGATAACCAAGCCGATACCATACACAGAAGAAGAACGGAAAAAGGTTGTGCGACTTACTTGTAGTCGGAATACCGCACAGAAAGTAGTCTTACGGGCAAAGATAGTGCTGAACAAGATGGAAGGGCTTAAACAGGAAGATATAGCTGAACAATTGGGGACATCAAGGGTATCAGTTGGCCTATGGGTAAAAAGATATCAGGAAGGAGGTTTAGGGGCGCTGCTGAAAGACGCTCCTCGTTCGGGCCGGATTCCAAAGTTGTCAGAAGACAAAGAGAAGGCTATTGTGGAAGCAACGCTTCATACCGTACCCTCTGCCTCTACACATTGGAGCGTCAGAACAATGGCGGACAACCAACAGGTATCACGAATGGCGGTACAGAGGATATGGAAGAAATACAATTTGAAGCCGCATCTGGTGAAGACATTTAAAATCAGCAACGATTTGCATTTTGTTGAGAAGGTAAAAGACATTGTGGGGTTATATCTAAATCCGCCGGAAAAAGCTTTAGTGCTCAGCGTCGATGAAAAGAGCCAGATACAGGCACTGGATAGAACGCAACCAGGATTGCCGATAAAAAAAGGCCATGCCGGGACGATGACGCATGACTATAAGCGACATGGGACAACGACATTGTTTGCTGCCTTAAATCTTATTGATGGAAAGGTCATCAGTGCTTGTATGCAAAAGCATCGGCAGGAAGAGTTTTTAAAATTTCTCAGGAAAATCGATCACGAAACACCGTCGCATCTCGATCTGCACTTGATCGCAGATAACTATGGAGCGCATAAGACGGCAAGAGTACAGAGGTGGTTGAAAAAACACCCACGGTTTACGATGCATTTTACTCCAACGTCATCGTCTTGGCTGAATATGGTGGAGAGATTTTTCAGTGAATTGACAACAAAGAGAGTGAGGCGCGGGATTTTTACAAGTGTAAAACAATTGGAAAAAGCTATCAGAGATTTTATAGAGACACATAATGAGAACCCTAAGATATTTACTTGGACCAAGGACGCAGATACTATTCTTGCCAAGGTTGCTAAATGTAAAGAACTGTTAGGGACAGGACACTAGAAATAAATTTGAATCGAGCGCTAACGTTACGGTTGACTATTCCTCTCAACTTGAGAAACTGAGCAAAGATCGTAACGCATGGGCAGAAATAATGGAGAGAATGGGACAAATTTATTTTGCATTTATAATTAGTCCACAAGTTGATAAAAGGGAGTTTATTAAACAGGCAGAATTTGCTATTTCGAAATATCCACGATTTAAGATTGCCTGTGATGAGAACAAAGAGATAATGTTCGGAGAGCTCAATTTGAAATTATCACTTTTAGGAGCATGAAGAATGTCATCTAAAGGAGGGCGGTCGGATTACAAAAATATCATCTCGGAGGAAAAACCAGTAACATATTATATGATTTTTTAGCCGCCAGTTTTGTTTTACGAGATGCCTATATAAATACCCCCTTTTCATAAATATTTGATAGGGATTTTCAGAAGCAATCTTGTAAACTGACTATATAATAGCTTCAACTGTTAGAAATGAAGTGAATGAAAAGATACATTAAAATAATGGCAAGAACAAGCGATTGCGTGGAGGTTAAAATTCTAGACAACGATAGAAAGCAAAGAGATATATATGCATTTTATAGTGAATTCGTAATCAGCAGGTCGACGGTTCGAGTCCGTTTCCCGGCTTTCTTTTTTTCAGAGGACACTTAGGTAGGGAAAGTAATGTGCATCGGTTCCTTATCATAATTGAAAAGGCTAAAAATAACTATTCGGCATATTCCCCGGATTTGCCGGGTTGCATTGCAACGGGGGCTACTCGTGGAGATACAGAAAAGAATATGTATGAAGCCCTTAAGATGCATTTAGAAGGTCTGGAAGATAACTTGCCGATTCCGGAATCTGAATCTTTTGCGGAATATGTGGCGGTGTGAACTGAAAGCTTTCATGACAACAAAGCCAGAATGGGGAAAACAATTATTATGTTGAGAGAAAAATATATGCAGTTCGTGAAAAATAAAGGCCAACAAAAAAAATACAAGGTAGCAGTTTTTCTTGTTTCAAGCATTTTATGTTTTGTGTTGTATTTAGGTATGACCGGACTGTTAATAGTTCAGAAATTGGAAATCTTTGACGTTGTTTCTCGTTATTCATTAGCTTTTCCTGTTTTGATTTTTTTTGGAATAAGTTATCTATTGTACCACCGAGAAAAAATGTCGGAATCAGGGTTCATTAATAATGAGCTAATTATTGACTTTCAACTTAAAATAACCGTTGTTAATTTGTTTGTTGCCCTTGGAGTTTTGGTAGTTACTTATCTAATTTTTGCATCTCAATGGGAAGCTTCAAATCGCTCGCAACGAGAAATAGTCAGTACACTGCAGAAGCAAGTTGAGTTGTTAAATGCAATTAACGATAAACAGAAGTGACCAGCGGCATAAAAAATATGACAAACCGGAGGCAGAAATGAACACGATTGAAAGAATAGCTCTCGATAAATTTAAATCGTTGCTTCAAGATCGCGTTGGCTTATATAAGCTGATTTTATTCGGATCAAGAGCCAGAGGCGATGCCGGCCTTTACTCTGACATGGATGTGTTGGTCATTCTGGATGACGCTTCCGGTGAGCGGGACTTCGATTATGTCAGTGATTGCGCATGGGAGGCAGGTTTTGAATATGGTATTGTCATAGTGCCGGTCGTATTCACCAGAAATGAATGGGAAAACAGTCCTGAAAGGTATTCTCTGCTTGCCAGGGCTATCGAAACAGAAGGAGTGCTCCTATGAAGAATGAAGATGTCGCAACTCTTATCAAATACCGTCTGGACCAGGCGCAAGAAGCGCTTGATGACGCGAAATACCTTCTGGACGGAAAGAGGAGCCCTCAGAGCATAGTGAACAGGGCCTATTACGCCATGTTCTATGCCGCCCTTGCCCTTTTGCAGAAAAGCGACAAGGTGCCGTCAAAACATACAGGCGTTATCAGTCTCTTCGATACCGAGTTTGCGCTCAAGGGAATTTTCCCAAAAGAACTGTCCAAAGATTTTCATAAGGCATTTGAGTTACGTCAGGTATCTGATTATCAAACCTTCAGACCCATTTCGCCTGAGAAAGTGGAAGAAGTATTAAATAATGCCGTCCGATTTGTTGAGGCTGTAAAATCTCATCTGGCGGCGCATTGAAGGGGCAATAGTTCAGCTTTAAATTATCGAGGTTAGAAATTTAAATAAAGAATCACACAGGACATTACAAATGCTGGCAGCGTGGAGGGTCAAATTGATATCCTTGGAACAGATAGACAAATATGTCGGTACACATCATATAAAGATAAAAGCGTTTGCCTTTGTTATTGCTGTTATTTTTTTATTGCTGACGCTTAAATTTATGAATCAAGAAAATCTATTGCAGTCTATCGGTTTTACTGAAATTATAATGGTGGCCTTCGTTCTATTATTGTATATCGTAAATCTGGCACATCTCAAATGTAAGTATGTATACGAAGAAACCCGCCTGGACAAGAAAAGAGAGCGGGAGTTCGATATCGATAAAAATATGCTTTTAATTTATCCTCTCTTTGTTACAGTAACAGTTTCATTATTTGCGATGCTGATTGTTGTATCAGAAGCAAGAGATAAATCGAGGCCTGATAATTCAGCATATCAGTTTCAAGAGATTCATAAAGACATTAGCTACCTGGAAAAGCAGATTCAACAAATAGAAAAAGAGAAGGCACGTAAAAGTTTAACTTCAAAATGAACGCGGTTTGAAAATAATAGGAATTATGAATGTCAAAATGAATAGATTGACAGTGCTGCGAGGGTGGAAACATTATAATAAACATGAATTTCTGATGTATTCCTCCAGTGAATTCGTAATCAGCAGGTCGACGGTTCGAGTCCGTTTCCCGGCTTTCTTTTTACTCGTATTGACGGTAATCTTGGATTTAGGGAAAGTAATATGCATCGGTTCCTGATTGTAATTGAAAAAGCTGAAAATAATTACTCTGCATATTCGCCGGACTTGCCGGGATGCATTGCAACCGGGGCTACTCGTGAAGATACAGAAAAGAATATGTATGAAGCTATCAAAATGCATTGGAAGGTCTGATCGAAGATAACTTGCCGATTCCGGAATCTGAATCTTTTGCGGAATATATAGAGGCATGGCATGAGCACTGCGGTGAAACTGCAAGAAGTAAGAATTAAGAAAGTTATCGTCACCGAGGATACAATTACAGCGCATCTCGTTGATGGACGTGTCATCAGTGTTCCACTTGCGTGGTCATGGAGATTGTCTGATGGAACACCAAAACAGCGAGCAAATTACAAAATCATAGGTGATGGCCACGGCGTACACTGGCCTGATATAGATGAAGATATTAGTGCTGAAGGTATGCTTTATGGAGTTCCTGCTCCTCGACCTATAAAACATAAATCAAGGAAAAAACTATAAATGTGTCCCCGGCTTGACCAAATTAAAACGTCTGCCCGCCCCCAATTGACGCAAGACCAACTCCCGCTTAAGATTAAGATTCGGGAAACAGCTTTAGGATAATTCTGTTACAATATTACATGTCTTTTTTCAGAAACATAAAAATAAGATACCTCTTTTTGCTCCTGCTTTTGCCCATAAATATTCTGACCTCGGTTATTTATACGACATATTTTTACAAGAACGATAAAACGCTTATTATAAAAGGCATTGACGATAAGCTTATTACCGCCGCTTACGGTTTTAAATTCTTTACGGACTCTTACCATGACAAAATTGCCGGCAGCGATTCCATCTCCAGGGAGCAATATCTTGAGGTCATCAAAAAGCTCGGCGAGTTTTCCGATAATACAAGGATAGAGGCCGCTTATTCCATGATAGTAAGTGACGGTAAAATATTCTTTACAAGTGACTCTGCAACTTCCGCCACCGATGATGCTAAAGCGGCTGTTCCGGTGCAATTTTACGAGCAATACAAAGACGCCAGCAAGGGACTGTTGGCGGCTGTGGAAGATAATAAAATGCATTTTGACGCGTACTCCGATAAGTGGGGCGACCATCGCTCGATTTTCCTTCCCACAACCTCGCTCACAGGTAATCATTACATTATCGGAATTGACGTTACTCTCAGCTCAGTTGAAAAGAGATTAAATAAGGCCCTTTTTGATTCAATTCTTATAGGTTTGGCTGTCTTTGCCTTCGGAGCTGTTCTTATTTTTATTTTTGCATGGGGTATTTCAAAAAATTTTAATATCATTTCCTCCTCTTTCAAAGACGTTGCCAATGGCAATTTTGACATAGTCCTTCCCCCTGTCTGGGTCGGGCAGGAGGTAGCAGCCCTTACCGAGTCCTTTGAGTCTATGCAAATTTCGCTTAAAGACTATATTAAAAGACTGACTGAAACTGTAAAAGAACGGCAACGTGTAGAGAGCGATCTGAATATTGCCCATGATATTCAAATGGGAATTTTACCTAAAATTTTTCCGCCGTTTCCCGATAGGGTCGACGAGTTTGACATCTTTGCCGTTATTGAGCCGGCCAAAGAGGTGGGCGGAGATCTGTATGATTTCTTCTTTATTGATGAAGACATGGTTTTCTTTGCCATCGGAGATGTTTCCGGTAAAGGCGTGGCAGGCTCACTTTTTATGGCGATTACCAAGACAATTGTGAAATCGTCGGCTGCCGCAGGGCGTACTCCCGGGGAAATACTTACAAAGGTAAACCGCGACCTTTCAGCAGATAACGATGCCGGAATGTTTGTTACCTTTTTTGCCTGTATTTTAAACATCCGGACCGGTGAGCTGCGGTACACGAACTGCGGTCACAACCCCCCGGTTATTATCGATGAAAATGGCAATTCGTCCTTTTTCCCGTTTTCGGACAGTATTCCTTTAGGGGTACAGGATGATTTTATTTTTTCTACCGATAATATATATATGAAATCCGGGAGTATGGTTTTTTTATATACAGATGGGGTCACCGAGGCTGAAAACACTAATAAAGATATGTATGAATCAGACAGACTGATAGCTAAACTGAACGAAAATAAATCCGGAACGATGAAGGATATTATAAATGCAATAAAACAGGATGTTTTTGATTTTTCAGAGGGCGCCGAACAATTTGACGATATTACCATGTTGGCTGTCAGATTTTTCGGGGAAAAAACATAATAATCAGAACCTATCTCAAAATTAAACGCAACTGAAATAACATTAACATGGAGTGAGAAAATGTCCGCCGAGTATAGTATATTGTTATGCCTCACCCTCTAAACAACTCAACTAAGGAGTATCGATGATGAAACGCCCCACATACCCCACATACCCCACATACCCCACATACCCCACATACCTGCTTGCGGTTGTTGCACTTGCCATGTCGGTCGTCGCAATGAGTCCTGAAAGGTCTGTGCTTGCCGCGTCTCAGCGCACAGAGGTCTGCGTTGAGACCAGTGAGCAGGAAATCGCGTCGCTGTTCGACCGCTGGAACAGTTCACTTCAGACGGGTGATCCCCACAAGGTGGTCGCCAACTACGCCGCGAAGTCTGTATTGCTCCCCACATTGTCGAACAAGCCACGGCTGACACCCGAAGACAAGGAGGACTACTTTCACCACTTTTTGGAGGGCGATCCGTTCGGGCGCATTGATTCGCGAACGATCGAAATCGATTGCAACACAGCTGTTGACGTCGGGCTATACACGTTCACGTTCAGGAAAACCGGCTCCCAGGTTAAGGCGCGGTACACTTTCACGTACAAGTGGAACGGAAAGCAATGGCTAATAACGAGCCATCACTCATCCGCGATGCCGGAGAAGGAGTGACAAGGTGATTCGCCCCTTTCCGCCTCCTCCTTGCGAAGGGTTTGGCTTTTTTCGGGAACCGCCCTGTCTTGTTGATTTATTTTAACGCCGGACAATTATTTACACGAGCGCAGTCTTATTCGACTTAGGTTCAGAGTAAATCCTCATCCCTTTGATATTCTTTGCCCCATCTCAAATGCTTTATGACAATCATTAGGAAATACTTCCTTATGCCTCTTCGCCTTACTCACAGGGTCAAATCGGGGAGCAACATATTTAGAGTAATCCTTAAACTGCAACGTATCAAAGCAGCACATTGACTCTGAAAACCCAAATGTCCTTGTCAGGAACGTTGAAATCAAATCCATGAACTGACTATAGCCTAACTGGTTCATGACTTCTTCAGTAACACCCATCGTATAGATGAACCCGGTTTTTATCTGCCTGTTAAAAAGCGACCCGGGCGGGTCCGTATATGTCAGATACTGGAATATGAGCCGTTCCAAAAATGCGCGCATCGCTCCTGTAACATTTCCCAAATAAACGGGAGAACCGAAAAGGAGAGCATCGACGCCCTCAATTTTCTTGAAAATGGGCGTAAGGTCATCATTCACGGCGCATTTCCCATAACTCTTTCCACCCTTGGCTTTACAGGCAAAACAGCTTATGCATCCTTTGTAGTTGAGGTCGTAGAGGTGAATAAGTTTTGTTTTGGCTCCCTGGGATTTTGCTCCTTCCAAAGCTTTTTCAAGCAGCATTGCCGTGTTCCAGTGCTTCCGCGGACTACCATTAAATGCAATAAGTTTCATGGGTAACCCTCCTGATTATTGTAACACTTCAAAAGTGCATAAATTTATCTTAATTATACACGGAAAAAACATCAGCCACACGTTGAACTAAATTCCAACTATTTTCTAATTATACCCTGATTTCAGGTGAATGTATTTGCAAAGCAGGATTTATAAATAACCATTTGAGTTTTAAAGCGCAAGAGAGCGTTTTTTACTTTCTCTTGCGATTTTTTATCCTCTGAAGAAGGGGGTGTTAGGGATTCACCTTCAACCTGCCGCTTCTAAATGCGGCCAGGTATTCGTCGCAATATTCGTCCTGTCCCGTTAGGGCCTTTGCAGCAGCAATGGAAGCCATGAGCTTACGGTCAAGAGGGTCGATGATCAGAGTGTCCATGCCGGCGCTTATCAGGGCAACAGTGAAGGCGCTGTTAATAAGCTTCCTCTCGGGGAGTCCGTAAGAGATATTGCTTAACCCTCCAGTGGTATGCGCGCCCGGAATCCGGTCCCGGATTCCCCGCACTGTGTTTAGTGCTGCAATTCCAAAGGTGTCGTCAACGCTAAGCGGCTGAACCAGGACATCAAAATAAATGTCGTCGATCCCTATTCCCTCGGCATTAAGTTTCTCAGCAAGCCGGCAAGCAATGGCGATGCGCTTATCAGAATCTTTTGGTATGCCCTGGTCATCCATGCAAAGGGCCACTACGGACGTCCCGAATTCTTTCACAACCGGAAGAATGCTATTGTAACGTCCGCTCTCCAGCGATATCGAATTCACTAATGCCTTACGGCGGCTCGAAGGCAGCACGGCCTTCAATGCCGCAGGATTGGGACTGTCTATGCAGAGAGGGACATCTGTCACATCCTGGACTATCTGCATCAGCCACCGGAGAATATCCACTTCCTCGTCTATAAATGTCCCCGCGTTTACGTCGATCATCCCTGCTCCGGCTCCTGCCTGATCCTCTGCAAGTTTACGTATGTAACCGGTGTCTCTCTTTTCGATGGCTTTGGCAGTAGAAGGTATGCTGCTGTTAATCTTTTCTCCTATGATAAGCATTAAAAACTCCTCCATTTCATGTTGAGATTATGATTAGGCGTGACTTTATTAATCATCGCTACGTCGTTTTTATTAGCAAATTACGTGCCATTAACTGCCATAAAATATTCTATTTGCGCTCCGAAGTCACCCGAAATGCGCGTTCAAAGCTTCACGCACACAGCACATAAATTAACAATAATTTGTTAAGATACATTTATGATGGAAAGGGATTCGAATCAGGAACATGAGGGTGGTGGTTCCAATGAGTCCGGCAGACAACTCTATCTCGAATCATGGGAATGGCTGAACATAATAGATTTTTCCCACAATGGGCTGATAGCTATTGATGAGAAAGGGAAGATTGTTTTTCTAAACCGGACGTCCGCGCGTATCATAGGGGTCGAGGAAGCTGATGCTATCGGAAAACGTGTAGATGAAGTTGTGTCCAATACGGGGCTGATCGAAGTCCTGAAAAGCGGCCTTAATCAAACCAACCAGCGTATGGTCATCAATGGTCATACAATATTTACAAACCGCATGGCAATCGAGCGTGATGGAAAGATCATCGGGGCAGTGGGTGTATTTCAGGACATTTCCGAAATCGAAACATTATCCCGTGAACTAGAGAGCGTCAAAGGCGTTAACAGGGCATTGGACGGCATTTTTGAATCTGTTGCAGACGGCCTTGTCTTAGTGGACGAGCACGGGGTAGTGCTGAGAATTAATGAAGCATACAAGACGATGACCGGTATTTCTGACGAAGAATACAATGGCAAACATGTACATGCGCTTATCAAAGAAGGATACATCGGAAAGTCATTGAGTGATAAAGTCATTGAGAGAAAGACGTCGTATTCTACAGTCGATGTGCGAAACGGCAAGGAATTATTGTTGACAGCCAACCCTGTTTTCAACGATGCCGGTGACATTATCAGGGTAATTACCGCGGCCCGTGATACGACCGAATTGACCAACCTCAAAAAAAGATTGGCTGAGAGTGAAGCTGCCAGACACAACTATTACGAAGAGCTGAAGAAACTGCGCGCTAACCTGATGTTTACCAGGATCATAGCTAATGGTCCGGACATGAAACAAAAACTTGAACTGGCTCTTCACGTTGCCCAAGTCGATTCCAGTGTGCTGATACTTGGTGAATCAGGCGTTGGGAAGGATTTGTTTGCCATGCTTATCCATCGTGCCAGCAAACGGGCATTGAAACCGTTCGTCAACATAAACTGCGGCGCAATTCCGGGCAACCTGCTGGAATCGGAGTTGTTCGGTTATCAGCCCGGGGCGTTCACCGGCGCACTTAAGGGAGGGAAACCCGGACGCTTCGAGCTCGCCCAGGGAGGAACCCTTTTCCTCGATGAAGTAGGAGAACTCCCGCTGGACCTTCAGGTGAAAGTCCTCAAAGCGGTGCAGGACAAACAGATCACAAGGATAGGCGGCACAAACACGATTGACCTTGACGTAAGAATTTTAGCGGCAACCAACAGAGACCTGGAGGCAATGGTACGAGAAAAAACCTTTCGCCATGACCTTTATTACAGGTTGAATGTAGTCCCCATAATACTCCCGCCACTGAGAGAGCGGAAAGAAGACATTGTCCCTCTTGTGAATGAGTTCCTGTTAAAATTCAATTCGCGCTATGGTTATCAGAAATGGATACATAAGGATGTTATAGCTTGCCTTAACACCTATAACTGGCCCGGAAATATCAGAGAGCTTGAAAATACAGTTGAGCGTGCTGTTGTGAGCTGCCGGGGGGACTGCATTAACCTGGACTGTTTTCATGGTTTCCTTCATAGTCCTTTAGTTAACAGTTGCCAGGATCTTTCAACAATAAAACAAGCCCATGAACTCGAAGAGAGTCAGGCTATTGCGGAGACGTACCGCAGAACAGGAAGCACACGGAAGACTGCCGCCGTGTTAGGGATAAGCCAGCCTGCCGTAGTAAAGAAAATGAAAAAATACGGGATAACAGCCGATCCTTCATCCTCCCACTGATAACCAACCTTCATTTGCGATTCGAGTTGTTATCAGCATTATTTGCTTCACAACGTATTGTATTTACATGTTTATCTAAATCCGAGCCTATCAGCTGACGCAGCCATCCGATAACAACTCGAATCATAATCACAATTTTGGCCGATCACTAATATCATTACAATTCAAATAGATATCTATTAGCATGGTTTTTGCTTATCTTCAGTTAGGACACGAATCTAAATTCGGATATAGTTCCATAGGGCACTAAGGAGGAATCTCATGGCAGACGTAAAGGATTTGGTTCAAAAAGTGGTTGTCGGCGATTGGAAGGATATCGCTCGTTTGACGCAGGAGACTCTGGATTCCGGAATAAAACCGGAAGACATAATACACCAACTGCAGGGCGGTATGGAGGTCGTCGGCGAAAAATACTCAAGCGGGGAATATTTCCTTCCGGATATGATGAAGGCAGCAAGGTGTATGAACATTGCGCTGGAAGTCCTGAAAAAGGCAATGGGAGGAGAAGCCATACAGAGCTTGGGGAAAGTACTGTTCGGCACTGTGAAATCTGACATGCACGACATAGGCAAGAACATAGTAGTCGGGTTTCTGAAAGGCGTGGGGTTCGAGGTCATCGACCTCGGAACAGACGTGTCTGATGATAAATTCGCAGAAGCGATCATATTGTATGAGCCGCAAATCGTCGGTCTCTCAGCACTCCTGACCACCACAATGCACGAAATAGGAATCGTTGTCAAAAAACTTGAAGAAAAGGGACTGCGCTCAAGAGTCAAAATCATGGCCGGCGGCGCTCCGGTCACCGAGGACTTCACCAGGCGTATGGGCGCCGATGCCTACGCAGCTGACGGCGGCGCAGCTGTAAAAATCTGCAAACAGCTTATTAATAGCTGATCTTGCGTTCAGGAGGATATTCCATGGCTCTTACACAAAAACAAAGAATACTTGATGTCATGGCGGGCAAGCAGGTTGACAAGATACCTTTTGGCGCCCGCATTGATGTTTGGTACAACTATCATGCAGCACACGATTCGCTGCCCGCTAAATACAAGGGGTGGTCTCAGACAGACATCATTGAGGACCAGGGTGCAGGCGCCCAGAAGCGGTTTTTCTCGGTCTGCAGGGAAGAGTACGTCGATATGGAGGTGGTCAAGAGACAGGAGCCGCCATACGAGGTGACCGAATTCATCACCCCGATCGGGACTTGTTCCATCAAGCTGATTTGGTCGGTCAATGAAGGCCCCTGGCTTGCTTATGAACATGAAAAACTTTTCAAAAGCGAAAAAGATTATCCGGTCGTGAATTATATTTTAAACCACACGATTCCGTTTTACAATGAGGCATACACTAAAGAGCGGCAGGACATGGGAGAACGCGGCATTGTCATGACCGGAACGGGGCTATGGGGACCGAATCAGCGTGTCATGCGCGAGATCATGGGGTACGAACTATTTTATAACGAGTACATGGACCGGCCTGAAAAAGTTCAGGAGCTTATGGAAACCATGATGAATCTCGAAAAAAAGAAACTCGACATTTGCATTTCGTCCGACCTGGAGGTGATTAATCTCTGTGCCAACTGGAGCGATGACATCCACACCCCCGTCTTCAGGGAATACTTCACACCTTACTTCCGCGAGGCCAATGAAAAGATACATGCTGCCGGGAAATTTTCGATGGCGCATGCGGACGGCGAGATGAGAAGACTTATCCCCCTGTTTGGCGAGACCATGATTGATGTGGCGGAGGCTATAACGCCAGTGCCCCAGACAAAAGTCACAATGGAGGAGTTCAGAACAATGGGAGATCATGTCACACTTTGGGGCGGGATTCCCTCCATCATGTTTGATCCCTCTTTCAGCAAAGAAGAATTTGACGATTATATCAAAACCATGATTAAGATAGTGAAACCGGGTACACGTTTTATCGCAGGCATGGCCGATAACATTCCGATTGCGGCAGACATTAACCGGGTGGGCAGGGTAGTCGAACTGCTGGACAAATATGGGAAGCTGCCTATCGAATAGGCGGGTCGATTCACAGTATGCTTAAAAAATAAAAAACATCAATAACCTCAAACAAAGGAGATACTAATGACAATGAACTCCTCCCCGGCAGCAGTTACAGGCAAAGGGTTGAATTTGCCGCAAAGGATGGAACGTCTTCCGCTCACTCGGTATCAGCATAAAACATTTCTGATTATCGCTACAGCCTGGCTCTTCGATTCAATGTATCTGGGCATAATGACCTTTGTTCTCGCCCCCATAAGCAAAACCTTCGCATTGACGCAGGGACAGGCCGGTTTGATGGGCAGCTCCAGTCTCGCCGGGATGGCCGTGGGCGCGTCTTTGGCAGGGATGCTGGCGGACCGCATCGGTCGAAGACCGGTATTCCAGGTCAGTATGATCATGTGGGGTTTAGCCGCTCTGCTGTGTGCTATAGCGCCCAGCTATACTTTCCTCCTCTGGGCCAGGTTTATCCTCGGGTTCGGGATGGGGGCAGAGTTTCCCATTGCTCAATCCATGGTCTCCGAAACTATTCCTTCACAATACCGTGGGAAATACATGTGCCTGCTGGAGGGCTTCTTTCCATTAGGCTTTATATTGGCCGGTATCATGTCGTATTTTCTAATACCGGTCGGCGGTTGGAGGTTGGTTTTTTTTATAAGCAGTATTCCCGCTGTCTATGTTCTTATAATCAGGCGCCAAGTCCCGGAATCCCCTCGTTGGTATGAGTCCAGAGGGCTGATTGCCGAGGCCGAAAAAACTATGCGCTTTATCGAAGATAAAGTTCAGAAAGCATATGGAAAACCTCTGCCGGAGCCTGCGCCCGATGGTATTGCTGACGAAGTAGCCAAAGGTGGTTTCTCATTACGGGAGCTTTTTAAGGACAAATACCGGAAGCGCACAATAATGGTCTGGATATTATGGTTTTTTACCCTGCTCGGATATTACGGAATCACCACGTGGATGGGCAAGCTTCTGGTGGACAAAGGCTTTGCTGTCACGAAGTCCATTGAGTTCGTACTGCTGATGACTCTCTGGGGTGTGCCGGGTTTTTTCTCCGCAGCCTATCTGGTCGAGAAACTTGGAAGGAAGCCGGCTGTCATAGGATACGTCCTTATGAGTGGAGTCGCAGCCTATTTCTATGGGAAAGCCGTTACTCAAACTGAACTCATCGTTGCCGGAGCTTTTATGCAGTTCTTCTTCTTCGGTATGTGGTCGGTCCTTTATGCTTATTCTCCGGAATTATTCCCTACAAGGGCCCGTGCTACCGGGTGTGGCACAGCCTCGGGGTGGGGAAGAGTCGGCGCACTTATAGGTCCTTCTGTTATACCGGCGATCATCAGCAGTTACGGCGTGGAAGCTGTATTCACTTTGGGAGCAGCGTCTTTCGCTATTGCGGCGTTGAATGTTCTTATACTGGGTCCGGAAACTAAGGGCCGGGTACTTGAAGATATCAGTGGATAATCAAACAGTCATAATAGCCTGTGATGTCATGAGAGGCGAACTTGAAGCGGCCGCTGCCGGGGCGGCCGTTCAGTTTCACTTCCTTGATCAGGGACTCCACCGGACGCCCCAAAAAATGGCGGGTCTGATTCAGGAAAAAATAGACCTGATCGGTCCGGATGTAAAAAGAGTGGCCCTGGCCTATGGCCTCTGTTCAAAAGGTATCACAGGAGTAAAGTGCGCTCACCATGAACTGGTAGTCCCCAGGTGCCACGA
This sequence comes from Nitrospirota bacterium, assembly GCA_963830245.1. Lineage (GTDB taxonomy): Bacteria > Nitrospirota > Thermodesulfovibrionia > Thermodesulfovibrionales > Dissulfurispiraceae > JADFXI01. The sequence continues at coordinate 15,573 of CAWHNC010000078.1, forward strand.
CTGCATTGCGCTTTTTTTCGGGTCTTTAGAGACCTACAATAAGATATTCAAAGCGAGACCCGGGACCTATTACCTGACACCCGGGTGGGTAGCTGCTAAAAAAGACCCGCTGGGCATTATTTACGACGATTACGCCCCGAAACATGGCATCGAAGATGCCATGTGGTGCATGCAGGAAGAACTAAAGCACTATACGCATATCGCCCTTATCAACACAGGCGTGGGCGACCTTGAATATCTGCGGGAAAGAACCAGGGAGAACTGTGCAGTGCTCGAAAAAGAATATTACGAGATTCAGGGCAGTCTGGACTATTTCACCTGGATCATCCACGGACCATATGAGGAAAAAAATTTTATCATTGTCCACCCCGGGACATCGGTGTCCGAAGAAATGTTTCTCCTTCAGGAGGACACCTGTTAAAGTGAATTGTGAAACAACCATAAAGGCCCGGGTTGTGATAATATTTGGCGCTGTATGATCCGGAATGAACCGATAGTTCTGGATAGCCAGGGTTCTGAGGAGTGCGATATCATCAGTCTTCTTGCTGCGAAAGGCCTGGCTGTTCGTTCAGACTGCGGAGGACAGGGACTCTGCGGAAAATGCAGGGTCCTGGTTTGTTCACCCGAAAATGTTTCAGCCATGACCGAGACTGAACTCAAATTATTATCCGCGTCCGATCGTGACTCCGGAATCAGGTTGGCTTGCCAGGCTAAAATAACAGGTAGAGTCCTGGTTGCTGTTCCAAAAGATGCCTATGATTCACTGGAATGTCTCGGCAAAACAGACCTGCAGGGAAATTTTTCGGTAGATCCCATTGTCACGCGTATAACTGTTCATGCCGGCCCTGCGTCTGGAGACAAGAGCAGAGATCTTATTACTTCTTTGAAGGGCAATTTAATGAATCCTGAAGACGTCAGGTTTGGGGACTCCTCTGTCCTCTCCGACCTGTCTGTTTTGTGGGACCCCGGCAGTTCCATTACTCTCGTAAATTATAGAGGAAAGGGAATCACACGAATCCTGCAGGGAGAGCGGCCCGGGAATCTCGGCTTCGCAGTTGATATCGGCACAACTACGATAGCCGGCTATCTCTGTGACCTGAGGAGCGGAAAGATACTGGCTGCTGCAGGCTGTGCCAATCCTCAGAGAAGGTTCGGAGAAGATGTGGTAAGCAGAATAGCCTACTCTTCTCAAAATGACGGTGTAAATATTCTTAAGGAACTTGTTACATCAGAACTTAACCGGCTCATCAGTGAATGTCTCAAGAACGCGGATATGGATAGTTCGGATATCGATGAAGTTACGGTAGTCGGCAACACAACAATGCAGCACCTGTTTTGCGGCATAAATCCTCAAAGCCTTGGGCGTTCTCCTTACCGGCCTGTGACGCGGTCGGCAACTGACTGGAAGGCGTCGGAACTGCAAATAGATGTCCATTCGTCTACAAATATTCATGTATTCCCGGTAATATCAGGGTTCGTAGGAGGCGACGCCGTCAGTGCAGTAATCTCGCAGGGATTAGACCTTGACAGGGACCGCATATCGATGATTGTGGACATAGGGACAAACGGAGAAGTCGTCATAAGCAGCCGCGGACAACTTTGGGCCACAAGCTGCGCTACCGGACCGGCTTTGGAAGGCGCTCATATAAGTTCAGGGATGAGGGCTGTTTCCGGCGCTATTGATCGGATAAAGATTGACCCCGCAGATTTTACCGTAAGCTGCAGCGTACTGGGTCATGAAAAAGGAGCCATGCCAAAAGGTATCTGCGGATCAGGCATTATTGACGCGGTTGCCGAAATGCGAAAGGCCGGTCTCATATTGCAGAATGGCCGCCTAAATGAATCACTGCCTGGCATAAAATCGGATTCCAGCGGTGTGGGGCGAAGCTTCACACTGGTCCGGGCCGATGCAACTGTCAACGGCCGGTCGATAGTAATTACTTTAAATGATATAAGGCAAATTCAGCTTGCCAAAGCGGCGCTTGCGGTCGGCATAAACTTGCTGATAACTGCCGCTGGTGTGGATCATATTGACCTTTTGATACTCACGGGCGCATTCGGAGCACGGTTTGACTGGCATAACGCCGTGTCTATAGGTATGCTGCCTGCCCGCTGCGTTTCCGGAGAAGTGAAAATCATTGAAAACGCTGCCGGCCTCGGAGCAGTATCGGCATTATTAGACCGTAATTATAGGACACGGGCTTCTATAGTAAGCGAACAAGCAGGAATACTCGAACTTTCGGAACATCCTCAGTTTCTCGAGGAATTCACATCAGCCCTTGATTTCCCTGCATTGCCGGGTGAAAACTATTAGTGTGGCGGTCCGGACCTGCATACAATTTTTCCAATTGACGTGTTAAAACACGAAGTATAATCGGGGGAGGTAAAAATGGCTATATCGGGTGCAACTCAAAAAAACGGGAAAGCTGGGGCAATTACAGATAAACTGATTGTCTGCGCATCCTGCCTCTTTTTGATTCTGACATTAATTTTCATATCCTTTTATTTTAACCAAAAGACGAGGGCTTATGTGTACTTATATTTATTGTCAATGTCGGCAACCGTTGCTGCTGCAGTATATATCTATTTGTCGATTGTAAAACCGATCAATCAGGCGACAACTTTTTTCCAATGCATTTCAGAGCGAAAAGGTCGGTTAACCAAAGAGGAACTTGCCGCATCCGGCAGAAGGAATGAGGAATTGACAGAAGTCTTGTATGAGGCTGTGGAAAAGCCCAGACAGGCGATAGCCGACAATTTGAACGAGGCTATGGAAGTGGCCAATGAGTCGGCAAATGTTGCCAAAAAAATTAAAGAGACGGCTGAAAGTGCAAAAAAACAGAGCGAGCTGGCAGATGTGATATTAAACTTAAGCCTTACATCCGGCGCAGCGATATCCAACATTGCGGGGAATGCACAACTTATTTCAGCTTCGACATCTCAGAATCTCTTTACAGCAAAATCTTCTCTGGAAGAACTGGAATATGTTGCGGGTGAGGTAAACAAGATAAATGAGAGCTTATTAAATTTTGATATGACAGTCACGGCTTTAAACTCCAACTCCCAAAGCATAGGAGAGATAGTATCTTTAATAAAAGACATATCCGATCAGACAAACCTGCTTGCATTGAACGCGGCAATTGAAGCTGCGAGGGCTGGGGAGCACGGCAGGGGTTTTGCCGTAGTGGCGGATGAGGTGAGAAGGCTTGCGGAAAGGGTCAATACTGCAACAAAAGAGATATCCGGGAACATAAATGAAATGGAAAAGCAGGTGTCTGCTACTCTAACAGAGATTAAGGAAATCGACCGATATGCAGTCCATGCAAAGGGCTCTGTAGAAAAGGCCTCGCAGAATTTCGGGGGGATGCTGACGGACTTTGAAAATAACAGCACCCAGCTTGGCAGGATAACTGAAGCAATCGAAAACCTGTCAAAATCAAACCAGGACGTTAACGACAGGGTTTCCGAGATAAACAAATTGTGTTTACAGACATCCAGGCAGATGCAGGAATCAGAGAAATACTCCTGGGACCTTTTTAACAGTGCTGAACAGATGCAGGAAGGGATGTCGGTTTTTATGGTCGGGAAAGGGCCTGTGCAGGAAATCATTAACAAGACGGAAGAATACAGAAATATATTTCAGGACAAACTTGTCGAATATTACAGAAGTGGAGTAAATATTTTCGATACAAACTACAGGGAAATCCCCAAGAGTAATCCGAAGCGTTATAAAACCTCTTACGACGACCTTTTTGAAAGAGAGCTGCGGCCGCTTTACGATAAGGCACTGTCAGAAATCGAAGGCGCAGTCTGGGTTGTCCTCATAGACGAAAATGGATATGAACCGACTCATAACAGTAAGTGTTCAAAACAACCCACCGGGAACTATGAATATGACTTTCTGAACTGCAGGGACAAGAGGATATACAACGACAAAGTCGGAATAACAATGGCAAGAAATACCAGGCCTTTTCTGATTCAGACCTATTTAAGGGATACGGGAGAATGTATTAACGACTTTTCGATGCCTGTTTTTGTCGAGGCGAAACATTGGGGTGCAGTAAGAATAGGAGTAATGTTTTCGGCTTTAGGAACAAAATAACTCTCAGCATTATTACTTGCTTCCCCCCGGCTGCTGTCCTGCGTCTGGAGCGTTGATATTATCCGGAGAACTAAGAGCGGAGTCGTTCCAACCGCCGCCCAGGGCTTTGTAGATGGCGATAAGATCCGTTGCGATATTATCCTCACTTTGCACTAAAGCGTTTTGTGAGGTGTACAGCGAAAGCTGGGCTTCGAGAACATTGAGAAACTGGATTTGGCCCTCGGTGAAAAGCTGCAGGGACAAGTCCACAGCTTTTTGGTTGGCGAGCACAGCATCACTGAGCGACTTGCGGTGTTCTTGCTCCTTTTTAAATGCAAACAAAGCATTCTCGACATCCTGAAACGCTGCAAGGACTGTTTTCTGGTAAGTGATGAATGACTGGTCACGCAAGGCCTCCTGTAAACGCACGTTGGATATAGCAGCTCCGCCCTGAAAAACCGGCCAATTCGCTGAAGGACCGAAGGAGAACGAGCGGCCTGCATTCGTCCACCACGTGCGAAGCATGTTGCTTTGCCAGTTCACCGAGCCGGTCAGCGAAAAAGACGGAAATAACTGCGCGACAGCAACACCGATTTGGGCAGTGGCGGCATGGAGCTGAGCCTCGGACTGGCGGATGTCGGGCCGGCGGCGCAGCAATTCAGACGGCAGGCCGGCAGGGATTTTGGCGGGAATCCCGGGGATAATGCCGGCCGGTGACAACTTCTCAAGCAAGGCCGCAGGCGGCTGCGCCAACAGCACACTTAAAGCATAAATAGATTGCTGTGCTGATGTTTCAAAGACCGGGATCTGGGATTCCGTCGAAGCAACATTCGATTCGGCCTCGGCAACATCGAGTGCACTGTCGAAACCCGCAATGTCTAGTCTTCGGGTAATATCGGCGGTATGCTGTTGGGCTTTAAGATTGTTTTGAGCGATTACAATCTGCTGCTGGTAACCGCGGAGCTGGATATAATCAAGAGCTACTTCGGCAATAAGGCTGACTTGGACATCTCGTATATTCTCGATTGCGGCCTGAACGTTTGCCCCTGCCGCTTCGAAGTTGCGGCGAAAGCCGCCAAAAAGGTCGAGTTCCCACACAGCATCCAGCCCGGACTGATAAAGGTCCTCAGTGCGATTGCCCGGCATGTTGGCTGCATCGTGCAATCGCTGGTAACTGACTGAAGCGGCAACAGACGGCCAAAGGGCCCCAAGGGCTATGCCGCGTAAGGCACGGGCCTGGCGCAAACTCGTCTCCGCAATTTTCAGGTCGAGGTTAGCCTTAACAGCCTCCTCAACCAGTTCATTCAATATTGGGTCGTTGAACTGCCTCCACCACCGGGTAAGATCGGCAGTCTGCGCAGTGACCACGTATGGTTCATTTACAACAGGAATCTCCGATACCCCCTCCCATGCAGAAGGCGCCACCGTCGGTTGCGGAGGGTGATATTCCGGCCCGACCATACATCCGCTAAATATAACCGCAGACAGACCGGCTGCGATCAGTACAGCCGCAGAGTTCACATTCATCTTACTCATACCTGAGAGCATCGATAGGATCAAGCCGCGAAGCTTTCCATGCCGGATAAAAACCGAAAATTATACCCACGCTGGCCGACACGACCACTGAAACCACGATCGCACCCACCGAGGGCGCTGTAGGCCAATGCAGCACCGCCGTTACTATATGCGAAGCGCCGCGTCCCAGTATTATACCCATAGTGCCGCCAATCAAGCACAGAATTACAGCCTCAGTCAAAAACTGCCGCAGGATGTCCGGCGGCGCCGCGCCGACCGCCATGCGCAGGCCGATCTCGCGCGTTCTTTCAGTGACCGAAACGAGCATGATGTTCATAATCCCGATACCACCGACAATAAGCGAGATCATCGCAACGCATAACAGGAGTTTGGTTATCAACTCCGTAGTCGAACTCATCGCCTTGGTAATCTCGGTCATGTCACGCACGGTGAAATCATCCGGATCAGATGGCTGAATGTGGTGGCGCTCGCGAAGCAGCGCAGTCATCTCCTGCATAGCAGAAGGAATCTGGATCGCGGACCGGGCGTCGGTCAGTATCTGGTCAACAGTCGTAAACCGGATCTGCTGCGGCGTGTCGGTCTGCTCTGTGGTAGAGGGGACCGGGTAGAGGTTCTGCTGGAGATTGGGATATGTCTGGCTAAGCGAATTGGCTTCGGTGACATTCGACGTGTTAGTAGTGCTCTGATTGCCGGCTGAAAGAGACGTAGCCACTACCCTGTATTTGATTGTCGTCCATGGCGCCAGCAGGACATCGTCCTGGTCCATACCCATCATATTCGCTCCCTTTGCGCGCAATACGCCGACGACCTTGAACGCCACGTTTCTGATCCGGATTTCCTTGCCGATAGGCGATTCTCCGCCAAACAACTGTCTTACGATTGTCTGCCCGACCAGGCAGACTTTATTTAAGTTGAGGACATCATGGTCGGTGAATGGTTCACCACTGTCCAGTTCCGTCCAGTCCCGAATGTTAAGGAATGAAGGGGTAGTGCCGTAAAGATACGTCGGAACATAGTTGCGGTTGCCGTATACCAACTGTGTCCGGGCACGCACTATCGGCGCCACATTTCTGATAGACGGGGCCTCTTTCTTGATCGCATCCGCGTCCTGCGGAGTCAAAGTCATTATGCTGCCGAAACCCATGTTGACGCCGCCGACGCTGGTGGCTCCCGGAATGACTACAAGGGTATTGGCGCCCATGCTGGCCATGATGCGCTGGATAGATATGGTCGCGCCGTTGCCTAACTCCGTCATCGTGATGACCGCTGCTACGCCTATGACAATGCCAAGGGTAGTAAGCAATGTCCGCATGACATTCCGTCGAAGTGCATTCAGGGCAGTTTTCAGGATACCATACCAGTTCATACATTACCCCGGGGTTCACATATATCAGTACCTTTTTCTATCAGTCCGTCCTTGATGTAAATGGTCCGCCTTGCATGCTGAGCAACGCCGGGATCGTGGGTAACAAGGATAATAGTGATGCCGTCGGAGCTGTTAAGCTGCTGGAACATCTGCAAGAGTTCTTCATTGGTGCGCGAGTCGAGGTTACCGGTCGGCTCATCGGCAAGAAGCACCTGTGGGTTGTTAATAAGCGACCGCGCGATAGCCACCCGCTGCTGCTGGCCGCCTGAAAGCTGAGACGGGAGGTGATCAATGCGGTCTGCCAATCCGACTTTTTCGAGCAACGCGGCAGCACGCTGCTTCTTTTGATTCTCAGTCAGGTTCTCCTTTGCATAGATCAGGGGCATCATGACGTTCTCCAACGCAGTAGTGCGGGGCAGAAGATTAAAGGTTTGGAAAACGAAGCCGATCATCCGGTTTCGCAGCCTCGCCCGTTCACTTGCACTAAACCTCGAAATCTCCCTGCCGTCAAACCAGTACTCTCCGGCAGTAGGGCGGTCCAGGCAGCCGACAATATTCATCAGAGTGCTTTTGCCGGAGCCGCTGGTCCCCATCAGCGCCACGAATTCGCCGCGTGTTACGTTCAATGACACTCCCATAAGCACCGGGACATCCACTTCACCAAGGTTATAAGTCTTGCGAATATCATGCAATTCGATCAAATCCATAACACTCTCAGTGCCTTCCCCTGCCCATTTGGGGCGTGAACGGATTCTGCTCCGTCCCAGGCCCGGCCGGACTTCCCTTGCCTTCCGCCGTAGTTTCTCCGGCAACGACCTGCAGGCCTTCGGCCAAATCCCTGCCTTCGACTTGAGTCACTACACCGTCAGTCATCCCAACGTTAACATGGACAGGCCGGACAAACTTGCCTTGTTCTACCCAGAGTGTCCCTCGAACCTGTTGAGCCCCTCCACCGCCATGCGCTCCGCCTTCCCCGTCCGGACCCGATTGTCCGGCATGACCTCGAGACTTGTCCCTGGCTTCCGGCGATATCCGGGTTGTCAGGGGGGACCAGCGCAATGCTGCATTGGGAACTAACAGCACGCCGTCCCTGCGGCCGATCAGGAACTTTGCATTTGCAGTCAGGTAGGGTAACAGCTTGCCGTCTTCGTTTTCAGTATCGACCACAACAGTATAACTGACAACATTCTGCACCATAGTAGCGTTGAGTCTGATTTTGTCGACCTTGCCATGGAATACCCTGTTAGGAAACGCATCTACACTAAAAGTTACCTGCTGACCTGCCGAAATGCTGCCGATATCGGCTTCATTGACCGAGAGCCAAACCTGAATGTTCTTTAAGTCTGTCGCAATGAGGAACAGGCTGGTGGCACTCATAGTCGACACAACAGTCTGGCCGATATTTACCTGCCGGTCAACAATGATACCTCTGACCGGCGACTTGATGGTACAGTAACCCAGATTCACCCGGGCAGTGTCGAGGTTGGCTTTCGCCTGAGCCACTGCCGCCTTGGTTTGCTCCACTGCTGCTTCAGCAGCTGCCAGGTTAGCCCTGGCAACCTCGTAAGTTGCATGGTACTGGTCATAAGTGCTTTTCGCCAGAGCATCGGATGGGCCGAGCTTCTGCGCCCTGTCCCAGTTCAGTTGGGCAAGGAGCAATTGCGCCTTCATCTGAAGGACATTGGCATCGGCACTGATCTTGTTGGCCATGGCCTGCTGCAACTGGGCTTTGGCGGCTTCTACTGCAGCGGAATAAAGAGAATCATCAATTCTCGCCAATACCGTGCCCGGTTCAACAGGCGATCGGTAATCGATCATCTTCCCATATTTGTCTTTGCCGAAGCTGCTGATAATGCCTGAAACCTGGGCTCCTACATCCACTACTACCACCGGCTCTACCGTGCCCGTTGCGCTGATAGTGGCCTCAAGGTCGCCCCGTTTAACCGCCACAGTTCGTAAAATCGGTCCTTTGTCCCCTCCGGAACGAAGCCACCAGGCGCCCGCACTGATCACGAACAGTATAACTGCTATGGGAATAATGTTTCGCATTGTTAGTCGTATTCGCATTTGTATAATTTAACAGAATGGTTCAGAGACTTTCCAACCTCCGGTGTATGTATATTTCAGGCATGCATTAATTCAGTCGTCAGAGAAAGGATAAAGGTTACTACTACCGAATACAATCAAGGTTGCAAACTGATTCTGCTATGACCCGGGACTTACTTTGTTTTCCGCCGTAGTTTCTCCGACAACTACCTGCAGGCCTTCGGCCAAATCCCTGCCTTCGACTTCAGTTACTATGCCGTCAGTCACCCCAACCTTAACATGGACAGGCCGGACAAACTTGCCTTGTTCTACCCAGAGTGTCCCTCGAACCTGTGCGGTCCCTCCATCGCCATGCGCTCCGCCCTCCCTGTCCGGACCCGATTGTCCGGCATGACCGCGAGACTTAACCCTGGCTTCCGGCGATATCCGGGTTGGCAGGGGGGACCAGCGCAATGCTGCATTTGGGACCAACAACACGCCGTCCCTGCGGCCGATCTTGAACTTTGCATTCGCGGTCATGTAAGGCAACAGCTTGCCGTCGTCGTTTTCAGTATTGACCTCAACAGTATAAGTGACAACATTCTGAGTCATAGTAGCGTTGAATCTGATTTTGCCGACCTTGCCATGGAATGCCCTGTTAGGAAACGCATCCACAGTAATAGCCACCGGCTGACCTGCAGAAATTTTGCCGATATCGGCTTCATTGACCGAGACCCAGATCTGAATATGCTTTAAGTCTCTCGCTATGAGGAACAGGCTGGCGGCACTCATACTCGACACAACCGTCTGGCCGATATTTACCCGCCGGTCAACAATCACACCCCTGACCGGAGACTTGATGGTACAGTAACCCAGATTCACCCGGGCAGTGTCGAGGTTGGCCTTCGCAAGCGCCACTGCAGCCTTGGTTGATTCCACTGCTGACTCAGAGGCTGCCAGGTTGGCCCTGGCAGCCTCGTAAGTTGCATGGTACTGGTCATAAGTGCTTTTAGCCAGCGCATCTGATGGGCCGAGCTTCTGCGCCCTGTCCCAGTTCAGTTGGGCAAGGAGCAATTGCGCCTTCATCTGAAGGACATTGGCCCCGGCGCTGATCTTGTTGGCCATGGCCTGCTGCAACTGGGCCCTGACAGCTTCTGCAGCGGCGGAATAAAGAGAATCATCAATCCTCGCTAAAACCGTACCAGGTTCAACAGGCGAAGCGTAATCGATCATTTTCCCATATTTGTCCTTACCGAAGCTGCTGATAATGCCGGAAACCTGGGCCCCCACATCCACTACTGCAACCGGCTCTACCGAGCCGGTTGCGCTGAAAGTAGCCTCAAGGTCGCCCCGTTTAACCGCCTCCGTGAGGAAAATCAGTCCTTTGCCGCCTTTGGCGCTAAGCAACCACGCGCCGGCACTAATCACGGACAATACAATTATGATCAGAATTATAGTTTGAATCGTCAGTCGTCTATGCATTTGTAAAATTGAAGAGCGATTGCCTTCGAGTCCGATACCCCGTTTATATATTCAGTCAGTTACCAAAATATTTCTTTCCATCTTTTGGAATTATGACAGTTATCCTGGTGCCGCCATCCGGACAGCCGGTTATCTTCATTTCCCCATTGCAAATCTGGACACGCTCCCGCATCCCCAGCAGGCCGAAGGAATTGGCCTTTGACAGCTGCTCCTCTGCAATCCCGATGCCATTGTCGGCAATCTCCAGCATTATACTGCTGCCCCGGTCATTCAACGTCGCCGTGACCTTCGTCGCCTGTGAATGCCGAAGCACATTGCTTAGTGACTCTTGAAGGATCCTGAAAAGAGCGATAGAATGATTCCCGTCAACAACAATATCATAGGGGACCAGATTGACTGTGCATTCTATTCCGCTTCTCTTCTGGAATTCCTGGATCTGCCACTCGATTGCCGCCCCAAGACCAAGATGGTCCAATACCGACGGCCTCAACTCGGTGCAGAGCCTTCTCACTGTCTTTATAGTCTCATCAACAAGCTTCAAATCAGCTCTTATCAGTTCCGCAATTGTTTCAATCCCCTGATTCGTCCCAACCTTCTTGTCCATAACCGACAAGTCCATTTTTAAAGCAGTCAGTGTCTGCCCCAGTTCATCATGTATTTCACGGGCAATCCTGGTCCTTTCTTCTTCCCTGGCTGATTGCAGATGGGCGGCAAGGTTCCGCAATTGGTTGTGAGATGTCTTAAGTTCATTGACCGCCTTACTGCGCTCCAGCTTCTCAGTTGCCTCTTCCAAAGCCCTGAGCACTGAAGGCGCAAGGCTCGAGATCCTGTCTTTCAAAACATAATCCGTAGCTCCGCTCTTGAGAGTTTCAATGGCCAGTTCTTCTCCCATCGTGCCCGAGATGAAAATAAACGGGATGGCGGGACATCGTTCTTTTGCGATAGCAAGCGCGGAAAGCCCATTAAAGCCGGGCAGGGAATAGTCGGCAAAGATTATATCAAATCCGCCGGCATCTATAGCCCCGATAAAGTCATCGCGTGTTTCTACCCGGAACATTTTACAGGCGATGCCCTCTTCATCGAGGGCCGATTGGACGAGTTCGGCGTCGAGCAATTCATCTTCAAGGTACAGAATTCTCAGAGACGCTTTCAAATGAAGAGTTCCTTTATTTGCTGCTTGTACCGGGCTTGTACCCCTCGGCTATATCCCGATCTTCGTTGTATGAACTGGAGCATTTAGTCAATCAGGTGGTTTCTGATGGCGTAATTGGTCATTTCAGCATTATTCTTGAGCTGCATTTTTTCAAGAATGCGGCTCCTGTATGTGCTTATTGTCTTGACGCTCAGAGAAAGCTGGTCCGCAATTTCGCTTATCGTCTTACCCGAAGCGATCATGCACAATACCTGATACTCTCTGTCCGAGAGTATTTCATGCGGCTCCTTTTTCACGTCGACATCCAGATTGTAGGCGAGTCTTTCTGCAAGATCTGAGCTTATATATTTCCTGCCTGCAGCCACAGTACGTATTGCCGTCACGAGTTCTTCAGGCGCACTGTCCTTTGTCATGTATCCTGACGCTCCAGATCTCAGGGCCCGCACAGCATACTGGTCTTCAGGGTACATACTCAGCATCAGAACAGGAAGTTTGGGGTAGGAATCTCTTATTTCCTTTAAAACATCGAGACCGCTTTTACCCGGCATGGAGATATCCAGGACTACCACCGAATATACATTTTTCTTTATTTTGGAAAGAGCTTCGCCGGCATCACCGGCTTCGTCCGCAACAGCCATACCGGAGACGCCGGAAATAATTTGTCTCAGTCCGGCACGCACAACCGCATGATCATCTACAATCAATATATCAATCATATAATTCTCATTACAGTGAGAGAAGTTGATTTTTAACGGGCATACTATCCTGATGAGGGTTACCTGCGGGAGTACCGCATTCAACATCCGCCTGTGAGATCTCAACCGGGAACCCTCTCTTTTCGCTTAGTGCCTTAAATAGTCTGACGGAACTGACTTGGCCAAGAAGATGGTCCTTCACCAACAGCGAGATTGACATTTTTAAACTGGCCTCGTAGTTTATGCTGTCGTCCTTATGCAGTTCTATATATACTTTCCCTTTACTTATACCTATTTTCACCGGCTGGCGTACAATCGTGACCAGCGTATCGTTGGCCACCATCCTGAAAAGTTCAGGGATGTCTTCAGGGAAGAGCCTCAGGCAACCGTGACTTGACCTCCTTCCGATACCCCAAGGTTTGTCCGTACCATGAATGAGAATGCTTGTAACGGAAAGACGCAAGGCATGGGAGCCAAGGGGGTTATCGGGACCCGGGGGTACAACTGAAGGCAATTCAGGTTTTTCCTTTTTAATTGACGCCGGCACATGCCAGGCCGGATTAGTAATTTTCTCTACAACCCTGAATGAACCCAGGGGCGTGTCGCTGCCTTCATCTCCGATGCCTATAGGGAAAGTCACAAGGCGCCGCTTACCGCCCTGATTGAAGAAGTAGTACAGTCTTAATTCCGAAATATTGATAACAATACCGTCATAGACTTTAATATCCGGTAATATCCATGATGAGGGAATAATGACGGCCTTGCCTGCTCCGGGGACAAAGGGATCGATGCCGGGGTTCGCATCCACTATTTCATTGTAGCCGAGGTCGAATTTCCGGGCCAGCTCTATCAGTGACTCATTATCGTTCTCAACTGAACCGGCCATGACAGTGCCTACAACTGTAGTATCTTGATCATAGACGTATCCTTTGGTGTTGGCTGCAGCCGAAAGCGATGCCGTGATGAAGATGATGGCCAAAGAAAGTGCCCAGGTTCGCATAACAGTAGTAATGATAAATTACAGCCGGTCATTAATGCAATACGAAAAGTGTCTGAAATTTATAATTGCTTTATAATAATACTGCTGTTGGGGGAGGACCACGTGAGAATATTTTCAGTCAGCGAGACAAAAGAAAAGGCCCTGAGGGCGAAAATGGAAGCTTTGAATGTACGGGAAGAGGACATCCAGGAATCCTTTATCCGCTCTGGCGGCAAGGGCGGGCAGCATGTCAACAAGACTTCGACATGCGTTTACCTCAAACACCTGCCGACAGGCATAGAGGTCAAGTGCCAGCAGGAAAGGTCGCAGACCCTGAACCGGTATCTCGCACGTGCGCTTCTTATCGGCAAGATCGAGCAACTGGTAAAGGGGGCAGAAAGCGAAGAGATAAAGAGGATAGAAAAAATACGCCGCCAGAAAAGAAAACGTTCCAGGAGAGCAAAAGAAAAAATGCTCGCCGATAAGTCAAAGGTGTCTGAAAAGAAGAGATTGCGCTCCAGCAGGTTAAATGAATCCGAAAAGGGTTAAGGTCTATATCCCGCGGCTGCTCAGTTCATGCACTGCGTCCACCATCGCCACTGCATTGTCCACCGGCGTCTCCGGAAGTATGCCGTGGCCGAGATTAAAAATGTGGCCCTTTGCTCCACGCGCCCTGCCCAGTATCAGTGCTACCCTGTCCCGTATCAGTTCCTTAGTCCCAAAAAGTACGCAGGGGTCGAGGTTGCCCTGGACTGACACATTATCGCCCAGTGTGACAACCGCGTCTCTGATATCGGTCCTCCAGTCAAGTCCAAGTACGTCAGCCCCGGAATCTTTAATGCTATTAAGCATGCCGCTCCCGTTAAAGGCAAAGTAAATAACCGGGACCTTCCCCTTGAATGTCGCGATAATCTGCTGCACATAGGGCAAAGCAAAACGCTCAAAATCAACAGGGGACAGGATGCCGGCCCAGGAATCGAAGACCTGTACAGCATGGACCCCGGCATCTATCTGCGCCTGAAGGTAGTTGATCACAGTGGCCGTAATTTTTTTCATCAGAGACTCAAACAGTTCAGGCGCCAGGTACATCATTTTCTTCGTATTAATAAAATTCTTCGAACTGCCGCCTTCTATCATGTAGGTGGCAAGTGTGAATGGCGCGCCGGAAAATCCGATCAGGGGAACTCCCAGTGTACCTGTGAGAATTTTTATAGCATCGGCAACAAAGGGCACGTCCGCCCCGGCCTCAATATTCCTCAGCCGCGAGACGGCCTTTGCGTCACGCACAGGGTCATGCAATACAGGACCCTTTGATTCCGAAAATTCGAGTTTCATGCCCATCGGCTCAATCGGGATAAGAATATCCGAAAAAAGTATGGCAACATCGACCTTCAGGATGTCCACAGGCTGGATAGTCACTTCAGCTGCGAGTTCAGGTGTCTTGCAGAGAGTCAGGAAGTCAACCTTTGACCGCACTTTTTGATATTCGGGGAGATACCTCCCTGCCTGTCTCATGAGCCACACAGGGGTATAGTCCGTCTTTTCGCCCCTGCACACCTTCAAAAATGTGTCGTTCATAAACTTCCTCTTTTCTTAACCTCAACCTCAGCCTTAACCTTTTTCATTTTTAGCGGCACATAAGTGCAAAACGGCTCTTCGGCAAGGTAGTCACCGTGAATAGAATAAGCCCGCGCCCTGCATCCCCCGCATACGTTTATGTACTCGCAGGAACCGCACTTTCCCTTGTATTTCTTAAAATCCCTCAATTCCCTGAACAGTTCGGAATTCTCCCAAATGTCCCTGAAAGACCGCTCTCTTATGTTCCCTGCCGGTTTCGGGAAGTAACTACAGGGCAAAACGTTTCCATCTACGTCAATAAGGCATATGAGCTGTCCAGCCAGGCACCCCTTGGCGCCGCCCGTCGAAAATTTAAGCGTGCGCCGCTCAAACCCTGCTCCGCCCTCTTCCTTCGATTTCTGAAGTATAACCCTGTAGTAGTGCGGAGCACATGTAGGACGTACCAGCAGATCATGCTCATCCTTTTCCATATGGAAATGCCAGTCAAGGATTTTTTCGTAATCTTCTTTTGATATTAGCTCGGCCATGATATCCTCACCCCTGCCAGTAGGCACAATCATAAACATGTACCAGGCAGTGGCGCCAAGTTCCTTTGCGAGCTTGTAAATTTTGGGAATCTCTTCCTGATTGCGTTCAGTAAAAGATGAATTAATAATGAATTCAATGCCGTTTTTCTTAAAGAGCTTTGCCGCATTTATTGTTCCGTCAAACGCTCCCTTTTCATTCCTGAAGTCGTCATGCACTGCGGCAGTCGAACCGTCAAGGCTCATGGATACGATCCTGATGTCTGAGGATTTTATTTTTCCGCATATTTCATCGGAAACAAGGGTGCCGTTGGTTGCAAGACACATTCTGAGCCCTCTGTCGCTTCCATAGCGGGCTATATCAAATACATCTTTTCTTATAAGGGGCTCCCCTCCGGACAGCACCACCACAGGCTTTGCATAAGCTGCGACGTCATCCAGTACCCGGTAAGCCTCCGCAGTGGGAAAATCTTCATGCCCCTTGATCTCCATTTCCGATGACGACCGGCAATGAACACATTTAAGATTGCAGCGCCTGGTGATCTCCCAGGCTATCCATTTAGGCGTAAATTCCACAGTCATTATTATACATTAGATGGCCGTAGCGCGTCGCTAAAACAAGTGTTCCCCTTCTCCTGTCTTCCTACGTCAGTAACCGAGCATTCGATTCCCAGATGCTCTGCTCAACCGCCTTTAATAATGGGGCCAGCGTTTCAGGCTGCTTTGCAGACACTGCAAACGTATTATACCGCGCCTCTATGTATACAGCTTCATCTTTGGCCACCTGATCGAGTTTATTGAGAACAAGCAGTCTGGGCTTGCCGTCCAGATTGAGGTCCTTCAAAATGTGTTCGACTGAAGCGATCTGCTGTTCATGGCGGGGGCTGGACATATCGACGAGATGAATAAGAAGGTCCGCATCTTCAAGCTCTTCGAGCGTTGCCTTAAAAGCGGCTAGCAGGTCTCTGGGGAGGTCCCTGATGAACCCAACCGTGTCCGTTATAATGATCTCCCTCTCCCGGGGGAACCTCAGCCTCCTGCTTGCAGTATCAAGCGTGGCGAACATCTTGTCCTCAACATTAGTGGAACTCCGGGTCAACGTATTCAACAGCGTCGACTTGCCGGCGTTGGTGTACCCTATTATCGAAACAATGGGGACCCTGTTGCCAACCCTTCTCTGCTTGCGCTGCCTCCGTGCCTCGCTGAGTATCTTCAGTTCCTTTTCAAGTCTCGCAATCCTGTCACGTATGCGCCGCCTGTCTATTTCGAGCTTCATTTCTCCCGGTCCCCTGCCGCCTATGCCTCCCATCAGCCTGGACATGGCCGTCCCCTTGCCGGTCAGCCGCGGCAGCATGTATTTGAGCTGTGCAAGCTCGACCTGTGCTTTACCGTCACGGCTGTGCGCCCTTCTTGCAAAAATATCGAGTATAAGCTGAGATCTGTCTATGACCTTAAGCTCCGTCGTGTCCGCTATCGCCCGTATCTGTGAAGGGGCAAGGTCCTGATCGAAGACAAGCAATGTGGCCCCTTTATCCATGGCATTAATGACAATTTCCCTGAGTTTCCCCTCGCCAAGCAGGTATTTAGGGTTGACCACTTTCAGCCGCTGTATAACTGTATCCAGTACGGCCAAATCACTGGATTGGGCCAGCTCCTTTAATTCCTCCATGGAATCTTCCATCCCGTAACGTGGCCCCGTCGATGCGCTTACCAGGATGGTTTGCTCCCGCTGATCTTTTTGGTCTATTAACCTGGACCTGTCCATTTCATCTTCAAGGGAATGGACGAAACTGTTGAAATCGAGGTCAAACCGATAAAAGTCCTCTGTTATTGTTTCGTATTTTTTTTGAGAACCATAAGGCATAAGATAGGCCGCATAGATTGTATGAGGGAAGCTGTCCTTAATGCTTATTGCTGCTATCATATCGAATCTGAGAAGGGCAAGGTCTGACAGGTCCTCATTGTTCAACGGTTCATCCTTGAGGTGTGTATGGATATATCGAAGACCTCTCAGCGCCTTCCTTCCAACCGGATATGCATCGAGTTCAGGGATAAAAACGCTGTTCGCGTCGCCGACAATGACATGTGTTATCGAACCGTTCCGCGCAGCAATAATGCCTATTTGTCTGCCCAGGTCATGAGAAAGTGACCCAAGATATCGGGCCAGCTCAGGCGTAATTAAAGTGCCGGCTGGTATTTTCCTGCGGTAAATCCTTTCAAGGGAAGAGAGGAAATGTTTCTTTAAACCCGTTATGTTTCCGTAAATAGCAGCGATTGCACCCTCCACTTTCATTCTATCAGAGAGAAAACCATCTTGACAACAAAGCAAAAAGATAATAGGTTATAGGTAATGGGTAATAAGAAATCAGGTAATAGGTTATGGGTCATGGGTTATGGAACCAAAAAACAGAAAGAGTATTTTTCCTTTTTAACTATTACCTATGACCCATGACCTATTACCTATAACCTGATTTTTAGGAGGAGACATTATGGGCTACACACAAGTCGCTTTGGAGGACAAGGTACTCGCCATGTACCCGGAGATAACAAAACACGGCTTATCATTGGGACTGAACTTTGACGCTGACAAAAACGCCTGGATTTTGAAACTTCGCAAGGGCGCCAATGAACTGACAACCCATCTCGAAAAGAAAGATGCAGATGACTGCATGAATGATATAAAATGCGTCTATCTTGGAGTGCAACTGGCACAGTTCATTAAAAACTTCGAAGAGAGGAAATAGCCAGGCTGCTTCGCCCTCACTTGCGCAGGTCCCTGAAATAGCGGTACCCCAGGTAGACTGCCAGAGCAGTCGTCAACAACAAGATGACTGCATGGCCTACCTGTGTCATGTCCTTTTTGATAATTTCGAGGCTGTTGCCCCCGGCATAGCCTGCCCCGATCATAAGTGTCATGGTGATAACGGCTGAACCGGCATCGGCGATAAAAAACTTCAACGGTGACATTTTCATTACGCCTGCGGCAAGGAAGATCTGGGCCCTCAGTACTGCCAGATGTCTTCCGGCAATAATCAGCCAGATACCTTTTCTGGCAAATTGGTCCTCCATAAACTTAAGCCGTTGCGAAGATATGAATTTATGAAATACCGGATGGTTGATGACCGCGCTGCCGTATTTATTCCCGACAAGAAAAATAAAGAAGTCGGATATAAGCAAACCGACATAGACGACCAGCAAGGCAGGGACGGGTTTGACCACCGCAGTAGAGATAAGAAAACCGCAAAGGACAAGCGTGGCGTCTTCAGGAAACGGCAGGCCCATGCCGCCCAGGATAAGAAGCGCGAACAGTCCTATATAAGGGAATTGAGCTATAAATAATGCAGGTGACAGGTGATAGGTCATAGTCGTTAGCACCGAAGGTGAGAAGATGAGCACTTGTGAAGGTGTGAACACTTGATAGGTGGCTCGCTCACCTTCGCAACTTCACATCTTCTCACCTTCAAGTTTTTACAGTATAAAAGTAAATTCTTTATCAGTGTCACCCAGCAGAAAGAGCCTCCTGCGTATCTTCACCTTCAGCAGATCGCCCTTCTTTTTATAGAGAAGTCCTATCCTTATATCGTCAACAGTTGCAACCGGGACACCGTCGATTGATAGAATGACATCACCCTCTTTGAGCCCGGCCTTTTCTGAAATGCTCCCTTCAGGGAAATCCGTAATGGTGAGCTTCCCCTGGATGTCCTTCACCGCAGCCATCATTTTAGGAGCGGTCACGCCCTCAATTGACTCGGGATAGATAATGTAATCCGCTATGTCCTTTTGTATATCAAAGTCATTCAGAATAATGGCATAGTCCAGGCCGTTTCTTCGAAACGTCCTCTTCGGAATCCCTGAACCGAAGGTGAGATGTCCGCTTCCGGCAATAACAACCACCTGGCCGTCTTTCTGAAAATCAGGCCCGTTCTTCACAAAAGCATCAACAGCTTGCGACATGGCCTCATCCCAGAGAATTTGCGCCTGATAAAAAAAGGCAAAGTCCATCTCCTTAACACCCTGGTGCTCTTTGAAAACCTCGAGCAGCCGTTTTTTGTAGTCCTCATCAGAAAAGTCCATTTGCGGAGGTATTTCTTTCTTTTCCTCTTCAGAAAGTGAATCGATACCTGCCTTCGAGACCCTATCAATAATTTCAGTCCGTATGTTAAGCGCGATTACCGGGATTTTTTCCTCTCTCGCATAAGTCAACACCGGCCTGTAGAGGTTATAATCGAAACCCCACCGCTTAAAATATTCCGTGCCTTTGAGCATGGCCCTTTCGTCAATTACTCCGGCTATGTAATCATCCAAAACCTTCTGGAAAGGCCTCTGAAACATCTCCATACCAATAGCTATTTTTTTATTTTTCCGGTGCAGGGCCCTTATGACCTCCAGTTGCACGGCATGATTCGAAAAGCGGTCATGGTATTCTCCCACATACACAATCCTCTTGCCTGAGATTCGCGGGAGAACTTCCGGCAGGGTCATGAGGGTAGAAACATCAACAGCTATGGGCTGGTCCTTAGGCTCCACGCTCATTTCGTTTCCAACTCTTTCGGCGTCCTTTGATTGTCCGTCACCGGCCAGCGACATGCCCGGGCTAAAAACAAGAATAAAGACAAGAAAAAAACAATAACGGACCATTACGGTAATTATACAATATATTCAGATCGATCATCCCGCATATTAGATAACTCGCCGCCAGCATGCAATAAAAATCTAATCTAGTAAATAAACTCGCTTGCGCTCGTTGGGCGGCACCACAGGGCGTTGACCCTGTGGACCGGCAAGGGTCTTCGCTACGCTCAGACGCCCTGCACCCCGACGGCGTAAGGTTCCCTGTGCCAAGAGCACAGGGTGTAATCTTTTTATAAATCTATAATAAGCTTGCGTCATTCCCGCAGTATTTTAGCGGGAATCCAGGAAAAAACTATCTGGCATTCATCTAGAAAACCTGGATTCCCGCTAAAATACTGCGGGAATGACGTAGTTGGTGTTGCCAGATGAACATTTTTTTAAATGATGCAACAATCAGTTTGGAATAGATTTGTGATGATACAATCCGGCATATGCGCACTTTTGATTGCTCTGTTATATAATATGCAAATATAGTCTGTTTATAAACTCGTATATAGTCATCCTCCTCCGCCTGGGCGGAGGGGAATGACAACTTGCTTGAATCATAATTTATGGTCGGCCACTAAACAAGAGTAAGCAGCAGGCACAATCGAGGGGTGATACTATGTCAAAAGTTTTTTTTGCTTCCGCGAGGGTGGAAAAATGGCGTTACGAAGATAGCATGCCTGGAAAACTGCAACGGCTGCTTGATGAGGCGCCGCTGTCGGGATACTTCGGAACTGATGAATGGGTTGCGGTCAAGACACATTTCGGTTCGCAGGGCGCTCACCGGATTGTCAGGCCGGTGTTTCTCAGAAAGGTGGTGGACTCGCTCAAATCAGCAGGGGCCAAGCCTTTCGTTACCGATACCGTAAGGATAAAAGGTCTGGATTACCTTGAAGTAGCTAACATCAACGGCCTTAATCACCTCTCGGTCGGCGCTCCTGTGGTCATAGCCGACGGGCTTTACGGAAACGATAACATTATGGTCAAGGCAGGAGAAATACTCGGGGAGATTGCCGTTGCTTCCCTTATTCATGATGTCCCCGCTATGGTCGTGTGCAGTCACGTGAAGGGGCATATAAATGCGGGTTATGCCGGGGCCATCAAGAATATCGCCATGGGAGCCATCAGCAGCAGCCATCGTCACTGCGGCTGGAAATGCGGACGGGGTGCAATGCACACCATCGGGGAAGGAAAGCTTGTATGGGACGGAGATAAGTGTACCCTATGCTTCCAGTGCGAAGAGGTCTGCCCGCTTGAATGCATTGCTTTTAAAGATAATACATTCAGTTACAATGACGAGCGGTGCTGGAGATGCGGCAGATGCACGCGGGTATGCCCCGAAGGCGGATTGACGCTCCCGGGCGATGATCAGCTCTTCATGAAATCACTTGTTGAGGCCACGAAAGCGGTGCTTGGAACATTTCAGCCTAAAAAAGTCATGTATATAAACTTCCTCACCGAGATCCAGCCCGAATGCGATTGCATGCCTGCTGCAGAGGTGCCGGTGATACAAGACCTCGGCATCCTATTGTCGGACGATATTGTATCAATTGAGCAGGCATCCATTGATATGCTGCTTAAAGCAAAACCGCTTCCGTCGTCACTTGCCGAGAGCGCACAGATAAGGGACGGCGAGGACATCCTGTTCAGGCTCCACGGGAAACCCTACACCATCCAGGTTGAAGAAGCTGAACGGCTCGGGCTCGGCAACAGGGAGTACGAGATAATCGCGTTATAGCGTTATAGCGTTCGTCGCGTTATATAAAAAAACTATTTATAAAACTAAGCGCTATAACGCAAGGAAAGCGCACTTCAGATATTCCGTCTCAGGCATCGACAGCAAGACAGGATGGTCCCGCCCCTGAGAGCGCATTTCCAGGACCCTGACATTCCTGCCGGCATCCTTTGCCGCATGCTGAAGCATATCGAGAAAAGCCGTCTTATCCACGTGGTGCGAACATGACGATGTGGCAAGGAGACCTTTCTGAGTGATAATGGTCATGGCCATGGCATTTATCTCCCGGTAGCCACGCAGCCCCTCTTTTAGCTTTGCCTTGCTTTTAACAAAAGCCGGGGGATCAAGCACAATAAAATCATACATATTGCCGGAATCAACCTCTCTCTTCAGAAAATTAAATACATCCGCCTTTACAAATGCGCAATCCCCGGCAAGCCCGTTCAATTCGGCATTATGCTTTGTCCGCTTAATTGCAGCTTCGGAGCTGTCCACAAAAGTAACGTGCGCCCCTCTCTTCGCAAGGTGTAAACCCCAGGTCCCGGAGTAACAGAAAAGATCCAACCCCCTGCCGCCGCTGACAAGCCGGCTGAAGGCAATCCTGTTCTCCCTCTGGTCAAGAAAGAAGCCTGTCTTTTGCCCTGACATCGGATCCACTTCACTATGGATCTCCCCCTCTGTAATCGATACGGCAGCGCCGGCGGTACCCCTTACCATGATCTTTTCGAGGGGGAGTCCCTCCAGTGTCCTGTTTGGATTGTCATTCTTCAGAACAATCATTTCCGGTGACAGCACTTCATCGAGCAAACCCAGCAGAAGGTCCCTCTGACGCTCCATACCGGCGGTTAAAAGCTGCACAACAAGACAGCCTGCATACCTGTCAACGATCAGGCCGGGCAGAAAGTCTCCCTCACTATAAACAAGTCTGCCGGAATCTCCCTCAGGCAAAAAACGTTTCCTGTAGGCCAGGGCGTCGGCTATTCTTTTCCTGAAGAAATCGGCATTGATTTCCTCCCTTTGCCTTGTAAGGAGCCTTACCGCAATCAGGGAATTCGGATTAATATATCCTGTGCCCATAAATGCCTCTTTACTGTCGTAAACTTCCACGATGCTCCCCGGCTCGTGCAGGCGGGGACTCGATACCAATTCATTTGAAAAAATCCAGAGATGACCGGCCAGTACCCTGCTGGTCCGCTTTAAGAAGACCTTCTCCACCTTAATTCTATAACCTCCCTGCTTGCTTGAGCTTGGCTATAATTTCCCTTATCCGGGGCATAGATTCCAGTGCGGCCTTCTCTCCTTCAAGAATTGCCTCATGGCGTTTATCAAAGTCGGCTGAACCGATAAGTCCCACTTTTGGCCTTATAACAACATCAGCCCTGGAAAGCTGTGCATTTGAAATCTTCGCGTACATTATATTGATAGACTGAAGAATAGTGTCCATGGTTCCCTCAGGCAAAGTATTGCCGGTATCGGATGCTATATCCACAGCAATAACTACATCGGCGCCCATCTTTCTTGCCGCATCCACAGCAACTGGGCTTACCACGCCGCCGTCAACGTACATCCGGCCGCCTATCCTGACCGGTCTGAATATTCCAGGGATAGAGCAACTGGCCCGAACAGCAGTGCCTGTATTTCCACTGCCGAATATGACCTCCTGACCGTTTTGAACATCAGTGGCAACAGCATAAAAAGGTATCCGAAGTTTCTCCATAGGGGTGTTCTTTACCATCCTGTTGACATACGCCCCAAGCAGTTCCCCCTTAATGAATCCGTTATCCGGAATGCCGAGATCAACTATGTCGCTCTTCTGCATGGGGATTGCGATCTCCTGAAGCTGGAAGGCATTGTAGCCGTATGCGTAGAGGCTTCCGACAAAACTTCCAGCGCTTGTACCGACTATCATATTAATTGGTATATTGTTCGCTTCAAGCACCTTGAGCACACCTATATGGGCAAACCCCCTTGAGGCCCCCGCCCCTAACACGACTGCCACCTTTGCCGGTTTTTGCTGCATCGGCTGCACCACAGCCTCCTTAGTGGGAGCACATGACGCCACGTTAAGCATTAAAACAAAAAGTGCAACAATTACAGTCTTCAACTGAATACCTCCTTCACGGTTTTTTCAAGCAATAGTTTATATTAGTTCCCCTAAAAGCATCCACTCCGGGTTGGAAACAGAAAAGTTGCACTGTAGTGTCTGTACTGCACAAGCAGTATATCTTTTGTTGACCTCCGTTGTTGCACTGTGCTATAAAGTTATTGATATTTTTGACGATAACGTAATAGTACCCGGAAAGTGATACAAGTGAGATATCTAAAGATTTTTTTCAGACGTCGTTCATTGGCAAACCTTTTACTTGGCGCATTTTTTTTGTTTTTTTTGGCCGGGTGCGCCTCAACAAATCCATTTACTAAACTTGCCTGCCACAACAACATTGATGATCAAATAGCGGGATTAAATCTGCAACGCTATTTTGAGTCAATCGCCGGCGACTTATGTCGGGATATGTGCTCGGCGGAAGATTGTTCTAACGCAACAATTCTTGCAACAAATTTTATAAATGCCCAAACGCTGGTTCCCGGGAAATCGGGGTTGCTTATGGGCGAATTGATGAGCAGTAATTTAAACAAGGTTTGCCGATACAATATAGTTCAGGTGGAATTTTCCAGTCTATTTAAATTATCAGAGGGCGGATTGATTACCATGACAAGGAATTCAACCAATTTGCAGAGAACTGAATATGCTGTAAAGAACTGCGTCGTTGGATCTTACAGTGCGACGCCCGACAAGCTTTATCTTTTTGCAAAAATCATAAATACCTGGACAGGAAAAATTATTAAAATGACGAGCAGAGAGGTGGACTTAACTTGCAAATGAAGTATTTTTTTGTTCTCTTTTGCGCAGTGCTATTGTCAAGTTGCACCATGATGGATGTAAAAGATGTCTATTATAGAGATGTGAAGAATTCATTATATTCAGTACGGGGTATTAAATTGGTTCCTTACTATTCCAACAGTCTCAATGATTATTATTACGATAACCAGAGCTTGCGTTATGCCAACCGGCAATTTCTTACAGTATCTGCCGTTGTATTTCCAAAAAGTGAAGATGCAAAGAATGTTCGTATTGAGGAAGCAAGAAACAGGGGGAATATCAGGGCCAAATATGTGTACGCCGATTATACCCATACCGTGCTGACATATGAAATAGATTGCGGAAACCATCTGGCTCACAAGATAGCCATTGCTGACTTTGCTGCGGATAAGACCCTTTATAAAGAATATGATCCCGATGCCGGCTGGAAGCTCATACAGCCGGTTACGGACATTGATTCGCTGCGCAATGCATTATGTCCATAGGGTTCGCGAATAAATAACTTGCATTATGAGTATTTACCCATATACTCATTTACTTTTAATCAACCTGGTGTGTTTGTAGAAAAACGGTTTCAAAACCTTCAGCCCGACAACAGAAGCTACAGGTTTTACCAGCCACGATGCCAGGTTCGTGCTCCCCAGGCACCTTCTGCAATAGGGGTGCTCAACCCTGTAGTGCTTGAACCCTTTAATGATTTTACCCAGTCTGTCAGATGAAAGTACAGCTTCCAGCGATGAGTCATAAAGGTTTCCCACTTTCGTATTGCCGTCAAAGTCCATGCAGCAGAGCACTATATCGCCGTTATAGAGAATGCCAAAGTGGTCGCGCATCCCGAAACAGTACCCTCCCCAGGCTTCACGTATTGTTTCATCATTAAATGCATGTCCCCAGTCATCCAGCACATATGTTTCAAAAAAAATATTCGGGTATATCTCTACCACATTCCATTTGTAGGACACAAGGTTTTCGATGCCTCGCATTGCCGCATTACGGTCTTCCTGTGCAACTCCCAACAGTTCATAAATACGCACGGACCAGAAAGCAAATGTCTTCCTCAGTTCTTCAGCCGAGGAGATGACATCTACCTCGCCGATCCTTTTCTCCATTGTTTTTTTCCTGAAACGGGTATTAAGAAAGCGGAATTTAAATACGGTATCCCTGTGTTTCGCATGATATGCGCGGAAGAACTCGAGTATACCTTCAAGGTAGGATTCAAAGGTCCTCGCTCCGGCCTTCCTGTAGGCGAACGACCGGGCATCGGGTGTCTGGAGTGAAATATCAAGCTGGTAGAGGTCATAGTCAAGGAGCCGCCGGCCTGTTTCGGAACCGAGACCTCCCCCGTTGGTGGTAAGGCCCACGTTCATATTTTGCTTTTTTGCGTGGTCAAGTATCTCGAAAAAATCCTTATGCAGGGTCGGCTCGCCCATGACATGAAAAGTGATCTTTTCGCAGACGCCGCGGGCCTTGAGTTCAGTAATAATCTTTTTTGCAAGCCCGGTCTGCATGTAGCCGTATGGCCGTTTCATTTCAGACTTGGGGCAAAATATGCAATTAAAGTCACAAATATTAGTCAGCTCAATATGTACGCGCTTGAGCGGGATTTCTACGTGCCCGAATTTCTTCATTACATATGTATTATACCCTAAGCAGGACTTTTCCAAACAGGCTTGATCTTAACTGCGGCATATATCCGGACTATATTGTGCCTCATCCGCAAAAGTTCATCTTCTATCTGTACGGCAAGCGCTCCTTTTACCTGATTTCTTCCAGAGCCTTCATGTCAATTATCGGCAAATAAATCCTGAAAATCGTGCACTTTCCGGGTTCACTATATATGTCGATGTACCCGTTATGTTGCCCTACTATACCGCATACATTTGAAAGCGAAGGTCCAGTCCCATTGTCTTTTTTCCTATCTGTAACAAATGGTTTAAATATCTTCTCTTTTGCCCCCTCATCCATTCCTTTCCCGGTGTTCTCCACTGAAATAAGAGCGTATGCTGCCGGCTTTGCATCGCTGTGAGTCCTGATGAATTCACCGTCAGTTTCCATATGACCCATACTTATTGTCATTGTGCCGCCTTCAGGCATGGCATCCCTCGCAATTGTTCCGAGGTCCAACAGCATCTGACGGATTTGCACACTGTCCGCCCGTATGATTAAAGGATGATCGGTAGATATTTCCCTCACTTCTATCTCCCCGCCAATTACTGATGTTAAACTATTTTTCGCATCCTTCACAATTTTATTAAGATATACAAGTTCTCCATCCACCTGCCATCTCCTGCTGTATGCAAGCATCCCATTTATCAAATCAGCGCCTTTCCTGACCGATTTGTCTATCTGATTGATATAAACTCTAAGCGGGCTGTCGTCTTCGGTCTTCTTATGTAAAATGTAACTAAAGGTCCCGATAACAGAAAGGAGATTTTTGAAGTCATGCGCTACTCCCACTGCGAGCTGACCTAACGCCTCACTCTTTTGAGCCTCGAAAAGCCGGGTCATGGGTCTGTCTTTCTTCAGCCCTTCAGCTTCGGCAGGCGCCATGCCGGCTTCCTCTTCGACTGACAATATATTTTTTTCCTTTTCGTTCATCTTTAATTCCCTCATGCCTTCGCTAAAACGATTGCCGGAATTGTATTCAGTGGAGTGACTTTATCCACAGCTCCAAGCTCTATCGCCTTTTTGGGCATTCCAAATACGACGCACGATTCTTCATCCTGGGCTATGTTGTATGCGCCCGCCTCTTTCATCTCCAGCATGCCTTTTGCCCCGTCATCACCCATCCCTGTCATGATCACTCCCACAACATTTTTTCCGGCATACCTCGCTGCGGAGCGGAAGAGCACATCAACCGAAGGGCGATGACGGCACACAAGGGGGCCGTCTTTTATCTCCACATAGTAGCGTGCACCGCTCCTTTTCAGAAGCATATGCCGGTTGCCCGGCGCAATTAATGCCCTTCCCCTTATCACACTGTCATCATCTTCCGCTTCTTTTACCGAAATACGACAGAGACTGTCAATCCGCCTCGCAAATGCCTCAGTGAATTTTTCAGGCATATGCTGCACAATCACAATCCCGGGAGCATCGTGCGGCATCGCTTCGAGAAAAATGCGGAGCGCTTCCGTCCCGCCCGTCGAGGCCCCTACGACAATTACCTTATCGGTCGTTTGTATCATTGCTTTTGAGGTCGCCTTCTCTATTACAGCATCAGCAGTGAGCTTGGGCGCAACGAGGCTGCAGGAAGGCTGCCTTTTTGCAATGCGCGCAGAGGCCGCTGCCTTGACCGCATCGCAGATGTTTACTCTGGATTCCTCAAGAAATGCCTTTGTCCCCAATCTCGGCTTCTGTATTATGTCGACTGCGCCGTATTCAAGGGCCTTCAGGGCTGTCTCGGATCCTGATTCCGTGAGGCTTGAGCACATGACCACCGGGAGCGGATGCTGTGCCATAAGCTTCTTCAGGAAGGTAAGACCGTCCATGCGCGGCATTTCGACATCAAGGGTAATAACGTCCGGCACCTCGTCTTTAAGTCTTTCCGCCGCTATCAAAGGGTCGGCTGCAGTGCCGATCACCCTGATGCCGGGGTCCGAGGAAAGTATCTCCGTCAGGGTCTGGCGCACGACAGCAGAATCATCGATGATAAGGACTCTGACAACAGCTGTCATACCGGTGTCTCCATTTCATTGCTCCTGAGCTTTTTTAGTAAAACCTTTCCGGTATGGCTGAAGAATATTAACTTGCGGCCACGCGAGCCCCCGGTGTCAGAAGCCTTAACTTGCAAGTTCGCGGTCTTTTAGAGTGCTGAGGGCGATTTTGGTGTTCTGCATCCCTACAGTTTCAGGGTTGCCGTTTTTTAAGTCGCATTTTATCATGTCCGCACCTCCGAAAACCTTTACCTCAATCTCCGAATTCAGAATCCCCAATGCGGTGAATTTCCTGGTCATACGTTTTATCGAGCATTCAACATACCTTAATCCATCAGCGCAATTACCTGTACACGCCTTTTCTTTTTTGCATGCGGGAAGCAAGCCGTGGCATATGGCTCCCACCTTAAGGCGCGGGCTGAAAAATGTTACAGATATGCACGAACCAAGCACTGTGCATACCAAAGCTGGTCTGTCCGAGATATACATTTCTCCGGGGTGTAAATATATATCCGGCAACTCTGTACTGGAAGTGTTCATAGTGTTCATCTTGTTTTCCTGTAAACTGTAGGGGCAACCGGAACAAGCGGCAGATCCATTCCCTGTAGCGTCTCGGAGTGCCCCATAAATATATATCCACCGGGAACCAGATGCCGGCAGAACCGGTTTAGCAATTTCTCCTGCGCAGGCTTGTCAAAATAAATTATGACGTTCCTGCAAAATATTATATCCATTGACTCGCGCATACCGAAGTCTCCTTCCATGAAATTGAGTCTACGGAATTTGACCATTGCTCTGAGTTCAGGCACGACTTTTACCATCCCTTGCTGAGAGTTCTTTCCCCGAAGCAGATACTTTTTTTTAATAATATCGGGAATCGGCTCCGCTTTGTCTTCGCTGTAAATGCCGGCTCCGGCAATATTGAGAACTTTTGTCGAAATATCTGTTGCAAGGACCTGATACCGGAATTCGTGATATTTTTCAGTCAAGTCATTAACCACCATTGCAATAGTGTAAGGTTCTTCCCCTGTTGAACAACCTGCGCTCCAGATGTTAAGTGTTCTTTTTGTTGCAGCGCCATATAAACTTATGAGTTCCGGCACTGCTTTGTTGACCAAATAACTGAAATGTGCCGCTTCCCTGAAAAAATCTGTCTTGTTTGTTGTTACCACATCGATCATGTGCACTAATTCGTTCTGCATGCCCTGAGGGCTGAAGAGATAATCAAAGTAATCCCTGAAAGAATGAATGCCAAGATTTTTCAGCCGTTTTGCGAGGCGGGATTCGAGCATGACCTTTTTGGCAGGAGTCAGCTTTATCCCGCATGAGTCATGAATGAATTCACTAAGGCGGCTGAACTCCTTGTCTGAAAGAACAGACGAACCCCTGGCCGCTGTATGCGGTATATTTTCTGCTAACATTGCATTCCCCTTTCTTCTATAAGTGTCAGTTGTCCACCGTCAGCTTTCAGCTTTCGGCAGCTATAAGTCTTCCTATATCCGCCGATAACTGTATGCTGACGGCTGTCAACTTATTTAAGCCTGCACAAGTTCCGCATCCCGGCTCTGCACAAGGGCTTTTTCACCCTGAACAATGGCGAGATCATCCAACGTGAAAACATTGTCTATGTCCAGTATCATAATAAACTGTTCGTTGTGCTTGCCCATTCCATGAATGAAGTCAGTCCTCAGTCTAGTCCCTATCCTGGGCGCCGGCTCTATCTGATCCGGCTCAAGTTCCACAACCTCCTGCACCGAGTCTGCAAGGGCCCCCAATATTGTAGTATCATTATTAAGATTGACCTCTACCACAACAATGCAGGTGTCTACCGTCTTTTCTGTCTTTGGCATGCCGAACTTAAGGCGCATATCTATTACAGGCACAACGTTTCCCCTGAGGTTTATGACACCCCTCATGAATTCCGGCGTCATCGGCACTTTTGTCACTGTCGTAAAGTCCAGAATCTCTCTAACCTTTGCCACATCAAGGGCAAAGATCTCATCCCCGAGTTTGAAAGTCAGGTACTGTCTTGTATCGGTAATTGTGTTTACGCTCATGATATGATAACCCTCCTTTTCCTTTAGTACTTTTCGAACTCATCGTCCTTCCTGTCGCCGCCATTTCCCATATCAAGAGCAACACCTGCCGTCCTCGTTCTTGCTGCAGCAGTAGCAGTTCTTGACATCTCCTTGGTCATATGCGGGATATGAACTTTCTGTACAACTTTGGATTTAACGTTTACCGCCTGGCCGGCGCTCTTTACTACTCTTCTACCTTCGTCTCCAACCTTGAAGAAGGCAACTGAAGTCTGGAGCTGTTCCGCCTGTCCGGCGAGTTCTTCTGCAGTCGACGACATCTCCTCGGAAGCCCCGGCATTTTGCTGTATTACCTGATCGAGTTGTTGTATCGCCTTGCTTATCTGTTCCGCACCCGAATCCTGTTCTCTGCTTGCCGCACTTATTTCCTGGACAAGTTCAGCGGTTTTCTTGATTGCAGGCAATATCTGTGTCAACATTGCCCCGGCCTTTTCAGCGATGCCTACGCTAGTCGAAGACAGCAGGCTTATCTCTCCAGCCGCAGTCTGGCTCCGCTCCGCAAGTTTCCTTACCTCTGAGGCTACCACTGCAAATCCCTTGCCGTGTTCTCCTGCTCTTGCCGCCTCAATTGCCGCGTTCAGCGCAAGCATGTTGGTCTGACGGGCTATCTCCTCTATGATGGAGATCTTGCCCGCAATGTCTTTCATCGCTTTTACCGTATCTGCCACTGCCTTGCCGCCCTCAGTTGCATCATCAGATGATTTCCCTGCTATCTTCTCGGTCTGGGAAGCATTGTCGGCGTTTTGCCTGATATTGGAAGACATCTGTTCCATCGAAGAAGAAACTTCTTCTATGGAAGCGGCCTGCTCAGTAGCCCCCTGGGACATCTGTTCAGAGCCCTGGCTCAACTGCTGGCTTCCTGAAGCTACATTGTCGGCCGCCTGTTTGACGTCTATAACAACAGATTTCAGTTTGCTAACCATCAATTCAATGGCTTGCAGCAATTGGTCCTCTTCCGATCTGATCTTTACATTTACCGTGAGATCGCCGTCAGCCATCTGCTTTGCAAGTTTCGTAATATTATTCATGGCATCAATCAGCACGTTTAGGTTGCTCTTTATGGTGTTATACTGCCCTTTGTACTCAGCAGTAATCATCGGCGGATTATCGCCCCTGGAAATGCGTTCTACATAGTCAGCGGTCACCATCAGTGGATTAACTATGTTGGTTATCGTATCGTTGACACCGGCTACAAGTTTATTCCAGCCGCCCTGAAACTGATCGGCGTTTGCACGCTGATCAAGTTGCCCGTCAGCCGCAGCTTTGATTATCTTGTCAGTTTCAGCAAGAAGCTCATTCATCATCTTTACCACTGCATTCAGGTTGTTCTTGATCACGTTGTACTGCCCTTTGTACACGTCGGTAATCGTAGGTGGTATTACTCCCTTGGATACCTTATCCACATAGTCAGCGGTCACCATCAGTGGGTTGACTATATTGGTTATCGTATCGTTGACCCCGGCTACAAGTTTATTCCAGCCGCCCTGAAACTGATCGGCGTTTGCACGCTGATCAAGTTGCCCGTCAGCCGCAGCTTTGATTATCTTGTCAGTTTCAGCAAGAAGCTCATTCATCATCTTTACCACTGCATTCAGGTTGTTCTTGATCACGTTGTACTGCCCTTTGTACTCCGTAGTAATTTCAGGTGGTATTACGCCCTTGGCTACTTTCTCAACATAGTCGGCCGTCACCATCAGAGGATTGACTATATTGGTTATCGTATCGTTGATCCCGGAAACCAACTGTTTCCAACCACCTACGAACAGATCTGCGTTTGCGCGCTGGTCAAGTTGCCCATCTGCCGCAGCCTTGATAATTCTGTCCGTTTCTGCAAGCAACCCGCTCATCGTATCTATGCAGGCATTCAGGTTGTTCTTGATCTCGTTGAAGTCGCCATTATAGCTGTCGGTGATCTTCGGCGGTATGTCGCCCTTGCTGATACGGTCCACATACTCGGCTGTCACATTGATCGGCCCCACAAACGCGTCACACAGATTGTTCACTCCGCCAACCAGCTTGCCCCATCCGCCCGCGAACTTGGCGGCATCGCCCCGTGTTGCCAACTGACCCGCTACCGTAGCATTGACCAGTTTGTCCGTTTCTGCAAGCAGCCCGCTCATCGTATCTATGCAGGCATTCAGATTGTTCTTGATCTCGTTGAAGTCGCCATTATAGCTGTCGGTGATCTTCGGCGGTATGTCGCCCTTGCTGATACGGTCCACATACTCGGCTGTCACATTGATCGGCCCCACGAATGCGTCACACAGATTGTTCACTCCGCCAACCAGCTTGCCCCATCCGCCCGCGAACTTGGCGGCATCGCCCCGTGTTGCCAACTGACCCGCTACCGTAGCATTGACCAGTTTGTCCGTTTCTGCAAGCAGCCCGCTCATCGTATCTATGCAGGCATTCAGATTGTTCTTGATCTCGTTGAAGTCGCCATTATAGCTGTCGGTGATCTTCGGCGGTATGTCGCCCTTGCTGATACGGTCCACATACTCGGCTGTCACATTGATCGGCCCCACAAACGCGTCACACAGATTGTTCACTCCGCCAACCAGCTTGCCCCATCCGCCCGCGAACTTGACAGCTTCGCCGCGCGTTGCCAACTGACCTGCTACCGTAGCATTGACCAGTTTGTCCGTTTCTGCAAGCAGCCCGCTCATCGTATCTATGCAGGCATTCAGATTGTTCTTGATCTCGTTGAAGTCGCCATTATAGCTGTCGGTGATCTTCGGCGGTATGTCGCCCTTGCTGATACGGTCCACATACTCGGCTGTCACATTGATCGGCCCCACAAACGCGTCACACAGATTGTTCACTCCGCCAACCAGCTTGCCCCATCCGCCCGCGAACTTGGCGGCATCGCCCCGTGTTGCCAACTGACCCGCTACCGTAGCATTGACCAGTTTGTCCGTTTCTGCAAGCAGCCCGCTCATCGTATCTATGCAGGCATTCAGATTGTTCTTGATCTCGTTGAAGTCGCCATTATAGCTGTCGGTGATCTTCGGCGGTATGTCGCCCTTGCTGATACGGTCCACATACTCGGCTGTCACATTGATCGGCCCCACGAATGCGTCACACAGATTGTTCACTCCGCCAACCAGCTTGCCCCATCCGCCCGCAAACTTGGCAGCTTCGCCGCGTGTTGCCAACTGACCTGCTACCGTAGCATTGACCAGTTTGTCCGTTTCTGCAAGCAGCCCGCTCATCGTATCTATGCAGGTATTCAGGTTGTTCTTGATCACATTAAAATCACCGTTGTAGGTGTCCGTAATCTTGGGTGGTATGTCTCCCCTGGAAATACTGTCTACATACTCTGCCGACACGTTCAGGGGACCGATCACGGCATCAAGCATGCTGTTGATGGCCTCAATCACCTTCCTGCTTTCGCCTTCATGCTTCGTTGCGTCTGCTCTTGTTGCAAGCTTGCCTTCAACCGCTGCCTTGGCAAGCATTTCAACATCATCAAGCAATGATGCTCTATTGGTTTTAATAGTTGTGTCTTTCTTAGCCACTGTACCCTCCTTTTAAATGTTTCATCTTTTTCAATATAACAAACCCTTTGCTCTGCATAATTAAGTTTTTTCCTCTTCAGCCGACGTCTTGCATAGCTTTAACTATATTCAACTATCATTCTAAAGCCAAAGCATAATGACCTCCTTTTTTTGGTTACCAAGAAACTAACTCCCTTTTTACAGTGGTCAGCGTACGCTGTATCGCCTCTTTTGCATTCTTGGTTATAGGGCTGCCATGCCCCGGATATATAATTTCCACTTCAAGGGTTGAAAGCCTCTCAAGAGCATTCACAAAGGCCGTCTCATACGTGCCCCCGGGTGATAGACTCTCTACCGACATGTCGCCTGAAAAAAGCACCTTCTCAGCTTTGCAGTAAAGGCAGATCGAATCAGAGGAATGGCCGGGGGTATGAATTGTCTCGAAATCCCGGTCCCCTATCCTGACCATTTGCCGGTCAGCGAGAAGTACATCCACGCCTTCTGCTAACCCATACGCAAATACGGTAGGTGCGTATTTTTGTTTTATAAAAGGCAGGATTCCAATATGGTCAAAGTGCCCATGCGTAAGAACTACATTATTTACCGGGATTTTGCCTACGCCTGTCGGCAACCCGTCGATTTCCTCACATATATGTCCACTTGCGCCCACATCAATAAGCGTGTTGACATCATCCAGTTTGTTCCAGTCTCCAAGGACAAGGTAGACATTGCTGGAATAAATCTCTTTATCGTTCCTAAGCTGTATCACCCTCATCATCCATCCAGTTTTCTGAAGAGTTGCGAATCAGGCACTACCCGCTCAAAGAGATGGGCCACTTCCGGAGGCAGTTTCTGCGTATGCTCTGACGTAAAGTAGCCGCCCGGGGAGAGCGCCAGGTGGAACATTTTAATAACATCGATCCGCTGCTGCGGCGAAAAATGAAGCAAAACATTTTTACAGACGATCAGACTGTAATCCGTGCCTATGGGATTCAATGAAAGGAGGTCGTGATACCGGAAAGCGACCTGATTCCTCAGCTTATCAATGACCCTGAAATGGTCGGGCTTGCCGTTAGGCTCGAAGTATTTCCTGAAAAGTTCATCGGGCATCCTCTTCAGTTCGTCATAATGATAAACGGCATTATTCACCATATCGCCGAAGTTGTTGGCACTGTCATGGTCGGTGGCGTCAAGTCGGAGGTTCTTAAAGGCGAAGTTGCCCATCTTTTCAGCGAGAACTATTGCGACAGTGTATGTCTCCTGCCCCATCGCGGAACCGGCATCCCATACCTTGAATTTCATCCTTCCACTCGCAAAGCGCAATGCATGTTCAGCCGCGTTCTCGATTACCGGCAGGTCTCTGAAAAAATATGTAAATGCCATTTAACTAACCCCCGCCGTTTCTTCCTCGGTTTCGAATCTGCTAACGAGTTTGGGGATGTCCAGAATGAGGGCCACAGAACCGTCACCCAGCAGGGTCGCTCCGGACACACCTTCCACGTCCTTATAAAAAGACCCCAGGTTTTTTAATACTGTCTTGTGTTCACCTATTATTTGGTCGACGAGGAATCCGACTCTTGCGGAGTTGTTTTCAACTATAACCAGGTGTTCGATATCAGGCAGGCGTCCGTTGATATTGAAAAACTCCCTCAGTCGGATATAAGGGACTACATGACCTCTCACATTTACTATGTTTCTGCCATGTGAGCGTTCCTTTACCTCCGGCGTCAATTCCATGCACTCGGCCACAATCGAAAGAGGGATCACAAAATGGTCTCCGCCTATATTCACAAGGAACCCGTCAATTATAGCCAGTGTAAGCGGTAGTTTCAGAGTAATGGTTGTCCCCTTGCCCATTCGACTCTGTATATCTATCTCACCCCTCAAAGACTCTATGGCCTTCTTGACCACATCCATGCCTACACCTCTGCCGGATACGTTACTGACTATTTTCGCGGTCGAAAATCCGGGTGCGAAAATCAACGAAAAAATATCCTTGTCAGCGAGAACGGCATTTTCCTGTACAAGTCCGCGCTCTATGGCCTTTAATCTTATCGCCTCACTGTCAAGCCCCTTGCCATCGTCCGTTATCCTGATCAGCACATGCGCCCCTGAATGCTCGGCAGCCAGATGCACGGTACCCTTCCTGGATTTGCCGGAAGCAACCCTGTCCTGCGGCATTTCAATGCCGTGGTCTATACTGTTCCTGATCAAATGAACGAGAGGGTCGCCGAGCTTCTCTATCACTGTCTTGTCAAGCTCTGTTTCGGCGCCTTCCGTAGTCAACTCTATCTCTTTGCCGAGTTCGTTGGAGAGGTCCCTTACTAGCCGCTTGAATTTACTGAATGTCGTACCTATTGGAAGCATTCTGATATTCATTGTATTATCGCGCAGGTTCTCTGTCAGACGTTCCACTTCCTCTGATACCAAAAACAGTGACGGGTCATTCCGGCTTGCGGCAAGCTGACTCAGATGGGACTGGAGCGTAACGAGTTCACCAACAAGGTTGACAAGGCTATCGAGCTTATCTGAAGGGACACGCACGCTTGTGACGGATTCCGAAGTCTGGCGTTCTTTGCGTATTTCACGCAAATGCTGCTGCTCCGCTATGGCTGATTCAATCTGGGCCGGGTCCACAATCCCTTTTTCCACCAGGAGTTCACCAAGTTTCTTGTGCGCTGCAAGCACGGCTTGAAGATCCTCAGGGGTTATATCCCCACGCTCTATCAGGATCTCGCCCAGCCTCTTATAATCGTCATCCGAATCAAGCATATAATGATCATCTATAACATCTATTTTCAGTTCGCTGTCCTCAACAAAGACAAAAATATCCTTAATTCCGTCGATGCCCTTGGCTGTTGTCAGGATTATGTCCCAGTAAATGTAGCAGTACTCAGGGTTAATATCCTCAAGCATCGGGAGGTCAGACGTCTGAGCCACTATTTTGCAATGGCCAAGGGCTGTCAATTCATTGACCAGGTGAAGCGGGTTTATCCCGGTCAGCATTATTTCTTTTTGTGGACGGAAACGAATGCGGTATGTCTTGCATCTCTCATTCACTTCAGATGCCGGTTTATTGACCGGGGAGGGAGATGTGGAGTCCATGGTAACTGTTATACCGCCTGTTGATGCATCGGGGACAAGCTTCCTTAATTGAGAAATGGTCTCCTGTTTTTTCATCTCAAGTGAAGGGTCATTATCTGAGCACGAATCCAGCATTGCACGTATAAGGTCGCGGGCCACAAGGGTAATGTCTATCAATTGTTTAGTAACTGTAATTTTCCCGTTGCGTACCAGGTCATATACTGTTTCCACTTCGTGCGTAAATTTTGCTATGTCGTCGAACCCGAACATGGCCCCTGAGCCCTTGATAGTATGCATAGCCCTGAATACACGCCCTATAATCTCCTGGTCATCAGGTCTTTCCTCCATTTCGAGAAGGGAAGCCTCAAGTTCGGAGAGAAGCTCGAAAGCCTCTTCTCTGTAAGTTTCTTTATGTGTATCTGCCATAGACATTTTTTTCGTCCTCTAACTGTGCTGCAAGGCAATCCGTTCCTCGGGGATTTCCTTCCAGAGACAGCTTTCCTGCGTGTCATGTATACACCCGGTATGACGCTGGAAACCGGCTGTCTTACATAAATTTCTGAACGCTTCCGACCGTTTGCCGGACAGGATCAGGCGCTTGTTCAGCCTGACCGACATGCGGTGCGCAGAGCATAAAAGCTGGAGGCAGGTAAGATCGGCCTCAATAACTTTTTCGAAGTCCAGAATAAGATAATCAGTACTTCCAAGTGCAGTGAGCAGGGCCTTTTTTATCTCAACTGCCTGCTCTATCGTCAATTCACCGCCTAAGGTCAATATGCATGAATCGCCTGTGTGTTCAGTATTGACATCAATCATTTTATTTCCCCCTTACCTTAAGTCCGACGTCACCGTTCACTTTATAAACCGTTGTATCGTTTCTATCAGCTGTTCCGGTTTAAAGGGCTTCGCGATCCAACCGCTCGCTCCAGCCTGTTTCCCTGCCTGTTTCTTTGCGTCCTGGGATTCGGTAGTAAGCATCACTATAGGCGTGAACTTGCTCGCCGGTTTGGTCCTCAGTTGTTTTATAAGTTCAATCCCACCCATTTCCGGCATGTTCAGGTCGGTCGCCGAATCGTCAACTATCATTACAGTCTTCCCCATTCTCAACCCCTCATTCGTTATCCTCGCTGGTTCATTTTCTTTGCTCCTGAGTTTTTCCACTAAAATCTCTCCGGCATGGTTCCTGAAGTATTCATCTGTTTTTCCTGTAAACTGTCGGTGCAACCGGAACAAGCGGCAGGTCCATTCCCTGAAGAGTCTCTGAGTGCCCCATAAAAACATATCCGCCATGGACTAGATGGTCGCAGAATCTTTTCAGCAATTTCTGCTGTGTCGGCCTGTCGAAGTAAATGATGACGTTTCTGCAAAAGATGATGTCCATCGGTTCGCGCATCCCAAAATCGCCCTCCATGAAATTGAGCCTCCGGAAGTTGACCCTTTCCCTTAATTCAGGCGCCATCCTTATCATTCCACGGCGGGAGTCTTTGCCTCTCATGAGATACCTTCTTTTCAGAGGGTCAGGAACGGGTCCCACTTTGTCTTCGCTGTAAATGCCGAGTTTTGCAATATCCAGCACCTTTGTTGATATGTCCGTTGCAAGCACCATATACCTGAACCCGCGATATTTTTCATTCAGTTCATTAAGCACCATTGCTATGGTATAGGGTTCTTCGCCTGTTGAGCATCCCGCGCTCCATACGCCAAGCATGCGTGTGGTTCCCGCTCCATGCAGATTTATCAGCTCCGGCGCCGCTTTTTCAGCCAGGTAACTGAAATGGGCAGGCTCCCTGAAAAAATCGGTCTTGTTGGTTGTTACCACATCGATCATGTGGACCAGTTCATCCTGCACGCCCCGGGGACTGAAGAGATATTCACAATAATCCCCGAAAGAATGAATGCTGAGATCCTTCAGCCTCTTTGCAAGGCGGGATTCGAGCATGACCTTTTTAGCAGGGGTTATCTTTATCCCGCAAGTGTCATGTATGAATTCACCCAACCGGCTGAAATCCCTGTCACTCAAAATCGCCACTTTTAGACTGCTGTCAACTTTCGTGTCCATAACCGTTCCAATTCGTCAGGCTTGAAAGTCAGATACTGTGTGGTTTCCGTTACGCTCATAATAGCCTCCTGTTAAAATCTTTCAAACTCGCCATCGAGCTTGTCAGATCCGTTTCCATGTCCGTTTCCATGTCCGTTTCCATGTCCTTTACCATAGCCCAGGTTAAGGGCCATGCCTTTTGCTTTGCCCTGCTCCATCCCTCCCATTGCCGGCGTCTTTTGATTGTTTAAATGTGCAACACTAATTTTGGCAGCAGGCTTTGTTGGCCTCATTGCAGATGACCTGTCAGCCGCTGCGCCTTCTCCATCTACTCTGAAAAATGATATTGCACGCTGCAGTTGCTCGGCCTGTGAGGAAAGCTCCTCTGATGTTGACGCCATCTCCTCGGAGGCTCCCGCGTTTTGCTGTATTACCTGGTCCAGCTGCTGTATCGCCTTGTTTATCTGCTCCGCACCGGAGTTCTGCTCATTGCTTGCCGCGCTTATCTCCTGCACCAGCTCTGCCGTCTTTTGAATGTCAGGAACAAGCTTGCCCAGCATATCACCTGCTTTCTCGGCTATCTGCACGCTTGTGAAGGACAACTGGCTTATCTCTGCGGCAGCGGTCTGGCTTCTTTCGGCCAGCTTCCTTACCTCTGACGCCACTACAGCAAACCCTTTGCCGTGCTCTCCGGCGCGCGCAGCCTCTATAGCCGCATTGAGGGCAAGCAGGTTTGTCTGCCGCGCGATCTCTTCTATAATTGAAATCTTACCTGCAATCTGCTTCATTGCATTGACCGTGTCTGCAACGGCTTTCCCGCCTTCCCTGGCATCTCCGGCGGATTTGATAGCTATTTTGTCCGTCTGATGTGCATTGTCGGCGTTCTGCCTGATATTGGATACCATCTGCTCCATGGATGAAGATACCTCTTCGACCGCCGCTGCCTGCTCTGAAGAACCTTGCGAAAGCTGCTCGGCCCCGACGCTTAACTGGTCGCTGCCTGCGGCTACATTTTCTGACGCAGATTTCACTTCTGTCACTGTCCTCCTTAAGACAAGGATAGTTGCATTGACCTTTTCGATCAGTTGTCCAACATCATCGTTTTTTTCAGCCTTCAGCTGAAAAGAAAGATCTCCTTCGCTCACTTTATCCATCGCATTGAGCAGCAAAGCTATCTGGGCTTCAAGATATTTTTTCTGTTCCTCTGCCTCGCCCTGCAACCGTTTTATCTCGCTGATATCTACAATGACCTCGATACCACCATAAGGTTTTCCATTCTCATCCATAAGGGGAGAGCACGCCGCCTTGATCGGCAGTTTCTGACCGCTGCGCGTTTCGGCAACTGTTTCGCCGTATATGGTCTCACCTGTCCGCATGCAGTTCTTAAGTGTGCAATTGGCTGTACCGCAGAGAGGAGTTCTCGAGAACTGAGCACAGGTCATTTTGCCCACCACCTCGTCACGGCTGTAGCCCATCGCATTCAATGCTGCATCATTAACGGCGGTGATAACAAGGTCCTTGTCCGTAACAAACATCGGCGCAGCAATTGTCTTGAGAATGTTCCCCATTTCCCACTTCGCCCTTGTCACGTCCGTCTGATCGACAATGACCTCGATACCGCCGCAAGGTTTTCCATTCTCGTCCATAAGTGGTGAGCAAGCCGCCTTGATCGGCAGTTTCTGACCGCTGCGCGTTTCGGCAACCGTGTCGCCGTGTATGGTCTCACCTGTCCGCATGCAGTTCTTGAGAGTGCAATTGGCTGTGCCGCAAAGAGGGGTCTTCGAGAACTGAGCACAGGTCATTTTGCCCACTATCTCGTCACGGGGATAGCCCATCGCACTCAATGCAGCGTCATTGACGGAGGTAATAACCAGATCCTTGTTCGTCACAAACATCGGCGTCGCAATCGCAGCGATGACTGACTCATAGCGCAGGTTCTCCGAGCGCATTTTTGTGAGGGCTTCCTCTTTCTCTCCGAGCGTTTTGCGCAGCTTTGCATTCTCATCCAGTACATCTTTCTTAATGAAGTCAAACATGTTTTTCTCCCCGGTAAGTTTATTTGTTTAATTTTATGGCGTTGTCAGTTTTCTTGTCCGTCCAGTTCACGGACCAATGTTATTTCATCGTACGCAAAGACCTTGTCTATATCCAGTATCATGATGAATCTCTCATCACGCTTGCCCATGCCCCTGATAAAATCGGTCCTAAGTTTTGTCCCTATCCTGGGGGCCGGCTCTATCTGCCCCGGGTCAAGCTCTATGACCTCCTGGACCGAATCCGCAAGCGCCCCCAGCACAGTCGTTTCCCCTTCGGTGGCCGCTTCCACCACCACGATGCAGGTATTGACCGTCTTCTCGGTCCTTGACATCCCGAACTTCAATCGCATATCAACAACAGGAACAACACTCCCACGCAGGTTTATTACTCCCCGCATAAAGTCAGGGGTCTGCGGCACCTTTGTTATATCTGTAAAATCCAGGATCTCCCTTACTTTTGCCACATCAAGCGCGAATATCTCTTCGTCAAGCTTGAAAGTCAGATA
Source organism: Nitrospirota bacterium (assembly GCA_963830245.1). Classification (GTDB taxonomy): domain Bacteria; phylum Nitrospirota; class Thermodesulfovibrionia; order Thermodesulfovibrionales; family Dissulfurispiraceae; genus JADFXI01. The sequence goes on from CAWHNC010000078.1 coordinate 57,135, forward strand.
CTGTGTGGCTTCCGCTATTTCCGTTACGCTCATAATAGCCTCCTTTAAAAATTTTCAAACTCACCATCGAGCTTGTCAGATCCGTTTCCATGTCCGTTTCCATGACTCAGGTCCAGCATAATGCCTTTTGTTTTGCCCGACTGCCTGCATGCGACTGCCAGTGCGGGCTCGTTTGCTTTCTCATTAGTTATTTGCGTCACATTCTTTTTGACCTCAGCCTTCACTGTTTTCTTCAAGGCCTTTTCTGCTGAAGTCCCGTTGCCATTTACTCTGAAGAATGCTATTGCATGCTGCAATTGCTCGGCCTGTGAGGAAAGCTCCTCCGATGTTGAAGCCATTTCTTCGGAAGCCCCCGCATTCTGCTGTATAACCTGGTCCAGCTGCTGAATGGCCTTGTTTATCTGCTCCGCTCCGGAGTTTTGTTCATTGCTCGCCGCACTTATCTCCTTTACCAACTCAGCCGTCTTCTGAATGTCCGGCACAAGCCTTGCGAGCATGTCACCAGCTTTCTCGGCTATCTGCACGCTGCTGGATGACAACTGGCTTATTTCTGCGGCTGCGGTCTGGCTCCTCTCGGCCAGCTTCCTTACCTCTGAGGCAACCACGGCAAACCCTTTGCCGTGCTCTCCTGCACGTGCAGCTTCGATAGCCGCATTAAGGGCGAGAAGGTTTGTCTGTCTTGCAATCTCTTCAATGATCGATATCTTGTTTGCAATCTGTTTCATTGCATTGACCGTGTCTCCAACAGATTTCCCGCCTTCTTTTGCGTCTCCGGCGGATTTAACTGCTATTTTGTCTGTCTGATGGGCATTATCGGCGCTCTGCCTGATATTGGAGACCATCTGTTCCATTGACGACGAGACCTCTTCGACTGCCGACGCCTGTTCTGTAGACCCCTGGGAAAGCTGCTGGGCCCCTGAGCTTAACTGTTCGCTGCCCGCGGCTACATTGTCCGCCGTGTTCTTTACTTCCGCGACAACATCCCTCAGCTTTTCTGTCATGCTGTTAAGGGCGCTCGCAAGCTGCCCGATCTCGTCCTTCCGGTCAACATCGACGCTTTTCGTAATGTCCCCGGCTGCAACGGCTGTCGCAAGCTCAACCCCCTTCCTGAGCGGATTTACTATGCTTCTGGTAAGAAACGCCGCCATTAACACAGCCAGGATAATCGCAATCCCAGCCAGGGTGAACATCAATACGCGCGCATTGTTGTATGATTTCACAGCTTCTTCATAGCGCAGATGGATCATGTCTTTCTGAAACGTCATTAACCCGTCCAGGGCATCAAGCAATTTGCGCATTGCGGGTCTCACCTCTGAGTTCGTGATATCAGTGGCTTCTCCGCTCTTGTTTGCCATTATCAGTTCCATTACTTTGTTGTTTGCAGTCTTTGCATTTTCCAGCGCTGTCGTAACCTTGACCAGCACCTCATGGCCTTTTATGTCATCCTGCTTTGTCATTTCCTGGATTTTCCTGAAGTCTTCTGCGTATTTGGCCCTCTCATCGCCTACTTTTTTTATTTCCTCCTGCCTCTTATCGATGTCCTTTATCAGAAGTAAATTGCCGATTGATATCGCCACTTCACGAATTCCATTAGCCATATCATTTGAGTATTCCATGCGCATGTTGTTGCCCATGACAATATCCTCAAGATTATCCTGTATACGGCCCATACTTTTGACGCCGACGAACATCAGGACTGACATTAATACCAGCACTGCCCCAAATCCAAGACCGAGCCTCAAACCGATTTTCATGTTTCTGATCATTGTTTCTCCCCCCTGAAGAATAATTTGTTAAAATTATCTTGCGTTTTCCATTTCCTCTTTCTCCAGAACCATTAAAAGCCGGGAAATATCCAGTATCAATGCCACTGTCCCATCCCCCAATATGGTTGCACCTGATACACCTTCAACATTTTTATAAAACCTGCCCAGCGATTTGATAACTGTCTGGTGTTCTCCGATGACCTGATCGACTACAAAACCTATGTTGCTGTTCTCTATTTCGGTAATCACGATCTGCTCGATGTCAGGCACGGTGCCGTTTATTCCGAACAGTTCTCTCAATTTAATGTACGGAATTATCCTGCCGCGAACATTGGCTATGTGCCTGCCGTGGGCTTCGGCTGAGTCCTCTTTCGTCAGCTCCACGCATTCTTTAACAACAGAAAGCGGTAAGACGAAATGGTCCTCCCCCATTCTCACCAGCAGGCCGTCGATTATGGCAAGAGTCAAAGGCAGCTTTATGGAAATTGTCGTTCCGGCGCCTCTCGCGCTGCTTATGTCGATGGTCCCCCTCAGCGCGTCAATCCCACGTTTCACAACGTCCATTCCAACCCCCCTGCCGGATATATTCGTGACCTGCTTCGAGGTCGAGAAGCCGGGGGAGAATATCAGAGAGAAAATTTCTTTGTCGGACAATTCCGCGTCCGCCTTTATCAGGCCCCTCTCTACCGCCTTTGTACGCACTGCGTCCCTGTCGATACCCGCCCCGTCGTCTTTTATCTGAATCAGTATGTTTGCGCCGGAATGAACTGCGGAAAGAAGTATCGTCCCTTTTCCGGGTTTCCCGGCTGCCTTCCGCATATCAGGCGGTTCAATACCATGGTCTATACTGTTTCTGATCAGATGAACCATAGGGTCGTTCAACTGGTCTATTACCGTCTTGTCCAGTTCCGTATCCGCACCCTCGGTGGTAAGCTCAATATCCTTGCCGAGCTCAAGCGAGAGGTCACGGACCAGGCGCTTGAACCTGCTGAACGTGGTGCCTATGGGGAGCATGCGGATGCTCATCGTGTTGTCACGGAGTTCCCACATCAGGCGTTCGACATCCTCGGCCACAGACAGCATTCCGGCGTCCTGAAGTCTCTCGGCCGCCTGGTTCAGCCTGGCGTGGACAGTAACCAGCTCTCCCACAAGATTGACAAGCGAGTCCAGTTTGGCTGATGGCACACGCATGCTCGAGGCAGTCTCCGCTGCCTGTCGTTTCTCTCTGATCTCTTTTATATGCTGTTGCTCTGCAAGGGCAAACTGGACTGCGTCAGGTTTAACTAATCCTGCATCTATAAGTTTTTCTCCCAACTTTCTCTGCTCAGCCAACGTTTTCTCGAGGTCCTCCGGTTTCAGGTCCCCACGCTCTATTAGTATTTCCCCGAGTTTCTTGGAATTCCCTTCAGTTTCAAAATGACCTTCTTTGGAAATAATCTCGATTTTTATTTCGGACTCGTCTTCTATAAATATAAAAATGTCTTTTATCGCATTGAGCGGGTGTTTCGTTGTAAGAAGTATGTCCCAGAAGATGTAGCAGTAATCCACCACATAATCATCAAGGAACGGAATATCGCATGTCTGCGCAACAATCTTGCAGTCTCCTAACCGCCCGATCTCATCCAACAACGAGAGCGGATTGATGCCGCGTAAATATATATCTTTCGGAGGCTTGAAACGTATGCTGTAAGTTCTTTCTTCCTCTTCTGCAGGCGGTTCAACCCTTCTCACATGTTCAGGCTTTGACGCCTCATCAGTATACCCTGCGCCTTTACCGGCGATGTTTTTCAAGGATTGTACAAGCTTACTGTTTCTTGTCTCATCTGCCGCATCTCCGTTGCCCGCTTCATTCAGCATATTGCGGATTTGGTCTCGGGCCGCAAGGGTCAGGTCAATAAGATCTTTGGTGACACTCAATTTCCCGTTGCGCACCATATCAAAAACCGTTTCAACTTCATGGGTGAATTTCGCAATATTGTCAAAACCAAACATGGCGCCTGATCCCTTTATCGTATGCATTGCCCTGAAGACACGCCCAATCAGCTCCGTATCGTCAGGCCGCTCTTCAAGGGCCAAAAGAGAGTTTTCAAGGTCGACAAGCAGTTCGTTTGCCTCTTCTATAAAAACATCCTTGCTTATATTCATTGTCGTCATAAGGGCCTCCGGTTTTCGTTATCGCGATTTCTGCAACCGACATATTTTGCCCGGTGAAGAAAGTTCGTTGCTGTGTATTCAGGAACTGCGCTCTACCCACAAACACGTTTTGCAAACATCAAGCACGCATCCCACATGCCTTCTAAGTCCCGCTTCGTCCACTGCCTTTCCGAAAGGCCCTGAGATACTGTCGCTGAATGAAAGGGTTTTCTGAAGCTTCACAGATGTGCGGTGAGCTGAACAAAAGAGTTCAAGACACGAGATGTCGATATCGTAAATATTTTTTACATTCAGAATCACTTTATCCACCGTGTGCAGTGCGTTGACAAAATTTGATTTCAGTTCTTCGTTATCCTGTATGCCAAGACTTCCTTCAAATGTGAGAACCCCGATACCTGCGGGCTGTTCAACGTCGAAAATTACCATTCCAGTGCACCTCTCATTTCACAAACTTTTTAACTACACTAACCAGCTCTTCGGGCTTGAAAGGCTTCACGAGCCACCCGCTCGCTCCAGCCTGTTTCCCTTCCTGTTTCTTTGCGTCCTGCGATTCGGTGGTGAGCATCACTATAGGCGTGAACTTGCTCGCCGGTTTGGCCCTCAGTTGTTTTATAAGTTCAATCCCGTCCATTTCCGGCATGTTCAGGTCGGTCACCACCATCTCGACTTTCGTGCCGTTCACTTTATCTAGGGCATCTTTGCCATGCACTGCTGAAACCACTTCGTAGCCCGCACTCTTAAGCGCAAAGCCCACAAGCTGTCTCATTGATGCCGAATCGTCCACTATCATTACAGTCTTCCCCATTTTTGTCCCCTCCTTTGTTATCCTCGCTGGTTCATTAAGGCCTGTCGCATCACTTCTCTTTCAGAGTCCATTGTATACATCTTTTCAAGCAGTTCTATATCTCCATTGCCTTCTGACAGCAGGCCCTCATGGATATGCCCTGTCTTTTGTGTTATCACCTCAAAATCCGTTTTAAATGCCAGTAGAGGTTCTATAACGTGCTCTATCCGCTGCCTCGTTATGTCCTGAAACTGCATTGATATCACTACACTGCTTATGTCCTGGGCAAGGCTCCCGGTCTCCCTGGTAAGCTCATCTATCCTGCTGCCGGCCTCCTGCATGACCGCATCGAGTTTTTGCAGGGTATCGGTTACAACTGATTCTGCTTCAAGGGATTTCACCGCGCTCTCGGAAGTGTCCGTTTCGGTCCGCTCATAGATCTCTTTGATATGCGCCTCTACTTTTGATATGCGTTTCCGGACATCGTCTGCCGCAGTATTTGACCGGTCGGAAAGCCTTCTTACTTCATCCGCTACTACCGCGAACCCCCTGCCGTGCTCGCCTGCCCTCGCAGCCTCGATAGCTGCATTCAACGCAAGCAGGTTGGTCTGGTCGGCTATATATTCGATCTCGCTTACCGCCTTTTTTATGTTCGCCGTATCTTCAATGACTATCTTTATATTGTCGAGCGTCTGCTGCTCATTCGCTGTGCTTTCCTTTAATCTTTCAATTACCGAGGTAAGGACTTTCTTGCTCAATTCGATAAGCGTAGTGCTGTTGTTGCCGCTGCCTGTAAAACTGCCTACTGCTTCCGATGCCTTTGCCGTTTGATTGTTGGCCCTTTCCACAATATTCATGAAACGCTCTCCGATTTCAAGTGCAGCGTTCTCCGTCTGTTCTGTCACTTCCCTGAGCTGCTCTGCCAGTACCGGAACAATTCTCGCCTTTTCAGATACAAGCTTTGCTATTGAAGCGATCAGCGAATCGGTCTCTGCAACATACTTTTGATGTTTTATTGAATCATGGGTCCTGATTAAAGCGATTTTCCGTCTCAAAAGAAAATAAATGACAAGTGCGGAAATCGTGCAAGCCGCCATTGTCAGAACAATCCTGAAAATCATGTTGCTTATAAACGAAACAGGAATGACAAGCAATAGAATAATCAACAGTTTGTTTAATAACTTCCAGTCAGTTTTCATTATGTTCTCCCTTTGCATATTAAGACCACGCTCAAAAATTTCTTCTGTATGAACATTTCTCTTTGTAGCTATTCGCAATGTCGGAGGAAACTTTTTTACAAGAGTTGCCGGGCATCTCGGTATCGATTATTACAAGGTCATATTCGTCCCTGCCCTCATCAATCATTAAAAGTGCGTTTCCACCGCTATTTGCCTGGCTTACGATAAATCCGCTGTCTTCAAATAAAAAAGCTATCGCTGTCCGGAGCAGGCTGTCGTTGGCAACGAGCAATATGTGACCTTTAGGTATTTCTTTCTTAATCATTCGTTGGCCTGAACTTTCAGAACTTTTACTTATTTTTTTATTGGTCACTTGTCTCATCGCCTATCTCCTCTGTCTCGTGCCGCACATCAGATATAAGCAATATGGATACCAGACTTAGTACCGATTGAATTGAAAGAGAAAAATCAGAAAAATTCCTGAGCAGGAGTATGGGAAAAAGAGAGACCTTACAGTTTTGCTATAGCAAAACTGTAAGGTCTCTCTGGCAGCGGGTCAATCTGTTTTATTATAAATCGTACAGTTTTATTTTCTTCAGCAAGGTAGTGTGTGCAATTTGCAATATTTGAGCGGCCTTTGTTTTATTGCCCCTTGTGTGTTTAAGGGCAAGCCTGATAGCATGCTTCTCAGCCTCACTTATGCTCATTGGCGCTTCGTGGTCATACGTTATGGGACCTTCACTTGCCCTCGCCATACCTTGACGAACAATATCCATGCTGATTGTGTCACCCTCACATAAAAGGACAGCCCTCCTTATCGTATTCTTCAGTTCCCTCACATTACCGGGCCAGGGTTGCCTCTCCAGAAAGTCAAGTGCATCATCGCTTATATACGTGACCCCTTTCTTGAGTTCCATGGAGGCCTCCGAGAGAAACGTCCGGGCCAGTGACACTACCCCATCACCTATATCCCTCAGGGGTGGAAGATGAATAGTGAATTCATTGAGCCGATAATACAAGTCTGCCCTGAACTTCTTCGCCTTCACCTCACCTGACATGTCGCTGTTGGTAGCGACTATAATGCGGACATCCGTATCCACAGTGCTGTTGCCTCCGATGGGATAAAACTTTTTTTCTTCCACCACCTTCAGGAGTTTGCTCTGCATATTAAGCGGCATGTTCTGCACTTCATCTATAAAAAGTGTGCCCTCTCTCGCCATTTCGAAATATCCTGTTTTTTTCTTCTCAGCACCTGTAAAGGCCCCCTTTTCATATCCGAACAATTCGCTTTCTATAAGAGTCTCGGGTATTGATCCAATATCAAGAGTGACAAAAGGCCCATTCGCCCTATGGCTCAGGTTGTGTATGATATTTGCTATGAAAGTTTTACCTGTCCCTGTTTCTCCTTCAATTATCAGTGAAAGGTCGGAAGGCGCCACTCGTCTTATATCCGCGATAACGTTTTTTAATGCGCTGCACGTTCCCAACATTTTTTGAAGGAATATATCCTGATTATCCTCCATATCCCTGATTTTTTGAGCGAGCCTTGACTTTTCAAGCGCCCTCCCGATAATCAGCAAAAGATAGTCAAAATCCGGCGGCTTTACCAGGAAGTCATATGCCCCCAGTTTCATAGCCTCAATCGCAGTCGACACATCGCCGTATGCAGTAATCAGGATGACAGGAACGTCAGGGGCTATTTTTCTTGCCTCTTCAAGGAAGGAAAGCCCCCCCATTTCAGGCATTATAAGATCAAGAAGAACAAGATCAGGATGGCTATCCTTCGTAAAGGCCAATAATGCCTCTTTCCCGTTGGCAGCCTCAGACAGAAGAAATCCGGAGTCTTTCAGAAACTCTGCAAAGGCAGACCGGACCGAGCTGTCATCATCGACTACGAGAACTCTCTCTTTCATTATATATTGAGCACTTCCCTCTTCCCAAATTGCATAACATTTCTGCCTTGTGCTAGTATACTAACATTTAACTTATAGGAGTGTGTTTTTTATGGAAGAGAAGATACAGGCGCTGGTAAAAGATTTCAGGGAACATGAAGGTAATATCATCTCGCTTCTTCAGGAAACACAGGAAGCGTTCGGGTACGTTCCGGAAGAGGCGGTCTTTCAGTTTCTCCCGGGATCTTGGCATCCCGGCAAGCAATTTTTACGGCGTACTCACTTTCTATGCCCAGTTCTGCCTCAAACCCAGGGGGAAAAACATCATCACTGCCTGTCGCGGCACCGCCTGCCACGTCAAAGGTTCTGAACGCATCATCATCAATCTGAAAAGACAACTTAAACTTATCGGTGAGGAAAACACCACCGATGACAAGCAATTTACCCTCGAACAGGTAGCATGCGTCGGTTCATGCAGCATAGCTCCTGTGGTCATTATCAATACTAAAATATACGGCAAGATGACCAGCGAAAAGGTCTCCAGAGAGATCAAAGCTCTCAGCAACGGGGCGTCACATGAATAAAAGTGTGAAGGTGCACGTATGCATGGGACCCGCTGCATTAGCAGCCGGTGGAGTAGAAGTCCTTCAGGCTTTCGAATCAGTTATGAAAGAAAAAAACATTCAGGCCGAGTTCAAAAAAGAATGCTCCGTACATAAGGTAGGCTGCCTCGGACTCTGCGCAAAAGACGTGCTTGTGGACATCTTTGTCGACGAACAGAAAACTACATACGAATTCTTAAAACCGGATATGGTGCAGCGTATTGTAGATGAGCATATTATAGGCGGCAAGCCGGTGGGTGAGTGGGAGGTAAAGGAAGATTACCACAAATTCCACGCAAAACAGGTCAAGGTGGTCTTATCGGATTGCGGTTACATTGATCCGGAAAACATAGAAGCCTACCGGGCTGTCGGCGGTTACTCTGCTATTGAAAAAATACTTTCTTCCATGACTCCTGAAGCAGTAATCGATACAATGAAAAAATCAGGCCTGCGCGGCCGCGGGGGCGCCGGCTTTCCGACCGGCGTCAAATGGGATGCCTGCCGCAAAGCCCCTGGCGATCAGAAATATATCATCTGCAATGCTGATGAAGGCGATCCGGGGGCGTTCATGGACAGGGCCGTTATAGAGGGCAACCCGCATGCCGTTATCGAGGGAATGGCGATAGGGGCTTATGCTATCGGAGCAACAAAGGGATATGTCTATATCAGGGCCGAATATCCGCTTGCCATAGAAAGGCTGAAAAAGGCGATACCGGCAGCGAGAGACAATGGATACCTCGGCAAGAACATCTTAAATAAAGGATTTGATTTCGACATCAAATTGAAATTAGGCGCAGGGGCTTTTGTGTGCGGTGAGGAAACTGCGCTTATTGCCTCAATTGAGGGCCAGCGTGGAATGCCAAGGGCCAAGCCGCCCTTCCCCGTCCACCGCGGGTTATGGGGGAAGCCGACAGTTATAAACAACGTCGAGACACTGGCAAACATACCTTATATTATCAGGAAAGGCGACGAGTGGTTTTCGTCCCATGGGACAGAGAAATCAAAAGGCACCAAGGTCTTCGCGCTTACCGGCAAATCAGTAAATACCGGCCTGATCGAAGTGCCTATGGGCATTACACTCAGGGAGATCATTTACGATATCGGCGGCGGGATAGAAAACGGCAAGAAGCTCAAGGCGGTGCAGACAGGCGGTCCATCCGGCGGCTGTCTCACTGCGGACATGCTGGACATCAACGTGGATTATGAATCTCTGGCAAAGGTAGGGTCTATTGTCGGTTCGGGCGGAATGATCGTCCTCGATGAAGATGACTGTATGGTAAACGTGGCAAAGTACTTCCTTAACTTTACGCGCGATGAGTCATGCGGCAAATGCGTTCCCTGCAGGATCGGCACCAAACGTCTCCTGGAAATCCTCGACAGGATTACCAAAGGGCTTGGCAAAGAAGGGGATATCGAACTCCTGGAAACATTGAGCGCCGATATAAAATCGGCTTCGCTCTGCGGACTGGGCCAGACAGCTCCTAACCCGGTGCTCAGCACCATCAAGTACTTCAGGGAAGAGTACGAAGCTCATATTAAAGACAAAAAATGCCCGGCAAAGGCCTGCAGGGATATGGTTACATTCAGTATTCTCGAAGACGTCTGCAAAGGATGCGGCCTATGCATAAAGGTATGTCCGACAGGAGCTATTACCGGAGAAAAGAAAAAACCACACACTATCAATGCCGCGGCATGTATAAAATGCGGAAGTTGTTTTGATGTATGCAAATTCAAATCGGTAGGCAGGGAGTAACAAAGATGAGAGTAACCATCGACGATAAGACAATCGAAGTTTCTGAAGGCACTACCGTTCTTGAAGCGGCAAAAATGCTTGATATTCCCATACCTACGCTTTGCCATCACCCGAAGCTTACCCCGTTTGGCGGCTGCAGGCTCTGCATTGTGGAGATCAAGGGTATTCCACGCCCTGTTACTTCATGCACGACACCGGCAAGCGAAGGGATGGAAGTAACGACATCTACGCCCGAAATAGAGGCCTTGCGCAAAACAGTGCTGGAACTCATCCTTTCCGACCACCCGGCCGATTGCATGATATGCGAACGCGCAGGCGATTGCACTCTGCAGGAAATGGCATACTCTTACGGCATCAAAGAAAACAGGTTCGACGGGGAAAGACGGGTATACACAAAAAAGGACGCCAACCCGTTTCTCGAAAGGGACATGGAGAAGTGCATCATGTGCGGCAGATGCGTAAAGGTCTGCGATGAGGTGCAGGGTGTAGGAGCCATTGACTTTGCTTACAGGGGTTTTAAATCAAAAATATGCCCGCCGTATGAGAAACCCCTTGATTGCGAATTCTGCGGTCAATGTGTATCTGTCTGCCCCACCGGGGCACTTACCGGGAAGATGTGGGCTCAGAGAGGACGGCAGAAAGATGTGAAAGAAACCGATACGGTCTGCGCCTATTGCGGCACGGGCTGCAATATAACGCTTAATGTAAAGGACAATAAAGTCATCCGCGTCACTTCGAAACCGGATACATGGAATGAAGGCTGGCTGTGTGTAAAAGGGAGGTTTGGATACGGGTTCATCAACAGTCCCGACCGCCTTACAAAGCCTCTCATCAGGAGGGAAGACCGATTCGAAGAGGTAACGTGGGAAGAGGCCTTCGAATACACTGCAAAAAGACTCAACGATATAAAAACAGCCTACGGTCCCGATGCAATCGGCGGCTTAGCTTCAGCGCGCTGCACCAATGAGGACAACTATGCCTTTCAAAAAATGATGAGAGCCGCGGTTGGAACGAATAATGTAGACCACTGCGCCCGTCTCTGACACGCGCCTACTGTGGCCAGTTTGGCCGCAATTTTCGGTTCCGGCGCAATGACCAACTCTATTAAAGAAATAGAAAATATGGAGGTCATTTTTATTATCGGCTCCAACACAAAAGAGACTCATCCGGTCATAGCCAATTGGATGATCAAAGCCTACAGAAAAGGGGCAAAGATCATAGTGGCTGATCCTCGTAGAGTGCCGATGACCCGTTTTGCCGACACTGTGCTGAACTTGAAACCGGGCACGGATATCGCCCTGATCGGCGCTATCGCCCATGTAATCATTAAAGAAGGTCTTCATAACGCAGCCTTTATTGAAGAGAAAACCGAGGACTTTGAAGAAATGAAGAAATCGGTCGAAAAATATACTCCCGAATATGCTGAAAAAATAACCGGCGTTGACAAAGAGGCTATCATAAGGGCAGCCCGTCTTTACGGCGGCTCGCGGAAAGCCGCTATTTTCTACACGATGGGGATAACGCAGCACACCTGCGGCACTGAGAATGTCAATGCGGCTGCAAACCTGGCAATTCTCACAGGCAATATTGGGCGAGAATCTACCGGGGTAAACCCCCTGAGAGGACAAAATAATGTCCAGGGTTCATCGGATGCAGGTTGCCTGCCAAATGTATACCCGGGATACCAAAAGGTTAATGCTCCTGATACAAGGGCGAAGTTTGAGAAGGCATGGGCAGTGCCGCTCTCCCCGAATCCGGGACTCACGGCAACACAAATGATACCTGAAGCCCTTGAGGGGAAATTAAAGGCCCTGTATATAATGGGAGAAAACCCGGTCATCACTGACCCCAATACCCATCATACAGTTGATGCTCTCAATAAACTCGATTTCCTGGTTGTTCAGGACATCTTTTTGACCGAGACCGCTGCCCTCGCAGATGTCGTATTACCGTCAACCTGCTTTGCCGAAAAAGACGGTACATTCAGCAATACCGAAAGAAAGGTCCAGAGAGTTCGCAAGGCGGTTGAGCCGCCAGGTGAAGCGCGGACTGACCTCTCCATAATCATGGAAATGTCAAAAAGGCTCGGGTATAAAATGGACTATAAATCCCCCGAAGATGTTCTGATCGAATTCGGCCAGGTATGGCCCACCCTTGCAGGAATAACTTACCAGCGTATTGACAAGGAAGGCATTCAGTGGCCATGCCCTGATCGTAACCACCCGGGGACCCCTTATTTATACAAGGCCGGGTTCCCTGTAGGGAAAGTGCGTTTTTCTATAGTTCCCTTCTCAAACCCTGACGAGTCAACTGATAGTGAGTATCCGTTTGTACTGACCACCGGAAGGAACCTGTACCAGTATCACTCCGGCTCCATGACCAGACGAGTGCCGCAGATCGAGGCCCACGCCGGCAATCCCTATGTGGAGATCAGCCCCAAAAACAGCGACAATCTCCACATCAAAGAAGGGGACTTTTTGGTGGTTACGTCACGCCGTGGCAGCATCCGAATAAAAGCAAGGGTTTCATCGATAGTTCAGGATGGCACGGTATTCATTCCCATGCACTACCACGAGGCAGCGGCAAATATTATAACGAATGACGCCCTCGATGACACCTGCAAGATACCCGAATTTAAGGTGTGCGCCGTCAAAATAACGAGAGAGGAAATAGGTAATGGGTTATAGGTCATGGGGGAATTTACAATAATTTATCCAAAGCCCTATGACCTATTACCGATAACCCATAACCTGATTTTAAAATGATTACTGGAAGACCTTTATTTACTACTGAACAGATACATGAGAAGGTAGTTGAATTAGCGGGGGCAATATACCGCGACTATAAGGGGAAGGAAGTCCTCGCGGTCGGGATACTGAAAGGCGCTTTTATTTTTTTTGCTGATATTATCAGGGCCCTGAATCTTCCTGTTACTGTAGATTTCTTTGTAGCTTCGAGCTATTTTAAAACTGTCTCAAAGGGTGAAACTACCTTATACTATGAGCCCAGGGAGCCTATCAAGGGAAGGAACGTGCTGCTTATAGACGATATAATTGATACCGGGATTTCACTGAACTACGTACGGGAGAAAATCTTGTCCCATGGACCTGCGAGTCTCAAAATATGCGTACTGCTGGATAAAAAAGAAAGGCGCATCAATAACGTGCCGGTAGATTATATAGGATTTAATATTCCCAACCAGTTCGTTGTGGGGTACGGCCTCGACTATGAAAACAAGTACAGAAACCTGCCCTATATAGCCGCGTTCAAAAAAAAAACTTGAAAACATAGGTAATAGGTTATAGGTGTTAGGTAACAAACAAAAGAGTCTTTCTTTCTTCCTTTCCTATCGACCTATGACCCATAACCTATTACCTGTTCTTTGGAGGTTTTCATGTATGAATTGATGATAGAAACAGGTTTTGCCTCAGCTCACCAGCTAAGGGGATATAAAGGTAAATGTGAAAACATCCACGGTCACAACTGGAAAGCCCAGGTATTTGTGACTACTGACCGCCTTAACGAAATAGACCTCGCAATCGATTTTCACGACCTGAAGCGGATCGCCAACGAGGTGATTGCTCAACTGGACCACACATGTCTGAATGATATTTTCCCATTCACAGAAAGGAACCCATCATCGGAAAATATCGCACGTTGGATATTCGAGTCGTTACGTAAGAGGCTGGCGGAATACAAGGTAAATATGTCCGCAGTAACTGTGTGGGAATCAGAAACCGCCTCAGCAACATATTACGAGGAATAGAAAACAGGTCATGGGCAATAGGTCATGGGTAATAGGTCGTAAAACAAAAAGAGATCTTTTTCTTTTCCTTTCCTATAGCCTATCGCCCATAACCTATTACCTGGTTTAAATATGGATCGGACTTTCGCGGTAAAACTATTGGATATGGCCCTTGCTCACGGCGCTGATGAAGCCGAAGTTTATATAAAAGCTTCAAAAAACCTGGGAATCGAGGTCAAAGGCCGGGAGATAGAGACGCTCGAATCCTCGATGACTGCCGGCTATGGTGTCAGGGTAATAACAAACAAACAGTTGGGCTTCTCTTATTCTACAGACCCCGCTGAAATGTCCCGTGTAGTGGATGCGGCTCTCTCCGTTGCGCGCTATGCGGCGCCGGATGAAAATCTTGGCCTCCCTTCTCCGTTGCGGGCCGGCGAAGTGGAGATCTTCGACAGACGCATAGCCTCAATGAGCGAAGATGAAGCTATAGGGCACGTCATGCGCATCGAGAAAGCGGCCCTCGATACGGACAAACGAATTAAAAAGATCCGAAAGGCTGCGGGGAACTTCGGCACGAGTGATACGCGTATTGTCAACTCGAGAGGAGTTGATGGCTTTTACAGTGCTACCGGCTGCTCGGCACATATTACGGTAGTAGCCGAAGAGGGCGCCGAAAGCCAGATGGGATACGACTACGAGGGGAGCAGATTTCTGGATGAGGCAGCATTTGGCCGGGTTGGGAGCAATGCGGCAAAAAACGCCCTGCAACTTCTCGGCGCAAAAAAAATTGCTCCCATAAAAGGATTCATTCTTCTGGATAGTTCGGTTGCCGTGGAATTCCTTGACATATTAGCTTCTGCTTTGTCGTCGGAATCCGTTCAAAAGGGCAAATCCATGCTTGCAGAAAAAAAAGGAGAGCAAGTGATGAGTCCCCTCCTGAACATAATTGATAATGGTCTGCTTGCCGGCAGGCTCGGCAGTAAGCCTTTCGATGGTGAAGGAGTGCCTACGACCAACAAAGCCTTGATTGAAAAGGGCGTGTTGCAGGGCTTTTTATATAATACCTATACTTCACACAAAGAAGGTGTCCAGTCTACAGGAAACGCCGCAAGAGGCGGACCTTTCGGGCTTCCCGGCGTGGGACCTACAAACCTTTATATAGAGCCGTCAGTACCGGAGCACGCGCTGGAATTTGAAAAGCTTCTGAAATCCATTGATAAAGGCCTGTATGTAATCGAGACCATGGGCATGCATACGGCAAATCCTGTGTCGGGGGAGTTCTCAGTCGGCATATCAGGCTTATGGATCGAAAACGGGGTTGCGCTCTATCCCGTCAAAGAGGCCGCCATATCAGGGACTGTGCTGGGATTGTTCAGGCAAGCCGTAATGATTGGCGACGACTTAAGATTTTATGGTAACATAGGGGCCTCAAGTATTCTGATTGAGGCAATAGATATAAGCGGTTAATAAAAAAGCAAGTAAGAAGTAAAAAGTTAAAAGTGAGAAGTCAAAGAGTAAAAATACTTTTTGTCTGCTTCTTTTTGTCTTTCACTTTTCACTTCTTACTTTTCGCTTGTTTTTTTAGGGGAGGATATTAATGGATTATTTCTTAACAGAAGAACAGCAGATGGTGCGTGATCTTGCGCGGCAGATTGCCCAGGAAAAAGTCGTGCCGGTCAGAGCTGAACTTGATGAAAAAGGCGAATATCCCTGGGAAATTATTAAGGTCCTTGCCCAGTCAGATATGATCGGACTTTTCATCCCCGAAGAATACGGCGGCGTTGGCAAGGGATGTTTGGAACTTTGCCTGGTTGTTGAGGAACTCTCATGTGCTTGCGTAGGTGTTTCGACAACCTATGCAGCAAATGCTCTCGGAACATTTCCTCTCCTTCTTTTCGGGTCCAATGAGCAAAAGAAACAATACCTGCCGGATGTTGCAACAGGCAAAAAGCTGGTGGCCTTCGGCCTTACCGAGGCCAATGCCGGAAGCGATGCCGGTGGAATCCAGACAACTGCAAGGCTTGACGGCAATGAATACGTTTTAAACGGCACCAAGCAATGGATTACTAACGGAGGCGAGGCAGAGATTTACACCATTATCGCCATCACCGATAGATCAAAAGGCCCGAGAGGCGCTTCTGCCTTTGTAGTGGAGAAAGGCACTCCAGGCTTCACCTTCGGCAAGAAAGAGAACAAAATGGGCATCAGGGCGTCTTCAACAAGAGAGCTGATCTTCGACAACTGCAGGATTCCGAAAAATAACCTTATCGCAAAAGAGGGGATGGGGTTTATTGTTGCGATGAAAACGCTCGACCAGTCAAGGACTGGTGTCGGCGCCCAGGGACTTGGCGTGGCACAGGGTGCATTTGATGAGGCGGTTAAGTTCGCCCGCCAGCGGCACCAGTTCGGACATCCCATAATAAGCTTCCAGGCAATACAGCACATGCTGGCTGATATGGCGATGCAGATTGAAGCGGCACGCTCGCTTGTCTACTCTGTAGCCAGATATGTCGATAGCGGCGCGAAAGATATATCAAAGGAATCCGCAATGGCCAAAACCTATGCGACCGATGTGGGGATGAAAGTTACCATAGATGCTATGCAGGTGATGGGCGGGGCAGGATACATGAAGGAATATCCGGTTGAGAAAATGATGCGTGATGCAAAGATACTCCAAATATACGAGGGCACTAACCAGATCCAGAGGAACGTTATCGGTCAGTCCTTAATCAAAGAAGCTGCAAAGAAATATTAATCGAAGAATGCATTTAAAAACCACAGAGCGCACTGAGAATGCCTCTCCGCAGAAGAAAAAAAAACAGAAAAAATTATGAAATGAGAGCACAGAGAAAAGATTCTTTGATGCTCTCTTTATATTTAAAGAAGTTTCTCTGTGTACTCGCTTAGAAGCGCCTACTTTTGGCTGTGGTTAATTTCATTGTTTGCGTTAACGTGACAGACTTGCAAAATTATATTTTTTCAGAATTTTTCTGAAGTCCTTACTGATCCGGACCCATACAGGATGAACAGAACAGGTTTTGCTGCGGTCGCAACGCGTCTGGTCAAGGGCGCAGATGTTCATTGAGAATTCACCTTCTATCGCCTCAATAACATCAAGCAGGCTTATCTTGCCCGGAAGTCTCGCAAGCTGAAAGCCGCCTTTGACACCGCGAAATGACTTAACGAGCGATGCACGGGCAAGCTTCTGCAGAATTTTAGCCAGGAAGCTCTTCGGTATCTGCATTTCCCTTGCGATCACATCTATCATGTTTATCTCTCCCGGGTCGCCCGAGAGGTACAAGATGCATCTAATGGCGTAATCTGTTTCACGTGTAATTTCCATAAATCCGTCCCTTCTGAAAGTCAAATAGTCTGCCGACTTTCATATGCTATTGTTAATACGCTTCCCCTCTGCCCCCATCATAAGCAAAACGTCTCAAAACCTTCCGGAGCGGATGATGGAGATAATAAGCCATATGCCCATGAAAAATGCAAAAGTAAACGCGGAAATAGCGAGTATGGAAAAACCAAAAATAGTTGGACCAACACCGGCTGCATGCATTATAGCAGAACTCAAAATCATGGCGCTCACGACCATCGCAAACGCAATGCGGTTGCTTGAGCGGTCAATATCTTTTGTGAATTCAGGCAGGTTGACGTGATACATTTTTACGTGTATGTCGTCCTTCAGTATTTTCTTGATTATTTGCTTCATCTGTCGCGGGAAGACAGATACAAAATCGCTTAATTCCAATACATTCTCTTTAGCCGTTTTGTAGAACCGAGAGGGGCTTATCCTCTTCTGGATAAATTTGGCGGCATAAGGCTCAGCAGCGGCAATAAAGTTGAACGTAGGATCAAGCTGCCGTCCTATGCTTTCGAGTATGAGCATTGCCTTATATATAAGGAGCAGTTCCGAGGGCGCTCTTAAATTGTGCTTGATAGCCAGACGGGTGATCGTATCAAGATAAAGGGCAAAGTCCACTTCCTGCAGAGTTACGTCGTAAATAGGTTCCAGGAAATCGACGAGATCAGACTTGAATTCTCTCCTGAAGGTGTCGATATCGGTGTGCTCAGGAACTATGCCGAGTGCAATATACTGATCGATAATACCGTCGAAGTCCTTTCCTATAATGGCGAGAAAAGTATTAGCCATCGTATCCTTCAGGTCATCGGAAACCCTGCCTACGATGCCGAAGTCCAGAAAGGCAATAGCGCCGGACGGCATCACGAGAATGTTGCCGGGATGGGGATCAGCATGAAAAAATCCGTCTTCGAGGATCTGTTTGAAAAAGGCATGGACCCCTATTTCTGCCAGCTGGGCCCTGTCAGCGCCCATCCTTTCGATCTCCGCTATATTGTCAATCCGTATCCCGTCTATCCATTCCATTACAAAAGCCTTTTCTGTCACATAATTCGTGTAAATTTTCGGTATATATATATTGGGGTATTGTTCAAAATTTCTTTTGAAACGGGAACAGTTCCTCGCCTCTTCAACAAAGTTCATCTCTTTTCTTATAGTACGGGAAAATTCGTCCACAATACCAAGCGGATTAAAAAACCTGCTTTCAGGGACATACCTGTCAAGCAGCCTTGCAATCATAAACAGAATGGTGATATCCGCTTCGATCTGCTCCCTGATTTCAGGACGCTGCACTTTCACGATAACATCGGAGCCGTCGATCAGAGTGGCCCTGTGGACCTGGGCAATGGATGCGGCAGCAACAGGTTCCTGGTAAAACGTGCTGAAAATATTTTCGAGCGGACACCTGAACTCCATCTCGATGATCCGTTTAGCCTCGTGAGCTGGAAAGGCCGGCACCTCATCCTGCAGTTTTTTCAGCTCATCGGCAAACGGGACCGTAATCAAATCAGGCCTGGAGGAGAGGAGTTGCGCAAGTTTTATAAAAGTCGGGCCCAGTTCGGCAAAGGCCATCCTTAAACGCCCGGGAACGGTCGGACTCTGCAAGGCCGGCCAAACGCCGAAAGACCTCAGCCTTTTTTTGAAAGGGATGTACCTGCCGAGGTGAATCTGTTCAATTATCTTACCGAAACCGTATTTAAGAAATACGTTTATTATCTGCTGCAGTCTTCTGGCAGACCTGTATGTACGTGAAAACCTTGAAATATCCACGGCAAATAGCCGCTATTCTCGCTGTCCTTCTTCAGTAACTCCTTCGAGCTTTCTGACACGGACAGAGAGGTTCTGCATCTGTTTATCCAGACGGTCAAATTCTTCTTTAGTCGGTATATTCATTTTTTCGAGGGCTTTAGACATAAGTTCTGCAAAATTCTTATTCAGGTCGGTAGTTCCTTTGTCAGCTTTCTCACTCCACTCTTTAACTAATTTTGCGCCTTGCGATTCACTGAGTTCTCCTTTTCTGACCAGCTCATCAATAAATTCCTTTACCTTTTCCTGGACCCCGAAGCCCGCAAGAATGGCATTCCGCACAGCGTCAAAAATAGTCATATTGAACCTCCCAAATACAGGTCAAGGTTAAGGTTGAGGTTAAGACAAGTATTGTTAGCTTTCTTAACCTAGACCTCAACCATAACCTTTCTTTTTAACTATATCATAAACCGACTCAAGTGCTTTGTCCAGAAGGTCAATGCTCTCAAGATTCGAAACTCCGCCCTGTGCCATTTCAGCCTTGCCTCCGCCCTTTCCGCCTACTTGTGCCGCGACATTTTTCAGCATGTCGCCGGCGCTGAATGAACCTGTCAGGTCACTGGTCACTGTTGCGAGCATCGCAGCCTGGCCGTTCCTGCACGAGGCGAGCACAATGATACCGGAACCAAGCCGGTCCCTCACACTATCGGCAAATACCCTAAGGTCTTTCTGTTCGAGGTCCGTCCACCCGGCATGAAAGGACTTTCACCCCATTGATAACCTGTAATCTTGTCCATAACCGCCGATGAGTTCTGTGAAGCGGCTTTTGCTTTCAGCACGTCAATCTCCCTATCGCGGTCTTTCATGTCGGATAGCAATTTTTCGACCCTGTCAAGGGGTTTGTCGGTTTTAAGCAGTTCAGCTATGTCCCTGAGGTCATTGCTCCTCTGTCTCAGGTAATCGAAATGCAGCCTGGCCGGTGAACGCCTCAATCCTCCTGATCCCTGAAGCCACACTGCCTTCAGAAATAATAATAAAGCTGCCTATATCTCCGGTTGTACTGCAGTGGGTCCCGCCGCACAGTTCGGCACTGAAGCCCGGAACTTTGACCACCCTTACCTTGTCCCCGTACTTCTCACCGAAAAGGGCCGTAACTCCTGATTTCAAGGCGTCATGGATATCTGCAATCTCTGTCTCCACTCTTATATTTTCGAGTATCTTCCCGTTGACTATGGATTCGATGGACTCAATCTCTTTCCTTTCAAGTGAATAGAAATGAGAAAAATCAAAACGCATCCTGTCGGGGGCAACATATGAGCCGGCCTGTTTTACATGCTCTCCCAGAACAGTTCTTAACGCCGTATGGAGGAGGTGGGTTGAGGTATGATTACGTGCTGTAGCCCTCCGTATTTTCCAGTCAACCGAGCCATGCACCGTGTCCCATACCTTTAGCGTACCGCTGTTGATCCTTACTGCATGGGCATGCAGGCCTACCTCTTTTTTAGTAGTTAAAACCTCTGCCTCAAATCCGGCGGCCGAGCTGATCAACCCCACGTCACCAGCCTGGCCCCCGGATTCGCCATAAAAAGGGGTCTTATCCAGAAATACTTCAACCTCGTCACCAGCCGAAGCAATGTTGACCACCTTTCCCTCTTTCACAATCGCCTTAACAACCGATTCCGACTCCAGCGAATCATACCCGACAAACTCCGTCTCGCCGATCTCTGAAGCAAGTTCCCTGTATATCGATGCAATGGCTTCATCCTCACCAACCCAGGACGCCCGTGCACGCTCCCGCTGCACTTCCATTTCCTTTTGGAAACCTTCCTCGTCAACAGACAGGTGGTTATCCATAGCAATATCTCTTGCAAGGTCCAGAGGGAAACCAAAGGTATCATACAATTTGAAAAGTTCGTCACCCGGAATTAATTTGACGGCCGCCTTTTTCAACTTCACTATTATCTCGTCAAGAATCCTCATGCCCTGTTCGAGTGTCCTGGTAAAGCGCTCCTCTTCGAACATCAATACCTTTGATGCCCGCGCTTGCTCTCGTGCCAGTCCGGGATAGACATCTCCCATGGCCTCGACAACAGAATCCATTAAACGGTACAAATGCGGGTCCGCAAGGCCCAGCAATTTTGCATGCCGTGAAGCCCGCCTTATAATGCGCCTCAGGACATATCCCCGGCCTTCATTGGAAGGCATAAGCCCATCGGAAAGCAAAAAAGCCGCTGACCTGAGGTGATCAGCAATGACCCTTATCGATACATCATTATCCGTATTGCGGCCATAAGGTTTCCCGGACGCCGCCGCAATCGATGCGATTATAGGAGCGAAAAGGTCGGTATCGAAATTATTGTGTTTCCCCTGAAGGACCGCGCTGATCCTCTCCAGTCCCATCCCGGTATCGATGCTCGGCCTTGGAAGCGGGGAAAGCAGACCGGACGCATCACGGTTGAACTGCATGAAAACAAGGTTCCAGAGTTCCAGATACCGGTCGCAGTCGCACCCTATTGCGCAATCCGGCCTTCCGCACCCGATCCCTTCTCCCTGATCTATAATGATCTCCGAACAGGGGCCGCAAGGCCCGGTGTCTCCCATTTGCCAGAAGTTGTCTTTGGCGCCAAGCTTTACGATCCTTTCAGGAGCAATGTCGGTAAGGCCTTTCCATAATGTTTCAGCCTCATCATCTTCCTGGTATACCGACACCCAGAGCTTGTCCTTGGGCAGAGCATACCATCCGGTAAGCAGTTCCCATGCAAAAAGGATCGCATCTTTTTTAAAATAATCTCCGAAGGAGAAATTCCCGAGCATCTCAAAGAAAGTATGGTGCCGGGCCGTGTGTCCTACGTTCTCCAGGTCGCTATGCTTGCCGCCGGCGCGCATGCACTTCTGGCATGATACGGCCCTCGAATAAGGCCTTTTCTCTTCTCCAAGGAACACAGACTTAAACGGCACCATCCCCGCATTGGTAAACAGCAGCGTAGGATCATTTCTCGGGATAAGCGAGGAACTGCCGACCTTCTCATGCCCTTTTGAAATAAAAAACTCCAGAAATGCTTTTCGTACCTCGATGCTCTTCATTGCCCTATTGTCACCCTTCCAGGCTCTGAGCTCACAACGAAGAAAAGTTTCCCGTCAATAAAGGTAAACCTCGTCTTCATTGCTCCCAGGGCGGAAGAATATACCCATTCCTCTCTTTGCATCCCGTTTACCGGCGCAAGGGTCTTCACCTCGTCCGGAGATCCCAGGGAATACCTCAACATCTGTGGGGTCATGCCGGGCATAATCTCTCCCTTTGCAATATTTTTCTGCACCTCGGGTGGATAATCTTTGATCTCCGCATTGGAATACCGAGCGGGTGAAGCGCAACCACCCAAAAAAACAGCCATGGCAAACAGAAAAAGCCACACGGTACTGGTGTTAACTCTTTTCATATCCTTCCTCCTTCTTCTAAACAATTTTTAATTTTGAATGTTAAATGTTGAATTAAGGAAGAAAACAAATATATCATTTCATTAATTCAGCATTCAAAATTCAATATTCAACATTGTCAGTGCCTTCTGTATCTCATCAGAGGTGAACCCGCGCCGCGCAAGCAGCCCCCACAGTCGCCTCTTTATTGTCATGCTGTCCAGATGCCCCATGGTGCGCATTTTCTTTTCAGCAAGCTGCATAGCAGCGCCAGGGTAGTCGTTGTCCGCTTGCGCCATTGCATCTGCAAGGTCCTTTGCAATGCCCCGCTTTATGAGGTAGCTCCTGACGCCCCGGGCCCCGAAATGCCTCCTCTCGACAGCATCCCTCTTTAGCAGTTCAGCAAGCCTCAGGTCATCAATGAACGCCTTTTCCTCAAGATAAGCGAGAGTCGTGTCAACAACATCCTCAGAGAAGCCTTTACCATGCAGCTTTTGGCGTATCTCGCTCACGCTTCGGTCACGGTAGCCCAACATCTTGAGCGCATATTTCAGCGCAGTGCCGAAACTATCATCCACTTCATTCATAGGTTAAGGTTCAGGTTGAGGTTAAGGACAAAATATTAGTTTTTTCTATTTTCTTAACCTCAACCTTAGCCTTAACCTTCTGTTTATTTCCCGGCCTCAGCCTTCTCCTCCTGCTTCAGCCCGTATGCATCTATTATTTTCTGCTCTATCTCAGCTGCCACAGCAGGATTATTCTTCAGGTATTCCCTCACATTGTCACGGCCCTGTCCTATCCTGTTGCCACTGTAGCTATACCATGCTCCTGCCTTTTCAATAATGCCCTTTTCCGCTCCGAGATCAATGATCTCTCCGGTCCTTGATACGCCCTCGTTAAAATATATGTCAAACTCTGCCTGTCTGAACGGGGGGGCGACCTTGTTTTTTACAATCTTGACGCGGACCCGTCCGCCAATTACCTCCTGACCGTCCTTAAGGTTGTCGATCCTCCTGATATCAAGTCTCATTGACGAGTAAAACTTCAATGCATTTCCGCCTGTAGTCGTTTCAGGATTTCCGAACATGACCCCTATTTTCATCCGTATCTGGTTGATGAAGATTATTGTGGTCAGAGATTTTGAGATTGCTGCCGTCAGCTTTCTCATAGCCTGGCTCATGAGCCTGGCCTGAAGGCCGGGAAGCGAATCACCCATATCCCCTTCGATCTCCGCTTTCGGCACCAGCGCGGCAACAGAGTCCACCACCACTATATCGACAGCTCCACTCCTGACAAGAGTTTCAGCAACTTCGAGTGCCTGTTCACCCGTGTCGGGCTGCGATACCAGAAGATCTTCGATATTAACACCAAGCCTTGAGGCATAATTGATATCAAGCGCATGCTCTGCATCAATAAATGCGGCGACTCCTCCGGTTTTTTGCGCCTCAGCTATCGCCTTCAGAGCAAGCGTTGTCTTTCCCGAAGACTCGGGCCCGTAGATCTCGACAACTCTTCCCCTCGGGAAGCCGCCGATGCCGGTGGCAATATCCAGAGAGATTGAGCCCGTAGGTATAACCTGTATCCCTTCCGCCACACCCCCTGAACCGAGACGCATTATGGCCCCTTTTCCGAAGTTTTTTTCGATCTGGGAAATTGCCGCTTCCAGGGCCTTTACTTTATCCTTGTTCATATCCTTATTCATATCCTTAGTCATCATCAAGCCTCCGTTTTCCGTTGTCCTAATTTAAAACCGGCTATTTTCGAATACTCTGCCCCGCCCGGTTTCAATATGCTCTTCATGAGCAGGGTTTCCCCAACTGTTATAGTACCAAAAACCGCGTCCTTAAAGGTAATCCATTCCCTGATTACAGCCTCAAGACCGTCCATGCTCTTTACCCTTCCAACAGTGAGATGTGGAGAAAACCGCTTCTCTTCCCTTTCAAATCCGAGTTCAGCCATCGCTTGTTCTATATCCCGGTTAAGGAGACCCAGGGGTCCAGATTCATCTATACCCACCCACAAGATATTGGGCCGGCGGAGATTCGGAAATCCTCCGGCGCCCCTTATGGTAAGGTTAAACTGGGCGTGCCTGCTGCAAAGCAGCTGAAGCCTCTCCTGTATTCGAAGCAGCACAGCATTGTCTGCCTCGCCAAGAAACTTCAGTGTCAAGTGGACATGGTCAGGAGGTACCCATCGCACGCCTTTTGACAGTCCCCTCATTTGTTCTATTGCACCGCTGATCGAAAACCGCACCTCTTCGGTGACGTCAATAGCGACAAAGCATCTCACGCAACGATCCTCCAAAGCTGCAGAAGGAGATTTGTCATCAATCCCGCTGCCGCATCATCCAGCATAACACCCAGGCCGCCCCTTACATTTCGCTCAATATTCCTGATGGGAGAAGGCTTTAGTATATCGAAAAACCTGAACAAAAAAAAAGCCGCGGCCAAATACCCCGCTGTCAGAGGGAGCGAAAAAACAGAGATCACAAATCCGGTAAATTCATCGATAACAATACGCCCGCTATCCTCGCCGAAAATAGTTTCAGCAACGTGAGCAGTAACTGTCCCAAGCCCAAAAAGGAGGACCGCAAAAACGCCTTGCGACAGTATGTCAGGTTTCAAAAGCGAGATGCATATTAATGCAGCCAGGGTTCCGAACGTGCCCGATGCGAAAGGGATATAACCGACGAAAAAGACCGTTGCGATAATTTTTGACACTGACCTGAAAAAACCGTCCATTGCCAGTTATTCTATCATAAAACAGCGTTTAATCTGCAACGGGAATAAGACAGGGGAGTTCCTCCATTTTTTTGGTTCTTTGTCCATCATCCCCTTGCAGGCATGAATCCAGTGCATTATCCCGACGATTCCTGCCACACGTACCGATGCAATCTTGCCGCCTCCAACAGGGGAAGCATTAGCCTCTACCAAAAACGTGCACGGAACGGTACTTCCTGTAGTTCGCGCCTTAAGTTCTGCTATAATTTCACATAGTACGACTGGTAACTGTCGGGAAAATGTCTGAGGTACAATAAAAAAGTGTGTAAATAGGAAGCAGGCGGTGTATCCTAAATCTTAATATGTTGACCTGGAAATCAACTAAGAAAAAGGAGACACCACCCATGAAAAAGAGTATCACTGAGACGGCGAAGCAGTCAAGCAGGACGTATGATATGTTGGAGGACATGGTTCGATTGAAAGCGCAGGAATATATTCAGGACATTCTTGAAGAAGAGGTCGAGTCATTTCTTGGAAGAAAGAAATGCGAGAGAATGAAAGCAATTGATGGCCCCAGCGGCTATCGGAATGGTTACGGCAAGCCGAAGAAATTCGCGCTGATGAACGGCACTATTACAGTGCAACGGCCTCGCGTAAGGGGCACTGATGAACACTTTGAAAGCAAGATAATGCCTTTTTTCAAACGCCGGACGAAAGAGGTAGGGCAACTTTTGCCGGAGCTGTATCTGCACGGTTTGGCCAAAGGTGATTTTAATCTGGCGCTGCGGGGACTGCTGGGAGAGGGAGCGCCGCTATCTGCCTCGTCAATAGATCGACTGAAAGGGAAATGGCAACTGGAGTATGCGGAATGGAAAGACCGGGATTTATCAAATCTTGAAGTAGTGTATCAGTGGGCCGACGGCATATACGTGAAGGCCGGCCTTGAAAAAGATAAAGCGGCGCTTCTGGTAATAATTGGAGCGCTCACCAACGGCAAGAAAGTATTCCTTGCCTGTGAGAGCGGCTATCGTGAGAGCAAGGAATCCTGGAGCGGCGTTCTCAGGGATCTGACAACCAGGGGGCTCACACTTGGCAGTATGACTATTGCTGACGGGCACCTTGGAATATGGTCGGCTCTTGCAGAGATACATCCTAAGGGAAAGGAGCAGCGGTGCTGGAACCATAAGATCAGAAACGTGCTGGACTGTTTCCCAAAAAGGATTAGAGCTGAGGCCTCTGAATATCTCAAACGTATTCCTTATGCAGAGACGCTTAAAGAATGCGTAAAACTGAGGGATGCATTCGTGGAGAAGTATCAGAAGGCTTATCCGAAGGCCGCGGAGAAACTCTTGAGGGACTGGGAGCGTATGGTGACGTTTTATTCATGTCCGAAGGAGCACTGGGTACATCTTCGGACAAGCAATATAGTGGAATCACCTTTCAGTTCGGTGAGGCTAAGAACTGATGCGGCAAAGCGGTTTAAGAAAGTACAGAATGCAACCGCGATGATTTGGAAACTCCTGCAGGTTGCAGAGAAGAGCTTCCGGACTCTAAAAGGATTCTGGTTATTGTCTGATGTATATGCAGGAAAAAAGTTTGTCGATGGCGTAAAGGTGAAGCATGAATCAAAGGCACTGGAAAGGATGGCCGCCTAAATGTTATTTACACACCTATTGACAAGACCTCAAATGTCTCTCTGTGTTTTGATGTCATTGCGAGCGAAGCGCGGCAATCTCGTTGTTGATTTTTGGAGCCTGCATCCATGGACAAAGAATTCTACATTTACCTTATGACAAATATGCACAATACAGTGCTTTATACTGGCGTGACGAGTGATTTAAAAAGGAGAGTGTATGAGCATAAAGAGAAACTGGTTGAGGGATTTACAAAGAAATACCGTGTTAGCAAGCTCGTCTATTATGAAATGGCAGCAGATGCTCAAACTGCGGTCAGCAGAGAGAAGCAGCTAAAGAGCGGCTCACGACAGAAGAAGGTAGCATTGATTGAACGCATGAATCCCCTTTGGCATGATCTTTATGATAATCTCTGAAAAAGACTAGATTGCCGCGCTTCGCTCGCAATGACGGAGTCTTTTGGGTACGAATAATGCTCCACATAATCAAGGCAACAAGAATGACCACAGCCCTCTATAATACTGAAAGTTATTTGTGGCACTCAGCAGATTCTGTGCCCTCTTGATTTTGCGGCTTTGTCGGTGTAACGATCGTCAGAAATGGTCTATAATGCGGGGATCAACTGGAAGTCTTGCCTCGTTGGCAGCATCAATTTCTTCCTTTGCCACCTCTGGCAACCCGACGACTGAATCAGTGGCAAGTATACTCTTGTTTTTCTTGACCGGATTCGTCTCAATCTCCAGTTTGCCCGTTAAAGGTGTTTGTATAGACAAATACTTCAAAAAACAATATTATTAATCCAGATTGTCTGAAGTCGATTATTTGGTCCTTTTCTTGGTCTTGGGGAGGCTAGATGGTGAAAACAAATTTTAGACTGGATGCGGGCCAAATCGAGGTTGTAGACGATGCTATGGCTGAAGTGCTGAAGCGTAAGACCCCCGCGGAAAGGATAGGCATCGGATTCAATATTTGGTTATCGGCTTATAACATGCTGACAGTATATCTTAAGAAAACCCATCCTGACTGGAACGCCGAAATACTTAAGCGGGAAGTTAAAAGGAGATTATCTCATGGGGCCGTTTGAACTCCTTCATAGGATCGTAGAGACATTTGAAAGTTTTCAAATTCCGTATCTTATTACAGGCTCGGTGGCTTCCATGGCTTACGGTGAGCCGAGGCTTACGAACGATATAGATATTGTTGCTGCTATTTCTGAACATCATATTCCCGGGTTGTTCAAAGCTTTCCCTGAGGATGAATTTTTCATCACAGAAGAAATGATAAGAGATGCTATAAACATTCAAGGTCAGTTTAATATTATTCACCCGGCATCCGGCCTGAAAGTGGATGTCATAATAAAAAAGAATACCCCTTTTGATGCAAGCCGCTTCAGTCGGAAAAGACGGTTGTTTCCGTCTGAGTCGTATCAGGCTGATTTTGCCGCGCCCGAAGATGTAATCATAAAAAAAATGGAGTACTACAAAGAAGGGGGCTCTGAAAAACATCTCCGCGACATCACCGGTATTTTGAAGATTAGCGGAGATGAAGTCGATAGGGATTATATTTCCGAATGGTCAACACGACTGGGACTGACTGAAATATGGAGTGCGATACTAAAGCGGCTTGGAGATGAATAAAATTTATTAATTATGTCGGAAGAATTACTTGAGATAGTTGATAAAGACGGCAACGTCCTGGGAGTTGCCGCACGGTCCTCAATACATGGCAACCCTTCCCTCCTCCACAAGGTTGTTCACGTGCTCGTATTTAACAGCTTCGGAGAACTTCTGCTGCAAAAGCGCTCCATGAGCAAGGACGTTGAGCCGGGCAAATGGGACACCTCTGTCGGGGGCCATGTATCGGCTGCAGAAGACATCTATTCAGCCGTTTACAGAGAAATGAAGGAGGAACTTGGCATTGATACCTGCGAACCCGTTTTTTTATACTCCTATATCCATTCCAACACATTTGAGAGTGAGCTTGTTTTTACGCACTCCTGCATCCACAACGGACCATTTCCATTCAATGCCGAGGAAATAGACGAAGTGAAATTCTGGAGGATTGAAGAAATAAAAAAAGCCGTTGGAACAGCTGTTCTTAGCAGCTACTTTGAAGCCGAGTTTGCAAAATACCAGGCTTCAGGTCTTGCGAATAAATAACTTAGCGCGTCTAACAAAATAAATCTGGCGGGGAATGGCATTTGAGCGGCTTCGGCAGGGGCACGCCAATCAGGTATGAATGAATCTTCCAGTTCGCGCAGCTTGACGGTCAGCATCCTTTGGGAAATGCCCAATTCCTTTTGAAGATTTGAGAAACGCTTCTGTCCGTCCAAAAGATGATAGATCAATGTCAACTTCCAGCGCCTGCCAATCACAGAAGCAATGTTTTCCAAAGCACCATCTGGGTCAGATGCATCCATTGCGCATGTGGCCGGTTAAGGAGCGGGGGAATTGCCGCCATGAAATTTTCCAAAATGGCGCGCGCTGAAAAGGGCAATCAGGAAGGCACCCGTCCCCATAGCAAAAACATCCGAGGTTGAATGTAGGTCGAAAGTCCCAACGTGGAAAATAAGAAGATACGCCACCATCCCGTTAAAGAAGCCCCAAATGACATTAACAGTAGATGACGAAAGCCCTTCACCGGACGGCTTTGCGAAAGGGCTTTGAAAAGGACGCCCCATCATTCCGCTGACAATATGCGGAATGGCGTTGGCGAGAAAAACGCCGCCGAAAAAACAAGAGATATAGTTTGCCAAGTTCATGTTGAGTTCCTCCTAAATTGGTTATTCCTGTTCAGAGATAAACGCGTCCGTAGTGGTAACCGCTCCGCGTTTTGGAAATATCTTTTCCATCAGAATGTCATGAACTTCGGCATCTGCATCGAAGCAGGCATCGTGAATTATGGTTAGTCTGAAATCCAGATCGAACGCTCTGGTGACAGTAGCAAGGACGATGCCGCTGGTGGAAATGCCAAAGAGAACCAGATTTTCAATGCCGCGCGCGCGAAGCGTCAGGTTTAGATGGTTCTCGGAGAACGCGCCGATGCGTTGTTTATAGATAATCAGGTCACCGGGGTGAACAATCGCGCCATGAAATTCGGCGGAAGGACTCCCTTTGACAAAGAGATTGTTTTGTTTTGCTTTTAGAAAGGGGGTATCCAAATCGGCGACTTCCGGGTGGCCTTCGGAAAATCCCAGCCCCACATGGATAAGCTGATAATTTTTCTTTCGGGAAAAATCCACGATTTTAGTCGCATTGGGAATGACGCTTGCATAACTGTCGCCCATCGCCAATATCCCTTTTTGAAGATCAAGCGTCAGCACGGCTGTTTTGGACGGTTCAAGTTTCATTGCATGTCTCCCTGTTCGAGTTATTTGGGCAGAAGCCCCATTTCCTGATAGATCGGGCGCATGACTGTTCTGACTTTGGGCATTTGCAGCGAGAACCATAGAGAACCCAAAAGGCAGAATGTCCCGGTGATGATAATCGTGTTGGAGGCGCCAATTTTCTGGGCCGCCGCGCCCGCCAGTAGGCTGCCAATTGGGGCTGACCCAAAATATGCCATCGCGTAATAGCTGATGACGCGGGCGCGCTTATCTTCGGGCACAATGGTTTGAATAATCGTGTTGCTCGCGGAAGCGCTTTGCATCATGCCGAAACCCGCAAAACCCATGAGCAAAAGCGACAGAGCGAACTGGTGCGAGAAGCCGAACAGGATCAACGCAAGCCCGAGGGTGGCCGAACTCATCTGGATCATACGCGTCAAGCCAACGACCGATTTCCTGAATGCAAGAGAAAGCGCGGAAATGAGCGCTCCCAACCCGGAAGCAGCCGTAAGCCAGCCTAATGTATAGGGGCCGCCATGGAAAACTTGCCCTGCAAAGATAGGCAGCAAAACCATATACGGATAACCCATCAGCGAGATGATGGAGAAAAGCACGAGGATCGTCCTCATAGGGGAAAAACTGCGGACATAATCCCAGCCCTCACGCATTTGCCTGAACAAATTGTCTGCCGTATGCGCTACTTCCACAGACTTGATCTTCATCATGAGAAGCGATGCGACGACGGCTACATAGCTTATGCCGTCGATCAGAAAACATCCGCCTTCTCCTACGAGCCCGATTGTGACCCCGGCAAGTGCAGGCCCCAGCAGACGCGCGCCATTGACCATTGTCGAGTTCAGGGCAATGGCATTTCCAAGATCATTCCGATCCTCGATCATCTGAACAAAAAATGAATGACGCCCCGGCGCATCAAACGCATTGCTCACCCCCTGCAGGGCGCTGAGCGCGATGACCTCCCAGATCGTAACAATGTGGCTGAGAGTAAGGGCTGCAAGCATAAAAGATTGAATAGATGCTGCGACTTGCGTCCAGATTAAGAGTTTCTGGCGATCCATTCTTTCAACCCACGCTCCCGCCAATGGCTGGAGAAGGAAGGGAACAATTTGGCTTGCAAAGCCGACAATACCGAGAAGGAGCGCCGAGCCGGTCAGCCGGTAAACCAGCCAGCTGGTCGCCATTCGCGTCATCCATGTGCCGATTAGCGAAATCCCTTGCCCTATGAAAAAGAGCTTGAAATTTCGGTTCTTTAATGCGCGCCACGCATGAGAAAAAGAGACTTTCATAGATCGACAAGTTTTTTTATGACTTCACCCGCCGCAAACAGCTTGTCCTGCTCTTTCTTGTCAAGTTTTTCTATAGCGTGAGCCAACCAGGTATGTTTGGCTTCTCGCGTATTTTTGCGCATCGTCTTGCCTTTGGTTGTCAAAACGATATTCATCTGGCGACCGTCAGTGGGGTGTGCTTTCCGTTCGACCAGCCCCATTTTCTCAAGCGTTGCGATAGCCGTTCCCATGGACTGCGACTTTACTCCCTCGGCACGCGCAAGGTCTGCGGCGGTTGCCGGGCCGTCTTTATCAAGGCGAACGATGACGGATTTTTGTGTCCATGACAGTTCTTTAAGTTCCGAAGGCGCTGCCGCCCGAACGCGCCTGATAAGCGAACCCAAGGCAAGCGTCAGTTCGGCAACAGCCGTTTCAATGTGTTTGGGCGATGACATAAATACACTATGCCATATTAACAGTTAAACTGTCAAGTTTAACTGTTAATATGCATTGTCTTCCTCCCAAGACATAGTTTATTGGCGGTCCTTCTTCCATAAGCGGGCCTCGAACTGGGGCCACTTCAACGACTACGCACTGGGCGACTACGGCAAGATGGAAGAAAACAACTGCGTCATTCGATTGCAGGGCTTATAACGATGGAATATTCGGCCTTTGCGGTCGATGCAGATTCATTTTGTTAGACGCTCTTAGACTCCCCTCTCTTGCGGGCCATAAATATATTTGTGCAACTGGAGGTTTAGCCTGGCCGGGAGCCGGTCATCGAGCATCCATCGGGAGAGGTCTCCCGGTAAACAAACCCCGAAAACCGGCGCCAACAGGATTGTGCATTGGCCCGACAGTCCATGTCTGCTGATAAAATCCCCCGCCCATTCATAGTCCCCTCTGCCGGCAATGACAAATTTTAGTTCATCCTGAGACTTTAATAGTATTAGATTCTCAACGTCCATCGACCCGCACATCCCGCTCCCGGGAGTTTTAATGTCCATAATTATTATGGCCCTGCGGTCCACCCTGCTAACGCTGATACTTCCATTTGTCTCAACCAACACGGTAAGACCGCTGTCAAGCAGCCTCTTTATCAGCGGGAATACCTCATTCTGCATTAACGGCTCGCCTCCCGTTATCTCAACGAGGCCTATACCATACGACACCGCCCGGTTAAACACGTCATCTTCGGTCATCTCCAGGCCTTCCTCATATGCATAGGCAGTGTCACAGTAAACACACCGCAAATTACAGCCGCTCATCCTGATAAAAACACACGGCAGCCCTGCATAGGTTGATTCGCCCTGGATGCTCGAAAAAATTTCGCAAACCTTCATAAGCAGACTTTATCACGTTCTGCCTAAGTCGGTCAAAATGTTAGAATAAACTTTAAGGACTAAACTATATAGAGCAAAAAAAGGAGATGAGATATGGGAGAGTATTACAAAAGCGGTGACCTTGAGAGATTCGCGGAAATGGGCAAGCATAATCCTGAGCTCTTCAATAAATTTATGGATTGGTATTCTTCATCACTCAAGCCGGGGCTGCTCTCAAAGAGAGAGAAAGTCCTTATCGGGCTTGCCGTGGCCCATGCTATACAATGCCCCTACTGTATTGATGCCTATACGCAGGAGTGCCTCGGGGAAGGCATGGACCTGGGCCACATTACCGAGGCGGTGCACGTGGCTTCGGCAATAAGGGGCGGGGCCTCTCTCATACACGGCATCCAGGCGCATAATGCGGCTGAAAAGATATCGTTGTAGCAGAGGCTGTCTTGACTGAAATCGAAGAAAAGTTACTCGCTATGCATTCAGGGCCGTTGCGGGCCGTCAGCATTGAGACTTTGCAGCTGAATCTCGGTTATAAATGTAACATGACCTGCAAACACTGCCATATGGATGCAGGCCCCTCAAGGACCGAGCTTATGGACAGGACCACCATTGATGAGGCACTCAGGGTCCTCCGTGACCACACCATCAATACTATTGATCTTACCGGCGGAGCGCCTGAACTCAACCCTCATTTAAAGGACCTTATCACTGAGGCCGGCAGAATGGGCCGCCGCATTATCGTGAGGAGCAACCTTACCATATTTTACGAGCGGGGGATGGAAGATCTCCCTGACTTCTACAGCGAAAACAAGGTGGAGATTATAGCATCACTTCCGTACTATGCTGAAACCGGCACAGACAGGGTCCGCGGAAAGGGCGCCTTCTCCAAAAGTATCGCTGCTCTGAAAAAACTCAACAGTCTCGGCTATGGCACAGCACCGGAAAAAAAACTCCATCTCGTCTATAATCCAATGGGCGCGTTTCTCCCTCCGTCGCAGACCGAACTGGAAATATACTACAAAAAAGAACTACAGGCCTCGTTCGGAATTGTCTTTAACTGCCTGTATACGTTTGCAAATATGCCCGTCGGGCGTTTCAGGGAATTTCTCCTTAGATCGAATAATATCAAGTCATATATGGAAAAAATAAAAAGCGCCTTTAATCCTGACACCCTTGGCAATCTTATGTGCAGTCGCCTGATTAGCGTCGGATGGGACAGCACTCTCTATGATTGCGATTTTAACCAGGCGCTCGGGCTCGCCGTTGATGAAGATTGCCCTCGCCGCATCATGGATTATGATCATACTGCATTGTCCGGAAGAAAAATAGTAATGGGCAATCACTGCTTTGTATGCAGCGCCGGGCAGGGTTCGACTTGAACAGGCGCCATCACGTAGCAGGCAGTTGGCCTGCAAGGAAGAAAAGTGCAGGGCAAAAACAAATTGACCCGCTAACCTTTAATTTGACTTATTCAACACGAGCAGGTAAATTAAAAACAGTATGGAATAACAATACTATAACCTATGTTCTCCATGGAGGAAATCATGAGCTTCTGGACAAAAGTTAAAAAAGATCTGCAGAAGGGTGTCGATGAGGGCTTGGCCTTTGTGAAAGAAGGTGCTGCCGTCGTTATGAAAAAAGCCGAAGAACTCACAGACGAAGGGAAGAAACATTACGTACTTTATGAGATGAAATCTAAAGTGCAAAAGGAAATAGCGGAACTGGGTGGAAAAATATACGACCTGAGCGATAAAATGAAAAACCCCATGCTCGACACTAAAATAAAAGAGAGCATGGCCCGCATCAAGCGGCTTGAGGCCGAGATACTGAAGATAGAGGGAAAGCAGGCGACAGAGGCTAAAAAAACCGCCCCCAAAAAAGCAGTCGCAAAAAAGAGACCGAAGAAGAAAGCAGCGCCATCAAAGGCGTCGAGCACTCGAGTCGCCTCTTAGCGGCGTATTGAGTGCCGGACAACAACAGGAATAGTAGTTAAGTGGAAGCTTTGCTTGTAGATGCGAGAGGTCTGGGCTGCCCCAAACCATTGCTGCTGGCCGAAGATGCGCTGTCAGGACTGGATGAGGGTGTCATTGATGTATTAGTCGATAACGAGGCCTCGCTGAAAAACCTCACCCGTTTTGCATCAAAAAACGGGTTTTATTCTGAGGAGTCCAAAGAGGACGGCTACTGGAAAGTTAGAATCGTTAAGGGACACCCTTGCGAAGTCCCTGCCGGACAGTCCGGCCCCTCCCCGAGTCCGGCCGATGAGGAACCTGAAAAGGATGTGCTGCTTATTATAGGGTCAGACACGATCGGTAAAGACGAGACGCTGGGGAAAATCCTGATGAAGGGTTTTTTTGAGACAATGAAAGCAACAAAGGAGATTCCACATACCATTTTTTTCCTCAATACGGCCGTAAAACTTACCACAACCGAGGAAGAGATGATCATTATTCTGCAGGACCTTGAAAAAATGGGTGTGGAAATCTTCTCCTGCGGCACCTGCCTTAAACACTACGATCTCGAAAAAGCTTTAAAGGTAGGTCATCGTGGCACAACAAATCATATTGTGGAAGGCATTAAAGATTTCAGCAAAACCGTCTGGATAGGATAAAACAACAATAGGCAACGAATATTTCCAGCGTGTTATTTTTTTTCTGTATCCTTCCGGAACTCTTCGGAAACAATTCCGTACTTTCTCATAATATGCTGGAGGGATTGCCGCTCCAGACCGGCCGTCTGTGCAGCCAGCGAAACATTCCCTTCGGTATTACGGAGCAATCTCGTTACATATTCCTTATTAAATGCCGACAGGATATTCTTCCGGGCTTCCCTGTAATCGAGTCCGTATATTTCCGGATTGTCTTCAGTACAAGGAATTATTTGCAGATTCTTTCCGAAATCTTCAGGCGCAAGAAAGTCACCCTTCGAAAAAATCACCGCGCGCTGTATCTCATTCTGGAGTTCGCGGGCATTGCCTTTCCACGGCCTGGAAACGAGGAGATGTATCGCTTCTTCAGTAAGCTTTTTCTGATCTAATCCCATCTCCGCACAAAATAAGGAAAGAAAGTGAAAGGCAATAAAGGGGATATCCTCCGGGATTTCCCTTAGCGGGGGGGTATGAACAGAGACTACATTCAGCCGGTAATAAAGGTCTGATCTGAAAATACCTGCCGCAATGTTGCCCTCCAGGTCCCGGTTCGTGGCCGCAATGACACGTACATCAACCCTGCGAGTAGTGGTATCCCCCAGGGGTTTGAGTTCTCTTTCCTGCAGCACCCTCAGTAACTTTGCCTGCAATGGGATAGATATGTCCCCGATCTCGTCCAGGAACAAGGTTCCTTCATGGGCTGCCTGGAATAGCCCTTCTCTGTCAGAGGTAGCTCCTGTAAAGGCGCCTTTGCGATATCCGAAAAGTTCACTCTCCAGAATATTTTCAGGAATGGCTGGACAGTTAACAGCCACAAAGGGTTTACCGGCCCGGCTGCTGAGTTTGTGAAGCATGCGGGCAGCCAACTCTTTCCCAGTGCCTGTTTCGCCTGTAATAAGCACTGTTACGTCCGTCCTTGCCACTAACCCCAGGGTGTCGATAAGTTCTTTCATACGGGGGGATTCTCCTACAAAAAAAACGTCTTTCTCTTTTTCCCGGATTCTCCTTTCGAGATCCTGGTTTTTCCGGAGAAGGTTTTGATGTTCCAGTGCCCGCCAAACAATATGCAGCAGCCGCTCCTCCTCGAAAGGCTTTGTAATGAAATCATAGGCCCCCTCTTTCATTGCCGTCACGGCAGACTCGATGGCGCCATATGCGGTCATAATAATCACAGGCAGGAACGCATCTTTTTTTCTGATGTTCTGCAAAAGCTCAATACCGTCCATCCCGGGCATCTTCATATCGGCAAGCACACAGTGGATGGCGTCTTTATCAATAATGCGCAGTGCCGATTCCGCGCTCTCTGCGCCGCAGGTCTTCAGATGTAGTTCACTCCTGATGAGCCTTTCTATGAAATGGATCATATCAGGGTTGTCGTCGACAATAAGAACGGTTTGTTTCATGCCTTTTCTCTTTCAACGGGAAACCAGAGAGTGAAAGAAGCGCCTGAGCCTTCTTCACTTTGCACCGAAATCTCCCCGTTGTGTTCCTTCACAATGCCATAGCTCACCGCAAGCCCGAGGCCTGTGCCCTGTCCGGGCGGCTTTGTTGTGAAAAATGGCTCAAAGATCTTGTCCCTGTTTTTTTCAGGTATACCGTTACCCGTATCCGAAAAAATAATCCGCATACCGTTGCCCTCTCTGTCGTACTCGGTCCTGATAGTGATGTGGCCCCCTGCTTTCATGGCCTGAAAGGAGTTCATCAGGAGATTGTTAAAGACCCGTTTCATCTTGTCCGCATCAGCCGACAGAGGAGGCATGAAAGGATCATAGTGGCGGATTATGTCAACCCCGCCTTTTCGAAACGTTTCCTCCACTGAAGCAGCCGCCAGCTCTACAGATTTATTCATATCAGTAAGTATATGGTTGGCCTTGGTCTGGCGGGAGAAGTTCAGGAGGTCTTCAACGATCTTCTTGCAGAGCAGGGCGTTGTTATAGATGATATCCATATCCGCCTTCGACTGCTCATGATCACTACATTCTTTGCGAAGCAGCTTCGTGTATCCCAGTATAAGGCTAAGGGGATTGTTTATCTCATGCGCCACGCCGGCGGCCAGTTGACCGATAGAGGCAAGTTTGTCGGCCTGCCGCACCCGATCCTCCATCACCTTTTTTTCCTCTTCGGATATTTTCAGGTATCCCATCATGCGGTTAAAGGATTCAGCAAGATCCGAAACTTCGCCATAGTCCGGTGCCTCTAAATAAATGTCGTGACCCGGCTTTAAGTTCACAACGTCCTTGAAAAAGGAACTCACTCTTCTCAGGGGCATCACCGCTATCCGGTAGTGGAAATAATTAAGAACGCCAAAAAGGGCTGTCATGCCGCCCACCCCACAGAGGAAAAGGTAAAGGGCTACATGCCTCAACTGCCGAAAAGTGGCGCTGACCGGAGCAGCTATCGACTCAAGGCCGATTACCTCACCCACTTTCCAGTGATATCCATGCACTTTCCCGTAGTGGCGGGTAATGGACTCTGGCGCAGAAGCGGGATCTCCGTGGCAGAGTAAGCACTGATCCTCCATAACAATTGCCTTTAAATGAAGAAAGTAATCTTCTCCGTTCCTGGTGACCAGACCCTTCCATTGCCTCATCGAAGCAGGTTCATTACTGAACTGCCTGATAAAACCCTCTTCAAAGGCGTCAGCCTTGTCTGCCGGATTCCTTGGATGAATTGCAACCCTTTTGTAAATGTATCGGGGGAACCTCTGTTTGAACCTCTTCATGATCCCCATGTTCATAAAGGTACTGGACATGACCTCCTGAATGAACATGTTCCCCGGCAGAACATGGAATATCTGGGGTCGCAGTTCATCACGGGCATATTCCATAGTAGCATCGATATGTCCCAGCACAATATCCGTCTTCTCATAGGCTTCCTGGATGTACATTTTTTTTAAATATGAATAGGTCAGTAAGGAAACAATAGAGATAGCAAACAAAAGGATGATGCCTAATCCAAACATGAACTTTGCTGTAAGCGACGATCCGCCCTGCTTCATTATACCGCCCAAAAGTTGTCCCCGGTGTCTACGCGCTATTTTTATATTGTATTATAGTCTAAAACAAAAAGGGCTGTCATAGCAGCCATCTTCAGAGAACAATGATTCGACTGGATCAGAAGGAGAAGACAAAGGTGAGGGTGCTTAACAATTTATGGAAAGACATTTAATTGACAGTAACGGATTTCTCTTCACCGGCAAGTTCCTCTAAACAGGAGTGCACACGGGAAAGCACCGCAGTCCCGGACATCACAATCAAATAATCCCCGGGATAAATAGTGGTATCCGGCGCCGGGATCAATTCTGAGTCACCACGTCTGATACCCACCAACAGACTGTTCTCCGGCCAATCAATATCACATGTTTTTCTGTCACAAACGGGCGCCCCCAGGCTGACCACTTTTTCTAATATATGCTTTTCCTCGTCATGTTCCTGAGGGCTTGGCTTCTTAGCCGGTCTTCGTTTAGCCAAAATACTATTTAACAAAATATCATAAACAGGCTTGCCTTTCAACACATCGCTGGCAATATAGGCGGACATGCAAACGGTAACTAAAGGCAAAAGCTGCTCCATGTTGCCGGTCATCTCCATAATTAAAATGCTGCCTGTAATGGGCGCCTTGACAATGGCGCTAAAGTATGCGGCCATCGCAAGGATTATAAAGTTGTTAACATAAACAGGGTCAACATGAAGATATTGGGCCACAATGCTGCCGTACATATTGCCGCTCAAAGCGCCTATGGCTAAAAGGGGCAAGCAATACATGG
>CAWHNC010000079.1:0-17315 GCA_963830245.1 Nitrospirota bacterium
CACACTGACGACACGCTGCTGGTGCTTCTGAACGCATCCGACAATGCAACCAAGTTTGTTTTGCCTTCAGTGCATGGGGGCGGGCAGTGGACAGTTGTTTTGGACTCCCTGGCAGCAACCCCGGTGAAGCAGGTTGTTCAGAAAGAGGGTGGGAAAGCATTTACAGTGGAGGCGCGTTCTCTTGTCATTCTAAGTTGTGATCATCCACGAATTCATCAAACGCCTTCACCTGCGTTATGAAACGGAAGGCATCGAGATCGCGTCACCGGTTCGTAACCTATACATAATAAAAGATGCGTTTGAAACAGGGCATGGCTCTGAGCGGGAAAAGGCATGAAATCCTCTCTTGCCCGGGCTATTACTCCCTGGATTGTCAGTGTGCCAATTGACTTTTTATATGAAACCTTTATGCTTGACTGATAAGGAGGTAACAACATGAATAAATTACTGTTGGGGATAATACTGTTGTCGCTGGTAATTGTGGCGCCTGTTTCAACCATTGCAGGGATAAATATAGATATTGGAATTTCTCTGCCGCCGCCTGTCGTATTTGGAGCGCCGCCGGATGTGATAGTGTTGCCTGATATGAACGATGTGTACGTTGTTCCCGATATTAATGTTGACATGTTTTTCTGGAATGGTTGGTGGTGGCGCCCATGGGAAGGTCGCTGGTATCGGTCGCGTTATTATAACCGGGGCTGGGCTTATTATAACAGGGTCCCGAGTTTTTATTTTGATGTAGACCCGGCCTGGAGAAGATACTACAGAGATCATAATTGGCAGGGACACCGGTGGAACTATGAACGGATCCCTGACCGGCAACTTCAACAGAACTGGAAGAGTTGGCATAATAGCAGATATTGGGAAAGACAAGGAACCCCGGCCGTCCAGGGCTATCAATCCCGACCGCAACAACAGAGACAGGAACTGAGACATCAAAGGCAAGAGCAATATAAACAGAGACCTGAGGTCCGGAAAAATCTGCAGCAACAGCAACAGAGACATCAACAGCCAATACAACCCCGGGGTGGTCAACCTCAGAGAGAGCAGCGACCACAAGTGCAGCATTCTCAACCTCAGGCAGAGCAACGCCAGAGAGGACCGCAACCCCAAAAGCCTCAAGGGAAAC
Source organism: Nitrospirota bacterium (assembly GCA_963830245.1). GTDB lineage: Bacteria > Nitrospirota > Thermodesulfovibrionia > Thermodesulfovibrionales > Dissulfurispiraceae > JADFXI01. The sequence goes on from CAWHNC010000079.1 coordinate 1,130, forward strand.
CTGAAAAACCTCAAGAAAGACCTGAACGGGGGGAAGCAGAACATCGATAGCAGGAGGACAAGAAGTTTAACAGCGTTGCTATCTTCCGTATTGTCAACGGAGATTATATGAGGCAGGTTATGTCTATAGTTTTAACGAGCGTATTGCTGGCAGCAGCCTTTGCTTTTGCTGAGGGTCCGGACGATATCCTGGGGTTGTGGAATACCGAGAAAAAAGACGCAAAGGTTGAAATCTATAAATGCGACACAAAATACTGCGGTAAAATCGCATGGTTGAAGGAACCGACTTACCCTGCCGGTTCAAGAGAAGGGGTACCGGGCACGCCGATACTTGATCACAACAACCCGGACCCTGAATTGAGGAAAAAGCCTCTTGTCGGGTCATCGATCCTGATCGGCTTCGTGTTTGCCGGTGACAATTTGTGGAAGAACGGGAAAATATACAACTCTGAAAACGGCAAGATATACAGCGGCAAACTGACACTCGTTTCACCTGATCAATTAAATGTGCGGGGCTACATCGGCATCCCGCTCTTCGGAGGGTCAACGACTTGGACGCGCGTAAAAGCAGGAACGGAATAGTACCTTCTGTTCCGGGATACAGAGGAAGGTAATTCATGGTAGGATTAAGATTTTTCCTTGGAACCTCTCTGCTGATTATTGGTGGCAGACTTTTCTGGCTTTTTCTCGGCGGCGTCGGTTTCGTTTTCGCGTTCGATTTTGCGGAGCGGACGATGCATAGTCAACCACACAGCGTCATACTAATTATTGCCCTGTTTGCCGGAGCGTTAGGAGCGATGGCAGCCATTTTCCTGCAAAAATTTGCCGTGCTGGCCGGAGGTTTTTTTGCAGGAGGCTATATTCTCACCGAACTGCTGAAAACATTGGGTGTTGGAACAGGCGATTACCATTGGCTTATTTTCATTGCCGGCGGCCTGGCCGGAACTGTCCTTATGAGTGTTGTGTTTCAATGGACCCTGATTATCATCTCTTCCCTCCTGGGGGCCACTCTTGTTCTTCAGACTTTCCATTTCGATCATCAGTTGTCAGAGCTGGTCTTCATTTGCCTTGCGATATCGGGTATTGCAATACAGTCCGGGTTGATAAGAAAAAAATCTTCGAGAGGGGAAGCTTAAATGGCGCATCCAAAGGTCCTTGCTTTAGTTCTCGCCGGCGGGAAAGGCGAGCGGCTTTTCCCGCTTACGGCCTTCCGCTCGAAACCGGCAGTCCCTTTCGGAGGAAGATACCGCATTGTCGACTTTGTGCTCAGCAATTTGATTAACTCTCATATCTATGCAATCTATCTCCTTGTCCAGTACAAATCCCAATCCCTTATAGAGCATGTCAGGAAGAACTGGAGTTTCTCCTCTGTTGTAAATGATCATTTTATAGCAGTTGTTCCAGCCCAAATGAGTAAGGGGCCCGAGTGGTTCCAGGGGACCTCTGATGCGGTTTATCAAAATATTAACCTTATAAAGGACCACAATCCGGATCATGTGATTATTTTCGGCGCCGATCACGTTTACAGGATGGATATAAGGCAGATGATCGACTTCCACCTGGAGAACGACGCCTATGTTACGGTCGCTGCCCGTCCGGCGCCGCTCGAACAGGCGTCTGCCTTCGGAGTCATCGTGACAGACAGTCGGAAACACATTGCCGGATTCCAGGAGAAGCCCAAAAATCCGGCGCCCATGCCTGGAGATCCTTTGCGGGCCTTCGCATCCATGGGCAATTACATATTCAGAACCGATGTCCTCAACGATGTCCTTATGAAAGCCGATCAAAAAAAAGAACATGACTTTGGCGCCCATATTATCCCAAATCTGATCGACACGGGAAAAGTTTTTGCTTATGACTTCGCAACCAATGTAATTCCCGGCACTAAGCCGTACGAGGAAAAGGGCTACTGGCGGGATGTGGGGTCTATAGCCTCTTATTTCGACGCCCACATGGATTTGATCAGCGATACACCGTCCTTTGATACTCATAACACTCGATGGCCCATCCATCCTTCCGCGTATGAAGGTCCTCCTACCAAGATATTTGATGCCCGGATAAAGAACAGCCTCATTGCCGAAGGATCTGTCATAAAGAAAGCGAAGATACGAAATTCGATCATCCACTGCGGTGTGACTATAGAGGATGACGCATCCATAGAGGAGTGCATTATTATGGACCAGGTAACCATCAACAAAGGGTGCAGTCTCCGCAGGGTAATAGTAGATAAATTAAATGTAATCAAAGACCACGAGCAAATTGGATTCGATGCTGACAAAGACCGCTTCTGCTGCCATATAGATCAGGCCTCCGGAATAACGATCATACCGAGAGGCGGCAGGCTGGGTATCTAACCCCGGCCTGTCCCTGTTGCCTAATGACGTTTTAATTTAGCTATTGCATTGGCCAGACTATTTTTCAGTTCATGCCACGAGTTTTTGATTCCCACTTTTAATTCTTCCCACGCAGGACCGCTCACTTCTTTCAATTCCTTCAGTTTTTTTTGCGCTCGTTCTTTTTTTCGTCCGGTTCTGAATTGCAGTTATATGACATTGACAATGGATTCATTTCATGCGATTGTTTAACTATCCTTTTCTTTTGAATAAACTATTTTTAAGCGAGGGGGCATTTATGGAACAGAACGCTGAAAGAAGAGAAGGGGTATTTGAATTCAAAGAATGTGCAATCATCCGTAAATCAACGGGAAAGAGAGCTGCAACCCTTAAAGAATTCCGTAATCTGCTGGTAGATATCAGTGAGAAGTCCCTCTATTACCACATCTATCAATATTTTCTGAAGCAGGAATTAAGTGAGTACACGAACGAATTCGCCAGATGGGCTGGAGAATTCCTTGGGGAGCGGGCCCTCGCCGAACAGCTTTCAAATGTTGACCCTTATGCCTTCAAGGACATCTCAAGCATGAGGAATGAACTGCTTGCGGTGCTTGACCATTATCAGGAAAAATTCCCCGAGCCCCGGGAGGTCGTGCCCGGGCATGAGTTCTATTTTGAAGAAACGGTAACTTTTACATTTCTTGTAGGTGTCAAAGTGCGCAACCTCGCGGAATTCCTTTTTGGAATTAAATATGTGGATATCTCTTCTATCTATAATCATTTTTATGAGGCACGGGTGCGGCAGGGCAGGGACGATTTTTCGAGTTGGATGGAGGAGTCGCTTCAGGAAAAAGCACTTGCTGAAAAGGTACGGAGGATCGACCCCTTTATGAACTCGCTGGACAGAATAAGGGATTACATAGTCGCCGCAGTCGAACAGACTGTCAGGAGCAATATGGAGGGCTTGTAATATGCTCGAAAATTATTATGGTATCGCTCCCAAAGGTGACCTGCTGCTACTGAAAAAGCTCGGAGAAAAATTGGCGCAGAAAAAATTTCTCCATATCAATTCGACGCGCTCCGGCGGCGGCGTTGCCGAAATCCTGCAGAGAATGATTCCCATACTGCAAGGAATCGGGATAGAAGCCAGGTGGGAAGTAATCGAAGGGGATGAGAAATTCTTTGATATGACAAAAAAATTGCACAATGCCTTGCAGGGACAGGCAGAGGTAATAACCGATGAAATGTGGCAGCACCATTATGAGGTCAACAGGGACAATGCCGGGAAATTGGACCTTTCCGCAGATGCAGTGCTTATTCACGATCCTCAACCTGCGCCGCTGATAGATTTCAAAAAAGACGGCAAATGGTTCTGGCGCTGTCATATCGACCTGTCTAACCCCGCCAAAGGTGTATTTGAATCACTTAGAAAATATTGCGAAAAATATGATGCCGCTATTTTTTCGGTAGCGCGATTTGCGAGGGCGCTGCCGATCAACCAGTTCATAATTACGCCGTCAATAGACCCGCTTAGCGATAAGAACCGGGACCTTTCAAGCGAAGAGATTCGTCAGATACTTGAAAAGCTGAAGATCCCGACTGACAGGCCCATTCTTCTGCAGGTATCGAGATTTGACCGGTTCAAAGATCCCACCGGCGTCGTAAAAGCCTACCGCATGGTGAAAAAGTATAATGATTGTATCCTTGTTCTTGCGGGGAGTCCTGCGCTCGATGATCCTGAAGGAGCAACGGTCCTGGCCGAGGTAACGTCGTTTGCATCAGATGACCCGGATATCCATTTTTTGCTGCTTCCCCCTTTCAGCGATGTCGAGATCAATGCCCTGCAGCGTGCGGCTACGATAATTTTTCAAAAGTCCCTTAAAGAAGGATTCGGCCTGACAGTGTCTGAATCGCTCTGGAAGGGCAAACCCGTTATAGGGGGTGCGGCAGGGGGAATCCCATTGCAGATAACGCATGGCGTTTCAGGATTTCTTGTCCATTCCGTAGAAGGCGCCGCTTTTCGGGCGCGGCAACTGCTGAATAATCCTGACATGGCCAGAAGTATGGGAGATCACGGTAAAGAGTATGTGAGAAGCAATTTTCTCATTACACGGCAAATACGTGATTATCTTGCGCTCTGGTACTCGATAGAAAATCCCGGCAGAGATTTTTACGAACTTTAGGGCTTAAGAATGAATACCATATTCGTTCTCAGGTCCTAAAATCTGCTGCAACTGCATTTTGAATAATGGACAGCCGAACTATTACTAAAGCGGATTGGCAGCTTGATCTGGGCGCTTCTTTCAGGAACGGGAAGCTGTATTTCTGTGTCTGGGCGCCGAAGGCAAGGGAAGTTGCCGTTAGGATTGTGACAAGCGGAAAAGAGCGGACGTTGCAGCTTTCGGGAGATCAGGGCGGATACTTTACTGTATCACCAGCCGGTGTTTCAGCAGGCGACCGATACGTCTATCTCCTTGACGGAATTCGTCAATACCCTGATCCTGCGTCCCGTTTCCAACCCGGAGGCGTACATGGTCCATCTGAGGTCGTTGATCCAGGGGCATTCGAATGGCATGATAATCAGTGGAAAGGCATAGCAGCAGAGGATTCCATTATCTATGAACTTCACGTAGGCGCCTTCACAGGTGAAGGGACATTTAAAGCTGTCGCAACGAGACTGGATTATTTGCTTGAACTTGGCATTAACGCAATAGAAATAATGCCTGTTGCGCAGTTCCCGGGATCAAGAAACTGGGGATATGACGGGGCATGTCCCTTTGCGCCGCAAAATTCTTATGGCGGACCCGAAGGATTAAAAACACTGGTCGATTCCTGCCATGGCCTTGGTTTATCTGTCATCCTTGATGTTGTTTATAATCATCTCGGACCGGAAGGCAATTATCTCGACAACTATGGTTACTACTTCACTGACAAATATCAGACGCCCTGGGGGAAGGCGGTGAATTTCGATGGGCCCTATAGCGATGAAGTAAGGAGATTTTTTATCCATAATGCCCTATACTGGTTGACTGAATATCATATTGATGCGTTGAGGTTGGACGCTGTGCAGGGTATCTTTGATTTCAGCGCCGGACATTTTTTGCGTGAACTGGCGGATGCCGTACAACATTTGAAAAAAGTGTCCGGGAGAAAAGTCCATATTATAGCGGAGAGTGATCTTAATGATGTGCGCATCATCAAATCTCATAAAGCCGGAGGGTATGGCATTGACGCCTCGTGGAATGATGATTTCCATCATGCCCTTCACGCATTAATTACAGGCGAAGATCAAGGCTACTATGAAGATTTCGGGGAAATAGGGCATTTGGGAAAGGCTTTCCGGAATGGTTTTGTTTATTCAGGCCAGTATTCAAAATTCAGAAGAAGGCGTCATGGAAACATTTCGGCGTACATGCCGCCATACAAATTCATTGTTTATTCTCAAAACCACGATCAGGTGGGCAACAGGATGACGGGTGACAGGTTGAGCCGGACCCTGTCGCTTGAAAAACTCAAGCTCTGTGCAGCTATAGTCATCCTGTCGCCGTATGTTCCCCTGTTGTTTATGGGTGAAGAGTATGGAGAAAGTGCGCCCTTCCAGTATTTTATAAGTCACACTGACAGTAGCCTCATACAAAATGTTCGAAAGGGCAGAAAAGAAGAATTTGCAGGCTTTGGATGTCAAGGAGAGTTGCCCGACCCTCAAGAGGAAAGCACCTTCTTAAACTCAAAGCTTCATATTGAAGAGCATGAACACGGAAATCATAAAGTTCTTTTTGAATTTTACAGCAAACTGCTGCGGCTCAGGAAAGAGATACCGCTTCTCAACAGGATTGACAGAAAGAGAATGGAAGTGACTACTCTTGAAGCTGAAAAAGTATTAATTGTGAAAAGATGGGACAGCGATGACGAGGTTGTAAGCATAGCCGGTTTTAATGAAAAAAAGGTGCTTATCCCAGGGCAGTTTCAGGGTGCGTGGGACAGGATAGTGGAATCCTCGTCAGATCCGCAGAGTGGAAGCGGGGAATCGGCGACGGACCCGGAATATTATGAGACAGGGAACCAGCTGTGCATTGCTCCTTTCAGTTTTGTCCTGTACCGCAGGCGCAAAGGTTAATTTAATATGGAAGAGTTGAAGCAGGAATCGACAATGCCCATGCCGAGAATACCGGTCTCAACATACAGGCTTCAGTTTAATTATCAATTCAGGTTCTCTGATGCCGCGAAGATAATCGGCTATCTCCATGAACTCGGCATATCGGATATCTATGCCTCTCCCTACTTTAAGGCGAAGAAGGGGAGTTTGCACGGTTATGATATAGTCGACCCGACCATGCTTAATCCTGAGGTGGGAACTGAAGATGATTATAATATATTGATCGGGGAGCTTAAAAAATATAATATGGGACAGGTCCTCGATATTGTCCCGAATCATATGAGCATCGGCAGCGAAAACCCCTGGTGGATGGATGTTCTCGAAAACGGACTATCTTCTCCTCGCGCAAAATATTTCGATATCAATTGGGCGCCGGAAGAAGAAAGACTCAGAAACAAACTCCTCATACCGGTTTTGGGAGATCAATACGGCGCCGTACTTGAGAACCAGGAATTGAGATTGAGTTTTGAAGATGGGGCCTTCTTCCTTTACTACGACATTCATAAGCTGCCTATACAACCCAATTCCTATGTGCTCATATTGCAGCATAGGATAGAGAATCTCGGAAAAACTCCTCCCGATGAGGCCCAGTATTTGACAGAGCTGTTGAGCATTATTACTTCAATAAAACATCTGCCTCCGCACACTGAGGCAAACCAGGAACGCATTGCTGAAAGACTCCGTGAAAAAGAAATAATAAAAAAACGTCTCTTCAAATTGTATGGCGACAGTTCCGAGATTAAGTGCCACGTAGAGGAAAACGTGAAAATCTTCAACAGATCCAGGGGAGACCCAAAGAGTTTTGACCTCCTTGACGGGCTCCTAAATGAACAGATATGGCGGCTGTCATACTGGCGAGTGGCAATGGAGGAGATTAATTATCGCAGATTTTTCGATATAAACGACATGGTCGGACTCAAAATGGAGAACTATGAAGTATTTGCCGAAACTCACAAATTAATTTTCAAACTCGTAGCAGAGGGGAAAATCACGGGATTAAGAGTCGACCATGCCGACGGCTTATACAACCCGCTGGTATACTTCAAGATACTTCAACAGGCATGTTTTAACCATTTAAGACTGTCTTCCCTGCAATCACAGGACATTACTCAATCCGGCCCTGATGTTCCCGGCGTTGAGCCGGCTATGGTTAACCCGAATGAAGAACCCTTGGTGTTGCAGCCTCAAGACAGGCCTTTTTATATAGTCGCGGAGAAGATCCTTGCCAGAAATGAAAAGATGCCCCAGGAGTGGCCCATATTCGGTACCACAGGATATGCTTTTTTAAATTCGCTTAACAGTGTTTTTGTAGCGACAAAAAATGCGGTTTCATTTGACCGCATATATTCCCAGTTTATCAGGGACAAAATAAATTTCCCCCAGGTTGCATATGAAAAAAAGAAACTGGTCATGCAGGTGGCAATGTCCGGCGAAATACATACCCTCGGGAATTATATTAGCAGGACTGCGGAAAAAGACAGACACTCAAGAGATTTTACTGCGGTCAGTCTCACAAAGGCCCTTACTGAAATTGCGGCCTTTTTCCCTGTCTACAGAACATATATAAAGAGCCTGAGCGCAGCCGACAGAGACCGCCAGTACATTGAGCAGGCGGTATCAAAAGCCAGGAAAAAAAATCCCGCTGTCAGCGCATCTATTTATGATTTCTTCAAGGCGGTCCTTTTACTTAAATTCCCTGATGATTTCAGCGAAGATGACAAAAAAGACTGGCTTGACTTTACCATGAGGTTCCAGCAGTTGACAGCTCCTGTCATGGCAAAGGGTTTTGAAGATACCGCTTTTTTCGTCTACAACCGGCTAGTCTCGTTAAACGATGTCGGGGGAAGTCCCGACAGATTCGGAGCACCCCTTGAAGCATTTCATGGACAGAACCTGGACAGAATTAAAAGTTGGCCTCATACCTTTATCGCGACGTCCACTCATGATACCAAACACGACGAAGATGTCAGGGCGCGGATAAATGTGCTTTCGGAAATGCCTGAAAAATGGAAAAAGTGCCTGATACGATGGAGCGGGTTAAACAAAAATAAAAAAAAGACCTTTGATGGGCAGGAAGTCCCTGACCGGAATGAAGAGTACCTCATATATCAAAATATCATCGGAGCATGGCCCCCCGGTCCGATGACCGGCGCTGACTCTGAAATATTCAGGGACCGGATAAAGGCATATGCATTGAAGGCGATAAGGGAAGCCAAAATAAATAGCAGCTGGATTAGCCCTGACAATGCCTATGAAGAGGCGGTGACGGCCTTTCTCGATGCTATCCTGTCCCCTGGCAAAAAAAACAGATTTTTACAGGAATTTGGGGTCTTTCATAAGATTGTTTCCCGCTGCGGCATGTTCAACTCCCTATCTCAGACCCTCCTCAAGATTGCATCTCCCGGCATCCCGGATTTTTTTCAGGGGACAGAGATAATGGAATTCAGTCTAGTTGACCCTGATAATCGCAGGCCGGTTGATTATTCGAAAAGGATCGAGATGCTCGGTCAATTAAAAAGAAGGGAATCAGAAATAGGGCTGCCGGCGCTTGCAGGTGAATTAATCTCAGAAAACATGGACGAAAGAATAAAGCTTTTCCTCACGCACAAGGCGCTCAGATACAGGCATAATAATTATCTTGTATTCATGCAGGGAGCATACATTTCTGTGGAAAGCGAGGGACCTCGAAAAGATCATGTATGTTCTTTTGCGAGAAGCGACGGGAATAAGGCGGTTTTGGTTATTGTCCCGAGGTTTATCTCCGGTCTTATACAAAGCATAAGCGAAGCTCCTCTCGGTGAAAAAATTTGGGAGGAAACGCGGATCATTATTCCACATGAAATTTCAGCTGACAGTTTCCGGGATGTCTTTACCGGCGAAAAGGTTGCCATATCCCGACATAACGGGGAACGCATGCTATACATGAGTGAAGGGTTAAAGCACTTCCCTTTTGCTATGCTGGAGGGAGACTGACAGCGGAATGCCGGGAGGACACCAGGGTGGCCGGGCAGAATGAGAAAAATTGACATGAATTTAGAAGCTTGTATAATTAAATGTGAATGGAGAGAACGTCATTAGAACCGATTGAAGGACCGTAAAATATGAAGATCTATACAGGCACGAGCGGGTATGGATACAAGGAGTGGAAAGGGAAATTCTATCCTGAGAAAATTTCCGCTAAGGAAATGCTGCGTTATTATTCGGGCCGCCTGGCCTCGGTAGAGATCAATAACACCTTTTATCACATGCCCACAACGGGGGTGCTTGCATCCTGGGCGGAACAGGTCCCCGGCGATTTTGTCTTCGCAATCAAGTCGCCCCAGATCATAACTCATATGAAGAGATTGAGGAATGTGGCTGAGGAGGCAGAGTACCTCTTTAGCACTCTATCGGTCATGGAAAAGAAACTGGGACCGGTGCTTTTTCAACTCCCCAAGAGTTTTCACGCAGACCGCCCTGCGCTGGAAGATTTTCTCGCACTGGTTCCTGCTCATATGTCCTGCGCCTTCGAGTTCCGCAGCCCATCGTGGCTCGATGTTGCCATCCTGGACCTCCTCCGTGAAAAGGGATGCAGCCTCTGCACCGCGGATATTGATGAGAATCCGGCTCATGAGATCATCAGTACAGCCAAATGGGGATACCTGCGCCTGCGCCGTTCAGATTACACGAATGACGACCTGTCACAATGGATGAAAAAAATCCTTTCGCAAAAATGGGAGAAGGCTTTCGTTTTTTTTAAACACGAGGAAGAGGCGGTAGGACCTCAAACGGCGATTCGTTTTCAAGAGCTTGCTGCTTCAAGGATAAAGGAACTCAAGAAATGAGAGTGCATGCTCAATGCCCAGGACTTTTCAGATAGCCCGGGTCGGCAAGCGGAAGGTTGAGCTTTCTAATCTGGAGAAGGTGTTGTATCCCGACAACCACATCCTGAAGGCGGAGCTGATTGAGTATTATCTGAATATCGCACCGACTATCCTCGCCCATCTAAAAGGGCGCCCGCTCTCACTGGTACGTTATCCTGACGGCATTGACGGCGAACGGTTCTTCCAGAAGAACAGACCCCAGTGGGCACCGGAGTGGATAGAGCATGTTTCGTTGTCGGAGGCCGACGGTAAAGAAGAAATCGATTTTGTCATAGCTACCGAGGAGGCTTCGCTAGTTTGGCTTGCAAACCTCGCATGCATCGAGCTTCATCAGATGCATTGCCGCTCGCCTCACTTCGATAAGCCCGATTATTTCGTGTTTGATCTGGACCCGCCCGGGAACTACAAGTTCGGCGACCTTGTTGAGATTGCCCTTGACTTGAAAGAGCACATCGAGAAATTCGGTTACAGCTCATTCGTTAAGACGACAGGGAGCAAGGGTCTTCACATCCTCGTCCCCATCGAGCCCAAGTGGCCATTCGATAAAGTCTTCGAGGCAGCCCGGGAAGTGTCCAACCCATTCGTTGAAGCGCATAGCCGGTCGACCACCCTGCATGTTAAGAAAGAGGCGCGCAAGGGGAGGGTGTTGGTTGATATTTATCGCAACCGGACCTATCAGACTATTGTCTCGGCATACAGCGTGCGCGGACTTCCGGGCGCTCCGGTATCTATGCCGTTGCGGTGGGAGCAACTGGCGGATCTCGGCAGTGCCGCTGACTTTAATTTGCACAATGTGCCGGATTATGTTGTGCATAATGGCGACGCCTGGGAGGGGATTGCCGCATATGCCGCCACTCTTCATACGGTGCGGAAAGAGTCCACAGCGAAGAAGGGAACTGAGCCATCCCGGAAGCACAAGACTCCTGAAGTGCTCAGCGAATACGCCAAAAAGCGGAGCTTCGGGAAAACTATAGAGCCGCTGCCCGCAATTACGGCAGGGGAAGGAGACGCGTTTGTACTGCACAGGCACCACGCATCCCGACTGCATTATGATCTTCGCCTTGAAAAAGGGGGCGTGTTGAAGTCCTGGGCTGTTCCCAAGGGCCTTCCTCCAAGGCCGGGCATCATGCGGCTGGCCGTCTCGACTGAAGATCATCCCCTGGAATACATCAACTTCGAGGGGTCAATACCGAAAGGACAATACGGCGGCGGTGTGATATGGATCTACGCCCGAGGTAAATACGAAATTATCAAGGAGAAGAAGGACGGGTTCTATTTTCGACTCCTGAGCAGGGAGATCAACGCAGAATACAGGATGCACCACACCAGGGAGACCGAATGGTTGCTTGAGCGCGTGGACAACCCGCAGGTTGACTGGCTGCGCGATCACATCGAACCGATGCTTGCGCGCCAGGCAGATAAGCCTCCGGCCTCCGGAGACTATCTCTATGAAGTGAAATGGGACGGCATACGCGCGATGATTAACGTGGACGAGGGCAAAATAAAAATCAGCAGCCGGAATCAGGAAGACATAACCTCCAAGTTTCCGGAGCTTCTGCTCCCGGACCGGGCATTCAGAACAGTATCTGCATTATTCGACTCGGAAATTGTTTGTCTTGACAATGCGGGGAAGCCGGTGTTCAGCGATGTAATACATCGGATACAACAAAACGGCAAAGACGCTATTGAACGCGCCCGCGTCAGGTATCCGGCAGTATGCTATATCTTTGATTGTCTCTGGCTCGACGGTCGTCCCGACTGTGAATGAACCATTACACAGGCGGCGTGCATGGATGGAGGATGCGATCAGGCCCGATACGACGTATCGGGTGAGTGAGGCGGTTACAGAGGGCGGGGAGTTGTTCAAGGCTGCGGTGAAGATGGGCCTTGAGGGGGTCATGGCGAAGGACAAAAACAGTATGTATCGGCCCGGCACTCGCAGCGAACTGTGGTTGAAAATAAAGAAACGTCAGACAATAGAGTGCATAATAATAGGTTATACGAGAGGAAGGGGGGACCGGCAAGCGTCGTTCGGGGCATTGCAGCTGGCACTGCGCGATGGAAAAAACCTGCGGTATGCGGGCAAAGTGGGAGCGGGATTTGATGACAAGTCGATAAAGGAGACAAGCGCTTATTTAAAGAAGATCAGACATGCAAGGAGACCGGTCACCGAAAAGCCGCTTGACGATGCGCAGACAGTGTGGATCGAGCCCACGGCTCTATGCGAGGTACAGTTCGCCTCGCTGACGAAGGATGGAAAGCTGCGAGAGCCGGTGTTTCTAAGGCTCCGCCCTGATTTGGCTGAACAGGTAAAAACAGAAACCGGAGAACTTACAAAAGCGGTATAATTAAAAAGACGACATTAACTTGTTGAGTATCTTGTCCGGCAACAATCCATGGAGGTGCGACATGAGAGCAATCTGGAAAGGCCACATTCGTTTCTCGCTCGTAACGATACCGGTTCTTGTATATAATGCAGTGGATACTGAACAGAGGATCAGTTTCCATCTTCTGCACAAGCAAGACCATGGTCTGATCGGTTACGATAAACGATGCAAGAAGTGCGCTAAGGTACTATCGTCAGGGGAAATCGTCAAAGGGTACGAATACGAGCCTGAACAGTACGTGATTGTCGAGAAAGAAGATCTCGATAAAGTAAACCTCGAAAGCACAAAGATAATCGAAATCCAGGGATTCATTGATGGAAAAGAAGTGCGCCCAACGTTGTACGAGGCGCCATACTATGCCGGACCTGACGGACCGGTCGCTGTTCAGGCATACTCACTTTTAGCTGCCGCTCTCAAGGATACCGGGAAAGTGGGGATCGGCAAGGTTGTATTGCATGACCGTGAAGATACAATGATGATTGCGCCTTATGAGAATGCTGTGGTGCTTTACAAACTGCGGTCACCGGAAGAGATCAGAAGTGTCGATGAGATCCCCCAGCTTGATAGAAAGTCCGTAGAGAAAGATTGGCTCAAACTTGCCCGCAGCCTTGTCGATTCCATGAGCACGACACTGGACAAGATCGATCTGACGGACAAGTATCACGATGCTCTCAGGGCCATCATTGAGGCAAAGATCGCGGGCAAGGAGATCGTCACTGTGGAAAAGGAAGAGAAGCCGGTGGTGGACATCATGACAGCCCTTAAGTTAAGCATCAAGCAGGCGCAGTCTCAAAGGAAGCCGATGGAAAAGGCAACAGGGAAGAAAAAATCTGTTGTCTCAAAGGAAGCAAAGGCCGGATCAAGGGCGGCCGGCTAAACAAAGATTATGGGTAAACTTATACGGTTCCCTGCGAAACAACCGTCTAAATTTGGTTTTGAGCGGGTAAAAAAACGCACGAAGGAGAATTCTGATCAGTTAAACCTGTTCTCCGCAAGCCTGGGGCAGATTCGGCAACTTCGAAGCAACATCGGTCCTTTTGAGGAGGCTTTGCTGTTGGACGAGCGCGGGGACAGCCGTGCTGAAAAGGCATACTGTAAAGCCATATCGGAGGGCGACCTCGCAGCCGATGCGTATTGCAACCTGGGCATCATCGAGTCCAAAGCCGGGAGAATAACAAAGGCATTCGACTGTTTTACGAAATCACTGGAGCTCGATTCCAGGCATTTTGAATCGCATTATAATATGGGGAACCTTTATTTCGAGGGAGATAACCTGCGCCTGGCGAGGATGCATTATGAACTGGCAGCGGAAATCAACCCCACGTTCCCAAACCTGTATTTTAATCTGGGTCTTGTCCTGGCCCTTTTGAAAGAATCAACGGCCGCAATCGATGCTCTGGTCAAATATCAACTGATGGCGTCACTGGAAGAGGGAAAGAAGGCAGGCGATTTAATCAGAGAACTCAGGAAATCTTTGAGCGTTACAGGCCAACATCATTAAGTCCCTTTTTTTTGTCTTTTCCTGCGTAAAAGTTATGGTTTTCCCTCGACGGATTCCTCCACTAGAACTGTAAGCTTCTGGTCACCAAGTGAAAATTCGTTATCTATCTTGCCTTTTACTGTTACCGATGATTTTATACCGGGCAAATTTTTGTTTTTTGTGCTGACAATGAGTTCTCCTGATTTGTCCTTGACCTTGTAAAATTTAATGGCATTGAAAAATGCCGACTGGTCTGTTACCTCACCTTCTACAGTAACGACCTTCCCTGCATATGCGGTCGGATTGTTAAGAAGCTTTTCAATTTCCGTATTATGGGGTTGGTTAAAATAAAACCAGGCCACGCCGCCTAATGCAGCCATTATCAATAGCGTTATTATTATTGCTTTCCTCACCATAGTCCGCTCCAATTTTATCGATTAAGAACCCGCCGACACAGTCGGCAAAAATTATTTCTTCATCTATTAAAACCATATTAAAATGGGCCTTGTCAAGCAACATGGCCCGGCAAAAGTGGTATAAGGGGTCATATTCAATTGACAATGGATTCATTTCATGCGATTGTTTGCATATACTTTTCTTTTGAATGAACTGTTTGGTACTTTGACCAATGAGGACATTTTTGGAACAGAACGCGGAAAGAAAATTAACTTGACATCGTAAAATTATTATAATATCATGCAGTTGCGATGCAATGATGAAATATGAAATTTCAAGATTGCATCATTTGAGAGTGTGTCCTGCGATGCGACAGTATAGTTACGGTTGCAACAGAAAAGGGAGAATGCGCCGTGGATGAAGTTCGCAAAGAAACCGACAGCCTCGGCGAGGTCGAGGTTCCGCTCAACCGCTCTGGGGCGCGCAGACCCAGCGCTCCCTGGAACATTTCAGCATCGGCAAGGATCTGATCCCGCGCGAGATGATCAGCCGCCTATGCCATCCTCAAGAAAGCCGCGGCGAATGCCAACCATGCCGGAGGGCGACTCGACGACCAGCCCCACAAGCTGATCGTGCAGGCATGCGACGAAATCCTCGCGGGCCAGCACCACGACATGTTCCCGCTGCATGTGTGGATGACCGGCAGCGGCACCCAGTTCAACATGAACGTGAACGAGGTGATCTCCAATCGCTGCTGCCAGCTTGCCGGCACGCCGCTGGGCAGCAAGACGCCGGTCCATCCCAACGATCA
This sequence comes from Nitrospirota bacterium, assembly GCA_963830245.1. GTDB lineage: Bacteria > Nitrospirota > Thermodesulfovibrionia > Thermodesulfovibrionales > Dissulfurispiraceae > JADFXI01. The sequence continues at coordinate 16,555 of CAWHNC010000079.1, forward strand.
CGTCAATATGGCCCAGTCGTCCAACGATTCTTTTCCGTCCGCGATGTACATCGCCGCGGCGGTCGGTGTGAAGCAGCGGCTGATCCCAGCCGTGCAGGCGCTGCACGACGCCATCGCCGCGAAGGCCGGCGAATGGAAGGACATCGTCAAGATCGGCCGCACCCATATGCAGGACGCGACGCCGCTGACGCTCGGCCAGGAATGGTCGGGCTATGCCGGGATGCTGGCGGACGACCTCGAGCGGATCGAGGACGCCTTCAAGGGCGTCTATCGGCTCGCGCTCGGCGGCACGGCGGTAGGCACGGGCATCAACTCCGCGCCCGGTTTTGCCGAGGCGGCCGCAGCCGAAATCGCCAGGCTCACCGGGCTGCCGTTTGTCAGCGCGCCCAACAAGTTCACCGTTCAAGGTGCCCACGACGCTCTGGTGCAGCTCTCCGGCACGCTGCGTACGCTCGCGGTATCCCTCTACAAAATCGCCAACGACATCCGCCTGATGTCCTGCGGGCCGCGAGCCGGTTTCGCCGAGCTGTTGATTCCCGGAGAACGAGCCGGGCTCTTCGATCATGCCGGGCAAGGTGAACCCGACCCAAGCCGAAGCGCTCACGATGATCGCCGTGCAGGTGATGGCGAACGACGTGGCCGTAGGATTCGGCGGGGCCGGCGGTTATCTAGAAATGAACGTTTATAAACCCCTGATTATCTTCAATGTAACCCACTCAATCACCCTCCTGAGCGACGGGTGCACCAACTTCCGAAGTTCC
>CAWHNC010000080.1:0-96688 GCA_963830245.1 Nitrospirota bacterium
GCTGGCTTCCGTCATCGGCATCAAAGAGGAAGTTGTCGTTCCGGAAGTGGCTGCAGTGGCCGAGGCGGTCGAGCCTGAAGTTATCAAGAAGGGCAAGAAGACTGAAGAGGAAGAGAAGAAGTAGTTGTGGATTATTGCTGGTCTTGGCAATCCGGGAAGCAAGTATGGAAAAACCCGGCATAATGTCGGGTTTGCAGTTATAGACAAGCTTTCGGAGCAATACGGAATTGTTCTGGAAGAAAAGGATTCATACTGTATCGGTAAGGGGGCTGTTGAGGGACACCAGGTGGTGCTCCTCAAGCCCCTTACGTTTATGAACAGAAGCGGCAGCGCAGTCTCAAAAGTACTGAAAAAGTACAATTCCCTCCCCGGATCGTTAATAGTAGTTCATGATGACCTTGATCTTGGTACCGGTGTCATAAAGCTTAAAAAGACCGGGGCATCCGGAGGCCATAAAGGCATTGAATCCATTATTCAGGTGGCCGGCACGAGGGATTTCTTCAGAGTTAAAGTTGGGGTGGGTCGTGATCGAGATGTCCCTGCCGAGATATATGTCCTGAGTAATTTCAGGCCCTTTGAAAAAAGTATCATGAAAGATGCTATAATAAAAGCTGTGGATGCTGTTGCTGCAATAGTTACTGTGGGTATTGACAGAGCAATGACGAGGTACAACCGGGCGCCTCGGGAACTTGAGATCCCCGGACATCAAGAATGAACATTGCTGTAAGCGAATTATCCGAACGTGACATAAAAGCCGATCTTATCATTGTTCCCCTTTTCGAGGCATTTAAGCCTGAACTCTATGCCGACATCGATTCTGCTATCGGCGGCCTGCTCACAAATGTTAGTGCATCAGGTGAGTTTACAGGTAAACAAAACCAGCTTACACTTCTCCATGTACAGAATATACGTGCAGAAAGGATTCTTCTGGTAGGGATGGGGAAGGTTGCCGAAATCACCTCTGAACGGCTGCGGGTGGCTGGAGGCAAGGCGTTCTCTTTTATTAATGATCTTGAGCTTAAAGATATTGCGGTTTCGGTCAGGTCTTTCAATGATACGGCCCGGGACCGGCAGAGCAGAGATACCGCACGTTATAAACAGGTCGTATATTTTATAGAAGGCGGGCTTCTTGGAATTTACAGGTTTGAAAAATATAAAAAGGCTGAAAAAAGTAATAAAATAAATAGAATAGCTGTTCTTGACAATGATGCAACTCTTCCGTTTAAGCGCTTGCAGAGCGTTATTTCAGCTGTCTATCTGGCCCGGGACCTGGTCAATACCCCTTCTAATGATTTGACCCCTGTCCATATGAGCGATAAAGCGCGGGATGTTGCCGGGAAAAAAGTAAAGGTCAGGGTATTGGATGAGAAAGAAATAGAGCGGGAGGGGATGGGAGCCTATCTTTCAGTGTCACGAGGCTCAGCAGCTCCACCCAGGTTTGTTATTATGGAATACAAGGGCGGCAAAGGCGCTCCGGTGGTGCTTATAGGCAAGTCGATCACATTTGACAGCGGTGGAATATCGATTAAACCTTCCGAGGGCATGCAGAAGATGAAGTATGACATGGCCGGGGGCGCTGCTGTCATGGCAGTCATGAAGGCCGTCTCAGAACTCGGCTTGCCGCTTAATCTGACAGTCCTGTTGCCGGTTGCTGAAAACCTGCCTGGAGGCTCTGCATTCAAACCCGGAGATGTTGTCAAAACAATGACCGGCAAAACAATAGAGATCATCAGTACTGATGCCGAAGGAAGATTGACCCTTGCAGATGCTATCGGTTATGCAATAAAATACTATAAGCCGAAGGCGATCATTGATATTGCGACCCTTACCGGGGCCTGTTCCATTGCCCTGGGAAATGAGGCAATCGCGATGATGGGAAGCGATGCCGCCCTGATGGAAAACCTGAAAGAGGCGTCGGTTGAAACGTATGAGCGGGTATGGCAGATGCCTCTTTATGATGAATGCAAGGAATATCTGAAAAGTGATATTGCCGATATGAAAAATGCCGGGGGACGGACGGGGGCGCTTATGGCTGCCGGATACTTCCTTAAAGAATTTGCGGGAGAAACGCCCTGGGTGCACCTTGACATTGCAGGCACTGCATGGAATGAAAAAGAGAAACCTTATAGACCCAAAGGGTCTACAGGTGTTGGTGTAAGGTTGATAATCGATTTTTTAGAGCGGCTGGCAACATATCGCGCCCCACAAAAGTCTAATGACTTCCCGGGGACCCGAGGCTTGTCACGGGGGGAATGAACATATGCTCACACTTCTTTTTATTGTAGGATTTGTCCTGGTCCCTTCTTTCGCTTTTGCATGGGGTCCTCTTACCCACATGTATCTGGCCAATGAGATTTATTCATACGCCCCGCTTATTCCTGCAGGAATTTTCGCTGTTATTAAAAAATACAAACAGGATTTTCTTTATGGAAACCTGATGGCAGACATAATTTTGGGAAAAAAATACCTCCCTGAGGACAAAAGCTCACACAGCTGGGAAGTTGCCCTCAACCTCATGGAGCACGCTGAAAAAGGCCCTGAGAAGGCTTTTGTCTACGGATACCTGAGCCATCTCGCTGCTGATACGGTGGCCCACGGGATTCTGACAGATGACATGCTGAATATGGAGCACACATGGATCGAACTCAAGGCTGACAGCGTTATCGACAAGGATTACTGGTTTCAGTCCGTGACCTTCAGCAGGGCGGTGCAGAGGAGAAATGACCGGTTCCTCGAAAGCTCTCTCGACAGTTTCCTTTTTTCATTCAAGACCAACAAGAGAATTTACAAGAGCATGGTGTTTTTGTCTTTTCTCATTCTCAAAAAAAACAGAAGACGCGGAATCAACAAAAATTATCTCTGCCAGCTTCATGACGAGTCAATAGCCCGCATGCTTGATTTGATCAAAAACGGCAGAGATTCATCTGTAATCGACATCAGTCCGCTGTAAAAACCGTGAAATGTGAATGGTGAAAAGTGAATAAAAGAAACAATACTATGCCGTTTAACCGTTCACTTTTAACCATTCACTTTTCACGTCTTATGTTTTCTTTTTCACCTTTGACCATTCACGTTTCACTTTTCACGGTTCACGGTTGTTATGCTCGATAAAAACTACGTTCTGCCTGCGGATGCACTAAGTCGCCTTATGGACGGATTGGCTGATAATCTGCCGCCCTCTGAAATGCTGCCTATTGAGGTGTGTTACGGTCGTGTCCTTGCCGCTGATATTGTCTCGCCTGAAGATCTCCCCTCATTTCCGCGTTCAACAGTTGACGGGTATGCTGTCCAGGCTGAAGATACCTTCGGCTCAAAGGAGACCTCGCCGGCGTATCTTACCCTGAAATATGAGGTGCTCATGGGTATTGCGCCTGACTTTGAGCTTCGGAAGGGATTTGCTGCAAAAATACCGACTGGGGGAATGCTTCCGGCAGGGGCTGATGCTGTAGTCATGCTTGAGTATGTCCAGTCGGCTTCTGAAAACTTGATAGAAATTCTGAGGTCTGCAGCGCCGGGCGATAACACTATCCGGCAGGGCGAAGACATCAAGGAAGGGGTTACAGTCCTTACCACCGGGAATGTGCTCAGGGCCCAGGATATAGGCGCTCTCGCCGGCATCGGCGTAACCCGTATTCAGGTTTTTAAAAAACCCGTAGTGTCCTTTATATCTACCGGCGATGAGATAGTGACTGCGGAGAGTCCGCTGCGTAAAGGGCAAGTGAGGGACATTAATTCCTTTACGTTGGCAGGCCTTGTAATGGACAATGGGGGCATAATGGTTAAAAAAGGCATATTCATGGATGATTATGGAGTTATAAAGAAGGCTGTCGAGGAGTCGCTGCATGATGCTGATCTTGTGCTGATAAGTGGAGGCACTTCAGCCGGCATTAAAGATATGACGGCTGCGATTATCAATGATATAGGCAAGCCGGGCGTGCTCTTTCACGGCTTGTCCCTGAAGCCGGGGAAACCGATGATAGGTGCGGTGGTTAATGGAAAGCCGGTGCTGGGGCTGCCGGGACATCCTGCGGCAACTGTAGTGTGTTTTGATTTATTTGTTAAACCTATTCTGGATAAATTACGCGGTCTCGCCAATAAAGGGTGTTATATGAGGTCGATAAAAGCGAAGATGGCGAAGAATATTGCTTCTGCTGCAGGAAGGGAGGACCACATACGGGTCTTTCTGGAAGAAAAAGAAGGCGCACATTTCGCTTTCCCTGTGTTAGGAAAATCCGGACTGATTACAACACTTGTGAAGGCCGATGGCGTTGTAATGATTCCCGCCGGCAAGCTGGGTCTTGATGCAGGTGAAGAGGTGACGGTAAGGTTGTTCTAAAGTGGGCGACAGTTCAGTCAGTGCGGGTAAAGTGGAGGTTGTATAGTGGATAAGACAATCAAAAATATTTTCAATAAAATAGGCCATCCCGTGAACCTCATGGAAGTGTGCGGCACTCATACCGTGGCTATATTTAAACATGGCATTCGGAGCCTTTTGCCTGAAGGCCTCAGGTTGCTCAGCGGGCCAGGCTGTCCCGTCTGCGTTACGTCAATCAGGGACATAGACAAAGCTGTCGCCATCGCAAAGCATGATGATGTGGTTTTCATGACTTTCGGTGATATGATGCGTGTGCCCGGCGGACAACTGTCGCTTGCTGAAGCAAAGGCGGAAGGAGCTGATGTCCGGATTGTGTATTCTCCTCTCGATTGTCTGGCAACAGCAAAAGAAAATGTTGATAAGAAGGTGGTATTTTTTTCCGCGGGCTTTGAAACGACTGCACCTTCCGAGGCCGCAACACTGTTTGAAGCCGAACGGCAGGCTATCAGTAATTTCTATCTTCTTTCGGTGAACAAACTTGTCCCACCTGCTCTCGAAGTGCTTCTGCAGTCCGATGATGTGAAAATAGACGGCTTTCTGCTGCCTGGTCATGTGAGCGCTATTGTTGGAAGCAAGGTCTATAATTTCATTCCTGAAAAGTATCACAAGCCCTGTGTAATAACCGGATTTGGAGCTCAGGACATCCTGGGCGGTATTTTGATGCTACTGAAGCAAATTGCCGAAGGAAGAGCATCTGTTGAGATTCAGTATAAAAGTGTTGTTACCGAGGAAGGAAATAGAAAAGCTCTTGATTTTATCACCGAATACTTCGAGCCCTGCGACAGCTATTGGAGGGGCATAGGACTATTGCCCGGTAGTGGATTAAAGCTGAAAGACAGATGGCGTCACAGGGACGCAGAGGCGCTGTTCGACCTGAATATTCCCGATGTTGCGGAACCAAAAGGTTGCCTTTGCGGGCTGGTCCTCCGCGGAGTTAAGATTCCTTCGGAATGTCCGCTCTTCGGAAAGGCGTGCACTCCCGAGAGGCCGGTAGGGGCCTGCATGGTAAGCACCGAAGGAAGCTGCGCAGCCTATTACAGGTACGGTGATCGGGAGTAATAAAAAGCTGCTTTACGAGAGTAGTAAACCTGTTTTCCATATGTATTGACCCTCAAAAAAACAACTCAAAGCCCACTTATTTCGAGTGCATTACCTGGTTAAGAAGTCCTGCGTTGATAGGAAAGAATTGCCATGAGGGAAAAAAGTATCATTAATATGAACATTTGATCTCCAAAATGCGTTTGCAAACTACAGAGCGCAATGAGTTTATTATCTTTATAATCATACTGTTTCTCCATATCCTGGCTTAAAGCCACTTCTGTCATTTGAGCTTAGTTGTATCATTTAGTGTTGGGTATATTTATTGCTACTTAATATGATGTGGCGGCACCGACAAAGCCTTGCTTCGACGCACTGCACCCCTATACTGCAAGGTGCTTCTCAGCAGAGACTGCCGGGTATAGGAGATTAACCAAGTAAAAAAGGGATCACATATGGGATTTAACTCAATAATAAGAAACCTTGCTAAATACTTGAACCGGATGGTACTCCTGAACATGCTGTTTCTCGCGCTGATAATCCCGGTTGTCTTTATAGCCATAGGGGCGGAAACATCATTGGTAGCGCTGATCACTGCATCAGGAGGATTTATTATTTGTATTGCCAATTTGCTCTTCATAAATCGATATTTTGTGCGTAAAACCGAATCTTCCCTTAAAACGTCTTACCAATCGCTGCAGAATGATTATCTTTATGATGACCTCACAAAGGTTTATAACCGGCGTGCAGGCCTGATTCGTCTAAATGAGGAATTCGCCCGCGCCAAGCGAAATTGCTCAACCCTGTCGGTCGCAATGGTCGATGCCGACCACTTCAAAAACATTAATGACACATATGGCCATCTGGTTGGCGACAAGGCCTTGATCCACATAGCATCCATCCTGAGAGCAGGGCTTCGGGAATGCGACATCGTTGTAAGATATGGCGGAGAAGAGTTTCTGGCCCTTCTTCCTGATACAACCGGCAGCCAGGCTGCACAGCCTCTTGACCGTCTCCGCCGCAGGCTTGTCGAACAGAAGTTTTTTAATGGCAAGGCCGAAATAAGTTTATCTATCAGCATCGGCATTGCTACTTTATCTACTCTCGATAACAACCCCATGGACGTGGTTGAGCGGGCCGATAAAGCCCTCTATTCGGCCAAGAGATCGGGTCGCAACAGGGTGGTATACGACCGTCAAATACCTGCATTCAGTCCGGCCTTGAGCGAAGCATAATTACGTGCTGCTACACATTAATTATCTTGTAGCGATAGTTTATTTTAGCGGCACCTTCAAGTGTTGCTTTAACGGAACAGTATTTTTCCATCGATAAATCTATTGCTTTTTTGACCGCCGTTTCCTCAAGGTCCTTGCCGGAAATAATATATTCAAGTTCAATTCCGGTGAATTTATGCGGATAGTTTTCGTCCTGAGTTCCGGAGACATTGACTTCAATGCCGCTTACGTGCAGTCTTTTCTTCTGAAGGAAAGAGGCAACGTCCATGCCTGAACATCCCCCGATAGCGACGAGCAGCATTTCCATCGGCCGCATACCCTTATTTTTCCCGCCGAATTGGTCATCGGCATCCATCACAATTTTATGATTTGTGCCCGACTCACCATCAAATTGAAGACCCTGCACCCACTTAACTTTAGCCTGCATCACATTTGCCTCCCATTCATTTCATGAATAATCTGCACTCTTTGAATCGCCGTAGCCCTGCCGCTATTTGCATCTATCTTCAGAACGACAGCGCAAAGCAACCCTCTGCCTCTTGCAATATCGTATTTTCTGGGCATATGGTTAAGAAATTTATCAATTATCTGTTCTTTCTCAACTCCTATTACCGAGATCTCAGGCCCTGTCATGCCGACATCGGTAATATATGCCGTGCCTTCAGGCAGAATTTTCTCATCTGCTGTCTGCACATGCGTATGGGTGCCTACAACAGCACTGATTTTACCATCAAGATAGTAGCCGAAGGCCGTTTTTTCCGATGTTGCTTCTGCGTGCAAATCGACAATGATTATGTTGGTTATTGCGGAGAGCCGCTCGACTTCGCTAAGAGATGTCCTGAACGGGCAGTCAAGTATATTCATGAACACTCTTCCTGAAACATTGATTACTGCAACTTTTTCTTTGCCGGGGAGCGTTATAACCACACTTCCGGTGCCGGGTACTCCTGAAGGATAGTTGAGGGGTCTCAGTACTCTGTTCTCTTTCGTAATGAAGGGAAGGGCATCTTTTTTGTCCCATATGTGATTACCGGTGGTAATCACATGAATGCCGCAATCAAAAAGCTCCGTGGCAGTTTTTTCGGTTATACCGAACCCTCCCGCCGCATTCTCGCCATTTGCGATAACAAAATCCAGTTCATATTTTTGAATGAGGCCGGGCAAGAGTGCCCTGACAGTCTGCCTGCCAATTTTGCCTACAATATCACCGATAAAAAGAACGTTCATAATAAAATCAGGTCATAGGTGATAGGTCATGGGTTATAGGTTATAGGAAAATAAAGAAATACTTTTTGTTGTTTTTTATTACCCATTACCTATGACCTATGACCTATCACCTGTATTTATTTATTTTGCATAATCAACATAGCGGGCTTCCCGTATAACGGTCACCTTTATCTGACCTGGATAGGTCATCTCCGCCTCGATTTTTCGGGCGAGTTCCTTTGACACAACGGCACACATTGTGTCATCCATATCATCGGGTTTTACAATAATTCTGATTTCTCTTCCTGCCTGAATGGCATAGCATTTCTCAACACCCTCAAAGGACAAGGCAAGCTCTTCAAGCTTTTCAAGCCGTTTCAGGTAGTTCTCGATGCTTTCTCTTCTTACCCCCGGCCGGGCTGCAGACAGGGCGTCTCCGGCAGCCACCAGAGCGGATTCTACGCAAGTGAAGTCGATTTCTCCATGATGCGCCTGTATTGCATTGACGACCTTGTCAGTTTCAGTATATTTTTTTGCAAGGGCGGCTCCAATCTCCTGGTGGGAGCCTTCTATCTCGTGATCGACCGCTTTTCCTATGTCATGCAGCAGGCCGCCGCGCTTTGCAAGTTTTATATCAACGCCGAGTTCTCCCGCCATCATGCCCGCAAGGTAGGCGACTTCTTTTGAGTGCTGTAGAATGTTCTGGCCATATGATGAGCGGTATTTTAAGCGTCCGATGGTTTTAATAAGTTCCGGATGAATTCCGGAGATGCCGAGGTCGAAGACCGCCTTTTCGCCCTCTTCACGGATTGTTATGTCGATCTCTTTCTTGACCTTTTCCACCAATTCCTCAATCCTGGCAGGGTGAATCCTGCCGTCGTTGACAAGTCGTTCAAGTGAAATTCTGGCAATTTCCCGCCTTACAGGGTCATGGGCTGAAAGCGTTACGAGTTCAGGCGTGTCATCAATTATAATGTCGACTCCTGTCGCGGCTTCAAATGTCCTGATATTTCTACCTTCCCTGCCTATAATTCTTCCCTTCATTTCATCATTAGGAAGGTTTACCGCAGAAACCGTTGCATCGACAACATAATCACTGGCATACCGTTGGACCGCAAAGCTTATGATTTCTTTAGATTTCTTCTCCGCCGATTCCCTTGCCTCATCCTCGATCTTCTTGGCAAGCTTGGCAGCGTCAAATCTTGCTTCTTCTTCTACTCTCCTCAGAAGTTCCTTTTTGGCTTCTTCCGAGGTTGTAGCGGATATTCTCTCAAGTACCTGTGTCTCTTCCCTGATAAGCTGCGCATAGTGGTTCTCTTTATCAACTAACGAGCGTTCCCTGACATTGAATTCCCTTTCTTTTCTGTTCAGCTCATGGTCCCTTTTATCCATCATGTCAACTTTCTTGTCCTGCTGCTCCTCTTTAAGCCTGAGCCGTTTATCAAGCTGATTTAATTCTCTTGTCCTCTCACGAATCTCTTTTTCCGCTTCAATTTTAGCCTGATATGCCTGGTCTTTTGCAGCAATAATCGCCTCTTTCTTAATTGACTCCACTTCACGTTTTGCATCTTCAAGTAAATGCTCGTGCTCTCTTTTTGAGGAATCTCTTTCAGATTTCAGACTAATCCTGTAAATAGAGACAAATACTATGCCGCAGGCGATTCCTACTGTAACAGCTATAAGAATATAGATCACGGTATTACTCATAGGGCAGTCCTCCTGTAATGCGTTTATTGCAGTCCGGCTGACGCCTGAAACACTCAGCTGCAAGACTGCGTAAAACTACCAGGGGAGGAATGGATAGATACTGCGCGGAAAACTTACAGGCTGCGTAGATGATGCAAGGAGCAGGATATAACTATTACGCAAACAATAGATAGTGCAATACCTCGCACTGAACATATCTGTTTATTGTAAATGCTGTAACACTCGTTGAGAGCATCCGGTCTCCTTTATTTGTAAAACACCAATCGCAGCTATCCAATCGTCCCCATTAGTAATTACCACCAGAGAATATCCCTGAAGCCCCCCTCAAAATTCAAAGACTTTATCAGGAGACCTTCCCGGTATGGAATGACCTAAGTATTCTATGCCGGTAATTACTAATGTGTTCTTTCATCTATGATTAAAACCCACCCTGCAGTGTAGGTGAAAATCAGATCTCTATCATTCTACAATGGGCGCCTTGAAAGCAGCTTAGGCTCTCTCCCACTATCGAGATATGCACACCGCTTACTTTACGCGGGCTCCCTTAAAGATCCAATTTGCGAGATCAACATTATCCCCTAATCACTAACAGGGCAGGCATATATCACCTTTGTAATATTAAAACAGAAAATACAGCAGATAAGCAACTAAAATCTTATATACAACAGGCGATAGGTTATGGGTCATAGGTAATAGGCAAGGAACACGAAGAAAATTTATTACTTCCCACCCTATAACCCATACCTATTCCATGACCTTTGTTACTAATGGCTTGAATAAGAGCATATGTGCGTGGTATGATTTTTGTAATGAAATATATACTGGTAATGGCGCTTTTTTTATGTTCAACTGCGGAGGTCCATGCAGATATTTATAGACATATAACGGCAGACGGAGTTATTTTTTTCTCCAACACCTCTTCGGGTGCAAACAGCACGATCGTGATCAAAGAAAGAAAAGTGCCTCTTAAAAGTATTAATGAGCGCAATACTGCTCACCCGGGCGTGTCTCCCCAAAAGGTCGAGGACTTTTCGGCGTCCCGAAACAGGGAGACTTTTCATGCTGCTGTGGATGAAAAAGCAAGAATGCACAATATCGATCCTCAACTGGTTAAGGCGGTGATCAGGGCGGAATCGAACTGGAACCCGGATGCGGTATCGCCAAAAGGGGCCCTTGGCCTTATGCAGCTTATGCCATCTACTGCAGCTCTTTTGGGGGTGGCAGATCCTTTTGATCCAATTGAAAATATCGACGGCGGAATCCGGTATCTGAAGGATATGATTGTACGATTCAACGGTGATCTTACTCTGGCCCTTGCGGCCTACAATGCCGGACCGAAAATGGTTGAGAAGAAAGGCATGGTACCGTCTATCCCGGAGACAGTTGCTTATGTAAAAAGAGTTATGCAATATTATAATGGCGAGCAGGGGATTAACTCGCATGTAGATGCGCTCGCAATACAAAGAGAAATAAGGAAGGAATACAAGAGAATAAAAAAAGTTATCCTGGAAGACGGCACATTGCTTTTTACGAATGCCTATAATGCCCGATCTTTCTGAAGTGACACTAACTGCATGTCCGGCGATCCTAAAGCAATAAGAGAAGAAATACTCAAATTAAAGCAGAGCCGAAAGGCAGTAATACTCGCCCACAATTACCAGAGAGGCGAGGTCCAGGACATTGCTGACTTTGTCGGCGACTCCCTGGAACTTTCGCGAAACGCTGCGGCCATGGATTGCGAAGTCATTGTATTTTGCGGCGTCGATTTTATGGCGGAGAGTGCTTCTATTCTTTCTCCCGAAAAAACAGTGCTTCTTTCCGAAATGGATGCCTCTTGTCCGATGGCTGAGATGATCCAGGTTGATGCCCCAAGGTTGGTGAGACCTGAATATCCTGGATACGATGTCCAGCCGTTGTTTGTTTTTCCGCATAATTTTACGCTCAGAGATATCAAGTCGCAATATCCCGGGGTCCCTGTTGTCGCCTATGTTAATACAAGTGCAGATATCAAGGCTGAGAGCGACATTTGCTGCACCTCGTCAAATGTTGTAAAAGTAATTGAATCCCTGCCCGGCGAACAGGTCATTTGCGTGCCGGACAAAAATCTTGCGGGGTGGGCCGCTACTCAGACTGACAAGCAGATCATTGCATGGGACGGCTTCTGTCACGTTCATGACAGGGTGACAAGGGAAGATGTCATCAGGGTACGGAAAGCCCATCCCGGGGCTCTTTTAATGGCGCATCCGGAATGCAGGCTTGAGGTACTGGAGCTTGCCGACCATATAACCAGCACGTCGGGGATGCTGCGCTTTGCCGCCTCATCTGACGCTAATGAATTTATTGTAGGGACAGAAATCGGGATTATGCACCGTTTGAAAAGGGAGAACCCCGCAAAGATTTTTCATCCCCTCAGAAATGACATGGTCTGTCCGAACATGAAGAAAACAACATTAAACAGCGTGTTACGCGCACTCAAGGAAAATACGTATATTATTAAAGTCCCTGAAGCAGTCAGGCTGCCGGCCAGGAAAGCACTCGACAGAATGCTAACGGTTTCGTAAAAAGTCCATATGCTGCGTTGCACTTCATCCTTCGTCACTCGCACCCCAAAAGTCGTCGGCTTTTGGGGACCCCGAGCGGCGTACCAATCAGTACGCCTCATTCCTCAGGCTTTGTGCGCCTTGCCTATGGAGCTTTTTACGAAACCGTTTCTATATCGGACTTATCTTATATGTCAATGTTATTACTGAAAGAGAAAATTGTTAACAAGATCAAAACAGAAGGGCCTATCAGTTTTGAGGCATTTATGGCCCTTGCCCTTTATGATCCTGAATTCGGTTATTACACCAGGTCATCGGCGACTATAGGCAGGGCTGGAGATTTTTATACGAGTCCTCACCTTCACATGATTTTCGGCATGATGATTGGCCGGCAGACTGGAGGAGATGTGGGAAGTTATGGGAAGGCCGGAGAGGTTTCAGGTCGTTGAAATGGGCGCCGGCATGGGCCATCTGGCAAAAGATATACTTGACTATATCGCCGCAAAAGAACTCTCGGGGCACATAGATTACTCCATCGTTGAACTCAACCCGGCTGTGCGTGAACAGCAACAAAGCCTGTTACGTAGCCATGCAGGGAAGATAAGCTGGTTCTCAGGCCTTGCAGATATTGGAACAATAGCAGGATGCTTCCTTTCAAACGAACTGCTCGATGCAATGCCGGTGCATCTGGTTGTTATGAGGGATGAGTTAATGGAGGTTTTTGTGTCGCTGCCGGAAGCTCGGAACAGCATGCATGACGATACGCTTGTGGAAGCGGAACGGCCCTGTAATAGCGCTGTAGCTGCATATTTGAAAGACTTTTCGATAGACTTCCCCATAGGCTATAAAACGGAAATCAATTTAAAAATTAAGGATTGGCTCACAGTAGTGTCCGATAAGCTTGAGAGGGGATTTATTCTGACAATAGATTACGGCTATTCGTCCGCGGAATACTACAGTGAGGAAAGAAGCGCCGGCACGCTTCTTTGCTATTATAAGCACCAGGTCAATGAAGATCCCTATCAGCACATAGGAGAACAGGACATCACCGCGCATGTAAACTTCTCATCCGTAAAACAATGGGGTGAGGAGTTGGGTTTGAGGACCGAAGGCTACTGTCCGCAGGGGACTTATCTGGTGTCTCTCGGCATCGATCAAGCTATCACAGAATTGTACGGCAACTCACCGGATTCATTTCCTGCCCCAAAAGATTCAGGATTTATTGGGGACCCGTTCGAGATGGCTCAAATCAAAGGTCTGATTTTCCCTCAGGGGATGGGGGCGTCACATCAGGTCATGGTGCAGAGCAAGGGAATTGACGGGGCAAACTTGCGCGGCTTTAAGCTCAGGAACCACGCTGGAAGACTATAGCTCTTAGTTCATCCAGGCGATTTATGCTTTTCAGCACGTGCTCTGGAGAATGCGCTTCTATGGTGTGAATGATCGGCGCCGTTGACTTTAGCGTGCCGAACAATTCTCTGAAGGGAAATATGCCATCCCCTATCGGGAGGTGCTGGTCAGCGCTTCTGTCGTTGTCATGCAGATGGAGCTCGATAATATAAGGGCCCAGACTATCAAGCCACTCATTCAGCGGGACTTTTGAAAAAAGGTTGCAGTGGCCGGTATCAAAGCATATGCCGAAATTATCCGAATCCATTTCTTCCATCAGCAGTCTGAGATTTGCCGGACTCTCCTCAAAGATATTCTCGATAGTTATTTTGACGCCGAGGCTTTGGGCCGTTTTATTAAGAGGCTTCCATGTTTTCAGGCTCTTTTGCAGCCAGAGGTCGATATCAAGCGCGTATTTCCATTTCTCATAACCTGAATGAAAGACGATGCATTCGGCTTTCAAAACCCGGGCGAGTTCGAGCATTTGTTCGAACCGGTAAACTGTTACTTCACGCACTTTAGTATCGACAGCACCGGGGCAGAGGTCCATAAAAGGCGCATGCATTGAGAGCGCCGGGGTGTATTCGAGGTTTTTCCTTAAGGCGTCAAGTGCCGGGTTGTCGATTGCATCGAGGACGTCGGAGTTAAAATATATCTCCAGATCGGGCCTGTGAAGGTTGATGAAAGACAGGTTCTCTGCAATTTTATCATAAGGCACATGGACATGAGGACCGGCCATTTTCAGGATGCAGCTACAGGCTCTTTTTTAGTTTCAGTCTTTGGTTCCTTTGTGCTGTCTGTTTTTGTTTCGGTCTTCGTGTCAGTGGTGGCCGTAGTCTCTTTATCCTCAGAGGATTTCTTTGCCTTATCGGAGTTTTTCCCACCTGTTTCGGAGCCTTTGCGGCCATAATCCGTTACATACCAGCCGGTCCCTTTCAGGACAAATGTCGAGTTAGAGATAAGCTTTTTCAGTTGGCCGCCGCATTCAGGACAGGTTTCAAGCAGCGGATCGCTGAACTTCTGCATTTCCTCGGTAGTTTTACCGCAAGCGAGGCATTCATATTCATATATAGGCATTTTTTCTCTCCTGCACCTAAATGGTGTCTATTATTATAGACAAAGGGAGGCTTTTAGGTCAAGGTTAACGGTTATATTATTGACATTAGAGAGCATTTTTTGTTTTAATAATCATTCGAGATTATTTCGGGGGTGAATGAATGTACGCAATTGTTGAATCAGGCGGTGAGCAGATAAGAATATCGGAAGGAGATACTGTCCGCGTAAATAAAATCAACGCTGATACCAATACTGAAATAGTGATGGAGAAAGTTTTGATGTTTGAGGACAACGGCAAAGCTGTATGGGGTAGTCCCTATGTTAAAGGCGCCAGTGTGAAAGCCGAGATTATAGGATCGGGAAGGTACGACAAGATTCTTGTGTTGAAAACCACCCCGAAAAAGGCGCACAACAAGATCAGGGGACACAGACAACAGTTTACTACAGTTAAGATCAAAGAGATAACTATAGAATAGGTGGAGGTTAGCTATGGCGCATAAAAAAGGTGTTGGAAGCTCAAGGAATGGTCGTGACAGCGCGTCCCAGAGGCTTGGGGTAAAAAGATTCGGCGGAGAGTTTGTGCGTGCAGGCAGCATTATTGTGCGCCAGCGCGGATCAAAGGTCCATAAGGGCAACAATGTCGGCATCGGCTCGGATGATACGCTCTTTGCATTAATAGATGGCGTAGTTACATTTGAGAGGAAGGACAAGACGAGAAAAAAGGTCAGTGTATACCCGGTAACGGAAGCGCAGCAAGCGCCGGCCTTGGCATAAGACAATACTGAACATAAAGGAAGCGTAAGGGCGGGTCATGGTGACCTGCCTTTTTTATTGATGAAATTCATAGACTACGCAAAAATATATGTCAAGGCAGGCGATGGCGGCAGGGGATGTTTGAGCTTTCGCAGGGAGAAACATGTTCCGAGAGGAGGCCCTAACGGAGGCGATGGCGGCAGGGGAGGAAATATTATTTTCCGCGCGGCAAAGGAGTTGAATACTTTGCTTGACCTGCGCTACCAGAGAGAATACAGGGCGCAGCGGGGAGAACACGGCATGGGCAGTAACATGCACGGCAAGGATGGCATTGACATGGTTATCCCTGTGCCGGTTGGAACATTGATCAAAAATGCCGAGAGCGGACAGATAATCGCTGATCTTGATCATGACGGCGCTGAAGTGATTGCGGCTCAGTCAGGGAGGGGAGGGCTGGGCAATTCTCATTTTGCCACCCCAACACGCCAGGCGCCAAGGTATGCCCAACCTGGTGAACCGGGTGAAGAGAAATGGCTTGAACTCGAATTAAAGCTTCTTGCCGATGTGGGCCTTGTAGGACTTCCCAACGCGGGGAAATCCACACTGATATCTGTTATATCTGCGGCCAGGCCGAAAATTGCCGATTACCCTTTTACCACTCTTGTCCCGAATTTGGGCGTGGTGAAAATGGAAGACCTTGGCAGTTTCGTGGTGGCTGATATCCCCGGCATAATAGAAGGGGCGCATACAGGAGCGGGGCTTGGCTTTCAGTTCCTCCGTCACATTGAGCGGACAGCTATCCTGCTCCATCTCGTTGATATTTCCGATACCGTGGCAACCGATCCTGTCGAGGACTTTGAAAAGATAACCAGGGAATTAGTATTATATAGCGATGACCTCGCTGGAAAACCGGTGGCAGTGGCGGGAACAAAACTCGACATAGCTTACGAGGGAACACGGCTGCGCAGATTCAGTGAGTACTGCAAAGAAAAGGGACTTTTTTTCCTGCCTGTTTCTGCTGCCACTGGTGAAGGGATACGCGGGTTAGTCCTTTATTTAGCGGGAAGAGTGGAGGAGAGGAGAAATAAATGTTGAATGCTGAATTTTGAATTTTGGATTGTGGAGTTAGAGTATAACAAATGAGCTTCTTCCTTTATTCAACATTCAGCATTCAACATTCAACATTTTTTTGATATGGCAAGGATAGTCATAAAAATAGGCAGCAACATATTGACCGACGCATCCGGAGGACTGAACTATAAAAGGATTGATGCTATAGCCGGCGACATTTCGATTGCATGCGATGCCGGTCATGAAATCGCGATAGTTTCTTCAGGCGCTGTTGCAGCAGGCATGAAAAAACTTCGCCTCAAAATAATGCCTACCGAAATAAGGCTCAAGCAGGCCGCAGCAGCAGTAGGACAATCATCTCTCATGTGGGCCTATGAAAAAAGCTTCGAGATCTACAGGAAAAAGGTGGCGCAAGTTCTCCTGACACGGGAGGATTTTTCCGACCGGGAGCGCTACCTCAACTCTAAAAATACGCTTGTCACTCTCCTTTCTTATGACATTGTTCCTGTCATTAATGAAAATGACACTGTCGCCACTGACGAGATCAGGTTTGGAGACAATGATCAGCTTGCCGCACTCGTATCCGGACTTATCGACGCTGAAAGGCTCATAATTCTCTCCGATGTCGATGGGCTTTACACTGCTGATCCGAGAAAAAACCGGGATGGCAAAATCATTTCCTGCGTTGATCAAATCACTCCTGAAATTGAGGCTTCGGCCGGCGGTGCAGGAAGCGCTGTCGGAACAGGCGGCATGTATTCAAAAGTGCTTGCTGCGAAAAAGGCCCTTTCATATGGCATAGAAGTAAATATAATAAGCGGCAAAAAAAAAGGGATTATTGCTTCCCTTCTGAAGGGCGAACGGCACGGAACAGAATTCAGGCCACAGACGAAAAAAATATCTTCCAGAAAGGGCTGGATTGCCTATGCTATAAAACCGAGGGGGACTCTTACCATTGATGACGGGGCGGTCAATGCTCTGCAAAAGGCCGGCAAGAGTTTGTTGCCTTCAGGCATATTGAGCATTGACGGGATCTTTAATACGGGTGACGCGGTAAACTGCATGGATCAAAGAGGCAAATGCATTGCAAAGGGGATTGTGAATTATTCTGCAGCCGATATTGAAAAAATCAAGGGGAGAAAGACCTCTGAGATAGAACGCATTCTCGGCTTCAAGTATTCCGATGAAATAATCCATAGAGACAATATGGTGGTCTCCTGATGGGTCATTAATAGCGGTATTCAGGTAATGTTTTAGTTTTCCGTTTGCAGAATAATGTTATAGGTCATTTCTTCAAAAGCCGTTCAGTATAGAAAATCTGTCCCACAAGGTTGAGAGCGTTTTGGTGGATCACAGATTGTCACCTCCCGCACAGACTATTGTTGGCTCATCTGATACAATAGATACAGAATAAGCCTTGGATGAAGCAGCCATGTTTGCGCTAAAAAAAACTGTAAGGGTTAACTATTTTGACTATATTTGATAATATATGTTCATGAAGAAAGGACAGGAATGAACCATTCAGAAGGAACTGGTCATTCGTCGCTGCTTGACAGAAAAGTGCTGGATGATCTCAGAAAACTCTCTGTCGGTAGTCAGGTGAATTATCTTGATAAAGTTATATCGCTGTATGAGAGAGACTCTCCCAGGCTGGTTAAGGCTATCCATGAAGCCATTGCCCGGAACGAGGCGCAAGCTCTGTTCTTTGCCGCCCATTCCCTGAAGTCGTCAAGTGCTTTGCTCGGGGCAATCTCGCTCTCATCGCTTTGTCTCAAGCTGGAGACTATGGGACGAAACGATGCCATGCATGATGCTGCCTCGCTGCTCCAGGTACTTAATGAGGAATTTGAAGGAGTGCTGCGCGCGCTTGAGCGGGAGAAGTCCGGGAATCGCCTGGAAGATGGTATGGCGCATTGAGCAGATCAAAAAACATTCCGGATATTTCGCCGCTGGTGTTAATTGTAGATGATGACCCGGCAGTGCTTTTACTGGAGAGGGGTTCGCTGGAACGGGCCGGTTTTTCAGTACGGGAGGCTTCCTGCGGGATGGACGCTCTTGCTGCGTTTCGTGAGCGATGTCCCGATATTATCCTGCTCGATGTCATGATGCCGGATTTAGACGGATTCTCTGTCTGTGAAAAAATCAGGGAAACTGCGGCGGGAGAGTTAGTGCCGATTGTCATGGTGACCGGGCTGGATGATGAAGAGTCTATAGACCGTGCTTACGATGTGGGTGCGACAGATTTTCTTTGCAAACCGATCACCTGGGGAGTTCTTGGCCATCATTTGCGGTACCTCCTGCGGGCGAACTCTGCGTTCAAAAAGCTGGGGGAAAGTGAAGAAAAATACCGTAGCCTTGTTGACAGTATAAATATCGGCATCTTTAGAACTTCAACAAGCGGAGGCAGTTTCCTTCAGGCAAACCCGGCTCTATCAAAAATGTTCGGGTATGAGTCTGAAGAGGAATTATTGAAAGTACAGGTGAGAGACCTGTTGCAGAATCCTGGGGGAAGAAAAGACTACATTGATGAACTCGGTCGTAACGGTTATGTGAGGGATAAAGAGTTGGCCTGCCTGAAAAAGGATAGGACGCCAATAGTGTGTTCAATGACTGCTGTTGCGCAGTATGATGAAGATGGGAATTTCAAATGGATACATGGAACTGTTGAGGACATAACCGAGCGTAAAAAACTCGAAGAGCAACTCCGCCAGGCCCAGAAGATGGAGGCAATAGGCATTCTTGCCGGCGGGGTAGCGCATGACTTCAATAACATACTGACGGCAATAATCGGCTTTGCGACGATGGCGCAAAAGAGGGTCAAAGATGATGAGAAAACAAGGGAATTTATCGGGGAAGTGCTTCTCGGGGCAAATCGCGCGGCAGAACTCACCCGCGGACTCCTTGCTTTTAGCAGGAAACAGACTATAAGTCTGAAGCATGTGGACCTCAACGCCATAGCGAGGAGAATGCATGCAATGATTGTGAGGATCATTGGAGAAGATATCGACCTGAAAACCATGCTTGTTAACAGAAGCCTTCCGGTACTGGTCGACGCATCTCAAATAGAGCAGGTATTGATGAATCTTGTAACCAATGCTCGTGATGCCATGCGTGAAGGGGGATATCTGGTAATACAGACCGAAGCGATTAATATTGACAAGGATTATGCTGCAGTTCACCTTTTTGAAACCCTGGGAGAATATGCTGTATTGACTGTATCGGACACAGGTATGGGCATGGACTTCAAGACAAGGGAGAACATCTTTGAGCCCTTCTTCACCACAAAAGAAGTGGGCAAGGGCACAGGTCTTGGGCTTTCCATGGTCTACGGAATAATCAAGCAGCACAACGGCAACATCAAGGTTTACAGCGAAGTTGGGAAGGGCGCCACGTTCAGGATATATCTGCCCCTGGCACAGACAGAAGAAGAAGCAATATCGAAGCCGATTGAAACCCTGCCCAAAGGGAAAGGTGAGACGATAATTATCGCCGAGGACGAACCGCAGGTGAGGAAGAGTATAAGGGTTTTCCTGCAGGGCTGCGGTTATAAGATAATAGAGGCCGAAAACGGGGAGGAGGCGATAGTCAAATTCAGGGAAAGCGAAGCAACAGTGTCCCTTGTCCTTCTTGACGTGATGATGCCTGTAAAGAACGGAAGGGAAGCATATGAAGAAATAAAGAAACTCGACCCTGATATAAAAGCAATATTTATGAGCGGCTATACTGACGATGTAATGTCGAGAATGGGAATACTGGAAGAGGGTTTTGAGTTTATCTCAAAGCCGCTTAATCCTGACACATTGACGAGAAAAATCAGGGAATATATAAAATAGAAAAGTTATTTTAAAAAAAAGGCTTGTGATCATACGGGTAATAAGTAATGGGCAAAATTGGTATAGAGTTTTTGGCGCCTGGGATGAAACTCAAGAGTGATGTCAAGGATATCAATGGACGTCTTTTGTTTCCCTCAGGTAAGGATATTTCCGCAAAGCACATTACCGTTTTCAGGTCATGGGGTGTTACTGAGGTAGATGTGCATGGAGAAGGACCGGATGAGGATGAACCAGCCATAAACAAAGAGATAAATCCCCTTCTTATCAAAAGAGCTGAGGAAGAACTATGCATCGCATTCCTTCACACAGACACAGGTAATCCGGCAGTAAGAGAAATATTTCGTCTCAGCGTAGTGAGAAAGGCCCGCATTTTAGCCAAGGGAGTCGGCAGTGGATAAAATAAATGCTCATGATTTAATAAAAGGCGATCTCCAGTTTTCCACTCCCCCCTTTGTTTTTTTAAAGCTGAATACGGTTATAAACAATCCACTTAGTTCAGTCCTGGAAATGGGGATGATAATAAGCGAAGACCAGAGCCTCACGGCCAGCATTCTCAGACTGGCGAATAGTCCATTCTTTGCATTTCCATCAACGGTTGAGACAGTTACACAGGCTGTTACAATTATAGGAACACAACAGATTCTTGATATTGTGCTGGCTACTTCTATTGTTAAGTTGTTTAAAGGAATTCCTGAAGACCTTATTGAGGTGGGCGAGTTTTGGCGCCACAGTTTAGGCTGCGGTGTGATTGCCAGGATAATAGCAATCTATAAAAGGGAACCGAATGTGGAACGATTCTTTGTGGCAGGCATACTGCATGATATAGGCCGTCTTATCATCTGTACCAAGATTCCTGAAATGTTCAAAGAAGTTGTTCTGAACTGCAGGGAGCGGGCTGAACTTCTCTTTATCGGCGAACGGAAGGATATTGGTTTTGATCATGCTGAGATGGGTGATGTTTTGCTGGATGAATGGAAGATTCCCCTGAGCCTGAGGGAAATTGTCGCCTGTCACCATTATCCTTTGCGAGCGAAACATTTTCCGACAGGGGCCGCAATTGTTCATACTGCGGAGTTTATTACCCACGCCATGCAATTCGGAAGCAGTGGGGACCCCTACTTGCCTCCCATGAATACCAAGGCCTGGGAGTTGCTCGGAATTACCGACTAGCCTTATCTCAAGACCATCTTTGACCAGGCTGAAAAACATTTCAATGCCGCGCTCCAATTGCTGGGACTTGATCTATAAAAATGAAGAAGAATACAGATATAAAAGAAACGGAATATTTGGAACAACGTTACAGGTATCTTGAAACGCTTAACAGGAGGTTGTTCGATTCTCTTGAGATGCTGGCTTCAAGCGGGGATTTTCAGACAAATATAAATCATAAAAGAGATCCCCGTGAAATATTCTCTTCTGTACGTTGCCAATTGCAGCGCATCTTTTCATTTAGCAGTATGGCTTTCTTGTCCATAAACGAAACAGATAACAGTTTCGACATTATAGATTTTGATCCTCCGACAGATCGGGGGAACCTGCAGAAAGAAGTCGACGATAAGATACTGGATGGTACCTTTGCCTGGGCATTGAACCAGAACAGACCTATAATGGTGCCTTCTTTGCTGCCCGGCTTTACACTTGTGATGCATGTTGTGTCAACAGTTGCAAGAATCAGGGGAATGTTTATAGGCTTGATAAAGGAGAGTGATATTACAGCTGCTGACCCTTTTTTGCTGATTCTTTCTATAATTCTAAGAAATGCAGCATACTCCATCGAGAGCTTCGCCCTGAATGCCCTGTCGCGTGAAAATACGGTCTTGCTTGAGCAGGAGGTGCAAAAGCGTACAAAGGAACTTGAGGCGTTGATGGCAGTGGCCGAAGATGCGAATGTCGCTAAATCCTTTTTTTTAGCTACTATGAGCCATGAAATTCGTACCCCAATTAACGGGATCATTGGGATGACCGGCTTGCTTCTTGGCACAGAGCTTTCTCAGGAGCAGAGGAACTATGCGGAGATGTTGCGCTCAAGCGGTGAGTTGTTGCTGGGTTTGATCAACGATATCCTTGACTTCTCCAAAATAGAGGCCGGCAAACTCGAGATGGAAACAATGGAGTTTGATCTTAGAAACACGCTTGAGGAAACTGCGGAATGTCTGGCCCTGCGCGCCCATCAAAAGGGACTTGAGTTAGTATGCCGAATAGATCCGGGTGTCCATACATTCCTTATAGGCGATGTAATTCGACTTCGACAGATATTAGTAAACCTGATAGGGAATGCCATCAAGTTCACATTAGCAGGAGAGGTGTTTGTAGAAGCAGTGACTGAATATGAAACAGATGGTCAGGTCGCGGTGCATTTTAATATTCGCGATACCGGCATTGGGATACCACAAGAAAAAATGCGTTTACTGTTTCATAGATTTCAACAGGTTGATGCCTCAACTTCGCGCAAGTTTGGCGGTACCGGTCTTGGATTAGCCATATCGAAACGTCTGGTTGAACTTATGAACGGCCGGATAGGGGTTGAAAGCATTGAAGGACAGGGTTCTAATTTCTGGTTTACAGTATTGTTTGATAAGGGCAGGCCACAGGGCATGGGGGAAATGCCTCTGTTGGGCGATATCAGCGGAAGTGAGGATCCTGAATGTTGAACACAATGCGGTCAGCCGTATTGTAATTGCTGAGCAGTTGAGGGCGTGGGGATTACGCCATGCCGAGGCCCACAACGCTTTAAAGGCAATGGAGATGCTCCATGCCGCTCATGCTGGCGGCGATCCTTTTCGGGTTGTTATCACTGACATGCAAATGCCGGGCATGGACGGCGAAGCCTTTGCAAGGGACGTCAAGGCCGACCCTGATCTGAAGGATACTTTGCTGGTTATGCTGACGTCGAGTGGAATGAGGGGCGATGGAAAGTGGCTTGCAAGCCTTGGATTTGCTGCATATCTTAAGAAGCCTGTAAGGATGGCCCAATTGCATGACTGTATAGCCGCAGTCCTGGGTATGAGCAGTTTGCATGAAGAAGCCCGGGAAACCACTATTATTACCAGTCACCGGCTTCTTGAAGCAGAGAGGCGAAATGTGCGAATCCTTTTGGTTGAGGACAATGAAGTCAATCAAATAGTGGCCGTGGGCATTCTCCGTTCATTGGGGTTCAGCGCTGACACCGCTGACAATGGCAGACAGGCTATCGAACTGCTGGAAGCCGCTTCTTACGACATAGTCTTTATGGATGTGCAGATGCCGATTATGGATGGTTATCAGGCGACCATGGCTATCCGCGGGGGCGAAACAAAGATAGTCAACACCGATGTTCCAATTATTGCAATGACTGCCCTTGCCATGAGGGGTGACAGGGATACGTGCCTGCAAATGGGTATGGACGATTTTATTTCCAAGCCGATTTCGCCCCAGGAATTGGCTAAAGCGCTTGAAAAATGGCTGCCACAGGCACAGGCTGATTTACCGCGGATAACTGATACGTCTTCCGGTAAAGCAGCTGCGGTAGATGCATTGCCGGTATTTAACTTTACGGGGCTTATGGACCGCATAGTCGATGACATGGATCTGGCCAGACTAATTGTTGTTACATTCATGAGGGAAATCCCCCGGATATTTGATAAGCTAAGCGATCAGATCGTGCGGGGAGATGCGGAGCTTGCGGGGAGACAAGCCCACAAGCTCAAGGAGGCAGCGGTCATTGCCGGATTTATGGCAATGAGTTCCATAGCAGCGGATATGGAGAAGGCCGGAGAAAAAGGGCAGCTTGAGACAATTATTGCGCTTATGCCTGAGCTTGAAAGTCAACTTGAGTTATTGAAGGTTAAAATCATAGACTCTGAAATCTTAGAAGCATGAGTTAAGTGGCGCAAGGGAATCAATTACCTCAAGTCCAAATATATTTTGGTTGCTGCTTTAAATCCTTCTCTCACAGATCATCTTCTACGCTAACCGGGCTGCCGAAGCCGAAGGTCTCAAAAAGGTCGTGTGATAGACAAAGAATAATCGGGTTTGTTACTATGTGAGCGTTATTCTCCCGGGTCACATGCCGGCTGCGGGAAATCAGAATGACAAAATGGGATGTGAAATGAGAATAAGCAGGTTCAGGGACTGGTCGATTCTCAAGAAAATTGCGAGCATATCTTCTTTCGCGATGCTCCTTATTGCAGTGGTCATACTCTTTTATCTCATTCCGTTCATCGAAAATAAACTGACTGATGAAAAACGACTCGCTACCAAACACGTCGTTGAGATAGTATACTCACTTGTCGATAACTACGCCCAAAGGGTTCAGAACGGCGAGTTCTCGCTCGAAGAAGGGCAGAAGAGGGCTGTCGGGCGTATCAAATCGCTTCGCTATGATGAGAAGGAGTATTTCTGGATCAATGATCTTGAGCCCAAGATGATCATGCATCCTTACAAGCCGGAACTCGACGGCAAGGACCTCTCCGATGTCAAGGACCCCAATGGAAAGGCCCTGTTTGTTGAAATGGTAAATGCATGCAAGGAAAAGGGCGAGGGCTTTGTGGACTATCTCTGGCCAAAACCCGGAGGAAAAGATCCTGTCGCGAAGGTTTCCTTTGTAAAGGTGTATAAACCCTGGGGCTGGGTCATCGGAAGCGGGGTTTATGTTGACGACGTGGCCGCATCCATCTCCAGGATAAGGTGGTCGATTGTTTTAGTGCTCGTGGTGATAGTTTTAATATCGTTGTTTATGTCGTTTGCGATCGGCCGCTCGATTTCTTTGTCGCTCAGGAAATTCGCAGCGGTTCTTCAGGAACTTGCTCAGGGCGGAGGGGACCTGACCAGGAGGATCGAGATAGAGCGCCAGGACGAAACGGGCCTCCTGGCCCAAAATATCAACAAAATGATCGATGCGCACAAATGCATAATCGATAACATAATCAGATCGGCTGACGGTGTTATAACAACGGTAGGGTTGCTGAGAGTTAAAACCGAAAAAACAACTGAGGGATCAAGAGAACAGGCTGACAAGGCATCACAAATAGCGACTGCATCTGAAGAGATGAGCCAGACCATTACTGATATCGCAAAGAGTACGTCCATGGCTTCGGAAACTTCGTCCGGGGCAATGGACATTGCAACCAGAGGCAAGGATGTCGTGGACGGCGCGGTCACGACGGTAGGAAGAGTGCACAGTTCAACGATTGAGCTTTCATCAATGGTAGACAAACTGAATCACAGCGTCGGGGAAATAGGCAACATCATTACCGTAATAAAGGACATTGCCGACCAGACGAACCTGCTTGCCCTGAATGCGGCCATAGAAGCAGCGAGGGCAGGCGAGCAGGGAAGAGGTTTTGCAGTCGTGGCAGATGAAGTCCGCAAACTTGCCGAGAAAACGATAAAGGCCACAACTGAAATAACGGACAAAATAGGGGCAGTACAGAATGAATCAGAGCTGACTACGAAGTCGATGGGAGAGGCGTCCGGGGAGGTTATCAGGGCGACGGATTATATACGCCAGGTGGAAGACACCCTTAATCATATAGTGGAAGTGGTACAGCAAGTAAGGGACCAGATCAATCAAATAGCTACTGCTGTTGACGAGCAGTCTGCCGCTGCCGAGGAAGTGTCGCACAACATAGAAAAGACATCAGCCATTTCAAAGGGCATGGAGAAAATGTCCGAAGAGATAATGAATGATGTCAATTCCCTTGCAGTTATAGCAGAAGGCTTGAAGAGCGCCGCAACTTGTAAGACAAAATAATTTTGTCGTATATACTCGCAAGCAACTCGTATTAACTCAATCTGGAAAAGTCTGCGATCTGAAGGGCCAGCTGCTTTATGGTTTTAAGCAGGGAGAGGCGGTTCTGCCTGATTTCCTCGTTTTTATCCATGATCAGCACCTTATCGAAGAATCTGTTTATTGGCTCTGTAAGCTCCTGCAGCACTTTGACGGCGTCGTAGTAAAGGTGTCTTTTTACAAGAGAATTCACTTTTGCCTCGCGTGCTTCGGTCTCCTGAGAAAGCGCTCTCTCCTCGTCCTGGACGAACAGCGCTTTGTCGGCAGCCGGGACTTCATTGCCGGGTGTTATATTGTTGATCCTTTTAAGAGCAAGGAGAAAGGAGTCAAAAGAGTCTTCAGTCCTGAATTTCATGAGCGAATCGAGACGTTCCTTTACTGTAAAAAGCGGCTGATCTTTTACGAAATGCAGCACGGAGGATACGGCGTCGTAAGGGTATCCGTTGGCCTGGAAGAGCGCATCAGCTCTCTGCTCAAAGAACTTGATTATGTCATCCGCTACAGGTTCTTTCTTCCTGAGTTTAAACGGTTGCAACGCCTTGTCCACGAGCGATGAAATCTGGAGCACGCACCTGGTATCCAACAAAATGGAGATTATGCCGAGTGTTTGTCTCCTGAGGGCGAACGGGTCTTCCGATCCGGTAGGGGACAACCCAAGCATAAAAAAGGATGCAACATTATCGAGCTTATCAGACAGACTAAGTATGGAGCCCAAAGGGGTTTCCGGCAGACGGTCTCCGGAATGAGCAGGAAGATACTGTTCGGCAAGCGCCCGTGAAACCTTTTCGTCATGGCCCTCATGAAGGGCATAATAGCTGCCCATTATTCCCTGAAGTTCGGGGAATTCCCGTACCACACCGGAAATAAGATCTGCCTTTGACAGAAGTGCCGCAGTGCCGATGTCTTTCTTTTTTTCTTTGAAACAGTAAGCAATATGTTCGGCTATGGAAGCGATACGCAGCGTTTTATCATGCAGGGTCCCAAGTTTCTCATGGTATACAACTTTTTTGAGACCCTCGATGCGTTGCTTGAGAGGAAGCTTCAAGTCTTCTTCGTAATAAAAGCGCGCGTCTTCAAAACGGGCCTTTATAACTCGTTCAGCGCCTTTCCTTACGTTTTCAGAATTGTTCTGCGTTGTGTTGCTCACTACAATAAAATGATTGACCAGTTTCCCTTCATGGTCCTCAAGGGCAAAATATTTCTGGTGCCCTTTCATGACCATGGTAAGCAATTCTTTAGGCAGCGCAAGATATGCTTCGGAGAAAGTGCCGAGCACAGGAGTCGGATATTCCACCAGAAAAACAACATGCTGTAAAAGCTCAGCATCGTTTATGAGAACGGCATCAACGGATGCCGCCAGCTTTTTGGCCCCTTCTGTTATCATCCTGGTCCTTTCTTCGAGATCCAGTATGACGAAATTGTTTCTGAGGAGATTAATATACGTTCTGGTATCTTTTATCTCGAATGCCGCCGGGGCAAGAAAACGGTGTCCCCGTGTCATGCCTATGCTTTTCATCCCGTCTATCTCGAATGACACACGCTTGTGGTTAAACAGGGCGAGAATCCAGTGAATAGGACGCGCGAACCTGAAATCACCGTTGCCCCACCGCATTGCTTTCGGGAAGTGCAGCGACATGATGAGCGCCGGCAATATGTCGGGAAGAAGCGCTTCAGTGGATTTTGCATCTTCCCTGATTGTCGCGACAATGTAGCTGCCTTTGCCTTTCTGCTTTTGGGAAATATCTTTAAGCGATACGTTATTCGTCTTTGCAAATGCCTCAGCCGCCCGCGTAGGGTTCCCTTCGCCATCGAATGCAACATTTACAGGCGGTCCCCATATCTCTTTTCCCGAGGCATGCTGCGTTGGATTAAGCTCGGCAATCAGTGATAATCTCCGGGGTGTTGCATATGTCCGTATTGATTTCACGTCTATCGCCTGTTCAGAGAAAAGTTTTTCTGCATTTGCCCGCAGCTTGTCAATGGCCTCGGGCAGGAAGCGGGCGGGGATCTCTTCAGTTCCTATTTCAAGGAGGAGCTGCGGGTTTGTTTCGATATTATTTTCCGGGGAATTTTTCGCAGTCATAGTTGCTTCTCACAAAGAGGGAAGCCTTTCTTCCTCACGCTGTTTAAGAAATGCTTCGGCAGATGCTTTCGCAAGTGCCCTCACCCGCGCGATATAGCCGGTACGCTCTGTTACCGACAGGACTCCCCGTGCATCAAGGAGATTGAATGCATGGGAGCACTTAAGGCAGAATTCGTATGACGGCAGCACCAGTCCATATTCATTCATTTTTTTTGATTCGCCTTCGCATGCATCGAACTGTTTAAAAAGAAAATCAGTATTGGCGAAGTCGAAATTGAATTTTGAGAACTCGATCTCTCCCTGCTTATGAATCTCTCCGTACTTCATTCCCTTACACCAGTCAATCTCAAATAAATTATCGATGCCTTGCAGGTACATCGCGATCCTTTCAAGACCGTAGGTGATTTCGAGAGAAACCGGCTTGACGTCGATGCCTCCGACCTGCTGGAAGTAGGTGAACTGGGTGATTTCCATACCGTCGAGCCATATTTCCCATCCAAGACCCCATGCCCCGAGTGTTGGAGATTCCCAATCATCTTCGACGAATCGGATATCGTGCCTGATAGGGTCGATGCCTATATGCGCCAAACTTTCAAGGTACAAATCCTGGCTTTCCAGGGGAGAGGGCTTAAGTACCACCTGATACTGGTAATACTGCTGCAGCCTGTTAGGGTTCTCTCCGTAGCGCCCGTCAGTCGGACGCCTGCATGGCTCGACATATGCGGTCTTCCACGGCTCGGGGCCCAGCACCCTGAAAAATGTTGCAGTATGAAAAGTGCCTGCCCCTACTTCGGTATCATAGGGCTGAAGAAGAACACAACCCTTCTTCGACCAGAAATCATTTAAAGATGCAATCAAATCCTGAAAATACATGGACCTCTCGCGATTCTGATTTGAATATGAATGTACATGTTAAAAGAAAGGCAAATCCTTTGTCAAACAAATTGGGTAGTGGTAGTGTAAAATCTTCTGCATAAATTTTAAATACTATTACACACATTTGTCATACCCGCGAAGGCGGGTATCCAGGCCCTTTAAAAGAATGGATTCCCGCTAACTATCTGCGGGAATGACAGCACTAAAGTTAGAGTAAATTGGTAAGGTTCAATTGACACAATACAATAAATAAAATATACTAAAAACGCAGTAATATCTTAATTAATCCCTCATCGCATAATTAAGAGGTTTTTTTGAGAACTAAAAGGGAGAATAGAAAATATGAGATTTGAAGATTTTGGATTATCAAAAGAAACAATGCGGGCCATATCAGAGATCGGCTATGAAGAACCTACTCCAATACAGGCTTCTGTTATTCCTCTGATCATGGGTGGGGCGGACATTATCGGGCAGGCCCAGACTGGCACCGGTAAAACTGCCGCGTTCGGTATCCCTATAGTTGAAATGTGCCGGAGGGGCGAGCGTCCATTTGCAATCATACTTGAGCCGACGCGAGAGCTTGCAGTCCAGGTCGCCCAGGAGATCGACCGCATAGGAAGCCGCAAACGGGTAAGGGTGTTAGCGGTATACGGCGGGCAGTCGATCGAGAACCAGATAAAGGCATTAAAACACGGTGTCGATGTCGTCGTCGGCACGCCGGGACGGATCATTGACCATTTGAACAGGAAAACTCTCGCTTTGTCGGCGATAAGCATGTTGGTGCTTGACGAGGCCGATGAAATGCTGAACATGGGATTCATAGAGGACATAGAGACCATACTCGGCAAAACTCCTGAGACAAGGCAGACAATGCTTTTTTCTGCGACAATCCCACAGCCTATTACGGTCATCGCACGGAAGTATATGAAGGAACCGGAAAAAATACGCATCAATCCGAAGGATGTTGTCATCCCTCAGATCAAACAGGTGTTTTATGAGGTGCGCGAAGGGGATAAGCTCAATGCACTTTCCAGGCTCCTTGATGTCGAAAATCCTCAGCTGGCGATTGTGTTTTGCCACACAAAACGCGAGGTGGACGAAGTCTCGATGAAGCTAGGGCAACTAGGCTATAATGCAAGCGCACTGCACGGAGATTTTACCCAGGCGCGCAGGGATGAGGTGATGTATAAGTTCAGGGAAGGCATGCTTGATATACTCGTTGCCACCGACGTAGCGGCGAGGGGGCTCGATATAAAAAATGTTTCCCATGTAATCAATTTCAACATTCCGCAAAATCCGGACAGCTACGTTCACCGCATCGGCAGGACGGGCAGGGCCGGGAAGTCCGGGATAGCGATAACGTTTGTTACCCCGCGGGAGTATCGTCATTTGCGGCTTATTGAACAGACCGCAAAAACAGTCATTGATAAAAAAAGATTGCCGTCTGCGGACGATGTCCTTAAAGCAAGGGAGCAGAATATCCTGAAAGACGTTGCAGGGATAATCGAGGCCGGCAACCATGCCCGCTATGTGCCGATGGTCAAAAGCCTCTCCGAGCACCACAGTTTTGCCGATATTGCGGCTGCAGCCTTTTTCGTTGCCTATGGTGAAATTAAAGAACAGGCGGCAGGGGAACAGACTGCCACCAAGGGGATGGTGCGCCTTTTTATGACTATCGGCAGAAAGGACAAGATAAAGGTTGCCGACATTGTGAAATCAATAGCGTCCGAAGCTAATATCCCCTACAGCAAGATAGGCAATATTGATGTGCTCGAAAAGTTTACTTTTGTCGAAGTGCCGTCCGAACTCGCAGACCGCGTTATACGGTCGGTGGACGATATGATAATGAAAGGGAAAAGGGTCAAGATACAGGAAGCAAAAGCAAGACCGGGAGGAATACAAGGTTAAGGGTGAGGCTAAGGTTGAGTCTACTTCACAAAGTTTTTATCCTTATCATTATTCTTAACCTCAACCTTGACCTTAACCTGTCGTCGAGTTTATGCAGCTGAGATGTCCCGTATGCAAGAAAAAGACTACGTGGGAAGAAAACCCGTTTAAACCATTTTGCTCTGAACGATGCAAACTTATAGACCTCGGCAGGTGGGCCTCGGAGGATTACAAAGTTCCGGGGGAGGATGATGATAAAACTGCTGATGAAGATAATCAAAATCGCGGAGCCGAATAATGGGGAGGGTATGACCAATGAAGAGGCTTATTGTTGCCGGAGCCACCGGAAGAATGGGGAGCAGGATTGCGGCGCTTTCGAAAGAATATCCCGAGGTGCAGCTTTGCGGCGCTATCGAGAATAAGGAGAGCAAAGATATCGGCAGGGATATCGGCTTGCTGCTCGGGTTAGGGGAAACAAAAGTGCTGATCAGCGATTCCCTCGAAAATATAATAAGTGACGGAGACGTTGTTATTGACTTTTCTATTCCTGCTGCAACGATTCAAAATGCGATTATTGCAGCCGAAAATGGGAAGGCCATGGTTATCGGAACTACCGGGTTTTCAAAAGATCAAATTGGAGTTTTACGCCTGTTGTCCGGGAATATACCTGTTTTAGTGGCCCCCAATATGAGTGTTGGAGTAAATCTGCTCTTTAAAATCCTCCGTGATATCGCGCCCGTGCTCGGTGACGATTATGATATTGAAATAATCGAGGCCCACCACCGCATGAAAAAAGATGCGCCGAGCGGGACCGCTCTTAAAATGGCACAGGTCATTGCTGACGCATTGAAGAGAAATCTTGATGAGGTCGGCGTATATTCGAGAAAAGGGATGATCGGGGAGCGTACAAAGCAGGAGATAGGCATTCAGACTATCAGGGCAGGAGATATTGTAGGCGAGCATACAGTCCTTTTTGGGGGTCTTGGCGAAAGTATTGAGATTACTCATAAGGCATCCAGCAGGGACACCTTTGCCCGGGGGGCGTTAAAAGCCGCAATATGGGCAGCTGACAGAGGACCGGGACTATATGACATGCAGGATGTGCTGGGATTAAGATAAAACCGGGTTATAGGTAATGGGCAATAGGAAATGAACAAAGCCTTTTTCTGACTTTATAACCTATTACCCCTAACCCATAACCTGACTTTGTTACACTTTCTCGAACAAGTCCTTTGATGCACCGCAAATTGGACAGACCCAGCTGTCGGGGATCTCTTCGAAAGGAGTCCCGGGTGCGATTCCCGTATCCGGGTCTCCAACTTCAGGGTCATACTCATATCCGCATACACTGCACTTCCACTTTTCCATAACTCCTCCTCACTTAAAAAAAATTAACCACAGAGAACACAGAGAAATACTCTGAGCACTCAAAAAGACTTTATGAAGCTTTTTATATACTAAGGATACCTCTGTGCCCTCTGTGGTTTCACTTTTTTATTTTTTTTAGGCTTCGATTATTTCCATCTTTACTTTTGCGATCCTCTGCGCCACCATCTCAATGATTCTGAAACGCTTATTTTCAAAGTCGACTGTGTCACCGTTCTTGGGTATTCTTTGCAGGCTCATTACGATATATCCACCGAGAGTCTCATACTCAGTCGATTCAGGAATAACTAAATTATAGTCTTCATTAAGGTCACTGACGCTGATCGATGCGTCGATAATCATGGAACCGTCCTCGAGCAGTGATGACGGGACTCTCAGTATCGTATTCGTCTCTGATCTCGCCGACTATTTCTTCCAGAAGGTCTTCCAGGGTCACAAGACCTGAAACGGCGCCATATTCGTCAATAACGATGGCCATATGGACCCTTTTTCTCTGCATTTCTCTGAGGAGGATACTTATCTTCACGGTTTCGGGAATGAAGATAGGCGGCTTGATTATACGGTGAATGTTGCCGGTCCTGGGGATAAGACTGAAAAAATCTTTGGAATAAAGAATACCGCGTATATCATTAAGATCTTTTCCTATAACCGGATATCGTGAAAATTTTTCTTCAAGAATAATTGCCTTTACGTCGTCCACATTCATTGATATGCCGATGGTGACCATCCGGAGGGCCGGGACCATGACCTCTTTGACCGAGGTGTCGGTGAATTCAAAGACGCTGTGGATCAGTTCTTTCTCCGCCGATTCGAAAACTCCCTGCTCGCCGCCTTCTTCTATGAGCAGTTTCACTTCCTCTTCGGAAACGTATTCCCGTGCGGTAAATGCTTTTGTGTGAAAAGGTTTTAATATAATATTGGTGCTGGCGGTCAGGACAGTGACGAGGACACTCGCGATCTTTGAGAACCTTTCAATCACCGGGGCAACCCAGAGGCCGATAACTTCCGAATTTGCAAGCGCTACAGATTTTGGGATAAGTTCACCGAAGACAAGGAAGAAAAATGTTATGACTATAACAACAAAGCCGATTGCAATGGCCTCACTTGAAGAGGCAATAAACCGTATCGGCGCCTCCTTCAGCACGGGTTTGAGAATCTTTACCGCCGCAGCGCCGCCGATGGCCGATGCGAGGTCGGCAGTCAAGGTTATGCCTATCTGTATAGTCGCCAAAAAACGGTCCGGTCTGCTCTTGAGTCTATAGAGGACGTCGGCATTTTTGTTCCCTTCATCCATCAACTGTTTAACGCGGGTTCTTCTGCTTGTTACGACAGCAATTTCAGAAGCCGCGAAGAAACCGTTAATGATGATACAGAGAGCTATAAGGAAGAGTTGTAGCCACATGTGCGATAATTATATCATTTTTTAGGAAATAGCATCAGCAACGCCGGCGCATTGTTAAAGATTCACGGTAAGAATAGTCCTTACGACATCCGGATAACTCGCAATAAGCCTTAGCTCATCATCGGTCAGCGGTTTCTGGGTATGGAGGTTGGCATACTGCGCGAGTTCGAGTATTCTTCTCGCCTCGCTGTCATCACGGAATTCTATGCCAAGCTTCGAGTATACATGCCTGAACCCTTTGATGCCGCCATATTCACCGGTCGTGATGACCCTTCCGGTCTCGGTGAGTTCGGGCTCTCCCCGCCCCACGTCCTCGGGCTCGAACAATTCATAATTTCTCCTGTCTTTCAAGGCGCCGTCGGCATGAATGCCGGATTCGTGCGCAAAGGCGTTGGCGCCGACACCCGGCTGGGTGATAGGGATAGGGATATTGAAGGCATAGGACGCATATTTGGCAATCTTCCAGGATTTCTTAAGGTCCACATGCTCATCAAGAGTCACTCTGTCTTTCACGCCAGGGGAGTACTTTAAAGCAAGGGCGGTGGATACAAGGTCGCAGTTGCCAGCCCGCTCGCCATAGCCGTTTATAGTTGTATTAATGTAGGAGTCCACGCCGGCATCTATGGCGCCCCTGGCGCCAGCCACCGAGATGGCCTCCGCCATTCCCAGGTCGTTGTGGCAATGCATTTCGACATTTATTTTTGCGGCTGATGAAAGCGACTTAATCCTCTCATATATTGCAATCGGGTCATCTATACCAAGAGTGTCGCAGTACCTGAACCTGACTGCCCCCGACTCTTTGCCCATAAGGGCAAATTCAATGAGCCGGTCGAGTTCGGTCCTCGCTGAGTCCTCGGCTGTTACTCCTATTGTTTCGGCGCCGAGTTCCCTGGCAAGCCTGACCGCGTCTGAAACTGTTTTTAAAATATTCGCCCATGACCGCTTCCCCTGGAATTTCCCATGCAGCATGACATCAGAAGTCGACATGGAGATGTTCAGATGTTTTATCCCGGGGCAATTCCTGAAAGTGAGTATTACGTCTTCGGGAATCGCACGGCACCAGCCTTCAAGGTGCAGCCTTTTAATCGCTCCCTGCCTCGCCAACAAGAGGTTTGCATTAATATAGTTGACCTCGTGTTTAAGGGTCGGGAACCCTATCTCGCTCTGATAAATGCCCATTTCATCGAGATAAATATTCAGCATGGTCTTAGACAACTTCGGCAGGAGGATTCTTGACGTCTGGACGCCGTCCCTGTTAGTCACGTCTATCAGGTAAAGTTTATTGCTCATTTGCTCGTTACTGCAGAAAGAGAGGTGCGGTCATTTTTTACGGGAAGATTCCCTGGCGATGGCAACTTTCCCGGTCCTTACAAATTCCTTTATCCCCATCGGTTTCATGATCTCGATAAATGCCTCTATCTTTTTCTCATCACCGGTAATCTCAATTGTATAGGTATTAAGACTGGAATCAACCACTCTCCCCCTGAATATTTCGGCTGTCCTCAACACTTCAGCCTTATTCTCCTGCCGGGGGGAGATTTTGATCAGTACCATTTCCCTTTCCACATGGTCCAGTTCTGTGAGGTCCGTGACCTTTATGACATCGATGAGTTTATTAAGCTGTTTAAATATCTGCTCAATGATCGAATCATCACCAGCGGTGACAATTGTCATGATCGATACCTTGGGGTCTATGGTCTCTGCCACGGAAAGGCTCTCAATATTATATCCACGGCCGCTGAAAAGTCCCGAAACTCTTGAAAGGACCCCGAATTTATTTTCAACATGCACCGATATCGTGTGTCTCATTTAATCCTCCGTACAAAACAATTTTGAATGTTGAATTTTGAATGTTAAATTGTGGAATTTTTTTATATGATAAAACCAACCACAATTAAAAATTCAACATTCATAATTCAACATTTGCTTTTTTATTTAACTGCTTTAAGTTTTCGCGGAGTCTTTTCAGGCTCCTCAAAGAGCATAACGTCTATAGGTGCGCCTCCAGGGACCATTGGATATACCTTCTCTTTCCAATCAACAACGAAGTCCATGAAGACCGGCCTGTTGACCTTGAAGGCCTCTTTGAGAACCGGCTCTACTTCATTAGGTTTGGTGGCACGAAGACCTATCGCCCCATAGGCATGAGCAAGTTCAACGAAATCGGGAGTCACATCAAGATTGCTGTGCGAGTACCGCTCCTGATAAAAAAGTTCCTGCCACTGCCGCACCATTCCAAGGTAGCTGTTCTTGAGGATGGCAACCTTAACCGGAAGTTTATAAATGACCGCTGTAGCCAATTCCTGGATATTCATCTGTATGCTCCCGTCGCCGGCGATATCAATAACAAGTTTGTCGGGAAAGGCGAGTTGCGCGCCCAGAGCGGCAGGAAAGCCGAAGCCCATGGTGCCGAGTCCGCCCGAAGTCAGGAAGCGCCTGGGTTTGTCGAACTTGTAAAACTGAGCTGCCCACATCTGGTTTTGTCCGACCTCGGTAGTTATGATTGCATCTCCCTTTGTAAGCTCATATATTTTCTCAACGACAAATTGTGGTTTAATAATATCTTTATTAAAATTATAGAAAAGGGGTCTTTCCTCTCTCCAGTCAGCTATCTGCTTCCACCATGCTTTTCTGATTTCATCCCAGGGCTCCCTGATATCCTTTTTGAGCACTTTATTCAAAGCGGTCAACACATTTTTGACATCGCCGACAATGGGAATATCGACTCTCACATTTTTTCTGATAGAAGTCGGGTCTATATCGATATGTATTATCCTAGCATGAGGGGCAAAGCTGTCGATCTTTCCGGTCACGCGGTCATCGAACCTCATGCCTATGGCTATCAGCAGGTCGGATTCCTGAACGGCCTTGTTCGCACAATAGGTGCCGTGCATGCCGACCATGCCCAGCGCAAGCTCATGCGTGCCCGGAAAGCCGCCCAGACCCATGAGAGTCATGGCAACAGGGATACTGGCATATTCCGCAAGCTCCAGCAGCTCTGGAGAGGCTTCGGAGAGAATACAGCCGCCGCCCGCGATGATGACCGGCTTTTTTGCCTTGACTATTTCATGAGCCGCCTTCTCTATCATCCACTGGTTGCCCTCATAAGTCGGATTATAACTCCGCAGTTCTACCTTATCGGGCCAGATAAATTCCGTTTTATGGGATGTTACGTCCCTGGGCAGGTCAATCAGCACAGGGCCGGGACGTCCCGTTGTTGCTATGTGGAACAACTCTTTTATTTGTGATGCCAGTTCCTTAACATCCCTGGCAAGGATATTGTATTTTGTGCACGGCCTGGTTATCCCGACTATGTCCGCCTCCTGAAAGGCGTCGTTTCCTATCAAAAGAGTAGACACCTGGCCTGTCAGAACAACAACAGGGATTGAGTCCATGGAAGCGGTCACAATGCCGGTGACTGTATTGGTGGCTCCAGGGCCTGAAGTTACCAGCACGACGCCGGGCTTTCCTGTCGCCCGTGCGTATCCGTCGGCAGCATGGACCGCGCCCTGCTCATGCCGTGCAAGGATAAGTGTTAAATCCTTGTCATCATGAAGGAGGTCAAAGATATTAAGGATAACACCGCCAGGGTATCCAAAAATATATTTGACGCCAAGTTTCTTAAGGGACTCAAGTACGATTTCAGCGCCCGTCAATTTCATGGTATGGCTCCTTACGTTTAGACTGCTTAATGAATCCGAACTTATAAAATAGCATAATTACCACAGCTTTTCCATATATTATTAAGGCAGGCATCCGATTTTAGATAGGCTGCAAACTTGATGGTCACGTAAAAAGTTGTCATACCCGTGCTTAAAGCACCTACTGTCGGCGAAGGCGGGTATCAAGTCTGGCAATGACGACGAGTGAACGAAAGTATTATGCAACGTTAAAGCACATAAAGTCTTTGACAAAACATACCGGTTGTGATTTAATAGTAGGGCCTTTAATGATAGCCCAGTGAGGCTAAAAGGAGTTGTTTGTGAACTATATTATGAAATATATGCACGCCTTCTCCTGGGTACAGGGGGAGGCTTTTTTATGATTGGAATGATAAAAGAACTGCTGAATAAAAAGGACATTGAACGGATCCTGTCAAGGATCGCCCATGAAATTATCGAGAAAAATAAAGGGACCTCGGGGCTGTGTATTGTAGGCATCCAGCGGGGAGGGGTGCACCTTGCGGTAAGGCTTGCTTCAAAGATCAGTGACATAGAACGTGAGGAGATTCCAGTGGGGTCTCTTGATATCTCGATGTACAGGGATGACCTTGGCATAAGAAAGGAGCACCCGGTTGTCAGAAAGACCAACATCCCCTGTAACATCAGCGGTATGAAGATTATTCTGGTTGATGACGTGCTTTATACGGGACGCTCCATCAGGGCTGCGATGGACGCGCTCATGGATCACGGCCGGGCGGCACAGATTCAGCTTGCAGTGCTTATCGACAGGGGACACAGGGAACTGCCCATACGTCCGGACTTTGTGGGGAAGAACATTCCCACCTCACGGTCAGAGAACATAGAGGTGCAGTTCGAAGAGGACGGCTTTGAAGACAAAATTCTCATACAGTCGGCGGAATAAACAGTGACCAAGGACCTGGTAGGAATAAAGGAGATGTCAAGGGAAGACATTGAGAAGGTGCTGCTCACGGCATCGTCGTTCAAAGATGTCCTGAAAAGGGACATCAAGAAAGTCCCTGCCCTCCGTGGAAAAACTGTCGTCAATCTTTTTTTTGAGCCCTCTACAAGGACTAAAACCTCCTTTGAACTCGCCGAAAAAAGGCTGAGCACCGACGTGCTCAATTTTTCAGTGCCTATGAGCAGCGTGGTTAAAGGCGAGACCCTTTACGATACAGTGAAGACTATCGAGGCCTATGGTGTGGATTTTATAGTTATCCGGCATACTTCAAGCGGAGCGCCGCATTTTATTGCCCGCAACGTCAGCGCATCGGTGATAAATGCGGGGGACGGTATTAATGAACATCCGACCCAGGCATTGCTCGATGCCTTGAGTATCATAGAGAAGAGGGGATCGCTCGAGGGTCTTAAAATCGCCATTATCGGAGATATACTCCACAGCAGGGTGGCTAAATCGAACATCTACCTGCTTTCAAAATTTAACACCTCTATAAGATTGATAGGTCCTCCCACGCTCATTCCGGAGGTTGGGGATTACGATGTGGAAGTTTTTTATGATATGGACAAAGGGCTTAAGGACGTTGATGTCGTCATGATGCTGAGAATACAGACGGAGCGGCAGGGCAGGGGGTTCTTTCCTTCCTCCAGAGAGTATGCCAAATATTGGGGAATGGACATAAAAAGGCTTAACCTGACCGGAAAAAACACGATAGTAATGCATCCCGGACCGATGAACAGAGGCATTGAGATAACGTCTGAGGTTGCCGACAGCTCCCGGTCAGTCGTGCTGGACCAGGTGACAAACGGTATTGCGGTCAGGATGGCGGTTATGTACCTGTTGGCGGGAAATGGAAAAAAATAATAACGGGTTGCTTATAAAAAACGGTCATATAATTGACCCTTCACAAGGGATCAATGGCGTAGGTGATGTCCTTATTAATGGGGGAATCGTAGCCGCAATTAACCTTAAGAACGGAAAACATAATGCGGCCTCCGGGGTTAAAGGCTTCCCTGACCTGCAGACTATTGATGCATCCGGTCTATATGTGCTTCCGGGCCTTGTGGATCTGCATACTCATCTGCGGGAGCCTGGTCACGAGCATAAGGAGACCATCAGGACCGGGACTATGGCGGCTGTCAGGGGCGGCTTTACCTCAGTCTGCCCCATGCCGAATACAAATCCTGTTAATGATAACCCTACTGTCACCGCCTTTATCATCAAAAAGGCAGTGGAAGAGGGATTTTGTTCCGTTTATCCCATAGGCGCGATCACGAAAGGACAAATGGGTGAGGAGCTTGCAGAGATGGGCCTTATGTATGATTCCGGCTGCAGAGCGTTTTCTGATGACGGCAGGCCGGTTATGAGCAGCATTGTAATGCGAAGGGCACTTGAATACTCAAAGATCTTCAATGTGCCTATTATCTCTCATTGCGAGGACCTTACCCTTGCCGACAATGGAGTAATGAACGAGGGCATGCTTTCTATGACCCTCGGACTGAAAGGAGTTCCTGCAGCAGCGGAAGAAGTAATGGTTGCAAGGGATATAATCCTTTCCGAATTAACCGGGGGACGGCTGCACATTGCACATGTTTCGACAGAGGGTTCCGTAAGACTTATACGGCAGGCAAAAGAGCGCGGGATACGAGTCACTGCAGAAACATGTCCACACTACTTCAGTATCACCGAAGATGCTGTCAACGGATATAACACGAATGCAAAGGTAAACCCTCCTTTGCGGGCTGCGAAAGACCTTGATGCAATCAAGAGGGGACTGCAGGACGGGACTTTAGATGTGATTGCTACTGATCATGCGCCGCACCATCGTGATGAAAAGCTCCAGGAATTTGACAAGTCGCCATCAGGCATTTCGGGTCTTGAAACTGCCCTGGGTCTCGGGCTGATGCTGGTCGGGGAAGGCGTTTTAAATATGTATGCCCTGGCGGAAAAGATGGCTTTTAATCCTGCGCGGATCATAGGCATTGACAAAGGCACTCTGCGGCCTGGTTCGTCCGGGGATGTCACGATAATTGACACTAAAAGGAAAGTCACTATAGATGCGCATGCCTTTGCATCTATGGGAAAGAACACCCCTTTCGACAATTGGCAGATGAAGGGGATGCCGGTATTTACAATAGTCAGAGGGATAGTTTATGCGGCCACAAGATAAGGCGTTGCTCGTTTTGGCAGATGGGACGGTTTTTGAAGGCAAAGGGTTCGGAGCGCCGGGCGAGACCATAGGCGAGGTAGTTTTTAATACATCCATGACAGGCTACCAGGAAATACTCACAGACTCGTCATATAAAGGGCAGATCGTCACGATGACTTACAGCCAGATAGGCAATTACGGGGTAAACAAAGAAGATGCAGAATCAGCAGGGGGGCCTAAAGTGGAGGGCTTTATCGTAAAAGAATACCTCGACTTTCCCAGCAACTGGCGCTCCCAACTTTCGCTGGGGCGCTATCTTCAGGACAATAACATAACCTGTATTGAAGGCATAGATACAAGGGCGCTGACCCGGCATTTGAGAAATCATGGCGCGCAGATGGGAATAATTTCGACTGTTGATATCGATCCATACAGCCTGCTCGGGAAAGTCAAGGCGCACCCTGGAATCTCTGCCTTTGATTATGTATCCGGCGTTACAGCAAAGGTTACGTATGCATGGACTGAAGGGCGCTGGAAGTGGCGCGCTGCAGAAAGACAAGCGCCAGTATTAAAAGTGGTGGTTTATGATTTCGGAGTTAAATTTAATATCTTAAGGAATCTTGCCGATGCAGGCTTTTCGGTGATGGTGGTCCCGGCCGGTACCCCTGCCGAAGCAGTGCTCGAGATGGTCCCTGACGGCATTATACTGAGCAACGGCCCTGGAGATCCTGAAACAGTTACATATGCAATTGAAAATGTTAAAAAATTGATAGGTAAAAAGCCGATATTCGGCATCTGCCTGGGCCACCAGATCCTTGGCCTGGCTATGGGCGGCAAGACTTATAAACTCAAGTTCGGCCACCATGGGGGCAACCATCCTGTAAAGGATCTTGAAACTGGAAGAGTGGAAATAACATCCCAGAACCACAACTATTGCGTTGATATCCATAGCCTGCGCGGCAAGACAAAACTCACCCACAGGAATCTTTACGACGGCACCGAGGAAGGCATGCGTCATGTTGAATTGCCGATTATCTCTGTCCAGCACCATCCTGAGGCAGGGCCGGGACCGAATGATTCCGCTCATCTGTTCAGGCGTTTCAGGGAGATAATAAGTATCAAATGAATAATAGCGTTGCTTACTCATTTGATATAAACGATAAGGTGCTGGCCTTTAAGACAGCGTCGTTCAGAGCGGAAAAAGGCAGTATGCTGCATAGCGGTATTTTTAACCGTGAGACGGCTTCCACTTTTGCTGCCGGAGCCTGCTTGCTGCTGCTGGGATTTTTTTTTGCTTCCGGGGCGGAACTATCCTCTATTTCTTTTATAGCTGTATTGCCGCTGTTTGTGCTGCTCTTTCTTTTTTTCAGGACCTTTGCCTTCCGTGAAACTTTTTTGCGGGCTGTCATAGACAAAGGGAATAATGTTGTCACTATTATGCGCAAGGGTTTTTTCCTGGTCGAAAAAAAGTTATTTACCCTTGCAGAACTTCAGGGAATCAGGGAAGATTACAAAGAAATTGCCCCGGAAAATCCCGATGGAATAAAAATTGTCGAGAAGATAGCGCTCCAGCATGGCGCTGTTATTCCCGGCTTCGGCGCCTCGGTCGAATTTTACACTGTGGAATTTGAATTCAAAGATGTTGGAAGAGTAATGGTTTTCTCCTCCGGGAATTATTCCGATGCCGATGATGTGACAAGAACATTTAAAAATTTTATAGA
The DNA here is from genome assembly GCA_963830245.1 of Nitrospirota bacterium. Taxonomy (GTDB): domain Bacteria; phylum Nitrospirota; class Thermodesulfovibrionia; order Thermodesulfovibrionales; family Dissulfurispiraceae; genus JADFXI01. The sequence continues at coordinate 42,113 of CAWHNC010000080.1, forward strand.
GGGCTGATAGGAAAATAGGAGAGGAGGGGAACTGAAACAATGAAGCATAGCAGCCTTGCTGTTCTGGGATCCCCCCTATTGACAAAATCAACTAAATACAGCATTCTAAATCATCAGGATAACTTGTTATTTGCCCCCCGTCGGATCAGCCCTTGGGCCTCTGGCGGGGTTATTTATTTTATAAAGGGGGAAAATGCCCGCTGAACCCCTTGTAAAACGCACCTTTGCCTTTTTAGATGGGCAAAATCTGTTTCATCATGCCAAGGCTGCCTTCGGCTATCCGAATGACTACAGGCCGCCAGGACCAAGGCATCCATGATTCGTTTCCTTCATACCAGCGACTGGCAATTAGGTATGACCCGCCGCTTCCTTTCCGAAGAGGCACAGGCGCGATATGCCCAGGCGCGGTTTGATGCCATTCGAACCATGGGCCGTATTGCAAAAGAAAAACAATGTCAGTTTATTTTGGTGTGTGGTGATTGCTTCGAGTCAAACCAGGTGGACCGTAAAACCGTCGCACGGGCAATCGAAGCACTCAAAGAGGTGACAGTCCCTGTTTATCTCCTTCCCGGTAATCACGACCCTTTGAATGCGGCTTCTGTTTACCGCTCCAGCACTTTCGTAGAAAAGAAACCGGCTCATGTCCACATCATCGAGAATACAGCTCCTGTTCAAGTAGCTGAAGGGATCGAACTGATAGGCGCCCCTTGGCTGTCTAAACGGCCAAACGGCAACCCAATTGTTGATTTGCTCAATGCGCTTCCTCCGGCAGGGAGCGTAAAGCGTATCTTTGCGGGACATGGTGTCATTGATATATTTACTCCCGATAAAGAAGCAGAAAATGTGATTGCGGTTTCCAAGCTTGAAGCCGCAATTTCGGAAGGCAAGGTCCATTTTATAGCTCTTGGCGATCGCCATTCCCTAACTAAAGTGGGTTCTGTGGACAGAATCTGGTATTCCGGTACTCCCGAATCCACCGATTTCCGGGAAGACCATTCAGGGTTCTGCCAGATCGTCAGTCTTGATGGTGACCATGTCACTACCGAAGAAATGAAAATCGGACAATGGAGTTTTATCGAAGAGTTAGTTGACTTGAATACCGTAGCCGATTTGGAAGCTCTCCGGAAAAAGCTGGAAGACATCCCGAACAGGGAACGGGCAGTTGTAAAACTGGTCCTTAAAGGTTCGCTCACACTTTCTTTACACGGGGTTCTTCAAAACCACCTTCTTGCAGCCAGGGATGTCTTGGCTGGTTCCGTGATCAACGGCGACAACCTCCTCGTGATTCCCGATGATGCTGACTTCACCGATCTTGGGTTTTCCGGCTTTGCCGATGCGACGGTAAAAAGGCTTCGGGATAAAATAGAGCAGGGTGGGCTCGAAGGCGCCATTGCCCGCGATGCATTCATGCTCCTGCTCCGACTTTCCAGGGAGGTCGCATGAAACTCCTTCATCTTAGGGTTGCCAATTACAGGGGCATTAATACACGCGATATAAAGTTCAGTCCCCTGGGTATTACACGCATAGAAGGCCCGAACGAGTGTGGAAAGTCGAGTCTCGGCGAGGCCATAAACACCATATTTGACTACCAGGACAATAGCAGAAATAAAGACATTCAAGCCATCCAACCTGTCCATAAAGATGTGGGACCTGAAATTGAACTGGAAATGGAGACGGGCAAATATGTGTTTACCTATTTCAAACGATTCTTAAAAAAACCTGAGACTAAGCTTACTATTACAAAACCCAATCCCGAAAACCTCACGGGCCGCCAGGCGCATGACAGGGCGAATGAAATTCTTAAAGAAACACTCGATGTTGCTTTGTGGAAGGCCTTGTCTATCATGCAGGGTGAGGCGATCGGCCAACCGGACTTTAAAAACAAAGAGGCATTGTCTGCGGCGCTCGACAAGGCAGCAGGGGTTCATCCGGCCGCTCCGCAAGAACTCAGTTTGTTCAAAAGGGTTTCGCAGGAATATGAACTCTACTATACTACTGGTCGTGGGACCGAGAAGAAGGAAATCCAGGACCTGCGAAACGCCTTGAGCGAAAAGGAGACTGAGGTTAGATCAATTGAACAGGACATCCGTGCGCTCGAAACCGATATCGACCGTGTCCCTGTCTTGCAGAGGGAATTGGTCCAGCTCAAGAAGCAGGAAGCAGAACTATCACAACAGATGATAGACCTCACAACCAAAATCGAGCAAATTAACTCGCTCGAAAACACTCTTTCTGAGGCCTCATTAAAACGGGAATCTGCTCAAAAAACCCTTGAGGCAGTAAGGCACGCCAAGGAAATACGCCAGGAGATGATTCGTACAGCAGAAAACGCTGCCAAGACCTATATTACACTTCAAGAAAGCAGTTCAATGGCCCTGCCAGCTTTGTCTCAGGCCGAGGAAGCCTGTAATAAAGCCAAAGCTGCGACCATCGAAGCTGAAAGAAAAAGAAAAGAAACGGAATATCTCGCCGTCTTGAGGAGGGCGGATTTCGACTATTATCATGACAAGCTCGATCTGGATCAGTTATTCGAACGCAAACAACGAATTGACCATGCCCGTAAAGACGCTGCCCAGGCAGAGACAGTGTTGGCGAAGAACAAGGTGGATGCCAGCGCCTTAGACAGGATAAAGGAAACAGAACTAAGTTATAAGACCGCCTCTGCCAAGATGGAAATAGGCTCGCCAAGTGTTCTCCTTCGTTCCATCTCTCAATGTCGCCTCTCCATCGACGGTACAGAGGCGTTACTCGGAACTAAAGAAGTTCGTAAAATATCTGTCTCTGATAAGACCACAGTGTCCATTCCTGGAACCCTTGATATCGAAATAACCGCCGGCTCAAGCATAGGAGGGCTTGCCCGAAAGGTTGAAGAAGCGCGTCTGGCTCTCCACGCTGCCTGTGCCGCCGCTGCTGTGGCAGACCCTGACGAGGCCAGAAAGGCGTATGACGAGCGTCAAGAGGCATTGCGGGGTGTGGAAAACAAAGATCGGGTCGAGAAGGAAAACCTTAGGGATATTACTTACGAAAATCTTGAACAAAGGTTGTACAATCTCCAGCAGAGCGTGCCGAACTACCTCGTCGGGCGCGTTAAAGACACTCCGATTTGCCCGGATTTCGACACCGCAAAAAAGGAACGGGCAGAGGCAGAAGCGAATTTCCAGGCTGCAAGTGACGAATTGGATAATACGCGTAAGGCCCTCGAGTCTGCCCGCTCGTTCTTCGAAGGTGTAAATATAAAATACAGGGAAGACGTGGCGAAGCTTGAGCAGTTGGACAAAGACGTCAAACAGACTCAAGAAAACCTCGATAAAACTCGAAAAAAAGAATCTGATGAAATACTTGAGGTCAACCTGATTGCCGCTGATAGGGCTGTGCTCTCAGAAGATACTGGATACCGTTCAGCCGCAGACTCTTTAAAAGCTTTCAACCCTGAACAAGTAAGAGCCCTGGCGGATTCCACCAAAGGTTCTTTGAAAACGATAAAAATCTGTCATGATTCAAAAGACAAGGAACTGATCGAGGTCCAAACCCGTCTTAAAATAATGGGCGAAGAGGGCCTTCACGAAAAATTAAATTCGGCAGAGAATCTACTTGAACAATTGGAGTTCAAGAACCGGGCGACCACACTTAGAGCCAATGCGGCCAAATGCCTTTTTGATACTATGTGCGAAGAGCGGGACAAGGCGAACCGGGCTTATGTTGCCCCGCTTAAAGATAAAATTGAAAGACTTGGCCGTTTGGTATTTGACCCTTCATTTCAGGTGAATATCGACGATGATTTGAAGATTACCAGCAGAACGGTCTCTGGTGTCACGGTGCCCTTCGATTCCCTTAGCGGGGGTACAAAAGAGCAACTTTCTTTGATTTACCGGTTGTCGTGTTCCATGGTAGTGGCAAAGGATGGCGGTACTCCGGTCATTTTGGATGATGCACTGGGTTACACCGACCCGGAGCGTCTGAAATTGATGGGCGCCGTATTGGCGGTAGCCGCCAGGCAATGCCAGATTGTCATCTTTACCTGTGTTCCTGAAAGGTATGCTTTTATTGGGGAGGCTGCTGTTGTTCCACTGTAGCAGGCGTTATGTCTGACTCAAACGTTCGATCTAAAACTGAGCATGCGAAAGATAACGTGAATCGCGATGCTTGCGCGACGATACAGGGCTACCTGTATCAGTTTGACGCCACTATCCTTTCTATTCTTGACTTGCAGGATAACGATAGCATCACCATCGAGGGGATAGAGGACTTTGATGTGTTGGGTGAAAATATATCAGAGCTATTCCAATGCAAATATTATGAGGCTACACGACTTACGCGATCAACGCTACGAGATGCGATTTTGCCGATGATTAAGGGATTCTTACGACTTAACAGAAAAGAACGTGCTACAAGACGATTCCATCTATATGGCTATTTCAGAGATTCTGTCCCTGAAATAAAAACCTTATCGGGTGATGAAATCAAGCAATCACTGATCCGCAAGGAACGCACTACTCGGTCTGGTACCTCCCACTTGGACGTTATCGACATTCGAAAGCAAATAGGTGCTACTGACCAGGATATTCTGGAATTTTCAACTCAGTTGTCAATTCATCTCACAGAGGAATACAGTGGCCACAAGCGAAAGGTTATTGAAGCGCTCAAGAAGAGTTGCAAAACAACCCTTCACGAAGCTGAGAGTTTTCTTTATCCGTCTGCCCGGACTATCGTTTCGAGTATTGCGGCGTTAACTGACCCGTCTGCGAGGCAACTCACAAAAGCAAAGTTCATTTCAAGCGTTATTCCGTCGCGCGCCTTATATAACGCATGGTCTCTTCGCGAACTTGGCGAAAAAAAATACTGTTCTTCACTGAGAGCTGATCACTTTAGCCAGCAGAACATCGATGCTGCTCACAGAATATTTGTTATCGACTCAGCGCTCGCTACAGCTGACGCTGAACTTATTTCCTTTTGCCATGCACTGCATCGGAAGTGGAGTAGTCATCATTCCCGTAGAAAACCCGATGCTGAACGGTACGCTCCTTTTGTTTTTTTCAGGGGATTGCCGGGGGACAGGCTTGTGACACTGAAAACATTACTGCATAATGAGAGCGTTCGGTTTGTTGACGGATATGCTTTTCTTGGATGCACTTTCAGTGTCGAACATTTATGCACTCAGCAAACTTCTTCAAACCAGTTGTCTCTCCGAATAGTTACGACGGATGAAGATTTAGCCGTTACTGTTGCGACCATCAAGGGACGGCGGCTCATTTACGACTTTTTTGGGGATACGCCTATGAATAGATATGACAAATGCACACAAATATCTATCCCCGTCACATCGCTGAGCATGATTGAGAATATAATATAGAGGGGGAATAGCAATGCCTAATACACCAGATCCTGTTAATGCGGAAGTAATCGCAGTATACCCTAACAAAGTACGAATCTCTGTCGACAATCTCGCGTCTTTCCGTCACGCCGAAGAAAGCCTTCGCGTAGGTTCTTACCTGAAAGTGTCAGACAACGAAAATGTTGCTCTTATGTGCATAATAGAAAGTTTTTCCATTGAGGTTCGGGAGGACAAAGATGGCAACGCACAGCGCATTTATATTATAGACGCATTTCCTCTGGGGACATTGAAGGCAGGCAAGTTTCGACGCGGCGGTGATGAGCTGGCAATCCCGCCTAAGAAAGTCGTCCCGGCCACCGCCAAAGAAGTCAGTTCAATCTTCGGGGATGCCTTCGAAAAAGAGCACCGGTTCACGTTCTCTGTACTCACACGACATAGAGACATCCACGTGCCCGTTCACGGTGACAAGTTTTTCAACAAGCACATTGCAGTTGTTGGCGCAACCGGATCTGGAAAGTCACATACTATTGCCACGATATTACAGTCAGCGGTTTCAGCTAAAGCAACCGACTATACAGGATTGAACAACTCGCATATTGTCATATTTGATATCCATTCCGAGTATAGGTCCGCTTTTCCCAATGCGAATGTTATTGGAGTTGATGACCTCCTTCTTCCTTTCTGGTTGCTAAATGCAGAAGAAATGGAGGAGATGTTCCTAGAATCTGGCGACATCAACAACTACAACCAAGCGTCTCTTCTCCGAACGATTGTAACTCTGTGCAAAGAACGTACAAATTCCAAAACAGGAAAGGTCTACTTCGATAGTCCCTTGCCCTATAACGTTCAAGAGGTTCTCAACTGCCTGCTCAATCTCACTCGCGAAACTAAGGATGCTGACAACTCTCTTCACGTTAAGACTAAAACGGAGGACAAGACCTTCTTGACGGATGAGGAAAAACTCCAATGGTATTGTGAAGCCCCACGAGATTTCGCACCAACAGAGCGATCTAAGATCAATAGGGGCGCATATTCGGATGGCAGCATTGATAAATTTGTAGGCCGTCTATCATCAAAGATTGGTAATCCAAGGCTTAATTTCCTATTTGGTGCCAAGGCGGTAGCGCTAACGTTCGAACAGGTGCTTCAGCAGTTCATGGGCTATAAGAAGTCCAACGAAGCAAATGTAACGATCCTCGACTTAAGCGGTATTCCATTTGAAGTCCTTAGCATCACAGTGTCTTTGATTACTCGAATACTATTCGACTACAGCTACTACTCTCGTCGCGTCGCAAGCAAGTGCGAAACCCCGTTGCTGCTCGTCTACGAAGAAGCTCATAAGTATGCCCCTCGAAGTGATATGGCCCGCTATCGTGCATCATTGACGGCTATCGAACGAGTCGCGAAGGAGGGACGCAAATATGGAACGAGCCTTCTGATTGCGAGTCAACGACCATCCGAAATATCGGAAACGATATTCTCGCAGTGCAGCAACTTCCTTGCTATGCGGCTGACAAACCCAGATGACCAAGCCTATGTCAAACGGCTATTACCTGATACTCTGGGCAATTTGACGACAGGACTACCCTCCTTAGAGGCGGGTGAGGCATTGCTTATAGGCGAGTCTTCGGTAATGCCGAGCGTCGTCTATGTCACACCATGCAAGCCTGAGCCATCGTCCAGTGATATCCCCTATTTGAAAATATGGAAGGAAGAATGGCGAGCGGTAGACTTCGCGAAACTGGCGCAAGAGTGGCGCAAATAGGATCGACAACCGGTTGCACACAGGTTTGTCGATAAAGCCGGATCCCGGTGACCCACGATGGAAAAGGATATTTATGTCACGACTGACTGAACAGGAACAGCAGGAGATTATCCGTTTTATTGAGGCGGACAAGCCTTTGCCAGAGAAGTACCGCTTTCTCTTGTTTGAGGACAAACGAGAGGTAGAGTTGGTCTGGAATGGCAAAACAAGCGAGGTCTCCAACATTGTCCTGCCTTTCCAGGTGATCGAACAGGTGGACGAACCCCGCGCCGAGAAGCCCTCGGGCACGGCGTTGCAGATGGATATGTTCTCGCTGGATGCGCGTGGTCGCCAGCTCAAAGGGTGGACGAACAAGCTGATATGGGGTGACAACAAGCTCATTCTCTCCAGCCTGAAGAACGGCCCGTTGCGCGAGGAAATCGAAAAGCAGGGCGGCCTCAAGCTCATCTATATTGACCCGCCTTTCGATGTGGGCGCAGATTTCTCGATGGACATCGAGATCGGCGGCGACACCTTCACGAAGAAGCCTAACATTCTTGAAGAAATCGCCTACCGCGACACCTGGGGCAAGGGCTCCGACAGCTTCATAGCCATGATTTACGAACGGTTGATACTGATGAGTGATTTAATGTCGGAGGATGGCACCATCTATGTGCATTGTGATTGGCGGGTAAATTCGGCCATCCGGCTCGTTATGAACGAAATCTTTGGTGTAGGTGGGGAGCCAAGTTGCCCTGGGTATCGAAATGAAATAGCTTGGAAATGCACGAGTGCACACAGCGACGCAGGGAAATATGGTGTTAATAACCAAAACATTTTCTTCTACACCAAATCTAACAAATACACTTGGAACGATCCGCTTGGGCCATACGACGATGAGTACATAGAAAATTATTTTCGGTACAAAGATGATAATGGCAAACGATTCAAATCTGGTGATCTTTCGGCCTACGGCCTCTCCGGCGGGGGCTATGATTATGAATGGAATGGGCACAGGAAGATATGGAGATGCCCCAAGGAAACAATGCAGCGACTACATGATGAAGGCAAGCTTTTTTATACAAAGAATGGCGTTGCTCGAAAAAAGACATATCTCGATGACGTCGACGGTATGCCGATTCAAACAATATGGACAGATAAAGAAGTTCAGTATTTGCCTAGATGGGGTGATGAGTCACAAGGCTACGCAACTCAAAAATCGGAGGCATTACTTCGCCGCATAATTAAAGCATCTTCCAACGAAGGTGATCTTGTGGCCGACTTTTTCTGCGGCTCCGGCACCACCGCTGCGGTAGCAGAGAAGCTGGGACGCAAGTGGATCGTCAGCGACCTGGGCAAGTTCGGAATCCATACCACTCGAAAACGAATGATAGGCGTGCAACGCGAACTGAAGGCCGATGGCAAGGACTACCGCGCCTTTGAAATACTCAATCTGGGCAAGTACGAGCGCCAGCATTACATCGGTATCAATCCCAACCTGCGCGAGGCGGAACAGCAGAAACAACTGGAAGAAAAAGAGGCGGCGTTCCTCGACCTGATCCTTCGGGCTTACCGGGCCGAGAAGACAACGGGCTTTGCAGCATTCCACGGGAAGAAGGCGGGGAGGTTGGTGGCCGTCGGGCCGGTTAATATGCCGGTGACGCGGCTGTTCGTCGAGGAGATCATCCTGGAATGCCGCAAGAAGCATATCACAAAAGTTGACATATTGGGCTTCGAGTTTGAGATGGGTCTATTCCCAAATGTGCTTGACGAGGCGCGGGCTAAGGGAATCGACATCGCGCCCAAGTACATCCCCGCCGAGGTGTTCGATAAGCGGGCGGTGGAGAAGAACCAGGTGGTGTTCCATGACGTGTCCTATATCGAGGTCAAACCGCACGTCGTAAAAAATACAGTTGCGGTGGAATTGACGGACTTTTCGGTGTTCTACTCGCAGGACTCCATTGCCAACGCGGAGGCGGCCATTAAAAACAAGGGCAGCCGGATCGTGGCGGAGAAAGGTCAAATAGTCAAGGTGAGCAAGGACAAAGACGGCATTGTAACCAGAGAGGTGCTCACCAAGAACTGGACGGACTGGATTGACTATTGGTCTGTAGACTTCGACTTTGAGAACAAGCGGGAAATTATCCGGGTGAAGAATGAAGAAACCGGCGAATGGGAAGAACTTTGGACGGGTGATTACATTTTTGAGAATGAGTGGCAGAGCTTCCGCACAAAGAAGGAAAGGTCGCTGGAACTGAAAAGCGTCTTCCATGATTGCACACCGGGGCGGCGCAAGATTGCGGTCAAGGTGGTGGATATCTTCGGCAATGATACTATGACAATTGTTGAAGTCACAGTGGGGAAGAACGGAGGGAAGCAATAATGGCGAAGATCAAAGTCAAAGGCAGTGAAATAGCCGTATTCACCCGGAACGAAGCGGATTACATCTGCATAACAGACATTGCGCGATACAAAAACCCTGACAGAACCGATGACTTGATCCGTAACTGGCTCAGAAACAGGAACACCATTGAGTTTCTTGGCATCTGGGAGCAATTGAACAACCCAGCTTTTAAACCCGTCGAATTCGACGGGTTTAGAAAACAGGCAGGGCTGAATAGCTTTACGCTGACGCCCGGACAATGGATCGAACGTACAAACGCCATTGGCATTATCTCCAAGCCAGGGCGTTACGGCGGTACCTATGCCCACAAGGACATCGCCTTCGAGTTCGCCTCCTGGGTTTCCGTAGAATTCAAACTCTATCTCATCAAGGAATTTCAGCGGCTCAAAGACCAGGAACTCACGCAACTCGGTTGGGATATCCGGCGCAATCTGGCCAAAATCAACTACCGGATTCACACCGATGCGATCAAGGAGAACCTTGTGCCGACGGAACTGAGTGCGAGCCAAACCAACCTGGTTTATGCCACGGAGGCGGATGTGCTGAACATGGCCCTCTTCGGCATGACTGCGAAGGACTGGCGCGATAAGAATCCGGGCAGGAAAGGCAATATCCGGGATGATGCTGATGTTTCACAACTCGTTTGCCTTTCCAATCTGGAGAATCTGAATGCACACTTCATCACTGACGGATTGCCGCAGAGTGAACGACTTGTGAAGTTGAACAAGATTGCAATCCATCAAATGAGACTGCTGACTGACGTCCCAAGCATCAAGCGGCTTGGGTCAAAGGACAAATAATGGCCCTGCATAAAGACTTTCCGCAATCCCCTCACGCGATTCTTGAGCCAGGCATCCGCTGGTTCCCTGCCGATGAGGCGCTGCGCGAAACCAGTATGGAGAAGCTTATGCCGCCGCTCGTGGCGGAACTGCGTCGGAAGGTGAAGGATTTCCGGGACGCCAGGTATGCCGGCGCCGCAGACACCAGCCGAAGTCTGCTCAATTGGTGGTTCAACACTCAACATCTCCTGTCACAGGCCGACGGAACTATGGAGTTTCAATACTACTTCGCCCAGCGCGAGGCTCTGGAGACGATTATCTACCTCTATGATGTTATGGGTGTCAAGGACAAGCATGACATGATGCGCTTCGATGCAAGCGGCCTTGTATCGGGAAGCATGTTCGACGAGACCTGGCGGCGGTTCGTGGTGAAGATGGCTACAGGCAGCGGCAAAACCAAGGTGTTGAGCCTTGCGCTGGCGTGGAGCTTCTTCCACAAGCTGTATGAGCCGGACTCCGAGTTGGCGCGAAACTTCCTGGTCATCACGCCTAACATTATCGTGCTGGATCGGATTTACAGGGATTTTAAGGGCCTCCGCATCTTCTTCGAGGACCCTGTGCTGCCGGATAACGGGTATGACGGACGCAACTGGCGCGACGATTTTCAACTGACTCTGCACCGGCAAGACGAGGTTGGTATAAGCAGGCATACGGGCAATATATTCCTGACGAACATTCACAGGGTTTATTCGGGGGAGGACATTCCCGCGTCTCCTGATGATGAAGATACGAGAGATTATTTCCTGGGCAAGCGTCCAACGGGCGCGACAACAGATTCCAAGGTGGATTTAGCCATGATCGTCCGGGACGTCGATGAATTGATGGTGCTGAATGACGAGGCGCACCATATTCACGATCCTCGCATGGCCTGGTTCAAGTCGATCGAAGACATTCATAATCGCCTGAAGCAGAAGGGGGCGACCCTTTCAATGCAGGTGGATACAACAGCAACGCCAAAGCATAACAACGGGGCGATTTTCGTGCAGACCGTGGTCGATTACCCGCTTGTGGAAGCTATTTCGCAAAATGTTGTCAAGCATCCCGTCTTGCCTGATGCCGCCAGCCGCGCAAAATTGCAGGAGCGCCAGAGTGCAAAATACACCGAGAAATATGCAGACTATATCCATCTGGGCGTGATCGAATGGCGCAAGGCGTATGCCGAACACGAGAAGATGGGCAAGAAGGCTATCCTGTTCGTAATGACCGACGACACCCGCAACTGCGATGATGTGGCAGAGTACCTTGAGGGCAATTATTCGGACTTGAAGGACGCAGTGCTGGTCATTCACACAAAGAACAACGGCGAAATTTCCGAAGCGGCCTCAGGCAAGGACAAGGACGAATTGGACAGACTCCGCAAACAGGCAAATGAGATTGATGGCATGTACAGCCCGTACAAGGCTATCGTCTCAGTGATGATGCTGAAGGAAGGGTGGGATGTGCGCAATGTCACCACTATCGTGGGCCTCCGCGCCTATTCCGCGTTAAGCAACATACTGCCCGAACAGACGCTGGGACGTGGCTTGAGAAAGATGTATCCCGGCGATGTGGAAGAGTATGTCAGCGTGGTAGGCACTAATGCCTTCATGGAGTTCGTGGAATCCATCCAGGCCGAGGGTGTGGTGCTGGAGCGCAAGGCGATGGGAGAAGGAACCGGACCTAAAACTCCTCTGGTGGTCGAAGTTGACGATGGAAACGAGAAAAAAGACATAGAGGCGTTGGATATAGAAATCCCCGTGCTGACGCCCCGCGTCTATCGGGAATACAAGAACCTGGGCGATCTGGACATCGCAGCAATGGGGCATCAGCACGTCCTTTTTTTAGAGTTCAGAGAAGAAGAGCAGAGGGAGATTGTATTCAAAGACATCACCACCGGTGAGATTAAGCATACCACGATCCTCGACACAGCCGGCGTTGCCGATTACCGCAGCGTCATCGGCTACTTTGCGCAAAGCATTATGAAAGACCTACGCTTGGTCAGCGGCTATGATGTGCTGTATGGCAAGGTCAAGGTGTTTGTGCAGAAAGAGCTGTTCGACCACTCAGTACAGTTGGAAGATCCAAACACACTACGCAACCTGTCAGAACTGGCCGCCACCAAGACGTTGATTGAGACCTTTAAAAAAGCAATCAACGCTCTGACCGTCAGGGACAAAGGCGACGCTGAAATCCGCGACACGATCAAGCTGCGCCAGACCCGCCCTTTTGTGGCCAAGGATCAAGGCTACCTTGTGCCGAAAAAAAGCGTCTTCAACCGGATCATCGGCGACAATAACCTTGAACTTCGGTTTGCCTCGTTTCTGGAGAATTGCGACGATGTAGTCTCCTACGCCAAGAATTACCTGGCCGTGCATTTCAAGTTGGACTATGTGAACGCCGACGGCTATATTTCTAACTATTACCCGGACTTTATGGTGAAGGTATCAGACGGGAGGATTGTCATTGTCGAAACCAAAGGGCTGGAAGATTTGGATGTGCCGCTGAAAATGTTACGGTTGCGACAATGGTGTGAAGACATCAACCGAGTGCAGACAGATACGAAGTACGACTTCGCTTATGTTGACGAGGAGAGCTTTGATAAATTCAGGCCAACTTCATTCCGCCAATTGCTGGAAGGCTTCATGGAATACAAAGGTGCAAAATAACAAAGCGCTTAATGTTATAATTATAAATTATTCCGCTCGCCAAATCGTTGCAAAGGCGTTCATGGGAAGATGCAATATCCAGCGTTATTTAAACAACACATTTTGTACTATAGTGAGATAAACTCAATAAGGAGATATATCAGATGGGAAATACAACAGTCTGATATGACATAAAAGATGCCAAAGCGAACGGATATAAAAAAGATACTTTTGATCGGTTCAGGTCCTATTGTGATCGGGCAGGCCTGTGAGTTCGACTATTCGGGGACGCAGGCCTGTAAAGCCCTTCGTGAAGAGGGCTATACCGTGGTACTGGTTAATTCCAACCCGGCAACGATAATGACCGACCCCGAGACCGCTGACGCTATTTATATTGAGCCCCTGTCGGTTGAGTTTCTTGAGCTGATCATCCAAAAAGAGAGACCGGATGCGATTTTGCCGACCATGGGCGGACAGACTGCCCTTAACCTTGCAGTGGAACTGTCTGAGTCAGGGGTGCTTGACCGCTTTAAGGTGGAGCTTATAGGCGCCAAACTGCATGCGATCAAGAAAGCTGAAGACAGGGAGTTGTTTAAAAAGGCAATGCGGAATATCGGACTTGAAGTCCCGAAGAGTGCGGCAATAACCACTATCCAGGACGGACTTGATATTATAGAGCACCTTGGTTTCCCTGTCATCCTCAGGCCGGCATTTACGCTCGGGGGCGCCGGAGGGGGGATTGCATATAACATTGAGGAATATCGTGAACTCCTTGAGAGGGGTCTGAAGCTCAGCCCGGTCAATCAGGTGCTTGTGGAGGAGTCTGTGATCGGGTGGAAAGAGTTTGAGCTTGAAGTGATGAGGGACAAAAAAGACAACGTTGTCATCGTCTGCTCCATCGAAAACTTCGATGCCATGGGTGTTCATACCGGCGACTCAATAACGGTAGCGCCCGCGCAGACACTGTCTGATAAGGAATACCAGCGAATGAGAAACGCAGCTATAGCGGTGATCCGGGAAATCGGCGTAGATACAGGCGGATCAAATATTCAGTTTGCGTTGGACCCCATGAGCGGCAGGATGGTGCTTGTAGAGATGAACCCCAGGGTATCCAGGAGTTCAGCGCTTGCCAGCAAGGCCACAGGCTTCCCGATTGCAAAGATTGCAGCCAAGCTTGCAGTCGGATACACCCTTGATGAAATAAAGAATGACATTACACGGGAAACGCCTGCATCTTTTGAACCTGCCATCGATTATGTGGTGACAAAGATTCCGCGGTTCACTTTTGAAAAGTTTCCTGATGCTGATGTTACACTCACAACTCAAATGAAATCGGTAGGTGAGGTGATGTCTATCGGAAGAACCTTCAAGGAATCCCTGCAGAAAGCGCTGAGGAGTCTCGAAATAGATTGTTCAGGGTTTGAACCCAGGGACGACAATTCAGTGGAAGAGATAAGAGCAAAACTTAAAACTCCCAATGCCGAGAGGATATGGTATATAGCGCAGGCGCTCAGAGAGGGTATTTCCATCGAAGAGATTCATTCGCTTACCTGCGTGGACCCGTGGTTTTTGAACAATATAATGCAGATTATCGATATGGAAGGGAGTATCAGCTCTGAAGCCCGGAAAACCGGAAGCCCGGAAGAAAAAGATGCTGTCCTCAGACAGGCCAAAGAATATGGTTTTTCTGATAAACGCATTTCTGCCTTGACTGGTGAAACCGAGAAAAATATCAGGGACCTCAGGAGAAGGAACGGACTAACGCCGGTCTATAAACTTGTTGACACCTGTGCAGCAGAGTTTGAGGCGTATACTCCATACCTGTATTCGACTTATGAAAAACCATTTTACAAGTTGGAAGTAAGCGGTGAGAAGCGGGAAGTTAAAGTGGAATGCGAAGCAAATCCTACCGACAGGAAGAAAGTGATTATTCTGGGTTCAGGGCCGAACAGGATAGGGCAGGGGATAGAGTTTGATTATTGTTGTGTCCATGCAGTAATGGCACTCAGGGAACTTGGGTATGAGACTATAATGATCAACTGCAATCCGGAAACGGTCAGCACCGATTACGATACTGCCGACCGCCTGTACTTTGAACCGTTGACTATTGAGGATGTCCTTAATATCATCGAGATCGAGAAGCCGGAGGGAGTTATTGTCCAGTTCGGCGGACAGACGCCACTGAAACTCGCGGTGCCCCTTGATAGTGAGGGAGTGAAGATACTGGGGACCTCTCCTTACTCCATTGACAGGGCCGAGGACAGGAAAAAGTTTAAGGAACTGTTGGATAAACTGGGGCTTAAACAGGCTGAAAGCGACACTGCCATGTCCATTGACGAGGCGATTGCAGTGGCTGCCAAGATAGGATATCCGGTTATGGTGAGACCCTCATATGTTTTGGGCGGCCGTGCAATGGAGATCGTTTATGACGAAGGTTCTATGACCGACTATATGAGAAAGGCTGTTAAGGCCTCGCCGGAACACCCGATTCTTATAGACAAATATCTCGAAGATGCCATAGAAGTGGATGTGGATGCTATCGCAGACGGCATCGACGTTGTGATCGGCGGGGTTATGGAACATATCGAGGAGGCCGGTATTCATTCCGGCGATTCGGCCTGCTCAATTCCGCCTTACTCGCTGCCCCCGCTTATTGTCGGAGAGATCAGGAAACAGACAAAGGCTCTGGCAAGGGAACTCGACGTGAAGGGGTTGATGAACGTGCAGTTTGCGGTCAAGGATGGTGAAATATTTGTGCTGGAAGTCAACCCCCGCGGATCAAGGACAATCCCTTACGTGAGTAAGGCCACCGGAGTTCCCCTGGCAAAACTTGCTGCCAAGGTCATGCTCGGTAAAACCCTTAAGGAACTGGGCCTGACGAAAGAAAAAGAATTGACGTATGTTGCGGTTAAAGAGGCGGTCTTCCCTTTTGACCGCTTCCCCGGAGTAGATACGATACTGGGCCCGGAAATGAAATCTACCGGTGAAGTAATGGGCATTGATGAAGATTTCGGCCTGGCCTATGCAAAGGCGCAGGCGGCAAGCTACAACACTATCCCTACGTCCGGAAAGATTTTCATAAGTGTAAAAGATAAAGACAAAGCCCATACGGTCGGGATCGCAAAAAAATTGGTCGATATGGGGTTCAGGCTTATCGCCACCAGAGGGACCGCGCAGTTCCTCAAACTAAACGGGATAGAGATGGAAGTCATTAATAAAGTGGCTGAAGGCCGCCCTCACATAGTGGACCTTATCAAGAACAGAGAGGTGAACTTTATAATAAATACGGTCACCGGAACGCAGGCGCAGCGGGATTCTCTTTCCATAAGAAGAAGCGCCCTGCAATTTAAAGTCCCCTTAACGACAACCATATCCGGCGCACGGGCAGTAATAAAAGCGATTGAAATGCTTCAAAAGAAAAAAGTGAGCATCAAGTCCATTCAGGAATACCACAAAGGCGTGGCTTAGGGTCACAAAAAAATGGGCTCGTGGAAAAGCTGGAATAAACAATTATCAGATTGTGTATTTGACTTGCCTTTTTTTTTCTGATATTCTCATTTGAGAATGAAAATATGGATAGTCCTTATAATTTTGATTATACCTGTTACATCCGTATTTGCTTTTGATACCGAAGGATTGCGGCCGCTCCAGCCTTATGGCGTATTTTCGACATTCAGCGCGGAAACCCTTCAGCAGAACGCTGTCGGCATAAGTCTTGGCCAGGAAAAATCTTCAGAGCCGAATTTTTATCGCACAACTCTCCAGCTTGCCTATGGACTCCATGACCGGTTTGAAATAGATATGACACTCCCCTACATCGAAGAGTTTGAAAACCATAAGAGTGGATTGGAAGACGCCAACTTCGGGATCAAACACAGGATTTTGAATGAGGGGATGTTCTACCCGGCAATTGCTTACATCCTTACTGTTGCCACACCCTCCGGCGACGACAGGTTCACTACTGAGGGAGAGTTTGGGGCCGGGTTTTTATTTACCAAGAAAATAGGCCCCTTCAAAGAGCATTTGAATATACTGTACGAGAAACCCGGGAACTCGAACCTGCACTACCAATACGATGTAAATTTCGGAAGCGAACTCGCAATTACGCATGATTCGACGTTCCTCGCCGAATTGGTGGCAAGAAAAGATTATTTTAAAAATGTGCTTAATCTTCTGGAGTGGAGGGTTGGATACAGGATTGCTACGCTGCAGAACCTTTATACAACACTTGGCGCGGGTTTTAACGTAGAGAGACGCTCCCCCGATTACCGTCTGTTATTTTCAATAACCCTTATTTTGCCGAAAGAAAAGCAAAATTTTCATAAAATCTACGAACAGTAAATGTCTGCGGGTTATTTATTCTCCGTTCCTGTGTGGTATACTTATTACTATGTTTAATTTGACATTGCCTGAGCTTGTCGTAATTTTTGTAGTGGCACTGATCGTCTTTGGCCCGAACAAGCTTCCTGAAATCGGCAGGGCGCTCGGCAGAGGAATAGGCGAACTTAAAAAGGCGCTTAACGGAGTCAAGGATCAGGTGGATTCAGAAATCAATACCATAAACCAACCGGCTTCAGGCGGGGAACACCCTCAGGGAGGCGATGCCGCTCAGACGCATGAACATATATCCGCGGAACCAATTGAAACTCGTGAGCCAAATGTCACGGAACAGCCCGATCCCTCAACTAAAAATCATGTCTGATTTATTATAGCCCGGAGAACCTGCATGGCAAACTATACAATGCCGCTTACGGCCCACCTGGGAGAACTCAGGAAACGCCTTATCGTCTCAGTTATTGCGTTGACAGTAACCTTTTGTATCGCCTTTAATTACTCCAGAGGAGATCTTCAGGCTTATCATGTTTCCCCTCAAATACAGCCTGGATTTTTCCGTAAAAAAATTATTTTTTCATTTTGTGCCTCAGGATAAACTTCATACTACAAAACTGGTGTTCCTTGCGCCTGCCGAGGCGTTCTGGATGAACCTGAAAGTCGCTTTTGTAGCAGGGTTTATTTTGGCTTTGCCGGTAATATTTTATCAGGTGTGGTTATTCATATCTCCCGGACTTCTTAAAAAGGAAAAAAAATATGTTCTGCCCTTTATTTTGTTTGCCACACTTCTTTTCATTGCCGGCGCATCTTTTTGTTTCTTTATAGTATTGCCTTTTGCAATGGGGTTTCTTCTCACGTATAAAGTTGGAGATTTTCTTATGCCCATGCTTTCCGTGGGGCAGTACGTGGACTTCTGCCTGAAGTTCATTCTTGCTTTCGGCATCATATTCAAACTTCCAATCGCTATTATTTTCCTTACAAAAATGGGCATAGTCACCCCTAAGGGGCTTGCGAGAAACAGGAAATTTGCGGTTTTGGGCGCTTTTATTGCCGGTGCAATCCTTACGCCGACGCCGGACGCTTTTAACCAGATACTCATGGCGGTACCGATAATCCTGCTCTATGAAGTCGGTATCTGGATCTCGCCTTTTTTCGTTAAAAAGGCCGAGGAGTCTAATCCATCAAATGTTGAATGATAAATTTTGAATGTTGAATTAATGAAAGAGGTCTTTTTTCAAATTGAAATGAAATTTATCTTCCGCGATTCAAAATTCAACATTCAACATTCAACATTTATTTTTCGCCATGGCTGATCAGGGGACGAGAAACCTCAAGGCGATTGCGTCGGACATTGCTGAGGGGTATGTATCGGTAAACCAGCTATATTTGAAACCGTTGAATGAAATGTCCCTTAAATCCCTCTATTCGATGGTAATGAAAGTGCAAGTCGGGATCCGCTCCGAGCCTTTCCCCTATCGCGATATTGAGCTCATAAGAAAACGGAGTCTGAAGCTTCAGAGACTGCAAACAGCGCTTATCATCATAAAAAATACAGCTCGTGAGAGAAAATACCGGTTTCTTTAAAACAGGTCATAGGTCATACAACATAGGTCATAGGTAATGGGAGTACAAAATAAGTTTTCTAACCTATAACCTATGACCTATGACCTGCTTTTTCTTTATTTCCTGTATCAGATACTTTGCTGCAATACCGTTAATTGTTCCCGTCACTGTTCCTGCCGCAGCTAAAAAAGGAAGCACAACAAGGATTGCCTCGGTTTTCCTGACAAATAGCACATAAGCGGTTAAAAGCTGCGCTATATTATGAAAAAAGGCGCCGATCAGGCTAATTCCCAACGGCCCGAAAAGACCGGGAAAAAGAGCCATCGTGATACCCATTGAAAGGGCGCCTGCCAGTCCGCCGCTAAGACTGAGGAAAAAGCCGGGTCCTAAAAAAGTGCCCAGAAGCAATGAGCCGAGGACAATCCTGATCATTGTAACGGTCAATGCCGGTTTGATTCCATAAAAAAAAAGTGTGATCACTGTAATTATGTTTGAAAGCCCCAGGCGCAACCAGGGTATGGGCGTCGGAATGAGTGCTTCAAAACCATGCAGGGCAAGGGCGTATGCTGCCAGGAGAGCGATACGGTACCTATCCGCTGATTGCATCAGGGCCTTTGTTATTGCCGGGGCGTGAAACAGTGACAATAACTTTATTGGGAAGGCATATAATAGCACCGGTTTCTATCCAGCCCTGATGGATGCAGATTCTGTTGGGGCAAGGAGCTTCCTTCATCCTGACCTTTCCTCCCTTTATTTCAACCGTGGTCATTCCCATCACTCCGCTGAATTCGACTGTTCTGTCTTTGTTGAGCGGGAATGTATACTTTAGCTTGCCGTCAACCTCTATCCGGACCTCAGTTCCTTTCGGCATGGCCTCCTTTACATAGACAACGCTATAGAAAGAGAGAAAGATGCACACCATGAGCAGGATCTTATCGGCCAGTGTAGTTTGTGTTGCGCTCATTTCATCCTCTGGGCCAAAAACCTTCCGGTATGGGAATCGACATTGCGGGCAACTTCCTCGGGAGTGCCGGTGGCGATGACCCTGCCGCCGTCATTGCCACCCTCGGGACCGAGGTCGATTACGTAGTCAGCCGACTTCACGATATCGATATCGTGCTCAATGATAATTACGCTGTTGCCCATGTCGACCAGCCTGTTTATTACATTCAACAGGCGTTGCACATCCACGAAGTGAAGCCCTGTAGTAGGTTCATCGAGAATATACAACGTATTTCCGGTGGCCTTTTTGCCGAGCTCTTTTGAGAGTCTCAAACGCTGGGACTCTCCTCCTGAGAGCGTGGTGGCGGGCTGGCCAAGTTTTAAGTATCCCAGCCCGATATCTTCAAGGATATCGAGGCGCTGCTTCAGTAGAGGGATCGCCGCAAAGAATTCAAGCGCCTCAGAAATCGTCATTTCAAGGATGTCGGCAATATTTTTGCCCTTGTAATGGATCTCGAGTGTTTCTTTATTATACCGCTTGCCTTTGCATAAATCACAGGTCACGTAAACATCCGGGAGGAAGTGCATTTCGATTTTTTTCAGACCATCTCCCCGGCAGGTCTCACAACGACCGCCCGAAAGATTAAAACTGAACCGCGAAACCTTGTACCCCCTTACTCTCGAATCCGCTAGCTGCGCAAAGAGGTCCCGGATGAACGTGAATAGTCCGGTGTATGTTGCGGGATTTGAGCGGGGGGTCCTTCCCAGCGGCGACTGATCAACACAAATAACTTTATCGATTTTTTCGAGTCCTTCAATACGCCTGTGTTTGCCCGGGGTGACCTTGCTCTTATACAACAGTCTGGCGAGCGACTTGTATAATACTTCGAATATCAGGGTGCTTTTGCCGGAACCCGAAACGCCTGTGACACAGACAAAGGAGGCAAGGGGAACTGAAACATTAATATCTTTGAGGTTGAACTCCGAGGCGCCCTCAATAACCAGAAAATCTTTCGGTATCCTGCGTTTAGACGGCAACGGAATAGAGAGCTTTTTGCTCAAATATTTCCCGGTGAGGGACGACTCGTTGTTTTGAATTTCTTCAGGAGAGCCGGCGGCAATTATCCAGCCGCCATTTTTGCCTGCACCGGGCCCCATGTCGATAATGTAATCAGCCCATCGGATTGTTTCCTCATCATGCTCAACAATTATGACTGTATTGCCGTTGTCACGTATTGCCGCAAGGTTATTAAGCAGCTTGCTGCAGTCTTTCGGATGGAGTCCTATGCTTGGTTCGTCAAGCACATAAAGAACACCTGTGAAAGATGAGCCCAATTGTGTTGCAAGCCTTATCCTCTGTGCCTCTCCTCCGGAGAGGGTGAGAGAAGGCCTGCTTAACGTCAGATAGCCAAGGCCTACTTTATCAAGAAAGGAAAGCCTGTCACTGACCTCTTTCAGCACTCTTTTGGAGATGGTCCTGTCTCTTTCTGAGAGAGTGAGACTGTCCACAAATGTTTTTGCCTCCTCAACAGACATAGCCGAGAATTCTCCGATATTTATATTGCCTATCTTCACACTAAGCGCTTCTTTTCTAAGTCGCATCCCGGCGCAAGCTTTGCACGTGGGTAAATGAGTCATTTCCAGTTCGTTAATATCGTCGGGGTACTCCTCATCAACGATGCCTTCAAACCCCATTCCTTTGCATTTGGGACAAGCGCCATACTTGCTGTTGAACGAAAACATGCGCGGCTCTATTTCAGGATAGCTGATCCCGCAGGTGGGACAGGCAAGGGTTTTACTGAAGGGGATGTCCCTGTTTTCATCAATAAGATTTATTACTACAGTATCGGCATATTTCAGAGAGGTATCAATGGCATGCTTGATCTGTCTCTCTATGCCCGGCTTTATGATAAAGCGGTCGATGACGATCTCTATAGTGTGCAGCTTCTGTTTTTTCAGCGTAATGTCCTGGGTAAGCTCCACCATCTTTTCGTCTATTCTTGCCCTCACGAAGCCGTCTGTTCTCATCTGCTGGAGTTCCTTTTTATATTCTCCCTTTCTGCCCCTTACCAGGGGGGCAAGCACCTGAATTCTTGTGCCCTCCGGAAGAGAACAAACCGGCACAATTATATTGTTTATATCCTGTGTTGAGATGACCGCACCGCACCGGTAACAATAAGGAACGCCGATGCGGGTATATAATACTCTCATGTAGTCATAGGTTTCCGTGATGGTCCCCACAGTCGACCTGGGGCTCTTGGTTACTGTCTTCTGGTCAATGGCAATAGAAGGCGAGAGTCCGCCAATATAATCCAATTCCGGTTTTTGCATCTGTTCAAGGAACTGCCGGGCATAGGCTGAAAGGCTCTCAACATAACGCCTCTGTCCTTCGGCATAAATCGTATCCATAGCGAGCGACGATTTCCCTGAACCGGAAGGTCCTGTAATAACTGTTATCTTGTCCCGCGGAATTGAAACATCGATATTCTTGAGGTTATGCTCCCGCGCACCCCTTACCACAATATATTTCCGGATGCCTTCGTTCTCCATTTAACCTATACTATAACCTCTATCACTTCCCGGTTTCCAGCGATTTTAAAATAGCAGTTACTTTCCCCAAGGGGACCTTTGTTTCGACTTTTACCGGTGTTTTGTTATCATCATCTGTCAGCCAGATCAGGATATCCCCCTTGTTCTGGAACAAACCTTCTGATTTAAGTACAGGCTTGACCTTAAAAGTATCCAATATTTGGGTTTCAGAGAACTTGATCTGTTCTTTTCCGATTACGATGACTTCAGCCTGAAAGAATTTATCACTGTCAAAAATATCAATATAGATGGTTTTCCCCACCGTAAAAGGCTGCGTTCTAAGGTAATAAAAGCCGGAGATCAAATCCCACAGTTCAGCGCTCTGAATCGGATATTCATCCTTTGTTCCTTTTATGTAATTAAAAAAAGTGACATGTTTTTTTTCAGGATCAAAAACTGTTTCCTTGTCACTCCTGTATTTACCTTCCCGCTGTTTGATCCGGAAATTCACAGGTGCTCCATTCATTAGCATGCTTTCGGAGTGATCATCAACTTTGTAAAATGCCGAAATAACCGGCGTGGAATGCACCCGGCTTTTTATTACTAACTTATCCGGACTGCCCTCGGCATCCAGTTCCGCATTTCCAACATGGATGCCCAGCCAATAAAGGCTGTATGAGAGTTTTTCCCGTCTGAATTTTAAAAGCGCTGTCGCGTCTGCAGTGTCTTCAGACTTGGTCGCCGCCGACGCTGTTTGAGGCACGTCAGGTATGGCAGCAGCCTTCTCTGCTGCACCCGGCGTCTCTGAAGATGCGCTCTCTTTTTGATTTATGGCAGTTTCTTCCTGCGGCGCGGAGTTTTCGGGGGGTTCGATTACTTCAGGGGCAGGGCGGTCATTTTCCTCAGATGCCTTGCTTTGTCTGATATTTTGCTGTCTGGTTCTGACCTTTGGGGCAATAAGAGGCCTTGAAGGATTTTCAGATATTAGTGTTGCAGTCAGCTGTTTATCAGAAAAGTCAACGATAAAAACAAACACCCCAAGCTCGAATGCTGCAATAATAAAAATGCAATGCAAAACTACGGACAGGGTCAATGGGACGATTACAGGGGTGAAAATTCTTTTCAATAATGCCACCTGATTATTTTAGAGGTAATCCACCGCGTCGATTATTCCTCACCCTCATTTGCCAGGTCGAATTTTTTAAGTTTTCTCCAGAGAGATACCCTGTCTATGCCGAGTATCTGCGCTGCGAGTGTCTTGTTGTCTCCGACCTCTCCGAGCACCCACTGGATATAGGTCAGCTCCTGGTCCTCAAGAGAGGGTATTTTACCGCGCTTCTTCCTGAATGTCTTAATGCTGAGCTCCCTCAGGTCCTCCGGCAGGTGGGCAACCTCTATTGACGCACCATTGGAAAGCGCCACGCCCCGCTCGATAATGTTTTCAAGCTCCCTGACATTTCCGGGGAAATCATAATTCATCAACAGCGCGATAACATCAGGCGCAATCTCCCTGATAGACTTCTTCATCAAGGTTGAGTATTTGTTAAGGAAGTAATAGCTCAGAATGGGTATATCTTCTTTTCTCTCCGAAAGCGGAGGAATGTACAATGATACGACATTGAGCCTGAAATAAAGGTCCTGCCTGAAGTGGCCGCTTTTAATGGCATCGGAGCTGTCCCGGTTTGTGGCTGCAATGAATCGGACGTCAACTTTTACAGGCGCCGTCGCACCGACACGAAGTACCTCCTTCTCCTGGATCACCCTGAGAAGCTTTACCTGCATCGACGCCGGCATTTCCGTAATCTCGTCCAGTAAAAGCGTGCCCTCCGACGCCATTTCGATCAGTCCTTTCTTCATGGTCATCGCTCCGGTAAAAGCGCCTTTTTCATGGCCGAAGAGTTCGTTCGAAAGCAGTTCCTCGGTAAAGGCCCCGCAGTTCACACCAAAAAAAGGGCCCTTGGAGCGGGTGCTGTTATAGTGTATGAATTTGGCAAGAATCTCCTTGCCGGTGCCGCTCTCCCCGCTGATCAGGATGTTGCAGTCAGTAGGCGCTATCTGTCGCGCCGTATCGAGAAGCCGCTGCATGGAAGGGTCCTGAGTAATGATTTTGACCTTGCCTTCATAGGCTTCGATCTGCTCCCTTAAATGTATATTCTCCCGCTTCAGGCGGACTTTTTCGAGGGCCTCTTTGACGACCAGACGCACCTCGTCCAGTTTGAACGGTTTGGCTATATAATAAAACGCTCCGTGTTTAATGGTGTCTACAGCGGACTTCAAGGTCGCATAGCCGGTGATCATGATTACTTCGGTGTCCGGATGGAGTTCCTTGGAGCGCTTCAGTATTTCCATGCCGTCCACTTTTTCCATCTTCAAATCCGTGAGCACCACATCAAAATGTTGTTCGTAAAGCAGTTTAAGGGCATTTTGCCCGCTTTGCGTGCCGATGACACTGTACCCCTCTTTTTTCATCACATGTTCAAGATTGTTAAGAGCAGCTCTTTCATCATCGACAATCAATAATCTCGCGTTATTCGGCATTGTCATTCCTCTCCACCTTCATAACTCCTTGTCTGTTTATCTCGGTACCGGCAGCCGAATAAGGAATGTGGTGCCGCTGCCCACCCTGCTGTCGACTGCTATACAGCCTCCGTGTTCTACTATGATTTCATGGACAATTGACAACCCGAGCCCGGACCCTTTCCCCACATCTTTTGTCGTGAAAAAAGGGTCGAATACCTTGGGCAATATATCGGCATCTATCCCCGATCCGGTATCCGATATCTCTATATCAACAGTATCATCTTCAACAGTACATTTGCCGTGATACTTAAGGTAATTGTATATCTCGGGTTCTTCTTCATCAGCTTTCTGGATAGCGCTCCGGTGCTGCGCCTTGACATAGACTATGCCCTCACCTGAAATGGCTTCAACAGCATTTTTGATCAGATTAAGAAGGACTTGTTGAATGCGCTGTTTGTCGGCGAAGATTGCCAGGTCGTCCGGCACGCTGACTTCTATGTCGACTTTCGTCGGTACCTGCCCCTTTACAAAACGTATGGTCTCTTCAACAAGATTTTTAAGCGGCAGCGTCTCTTTCTTGAATTCGCTGCTCCTCGAGAATTCAAGAAGCGACCTGACGATATTCCTGGCCCTTTCGGTCTGCTCATCGATCTGTGAGAGGAGTTCCTTCTTATATTTCATGTCATCATCAGCTATTTCTTCAGTCAGGATCTGGCATGAGGATGAGATATTTGAAAGAGGGTTGTTGAGCTCGTGGGCTACTCCTGAAAGCATGGTTCCCAGCGACGCAAGCTTCTCTGTCTGGATAAGGTGCCGCTGCCTCAATTCGAGTTCCTTGAGCATTTTATTGAAAGCATTGGTAAGGGACACGATCTCCCTGTCTTTTGAGTCCATGTGTATGATTTCGAAGCGTCCGTCCGCAATGATTTCCATGGTTTCTTCGAGCAGCTTGAGCGGCCGGATCACCATCCTCGACAGGATATGCCCGACGACAATTCCCAGAAGCGAAAGGGAGATTATCGAAATAATGATCAGGAGCTGTGAATTGTAAAGCTGCACCTGGATGCGGTTTCTCTGTGTATTGACAATGTCCTCAGCCGCGTTCACGATGTCCTTTCCTGTCTTTCTGATCTTGCCGTCGACGGGTTCTTTATTGGGAGGCGTCCACATTCGCGGGTTAACATATTGCTCCATCAATATTTTGTATTCAGTCATGTTTTGGAGCAGGAGCGCGGTTTGCATGGGACGGGCAACGGTATTGAATTCCGCCATATTGTCTTCAAGGGATTTTTGCGCTTTGCCTATATAATCAAGGCATTCCAGGTAATCGGATTCCTGGTGGTAGAGAAAAAAGTTTTTCTCGAAGCGCCGCGCTTCAAGCGTAGTATTGAAAAACTCGGCAATGGTTTTACCAAAAAAGATTTTTTTTTCAAAAAATCTGAGTTCCATAAAGGAAAAAATGGACAGGGCTATAATTATGGGGACTATGCCGTAAAAGCCAAATGCTATTTTTTGCCTGATACTCGGGCGGTATTTTAACTTTTTCTGCATGATTTCACTTTATCATAAGAATATTGCAAAGAGCAACGATGAGGCAAAGAGATGTAACATCGCAACCATAATAAGGAAGGGAGCGGCCTGGGGCAGGCTGTTTATCGGAGCGCTGAAACCACTCTCATGGCCGCGAGAGACAAGTGCTCGCCTTCTGCTGTCCTCCTTTATACTGTCAGCACAAGATCGATCACTTCATTGATTGCATCGGCGAAATGAATAGTGATCCCGTCTGTTACTTCGGCGGCCATCTCGTCCACTTCGGCCTTGTTCCGTCCAGGTATAACAACGGTCCTTACATTGGCCCTTTTAGCTGCGAGTATCTTTTCTTTGATTCCCCGCACCGGCAATATCCGCCCGGTCAATGTAATTTCACCGGTCATGGCCACATCGCGCCTGGCGGGCCGCCTGGTCAGCAGCGAAAAGAGCGCCATGGCTATGGTTATTCCAGCGGATGGTCCGTCTTTTTGTATGGCCCCTGAGGGCACATGAATATGTATATCATGATGCTCGAAGAAATCCTCCGGTATACCGTAAAGAGCGGCATTGCTCCTCACAAAGCTCAATGCTGCCTGCGCCGATTCTCTCATAACCTCGCCCAGGGAGCCGGTCAAGGTAAGTTCTTTCTTCCCTTTCATGGCCACAGCCTCGACAAAGATAATATCGCCTCCTGCTTCGGTCAGTACGAGGCCGGTGGCAACTCCTATTTTGTCTTTTTCACCGGCAACTTCATAGTAATGATGTCCCTGTCCCAGATATCGCCCGACATCAACGGCTGTTACAGTGACGGCATTTGGTCTTGTATCGGGGGAGTTTGCGCACTCCACCATTTCCCTTGCTATCTTCCGGCATATAGTCGCAATCTCTCTTTCCATATTCCTGGTGCCTGCCTCATGGGTATAGTTATCTACAATGCTTGCTATAGCGTCTTCAGTAAACACGACAGGTCCGCATTCGAGGCCTTTTTCCCTGATCTGCCTGGGGACCACGAACTGGGAGGCGATCTGTATTTTCTCTTCGCGAGTGAAGCCGGTGAATTCTATTACCTCCATGCGGTCTCTCAGAGGCGCCGGAATGTTCTCGATAGTATTGGATGTTAAAATGAATACGACAAAGGAAAGATCAAAAGGTACATCGAGATAGTGGTCGACGAAGCTGTGGTTTTGTTCAGAGTCCAGCACCTCGAGAAGCACTGAGGAGGGATCTCCTTTGAAATCACGTCCTATTTTATCGAGTTCATCGAGCATGATAACAGGATTGGAAGATTCAGCCCTCCGTATCTCTTCGATAATCCTTCCAGGTTTGGCGCCCACATAGGTACGGCGGTGGCCCCTCAGTTCTGCTTCATCTTTCAGTCCGCCCAGTGCTATTCTGGCGAATTTTCTTCCCAGGGCATCGGCAATGGCCTTGCCC
This sequence comes from Nitrospirota bacterium, assembly GCA_963830245.1. Taxonomy (GTDB): domain Bacteria; phylum Nitrospirota; class Thermodesulfovibrionia; order Thermodesulfovibrionales; family Dissulfurispiraceae; genus JADFXI01. The sequence goes on from CAWHNC010000080.1 coordinate 69,906, forward strand.
ATTGATGTCTTGCCTGTGCCCGGGGGACCCGCAAAACATAGAACTGAACCCCTGATGTTCTGCGTTTTGGTCCTGCTCTCCAGCGCCTCGCGCACGGCGGCGCGCACTTCCTCCAGTTTGAAGGGTTTGGAAATATAGGAAAAAGCCCCTTTCTTCATGGCCTCTACCGCAGAAGGCACAGTCGCAAACCCGGTAACCATCACAACCCTCGTATCGGGCCTGGTCTGTCTTATGTTTTCAAGTATTTCCATGCCGTTGATGCCGGGCATTTTGAGATCAGAAATCACTACATCGAATGAAGCAGCGGAAAGCTTCGCCAAAGCATCGCGGCCGTCCTCTGCGGTTAAAACTTCATATGCGTCTTTTTCAAGAATGTGCGACAGATTTTTACGCGCGATTTCTTCATCATCAATTACAAGGATACGCGGTTGTCTGTTCATGATAAGGGACTTGACCGCAAGATGTTCAAGAATCCTTTCTTTGATTGCGGGCAGTCCGTAGTGGTTCCTGTCCAGCAGGGCTTTGGCGTAAGAAAGATCGATGCTGTCTTCGGTTTTTTTATTCCATGGAAGGGCTGTCAGGTAATCGATATAAGTCATGCCTATGGAATATTCTGTGGTAGAGGGACTTATCCTGGAAAGGCCTTCCAGTTCATGAAGGGCGATCTTTTCAACCCGTGGCGGCATGTGGGCCGAGGTGATCGACTCGCGGAGTTCATCGAGTGCCGCATCCTGCTGATGCTCGTCGTCATCTTGTTTATTGAAGAATTTCATTGTTATTTATATATTATCACATTTGACTCAACCCGCCACTTAAAGCTTTCCCTGCCCTTTTAATATACTGATGAAAAGCTTCACCATATCTGCGTCAAAGTCACCTTTCTCTCTCGTCTCTTTTGTTATCAGGTCCAGGACAGCGTATGGGGTCATTGCCGGCTTGAACAGTTTAGGAGTGACCAAGGCATCATAACAGTCAACTATCGACATTATCCTGCCGAACTGTGTCAAAGCCATGCCTTTGATTCCAAAGGGATAGCCATTGCCTGACAGCTTTTCATGGTGTTGCCTCACGGCATTTACAGTATCACCCGAAAGTCCCTTGCCCTGGAGCATCTGACTTCCATCCGTGACATGACGCTTCCAGATAGAAAACTCTCCCGCTGTCAGCCGTTCCTTTTTGTTCAGCAACTCCGGGGCGAGCACTGTCTTGCCGATGTCATGGACCATGGCCGCCAGAGCGAGCTTTTCCACATGGTCCAATCCCATGGCTACGGCCATGGCGGTCGCAAGCACCGCAACGTTGTTGGAGTGGTTGTAGATGTGCCAGTCACCCTTTGAGCGCATGAGCAGGTCGTTCAGAGCAACCTCTTTGCGTTTCAGTACGCCGATGACCTGATTGGCCGAGTCGACCACTCCATCAGTGTTACGCTGACTGGCCGGGTCGGACATGAAGTCCCTGACGCACATTTTTACGCCTTCCTTGACCGTTGCCGCTTTTACTTGCGGCGTTGCTGCTTTAGACGGCGCGGCAAGAAATTCGCGGAACAGCGGCATGTCCGACACCTTTATGTAAATGTCCCCGGATGCGCTTTTGACTGATTCCGTAATAGGGGCGGATTTGCCATCCATGACTGAGACTATGGGCATGAACTTCATATCATTAACAGTGAATATGCTGAATCCGACAAGGGTACCCACAGGAAACAATGCACGGCTGACGTGGTGGTAGAGGGATTTGTCGTTGGTGTATGCGAGACTCCCTCCGTCTGCTTTAACCGGGACCGCCGCCGGTTTTTCGTTATTGAGATACTGCTTGACCTTGGTGGCGTCGCCCTCGATGTACAGGGACATCACGCCCTGTTTTTTCAGGGTATCTTTGGTCAGCTGATCGAACTTTGTCCATTTTTTCAGGACGCACACGTAGTTGCCTGTCAGACTCTTAGTATAGACATCAAATGGAACCATGAGGTTCTGCGGGAAACTGTCGATTCCCACAGGGACTTTTATTTTTTGTCCCAATGTCGTATCTGCGATACTTCCGTTGCCCATGTTCACCTCCGAATCCTGATCGTTTCAGCTGCATGCTATGCAGAATACCTAAAATTTGATCCCTTGAGACCTCCAAAGCAGCGCTAACATTAGTTCTCTGACCGGACAGCACGAGGAAAATTGATTCAGCGTTGCATAACGAATCATAGTTGTTAACATTAGCATAGATTATAAATTGAACGCAATAACTTAAAGGAAGTCAGGGTGATACGAAGGCGGAGAAAGACGGGGCCTGAGAGAGAACTGTTGGTTCGCCCTTTTATCTCCACTGCAGGTGAAATGTCAGCAGACCCCTGGGAAAAGAAGCTCAGCTCAATCTCCTCCTGCCTTTAGTATTCCCGATGCGGCAAGCGCCAGAATTAAAACCTCTGTAATTGCGAAGGCGACGTAAATAAAATCTTTTTTTCTGAAGAATATCGGGATGACCCGCAGATAACATATGATCGACAAACCGGCAAGAAAGGCGATGCTGAGAAAATTAATAAAATCGCCACGGCCTAACATATGCAGCCAGTCCCATCCCGGATGGATATGTGTGGCTGCAAGATATTTATGTACCGGCATACTCCAATACTTGGGAAGGTCACGCACCGGCACATAAGGGGAAAGAAGACCGGTCAAATAAAGCGTGAATGTGATAATAAGCATGAGCAAGCCGAGCTGCATCCCGAACTCCAGGATTTTGGCGTATGCAAGCTGCTCCTCTGTTGCCCTTATTTTCTTATCCATAGAAGTTCTCCTTTAAAAGTTAAATGCGTTGTCAAAACGTAACCACAGAGGACACAGAGAAAAAATATGTGCACCCAGAAAGACTTTATAGTGAAATAGAGCTTTTTATATATAAGTATCCTCTGTGTTCTCTGTGGTTTCATTTCTTCCGCTTTTCCTCATATACCCAGACCCTTAAGCAATGCCTTCATACCGGCAAACAGGAGTATAACTATAACGATGTACCGCACCGCAGCCGGCTTTGTTTTTGTCAATATCTTGACCCCTACCAGGGAGCCGAGCATAATGCCGATAATTGACGGGACGACCATTATCGGAAGCACTGCACCGCGGTTCATATATATCCATGCCGCCGAAGTGTCTGTGATGGAAAGAAGGAATTTACTTGTCGCCACCGCTACTTTCAAAGGGGCGCCCATCAACAGGTTCAGGACAGGAACATTCGCCCAGCCCGCGCCCAGACCGAACATGCCGGCCATGAAGCCGATAATGATAAAAGTAGCAAGACCCTGCGGTGTCCTATGTATCTTCCAGTCCACTTCCTGGCCGCTGGAGGCTTCGTAGTAAATGCCGTTTATCCTGAGCGCTGTTGAAAGGGCGTCCGGCTGTTTGACATCGGGGTATGTCGATTTTTTTGCTGTGAGCATAATGGCGACGATCCCGAGAATGGCCGCTCCGAGCGCTGTCTGCACTATTTTAGTCGGAAGCGCAAGTCCCACCATTGCTCCGACAATAGCACACGAGGATGCAATTAAAGCGACAGGCATAGACAGCCGTAAATCCGCCATGCCTTTTTTTAACAATCCGGGTCCGGCAGCAAGGGCGCCTGACAAAGCCACGAGTAGACCGGCGCCTCTCACAAAATCGAGATGGAACGGGAAAAAACCTGAGATGATGGGTACAAAGAGCACACCACCTCCGACACCGCCCAGTACGGCTACGATTCCCATCAGGAATGTAACGACAAATAATGACAAAGGCCACACCCACCACGGGACGTTAGATGTTGCTGCAGCTGCCGGCGCCGAAGTTGCAACGGGTGATGCCGCAACCGCCGGCGCTGAGCTTGCATCGTTTGACGCCACTGCATAACCGGTCATAGCGAAAGCAACCAGGAGAATTGATAATAATAATGTTAGTGCTGCTGATCCTTTCATCATTGTTATATACCTTCCTTATCGCCGGCGCCGGGTCGGCATTGTTAAGGCCTCGCCTATTCGACTCTTAATCCCTTTCTGTTATCAGGTTTCCGGCGTTTGACGGCAGAAGGCCTTGCTATTTTCCTCAACTCGCTTTCCTTCATGACCTGACGGGCCGAATCATACTCTCCCTCTTCAGCGAAGGCCGCAGCCATCATCATAGTCTGGAATCTTTTAATCAAGCGTATCATAGTTGTCCTCACATTAAGATTCCCTGCGGTCTTCCACCCCAAAAAGTCTGCGACTTTTTTGAGGGCTCCGGGCTTGCCGCAGGGAATCTTCAATTGCTACATAAACAACCCCACCCCAAAAAATCGGATGGTTTCAGTAATCGCATCAGACCCGACTTTAGAACAACCCACTCACCTTGCCCGTGTTGGGATCGACGTCAATCCTTCTGAAAGCCGGATTGGAACTCGTACCCGGCATGAGGCTGATCGTCCCGGCGCATGGGCAAAGGAATTTGGCTCCTGAGTATATAAGAATATCTCTGATGGGCAGCGTCCAGCCCTTAGGTACTCCCTTGACAGCAGGGTCGTGGCTTAGGCTCAGGTGTGTCTTGACCATCATTGTAGCAAAGTCGGCGTACTTGGGGTCTTCTTCAAGCATCTTGGCTTTGGCTTCAGCTTCAGGCAGCCAGGAGACGCCGTCGGCGCCGTATACTTCCTTTGCTATCAGAGCCACGCGATCGCGCAGTTTCATCTCCAGAGGGTACAGGAATTTGAAGTTTATCTTCTCGTTGCAGGCATCTATAACTGCGTCTGCCAGTTCCAGGGCCCCTTCACCACCCTTGAGCCAGTGCTGTGATTCAGCACAGCGGGCCCCGGCTGCTTCTGCTGCTCTCTTGACTAAGGCTACTTCGGCGTTAGTATCGGTATAAAAACGGTTGACGCATACAACGGGGTTTATGCCGGACTTGCGGATAACATTAATCATATGCACCATATTGGCACAGCCCTTTTCCACCAGCGCCACATTCTCCTTGGTGTACTCTTCGGGCAGGGCCTTGCCGGCAACCACCTTTGGTCCTCCGCCATGCATCTTTAAAGCACGTATGGTGGTGGTAAGCACGGAGACGTGCGGCTTAAGGCCGCTGAAACGGCACTTGACATTCCAGAATTTTTCGAACCCGATGTCCGCGGCAAAGCCTGACTCGGTAACGTGATAATCGAACAGCTTGAGGCCGACACGGTCGGCGATTATGGAGGACTGTCCTACGGCTATATTGGCAAAAGGCCCGGCGTGTACGAAGCAGGGGTTGTATTCAGCTGTGCACATAAGAGTGGGGTTGATCGTGTTGCGCATGAAGGCGGCCATGGCGTTGCCGACTTCCAGATCACCGGTGGTCACGGGTTTGCCGCTCTTGTCGAAAGCTACGGTGATGTTGTTAATGCGTTTTTTCAGGTCCGCAAGGTCGTTGGCTACCGCCAAAATCGCCATGCACTCCGACCCGACGGCTATCCCGAACTTGGATTGCATCATAAAGCCGTCAGTCCGTCCGCCCATACCTATGATTATATTACGCAGACTCTGGGCACAGAAGTCCATGATCCAACCCATCTCAACGCGGGTGGGGTCAATGTCGAGTCGTCTCATTTTTGTGAGCCGCGCAAGCTGTTCGTCGTTATAGTTGCGTTCGTGCTGCATCCGTGCAGTCATTGCTACCATAGCGAGGTTGTGGGAGTTCATGATATCGTTGATGTCGCCAGTGAGCCCAAGCGAGAACTCGGTCATGGGAATTAACAGGGAGTTGCCGCCGCCGGCAGCCGTGCCCTTAACGTTCATAGTAGGGCCACCCGAAGGCTGGCGCAGTGCGCCGCCTACGTTCATCCCACGCTTGCCCAGGCCTTCCATCAATCCGCAAGATGTTGTGCTTTTGCCTTCTCCCAACGGGGTAGGGGTGATAGCTGTCACCTCTACGTACTTGCCGTCAGGCTTATTCTTTAGACGTTCACTCACCTTGAGAAAGTCTACCTTTGACAGCCGCCCCATAGGCAGCATCTCGTCTTTTTGAAGTCCAAGACGTTCGCGCCACTCGTCAGGGGTAGGCATGTTTTTTTCTGCTTCCTCGGAAATCTGCCAGTCAGCCAGCTTTGTTGCATCAAACGGCATAAAATACCTCCTATGAATGAAATGTAAAAATATGCTCAGTTAAGGCACCTGCATTCCCTTACCGGTCAGGGCAAGAAATGCAAGTGCTTTAGGGCATTTCCTGCATGCACTTACGAGATAACCGAAATTATAACAACAATCTTTATTGTCGTCAACAAGTAATAATTAATATATATATTTAAAAAAATGCAGGAGAAGAGGCGCACTTGTTTTTAGACGCGATGCACGGGTCTACTGTAACAGGGTTGACTAACCAACAGGAGGCGCCTTAAGCGCGCCGAGCCCCATTTGCCAAAAGTACCAACAGTAGGTGCCTTAGGCAGGCGCTTCTAAGCGAGAATGGATTAGAATATCGTTGAGAGGGCAAAATCAACAATTGCCGACGAAAGTAGTTTCAGCGCGTCTAAAAACAAGTGCGCCTCTTCTCCTGCTTTCCTTTTATAAAAGATGTTTTTGTTAATAGGAATGAACTCTATGTTACAATTAGTATTTATGAGAAATTGGCGGTGTTTTTGGAGTCTGAATGAAAGAAGATATAAGCGGGCTGTGGTGCGATAGGGCTTCTGAACTTATCGAAAAAGGGTCCACGGGCAAATCGATAGTTTCAGATTTAACAGCGCAGGTTGACATCATGCTGTGTGACATATTCAGTACGGCATTGCAAGCCTCTTTTCCAGGCGCTTTACCAGCTGATCTGGCGCTTATCGCGGTTGGCGGTTACGGACGCTGTGAAATGGTACCGTATTCTGATATTGATATAATGCTGCTGTCCAGGGGAAGGGACAAGATGACCACCGAAGCAGCCCAGGCGGTGCTTTACAAACTATGGGATATGGGACTGAACATAAGCCATAGTTTCAGGACCCTCGTTGAATGCCTGCAGGATGCGATCAAAGATCCGAAAACGAGGACCGCGATCATTGATGCGAGATTCCTGATTGGAGACAAAACAGTTTTTGAAGAGTTCAGAAGGGACATCTATCCCAAAATATTATTTAAAAAGAAGCGGGATTTTGTTGGGGCCATACTAAACGAAGTCAACAACCGTCACAAGACTTTCGAGGAATCAGTTTACCTCCTTGAGCCCAATGTCAAAGAGGGCATAGGCGGACTAAGGGATATGCACACGCTGACCTGGTTGTCAAAAGTAATTTTGAAAATAAATGATATCTCCGGACTGGCAGCGATCTTTGCAAAAAATGATTTTCTGCATCTTATTAAAGCCTTCGATTTCTGCTTGAAAATGCGTTTAAGCCTGCATATAATCTCAAAATGCAGGAACGACGTCCTTTCGTTTGAATTCCAGGATGCGGTTGCACAGCGTATGGGCTTTAAGAACACAAAGAGATTTATGGCTGCAGAAATAATGATGCGGCTTTATTATAAGAAGGCTAAAGCAATCAGCAGCGCATTGAACAGGATTATGATCATTAGCGGACGCAAGTACATAAGCTTTCCGCTGAACCTGAGCATAAAAAAAATTACAGATGATTTTTACCTCGCAGGAAACGAAATAACCGTCAAAGACAAGAGTATTTTCAGAAACAATGATAAAATTATTGAGGCTTTCAGCATTTATTCGACGTCAGGAAGGAAGTTAAGTGATCAGGTCCAGGAAAGCATAAAGGGGAGGGCGCTATATATAGGCAGGGGTATACGTCCATCGAGAAAGACCGCGGCTGCCTTTCTTGAGATATTGAAGGGGAACAGGGTATATGATACGCTCAGGCGTATGCATGAGACGGGGGTCCTTGACCGTTTTATCCCCGAGTTCGGAAGATTAAGGCACCTGGTCATTTATGAGATATATCATCGGTATACCGTTGATGAGCATTCCCTTATGGCTGTAAAAAACCTTGAGACCCTGAAAAATACCCGGCAGGAAAGACTGCGTTATCTCGCAGAAATTCTAAAAAGAGCCAGGCAGGATATTTTGTTTTTTGCTATTCTGCTGCATGATATAGGAAAGGGCGGCTACGGCAGGAACGGCGTCAGTCATGAAGATTCAGGTTATAAAATGCTGAAAGCAATTATGGAGCGTTTCGGCATCGAGCAGCAGGACAGGAGAAGAATTGAGTTCCTGGTAAGAAATCACATAGTGCTGTCAAAGCTTGCGCTTAACAGAGATAGCGAGGCGGACGGAAACCATAGCACAACTTGCCGAGCTGGTTGAGAACGAAGAAAACCTTGATTCACTATATTTGATGACGTATGCTGACATGACTGCCGTCAATCCGGTTTTCTGGACGGAGTGGAAGGCATATCTATTTCATGACATCTATGTGAGGACAAAAGATCATCTTCGCGGAACAAGAGCAAAACAATACATGACGTCAGACAAGAAGCTGCAGGGGTTTATAGATTCACTGCCGGACCGGTATGTTATTTCGACCACCGGCGAGATAGTCCAGGCCGATTACCTGCTGGCCGCCAGGGCGGGAAAGGAGGCTCTTGCGATTGCGGTAAACAAGAGGCAGGACGGCACTGCCGAGATAGTTGTTGCCACGAAAGACATGCCGGGACTCTTCTCAAAAATTGTAGGCGTGCTGAGTTTCAGAGGCCTGAATATCTTAAGGGCCAGGATTTATACAAGTAATGACGCCCTCGCGCTTGATAAAATTTTATTGTCGAACTGGAGTTCCATCTGGTGGGAAGGGCTGGAGGAGCAGTTAAAGGAAGACCTTTACAGTGCTATTGTGCTTGATGCCCCGATTCGCCCTGAAAGAGGCTCTTTGAAACCTTCTTTTGCCGGCAAAAGGTTGGAGCAATTTATCGAAATTGACAATGAGGCCTCCTCAAGCCATAGCCTGCTCGAACTTTTGCTGCCGGACAGGATCGGTCTGTTATTCGATATTTCAGAACTACTGTTCCAGTGCAAAATTGATATAAATTCTGCTGTAATAAACACTGAAGATGGCGTTGCCAGGGATGTCTTTTATTTACAATGCAATGGGGAGAAACTTACTGCTGATTCTGTTTTAAAAATTTTAGGCTCTCTGCATGATTCGGAAATTGTAACAACCTCGGGTCATAGGTCATAGGTCATGGGTAATGGACTGATTAAACGAAAACTTATATATGTTGCTGCAGCTGCATTATTATGCGGCATTTTTTTATATGCCTCAAGAGGGCCGGATATTTCTAATGCCCTGAAGAGGATCATACTGCCCGAGCTCGAAAATGCTACCGGCAGAAAGTTTATCGCCCGGCAGATATACATAAACCTTTTGCCTCTTTTTGTCGAGATCAAAGGACTGAAATCATTTGATGACAATGGTGAAAAAATTCTCGAGGTTGAGAGAGTCAAGGGGTATATAGGACTTTCGGGGCTGCTGCGGAAAAAACTTATTGTCAGAAGGCTCGTTCTTAAAGGTCCCGTGCTGCAGACTGACAGAAAGCAGCTCGAAGATATTTTGGAGAATATAAAACATTATCTGGCTATACCCGCCAAGATGCCTGTTAAGCTGGAAATCAAATCGATCAGTGTCAACGATGCTGCCCTCTCATATCAGGACAGTAATTATGGAGCGTCCCTGGGTGGTTTTAACGCCGATGTCATTATCAGCAAGACTCCTGAATTTATAGTTTCATCCAGGAGTGTGCTCTTCAACATGAAGGGCTTGCATGAGGCAAAAGGGTCACTGGAGGCGATTTTCTTTTTAAGGGATACTTTTGTCGATCTGAAAAAGTTTAAGATCACCTCTTATAACTCCAATGTGCAGACCTCGGGCTCGCTCGACACAAAAAGTCTTATCGGCAGGTTCCAGTCTGAAGCCATGGTATATCTTGACTCTATAAAGAAGATCTTCGGACTGAAACGCAGTGGAGAAGGACAGCTTATGCTTAAGGGGGCCATACGATTTGACGGTCTGAAGTCGGTGACCAAATCGCTTTATGCCGACGTGAAAGTCAAAGGAGATTTGTTTATTGAAACGTTGATGGAATTGCTTAAGGTAAAAGAGAGGATTGCCGGACATCTGAGTGTTGACTGTTTTCTAAAGGGCCCTCTCAATAGACTATACGGGGAAGGCAAATTGTCGCTTGAAAAGGGCGATCTCTTTGGGGTGCCGATTGATAAGCTGGACTGCAAAGCCCTGTATAATGACGGGGAGCTGAAATTCCTGGACGGTAATGCAAAACTTCTCCAGGGTAAAGCGCGTGCAGAAGGCATGATAAAGCTTCCCGTTGTCAATTACTTTGAAGTTAGAGTAAAGGCAGAGGATGTCTCCAGCGAAGGTCTTTTAAAACTTGTAGGATTGCAGCGCATACTGCCCGAAGGAAAAGTGAGCGGAACCCTGTCTTCGTCGGGCAGCGCCTTTGATCCCGAGGGCCAATTTTCTTACAGAAGGACAGTTGCCGGCCGGGACGTGCTCGGCAGAGTCAGGAACATAAAAAGCGGTTACGTTATGAATAACGGTATCCTCTCTTTTGAACAGATGTTTTTCGATACCGGCAAATCGAAGCTTTACACCACGGGATCTCTGGACCTTAAAAACAACACGTTGAATTTTAGCGGGACGGGGGAGACAACAGATATCAGGGATTTATCATCCCCTTATTTCAGTGCCGTATCAGGACCGGCGCGCTTTTCTAATGTAGTTTCAGGAAGTGTGAAGGACCCTGTCATTGACATGCATTTTGATACTCACCTTACAACCTTTGCCACTAAAAACCTCGCTGACGCCGAGCTGGTCAACAATAGGGACTTTATTTTTGATACCTCAGAGGGTGATCTGATTTACAGGAAAAACCGCTTGACCCTCAAATATTTTTCAGCCCAATCTCCCGGGGAAAGAATCAGCGCGGCCGGCACTATACTTTTTCCGCGCGCCGCATCATTATTCGATTTAAAAAAACCGGATTTCAACCTTTCCGTCTCGCTGCGCAATCTGGATATCAAGACATTCGCCGGGATGTTTACCAACAAGGTGACTGTAAGCGGTGTTTTAAATACTGACTTTCATCTTTCCGGCGACTTGAGTGCAATAAAACTCTCAGGAGATATTCATGGCAGCGGCATGACTATATCAGACCAATATGCCGTTAACAGTGCAGACGGTCACGTCACCTACGAGGGCGGCGCATTTCACCTGGAGTCTGTCCGTTTAAAAAGGGGGTCTTCAGCAGTCGACATTTCAGGGACGGTTGGAGCTCACAATGTGTTTTCTTTCGACGCGACCGCCAAATCAATTAAGGTCTCCGATATTATTCTTCAAAGACATAGAGAAAAGCTCATGACGCGGTATAAGGAGCTTTTTGAAGGCAACTTTTTTGATACAATCTTTATTTCCAACCTGGATCTGAGAGGCACAGGTACTTTTGAAGAGCCTATACTGACATTAAGAGGCGATATCAATGCCGGAAGATACAGGGGACATCCTGTGGGCAGCGGTTATATAGAGGGAACGCTTAAAGGTAAACATGCGACCATGACGGCCAGCCTTCTTGATAAAAAAATGACCCTTCAGGGAGAAGTGCAACTCACGGAAAAGCTTCCATGGAATGTCTCTGCAGACCTTCAATCTGCCCGGTATGATTTTATAGCTGCAAGTTTTTTGAAAGATGTTCCCGGTGACCTGCTTGTCAACCTGAAGGGTAATATTGTTGCCAGGGGTGATAAGGACCATATAAATGCCACGGCAAACATCAACAATATCCATGTCTATCTTTACGGGACCGGTTATACCAACAGTTCAGGCTTTGTCCTGAAACTGCAAGACAATAAACTCTCATTGACCGCCCTGTCCATGAAAAGTGATACCTCGGATTTCAGGCTCACCGGCTCTGTTTCTATCGGTTCGCGGTATGATCTTCTTGTTGAGGGCGCGTCTTCCCTGGCGCCTCTTAAGACTTTGTCTAAAAATATCGATGTAATAAACGGCAATGCGTCCTTTGTATTCTCTATCACCGGGGACTGGAATGATCCGAAAGTAAACGGAGACATGGATGTATCCAACGGCATTTTAGGCTTCAAAAATATCCGCTACCGCCTCTCCTCGGTTTCAGCTTATCTCTATTTCGATGAAGATCGGATTATACTTGATAGCGCCTCAGGAAAACTTTCAGGAGGCACTGTTACTGCGACTGGTGAAGCATATCATCAAAAATTCAGTATAAAGAGATTTCTGCTAAACACACGCCTCAGGAACGTGACTGCCTCTGTTTCAAAGGACTTCTGGACTAATTTCAATGCCGACCTCAACTATCAGGGCACGCTAGCCTCACAATCAATTCTCGGAGATGTGCAGATAATGAGAGCGAAATATACTGAGAGGGTCGAATGGAAAAGTTGGCTTTTGGGGTTCCGGCAGAAAGAGAGACCGGCAGTCGAATCCTCCAGAGCGGACAATACCAAGTTGAACATCCGGGTCTCAGGCAATAACCTTTTGATAGACAATAACGTGGCTAAGGCGTCGGCACAGATAGATATTCTTTTGAGGGGGACTGTCAGCCAACCGGTTGTTCTGGGAAAGTTGATAGCAAAAGAGGGTCTCGTCTATTTCAGGAATAATGAGTTTAAAATATTGCAGACCACCGTGGACTTTTCAAACCCTGATCAAATAACACCTTATTTCACCATTACAGCCGAGACTAAAGTGAGAAACTACAATATCAGGCTCAACCTGAACGGATACGTCAATCAGTTCACTCTTTCTCTGTCTTCCGATCCTTTTTTGGCTGAAGCCGATATCTTCAGTCTTTTGACTGTCGGTCAGATTGGTAAAAACCTGAGGGGCCTGGAAGGAGGCATAGGTGCAGGTGAAGCTACATCTTTTCTTACCGGAAAAATGCAGGATGTCTTTGAAGAACGCCTCAGGACCATTACCGGGCTGGACCGCCTGTCTATCGAACCTTCAGTATCTTTGAGATCCTCCGAGTCCGCGCTGACCACTACTTCGGCGTTGTCGAATACGACAGGGACGGTTTCTCCCAGGGTGACTGTTTCAAAGCGGTTGATTGGAGACAAGCTTTATGTTACTTATAGCGCCGCTGCCGGTTCAGGTGAAGAACAGGTAGTGAAACTGGAATATCTTCTCGGACCCAACATTTCTCTTGTCGGCGACAGGGATGAACTGGGTGCTCTGGGCGGGGACATTAAATTCCATTTTGGCTTCAAATAATAACACGGGACCTGAATGAAGCGATTTATATATTATTTAGTATTCATTTTTTGTCTGCTCGCCATAAGCCGACAGACTGTTATATATGCTGCTGATCAGCCTTTGCCTGAGAAGGCGGTCACTGTGCGGCAGGTCGAAGTAAGAGGCCTGCATTCAATTCCAAAGTCTGAGCTTCTTTATCTTCTTAATATTGACAAGGGACGCGCTATCGACAGGTCTGCCCTGAGCACCGGCGTTAAACGCGCTTTTTTGATGGGTATCTTTGACGATATCGTTATTGAAAGTCTTGATCCGCACAAAACCGTAATTGTTGTCAATGTTAAAGAGAAGCCGGTGATTGCTTTGATTGCGGTTCAAGGGAATAAGCATTTCTCAACAGGGTTCATAAAAAAACAGCTTGGCTTTGACAAAACAGAGCGTTTTAACCGGCTTAAAATCGAGGAGGGTATTGCGAAACTTAAAGAAGCAATGCATAGAAGAGGTTTTGTTGATGCCGAAGCCGCGTATTCGGTAATACCAGGCCAAATAAATGAGGCCGCCATGGAAATAATTATTCACGAAGGGCAGCCTGAAATCGTCAAGCAGATTATAATCCCTTCTCGTGCTGACATAATCAACAACTATCTAACGCTTTCAGTCAACGATATTTTCGATCTTGAAAAAATGGACCGGTTTAAAACTAAAATACTTAATTATTACAAAAAACAAAACTTTGTCGGAACATCCCTGAAATATACATATAGTAACGGTGTATTGACCATAAATTTTGATCCGGGCAAGAGACTTACTGTCAATTTTATCGGTAATAAAACAATTCAGTCAGGCGATCTTATGAAAGAGGCGCCATTTTTTGAGATCAACGAGGTCAGCGATGATCTTATTGAGGAGACCATAGCAGGTATCAAAGAGCTCTATCAGCGGGCTGGTTTTATTCTGGCTCAGGCTACGCCGGTAATATCGACCAACGAGGACACCATGAAGCTCGACATCTTTATATCAGAAGGAACCCGGTATAAGGTGGGCGCTATAACGTTTGAGGGTGCCGCCGCTATCCCCGAGGAAAGGTTGCGGGCTATTCTTGTATCAAAAACTGGTGATTACTACAACCCCGATGACCTGGAGTCGGACAAGGACGTTCTCACAGATTTTTACCATGCCCTGGGCTATTTGTATGTTGAAGTCGGTGAGCCGGCAATAGTGATGAAGGACAATATAGTCGACATCAAATTTGTTATTAATGAGAAGCAACAAGGAAAGATCACTGATATTAAAGTGGCCGGCACAAAATTTTTCTCTTCTGATGAGATAATAAAATTGATTCCTCTCAAAATCGGCAGCCCGTACAATGAGGTGGATATCTCCGATGCGCAGCGCAAAATAATTGAATTTTATGGCAACCGGGGTTTTCTTGAGGTAAAAGTCAACATTGACAGGAAAATATCGGAATCGTCCGTGAGTATTGTTTTCAATGTTAGTGAAGGCGAGAGGACTTTTTTCGGCAAAAACATTTTCATCGGCAATGACAAAACAAAGCTGGAGGTCATCGAACGTCAGCTTACCCATAAAACAGGCGCTCCCTTCGATTACAGCGAGCTGATCAGGGAGAGAGAACGTCTCTATCGTCTAGGGCTTTTTACCGTTATTACAGTCGTTCCGTCTGAAAAAAACGGCCCCGAAAGAGATGTTCTCTATAAATTCAAAGAGGCCGACGCAGGGGCAGTGGATTTTGGCTTGGGCTATGGCGAGTATGAAAAATACAGGGGGTTTATCGACATCAGTTACAGGAACTTGTTCGGCATGGACAGGCAGGCCTCTTTCAGAACAGAAATAAGCACCCTCGAAAAACGATTTATCCTTTCATATTCCGAACCGTACTTTCTTGACACGGGTTTGACTTTCAAATCGTCACTCTTATATGAAAATAAGAGAGAGTTTAATATCGATACCGAGGAGACGAGCTATCGCCTCACAAGGGAGACCGCAAGTGCCGGAGTAGAAAGAAAGCTGAGCGATACAATAAAAGCGACTTTAAGTTATGATTTTTCGGTCGTAGACACAAAAGATGTGCAGCCCGATATAATATTGAGCAGGGAAGACACAGGTACTCTTATTATAAGCGGAGTGCGTCCTGCGCTGATTTACGATACCAGAGATAATCCTTTCGATCCGGCAAAGGGGATACTTGCCGGAGTATCATTAAGAACGGCCTCTTCGTTCCTTTTCTCTGAAACAGATTTTCTGAAATTATCGGGCTATGTCAATAATTACCAACGCCTGAGCAACAGGTTGGTGCTTGCTGTTTCGCTGAGATGCGGAGTAGCTGAGGGCTACAATCATACCCACGAACTGCCGTTAGTCGAGCGGTTCTTTTTAGGCGGGAGAACAACGGTCAGGGGTTACGACCAGGATACATTGGGACCTAAAGGCGCCGATGGGACGCCTCTCGGAGGTGATGCCTTCGTTATGGGCAATTTTGAACTCAGGACCGATGTGGGACGGGGATTCGGTCTTGTCACTTTTGTCGATACGGGAAATGTATGGGGAAAAATTCAGGATATAAATCCTGAACAGCTTAAGTTCACAACCGGTCTGGGTCTTAGATACAAGACTCCGGTTGGGCCCTTGAGCATTGACTACGGGGTCAAATTGAGCAGAGAGAAGGGGGAAAGCCTTGGTGCAATACATTTCAGCATCGGTCAGGCATTTTAGAAGGCAAAGGGCAATGGGCAATGGGCAGATAGCCAAAGAACACTACTCACAATTTCCTGTATTTTCTTGTGTCTGCCTTCTCTGCTTTGTATTCTGCCTTCTGTCTTCCTCATATTCGCATGCGGAAATCATCGAGAGGGTAGTTGCGTACGTAAATAATAACGCAATCACTCTTTCAGAGTTCCAGAAAAATGCGCAGAAGACAAGAAAGAGGCTGGGCAATGTTTCAGATTCAGAAATAATCAATGCCATGATCAATAATCTGCTCCTGGTTGAGGAAGCAAAAAATATGCGGCTGGAAGCTCCCGACAACGATGAACTGGTGAAGGAATATATTGATATAAAGATAAAACCGGCCATAATAATCAGGGAAGAGGACATGGAGCGTTTCTACAATGAGAACAGGGGCCGGTTCAAAGGGCAGGATTATATTGCGGTGAGAGATGAAATTGAAAAGTACCTGTTAGAGCTTGAGACGAACAAACAATTGAAAAACTATATTGAAGAACTACGAGCGAAGTCCGATATAAAAATACAATTGAAGGTTATCCCTTCAGAGTAATAATTACTGCATGCTCATCGCAGTCCGGAAATTTATGGCACTTCAGGCAATCCCCCCATATCTTCTGCGGAAGTTTGGACTTGTCGATTTCTTTGAAGCCCATTTTTCCAAAGAATTGGGGCTGGTAGGTAAGGGCAAAAACTTTTTTAATGCCGAGTTCTGAGGCTTCCCTGAGACATTTCCTGACAAGCGTTTTGCCGATACCCCGTAACTGGTCCGCTTCACTAACGGCCAGAGAGCGTATTTCTGCAAGGTCTTCCCACAAAATTCGGAGTGCACATACGCCTTTTATTACTCCCTTATCCTCATAAATGAAGAAATCTCTGACCCCCTCATATAATTCGTTAAGCGCACGGGGCAGCATTTCCTCTTTTTTTGCAAAACAGTTTACAAATTGATGGATCTTTTTTACGTCAGCTACAGAGGCCTTTCTTATTTTCAATGATCTCGAATCCTTTCGCTATTAGTTGTTTGTTCAGGTCTATCGTGTTTTTTCTGTTCGAGGGTGTAATATCGCTGAGAGCGGCAACTACTGAATCAAGCGACAATATGCCGGTGGATGAAATAAAAGCCCCCATTATCACCATGTTTGCAAGCTTTGTGCTGTTCATTGTCGCCGACAACATGCTTGCCGGCACGCCCAGCACCTTGATGTCATCCCTGTGGTCAGTCCTGGTGATAAGAGATGAATCGTATAATAGTATTCCACCTGGACGAAGCCTCCCGGTAAAGAGGTTATAAGACGCATCATTCATAACAACAAGAATATGAGGGTTCAGGATTACGGGAGAGCCGATCATCTCATCAGATATGATGACCGTACAATTTGCAGTGCCTCCACGCATTTCCGCACCGTAAGAAGGCATCCATGTAACTTCTTTATTTTCAAGTAGGGTGGCATGTGCCATCAGCCTGCCAAGGAAAAGAGTTCCCTGTCCGCCTGATCCGGCTATAAAGATTGTATGTTCCATCGGTTCCTGTCGCTATTTGAGCGGCGTATCTTTAAAAACCCCAAGTTTATAAACATCCATCATTTTGTCCCTTAGCCATTCAACCGATTTCTTGGGCGAGAGGCCCCAATCAGTAGGGCAGGGAGACAGAATCTCAACCATGCTGAACCCTTTTTCTTCCATCTGGTATCTGAAAGATTTTTCTATCATCTTTTTTGTTGTCAAAAGGTTTTTCACAGAATCCAAAGATGTTCTCGCAATAAAAGAGACCCCATCTATAGTGGCAAGCATCTCCGCGACATGGAGCGGGTAGCCAGTTGACTTAATATTCCTTCCCTTTAGTGTTGTCGTTGTTTTCTGCCCCACCAATGTTGTCGGCGCCATCTGTCCGCCAGTCATGCCGTAGGTAGCATTATTGATAAAAATGACTGTTATATTTTCTCCTCTGTTTGCAGCATGGACGATTTCTGCGGTACCGATTGCTGCAAGGTCACCATCACCCTGGTACGAGAAGATAATACTGTCGGGGCGTGTTCTTTTCATTCCGGTGGCTGCCGCAGGTGGTCTGCCGTGTGCAACTTCAATCATATCGAAATCGAAATAATCATATGCAAAGACAGCACATCCGACCGGGGCAATACCTATGACCCTATCTCTGATGCCCAGTTCCTCAATTACTTCGGCGATCAAACGATGTGCAAGGCTATGGCCGCAACCAGGACAATAGCGGAGCGCCGTCTTTTTCATATATGCCGGACGCTTAAAAACTTGTTCCATGAGTAGCATTATAACATATTTAAAAAGGATAGGTTATAGGTAATAGGTAATTGGTAATGGGTGATAGGCAATAAAGAAAAACCTATGACCTATAGCCTATGACCTATCACCCGACTTTAAGAGTATTCCTTCAAGCAATCCGTATTCACTGATTGTTAAAGAGTCAGTTTTGAGTATTTCCATTAATATTAAAAGAATAATAATACCCGGAATTATTATATCAGCCCTTTCCGGTTCGAGGCCTCTGATATTAGTGCGTTTATATAAGGGGATAGATGATAATTGCTCAAGTTGTGTCTTAAGTGTACTATAAAGAATAGTGTGCAAATGGATACGGTTAGCATCATAGGCGCCAAGACCCATATCGATTGCTGCAACGGTTGTGGCGGTACCGCCTGTTGCGACAAAGCTTTTAATCCCGCCGGCATCGATTAAGGCATTAATCGGTAACTTTCGAAATGATTCCGTAACCGATTCAAATACCTCATTTTTTATATTGTCAATTTCAGCCTGAGCAGGTGGATCGCTGTGAATAAAGCGTTCATGCAACCTAAGTGCCCCTATTTGAAGACTACTTTTTGCTGCTATTGCGGTGGCGGTGTCACACAATATCCATTCAGTGCTGCCTCCGCCTATGTCTGTGATAATGGCAGGCATTGAAGGCGCTGGCGCATTGCCTAAGATGCCAAGGACTGTCAACTCAGCTTCCTCATCGCCACTTATAATACTTATGGAAAAGCCTGTCTTGTCCTTAACTGCTTGAATGAACTCCGGGCTGTTGGATGCATCACGCAGAGCACTGGTCCCGACTGCAATGGTTTTACATGTCTTGTATTTTTCCATTGATGCTTTAAATTTAATGAGTGATCTGATTGACTTTTCGATACTATCTTCATCAAGCATTCCTTTTTGCGTTATGTGCCTACCAAGACGAGTCACAGAACGTTCTGAGGAAAGACGTATTAATTTCCCGTTATCAACAAAGCCAATCAATAATCTGAGCGTATTGGCGCCAATGTCTATTGCAGCATCAGGGAAGGGGGGGTTAGAGGATTGCCTTATCATTCACTATCTTAAGAATTGTACCAACTACATCTTCGAGCTGCACTTTAAGTATTTCACTTGTGCGTCTTATTTTAACTTCTATCATGTTATTTTTAAGGGATTTTTCACCGATGATCAAATGAACTGGAATCCCGATAAGATCAGCATCTTTGAACTTTACCCCAGGTCTCTCATCACGGTCGTCAAGCAGAACTTCCAAGGCATGATCCTTAAGAGAGCCGTGTAATGATTCTGCAGTCTCCCTTGTCTTGGCATCAGATACATTCAGCGGTATAATCTCAACATCAAATGGAGCAATACTCTTTGGCCAGATTATTCCGTCTTTATCATAATTCTGCTCAACTGCAGCAGCAGCAATCCTGGCAGGACCGATGCCATAACTACCCATAATCAAAGGCTTTTCCAGGCCAGCACTGTCCAGAAATACGGCATGCAGGGCTTTCGAATACTTAATTCCCAATTTAAAAATATTCCCGATCTCGATCACTCTCTCCATTCGTAACAGACCCTTGCATTTTGGACAGCCATCACCTTCTCTTGCCAAGTGAAGGTCGTGCCATTCAGCCTTAAAATCCCTACCTGAAGTAATGCCTTTAATGTGATAATCTACCTTGTTTGCTCCAGTTATATAAGTGCCTTCTTTCAGGGAAAGGTCAGCAAGAATACGTATTGTGTGCGACATCGGGCCAATAAATCCTGTCTCAACACCAAGTATAGAAAGTACCTCATCTTTTGAAGCAGGTCTAAAGTTGCCAATTAACATTGCAAGCTTTTTCTCATGTAACTCCTGATCCCCCCTGATAAGAACCAGGACAGGGGCCTCTGATGAAATCAGCAGCAAACTTTTTATAAAATAGGCGGGACCAATATTCAGAAATGACGATACATCTTTTATAGTTCTCCTGTCAGGAGTATGGATTTCTTCAAGCTGCCATTCATAATCCTCCAGGGTAGTGGACACTGACTGGGCCACCTCGATATTTGCTTTATAATCACATTGGTCGCATAAGACAATATCATCCTCTCCTGCCGGGCTTGGCGCCATGAACTCATGGGCTGCAGCACCACCCATCATGCCGGTATCCGACTCGACCTGATAGAATTTAAGGCCGCACCGTTTGAATATCTTATGATAAGCATCAGCATGCTTATTATAATTAATATCAAGGCCTTCCTCATCAAGATCAAAACTGTAGCTGTCCTTCATAATGAATTCTCTTGTACGCAAGATACCACTCTTAGGCCGCGCCTCATCCCTGAGTTTGGTCTCGATCTGGTACCATATCTGGGGGAGGTCTCGATAGGATTTCAGCTCCCTGGACGCAAGCCAGGTCACAATTTCCTCGTGGGTCATGGCGAGACACATATCCCTTCCTGTCCGGTCCTTAAACGGAACATAGCATCCTTTATTTCAGACCACCGACCAGTTTTCTGCCATATTTCAGCAGGATGCAAAATCGGCATCGATATCTCCTGAGCACCGATAGCATCCATTTCTTCCCTTAGTATTGCAGTAATTCTGCGCATTACCCTCTGCGTCCAAGAGGAAGATAAATGTACAATCCTGCCGCAAGCTGCCTGACAAATCCAGCACGAAGCATAAGCTTATGGCTGATTGCCTCAGCCTCAGAGGGGATATCCCGGATCGTTCGGATAAGCATTTTAGAAAAATTCATAACTATACACTATATCATTCTTGCCAATTAAAAACAACAAAATACAACAAGTCAAAGTTTAAAAGAAATCGTATGCATCGTATACCTGGCGGATCAAAAAAAAGCCTCAGACTTTTGGGGCGGGGAGGCGGGTATCCAAAGGACTTCGGGAACGACGGAATCGTGAGGTAAGAGAAGCGTTTATCGTGTTTCCCGGCATTTTGTAGATATTTCGACCAAATATGACAGCTGATTACGGGTTTTTGACAATTCAAAGACATTTCGTAGGAATTTGACATAGTGACAGAATAGTCATGCAACTATTTGTTTTTACTAGATATCATCACTTATAAAACTTTACATAATATATCTTATCAGACATATTCTATAAACAACTAATGTTGATAAGTTGTTATAAACGATGTAAAAATTAGCCGGTAAAAGCGACAATGCAGTGTTTTACCTATACTGTATAAGTTGTAGGCAAGAAAAAGAATTATATGTTAAAGGGTTGATAATAATTTAGTAGGGATTGCGAGCGCCTGGTAATTCCTGATTCCTGTAACCCTAACATTTACCAGCGTTTCTTCCCCAAGATCAAAGTCGCTTGCTATCAGAACCTTGATATAATTGGCACTGGTGCCTACATATCCCTCAGCGGTCCTGTTTTCGACAAGTATTTCAAGTGTTTTATCAAGGTGTCTTGTCAGGTAATCACCTTTCTTTGAATCACCAATGGTTTTCAGAATGGTAACTCTTTGTTTTTTAATAAAATATGGGATCTGACCATCAAGTGAGGCCGCCCTGGTTCCAGGTCTTGTCGAGTAAGGGAAAACATGAATATATGAAAATGGAGCAGCTTCAATAAAACGGCATGTTTTCAGGAAGCTTTCGTCTCCCTCTCCCGGGAATCCCGTAATAACATCAGTGCCAATAGCAATATCAGGGAACATTTCAGTAATGCTTTCAAGCCTATTCATAAAAGAAGCTGTAGAATATTTTCTGTCCATTGTTTTTAGAATAGAATCATCACCGCTCTGAAGAGGTATATGCAGATGTTTGCATATTCTGCTATCTCTCATTGTATCGAGCAGTTCGTCATTTATTTCATTTATTCCTATCGAACTGAGCCTTATTCTTGTCATAGATGTTTCTTTAAGTATTAACCTTAAGAGATCTGAGAGTTTTTTCTTGAATTTTAAATCAAGACCATAGGCGCCGAGATGTATACCCGTAAGTACAACCTCCTTATAACCTGACTCAGTATATTCATTGATTTTCTTTATTATTTCATCGAATGATTCACTTCGAGACCTTCCTCTTGCTTTTTGGATAGCGCAATAGCTGCATGAATAGTTGCATCCATCCTGCACTTTAACTATAGGCCTATGTCGCGGATACTGGTTGTAAATGCATAAATCGCCTGTATTACAGGTGATTAATTTGCTTATAAGGGTTTCTTTTTCACTATTTTTAATAATATCAATTGTAGTTCCCAAACTTTTTATTTCATCAGTATTGAGCTCGGAATAACAGCCTGTAACAATAACTTTAGCACTGTTTCTTAAAGCCCTATATATCAATTGTCTTGATTGACGGTCAGCTTTGGCTGTAACTGTGCAAGTGTTAATGATGCATAAATCCGGATTATCAGAAATATCAACAATCTCATTGCCTGAGCGCTTCAAATTTCCTTCAATAGAAAAACTTTCGGCCTGATTTGTTTTACAGCCCAGCGTCAGGATAGAGATTCTCATGCCTTTATTTTTCCTTCAAGACTATGCCTGTTTGCTTTTATAATGCTTACATTAACAAAATTGCCGGGCTTAAATTTTCTATATGTTTCATTTAAAGTAACACTTACTATTTTATTCGTTCGCGTCCTCCCTAACATTTTTTCCGGATATTTTTCATCAGGCATTTCTAAAAGTGTCTCTTGAACACTATTCAGAAGGGCCTTGTTTTTCATTTCAGAAATATCATTCTGCACTTCAATTATTTCATTAAGTCTTGACAATTTAATCGAATCTTCAAGCTGCCCACCCATTGCAGCTGCCCTGGTTCCAGACCTTAATGAATAATGAAAAGCAAAGATACCGTCGAAATTAATATCATGCAAAGCCTGAATAGTGAGGCGATGGTCCTCAACCGTTTCATCAGGGAATCCAGCGATAATATCTGAAGTTATTGCAATTCCAGGTATTTCCTTACGTAATTTGTCAACTTTATTCATATAATCATTATAGTTATACATACGATTCATTAAAGAGAGGATCCTGGTTGATCCTGATTGAAGAGGCAGATGGATATGCTCGCACACTGTCCCACAGTCCCGAATAACCGCAATCAGATCATCAGAAAGGTCCTTTGGATGGGATGTTACAAATCTGACACGCCTGATTCCTTTTATTTTATCCACTGCTTTAAGTAATTGAGGAAAACTTATATCGCTTGCATATGAATTGACATTTTGTCCTAAAAGTGTTACTTCCACATATCCTTTTTCAGCAAGTCCTTTAATTTCTTCGAGAATTGCAGCGCTGGGCCTGCTTCGCTCCCTGCCCCTCGTATACGGAACTATGCAGTAGCTGCAATAGTTATTGCATCCATACATAATGTTTATCCATGCCCTTAGCTCATCCTTTCTGTCGACGGGAAGTTCTGTTTCGGCTATAAGCGGGTTCTCGTTAACAGCAATTCTATGGGCCTTTGACTTCAGAATATCTCCGACCATATGTATGTTCTGTGGACCCATGACGTGGTCTACATACGGCACTCTCTTTAAAATTTTTTTACCCTCCTGCTGTGCAATGCAACCAGCCACGGCAATAATAAGTCCGGGTTTTCTTTTTTTAAGCTCCTTTATCCTACCCAATTCACTATAGAACTTTTGTTCAGCTTTTTGGCGTATGCTGCAGGTATTGAAAATAACGAGGTCTGCATCCTTCGGGCTATCTGCTTCAATATACCCTTCCGCCTTTAAAATACCAGATATCTTTTCCGAATCATGAACATTCATCTGGCATCCAAATGTGGATATGTAATATTTATTCATATATTCAATGCGTTAAATTAGTGTAGTACTAACACAACCACTGCTTCTTAATATAAAACTATTTTACATTATTCCAAGGGAAAAAAAGAATTATGGAGGATAGCGCCCTACCCTGTCCTGATTTCTACAATACCAGGTTTTTGCTATCTTCCACTCTGCCTTGTTATTATAACAGCCGTACAGAGGGAAGATGGTAACCTATCGTAACGGTTAATTAAAAAAACGCCGCCTGGTGCGACATTTAAGGCAAGTATAACAATGCATTTGCCTGATCACAGTGAGGTGATTATCATGAGTAAATTAAAAGTTTTATTTCATGTCAATGAAGTTGACCGGTGGGATGTTGCCTTCACAAATATCACAAATCTCTTGTACGATGTGGGAAGGGATAATGTGGATGTGACAGTGCTCGCCAACGGACCTTCTGTTGTTGTCTATACCGATGCGGACAAGGTCAGGACAATGGAAAGCTTTTCTGAAGAGGGCGTAAAATTCCTTGTTTGCAGAAACTCTCTAAATAAATTGTGCTCCGCAGGGGTTGTCTGCCTGAAAGAGAAAGATCTGCCATCTTTTGTTTCGGTAGTGCCTGCCGGCATAACCGAGATTATAAAGAAACAACATGAAGGCTATGCGTATGTGAAGCCATGAACTAATATCATGCGTACGTTCAAGTGTCTGCCTGTAGGGTTTTTACTCGTAACTAGCTATTATTGTTGCGATTAAATCAGCCGTTGACGTGACCGCGGGTATGTTATAATTATTTTGCGACTTAACTTCACGAGGAGGAAATTATGCCGAAGTTTGCAGCTAATTTGACGATGCTATTTACCGAAGTTGAATTTATGCAGCGTTTTGAAGCGGCAAGGGACGCGGGGTTTTCAGCCATCGAATATTTATTCCCTTATGAATTCGAAGCGGTCGAACTGAAGGCTAAACTTGAGCAAAACAGGTTAACACAGGTTTTGTTTAATCTCCCGGCCGGCAAATGGGATGAAGGTGAGAGGGGATTTGCCGTAAATCCGGAACGAGTCGATGAATTCCGTGCCGGAGTTGCAAAAGCAGTCGACTATGCGCTTAAACTCGGGGTTGGTGGGCTGAATTGTTTGGCTGGTAAGAGAATACCTGGTTATGATGACGATAAACAATGGTCAACCCTGGTAGGGAATGTGCGGTATGCTGCAAAAGTATTACAGGAAAATGGGTTGCGACTTGTGGTTGAACCGATTAATCATTTCGATATACCTGGTTTTTTTCTCAATCGGATGGATCAGGCGCTGAAACTTATTGACGATGCGGGCATGCCGAATGTATTCGTTCAGTTTGATGTTTACCACACTCAAAGGGAAGAAGGTGAACTGACAGTCAACTTACGCAAGAATATAGATAAAATCGGTCATATCCAGGTAGCCGATAATCCCGGGCGCCATCAGCCCGGTACCGGGGAAATAAACTATCCGTTCATTTTTAAAGAAATCGATGCATCAGGGTACCGGGGCCATGTCGGCCTTGAATACGTGCCTGTTCCTGACAGCAAGTCTTCTTTTGCATGGATAACGGAATTCGGCTACAAACTCTGACGGTTTTATAACAATCTATAATAAAGGAAGGGGTGAACAAAAGATGAAAATAGGTTTTATAGGTCTTGGAATAATGGGAAAGCCTATGAGCAGGAATTTGCTGAAAGCAGGGTATCAGCTTGTTGTTTTCAATAGAAGCAAGGGCGCGGTGAATGAGCTTGTCGCTGCCGGGGCGAAAGCTGCGGCTGATCCGAGGGAAGTGGCCCAGCAGGCGGAGATCATCATCACGATGCTGCCCAATTCCCCCCAAGTGAGGGAAGTGGTTTTGGGGGATGCCGGAATCATCGAAGGCGCGGGGAAAGGTTCTGTCGTCATAGATATGAGTTCTATTGCTCCGCTGGTAAGTCGTGAAATGGCTGCCAGGCTGGATGAGAAAGGCATAGAAATGCTTGATGCGCCAGTTAGCGGCGGTGAGCCTAAGGCCATAGAAGGCACTCTTTCAGTGATGGTGGGCGGCAAAAAAGAGATTTTTGATAAGTGCTACCCTGTACTGAAAACCATGGCAAGTTCTGTTGTGCTTGTCGGAAGTGCAGGAGCAGGTAATGTAGCAAAACTGGCGAACCAGATCATAGTTGCACTCAACATTGCCGCAATGTCTGAGGCCCTGGTGCTTGTTGCTAAAGCCGGCGTGGACCCTGACCTCGTTTATCAGGCCATCCGCGGCGGACTTGCCGGCAGCGCCGTGCTGGATGCTAAAGCCCCGCTCATAATGGACCGAAGTTCAATCCGGGTTTCGGATCGACCTTCACGTTAAAGATCTCAATAACGTCCTGGAGACCTCTCACTCAATCGGAGTGCCATTGCAGCTTACCGCTTCCGTAATGGAAATTATGCAGGCACTTAAAGTCGAAGGACTGGGTGACGCGGACCATGGGAGCCTGGTCCGCTATTATGAAAAAATGGCCGGCATTGAGGTAAAACGTTAAACAGGCAGGAGCAACTGAACAGCCTCAGGGGTCGGCTCAAAATTATAGTAATTCTTGACAGCAATAACATATTATGTAATAGTAAATCATTAGGTTAAGCCAATTGTCGGGTTAGACAGCTTAGAGTTAGGTAAGCGGCATGCCGATAGCAATGTTTTTCGCTGGAGGACAGATAATACCGATATGAATATTAATATGAAATATGGCAAAACCGGACTGTCTCTCGATCTCCCGGGGGATATCGATGTTACGCTGATACAGAAAAAAGCCATGCCTGTCCTCAAAGACCCTGAGGGAG